>NZ_JCAKRX010000002.1:0-551249 GCF_059515225.1 Stenotrophomonas sp. CS3K5
TTCGCGGTACTGGGTGGTGATCGCGCGCGCCGGCAGCGCGGCCTGCACGTCGAAGCGGAACACCGCCTGGGGGTAGTCGGCGAAGATCTGCTCGCAGATCGCGCGGGTGTCCAGGTCCTGGAAGATCACCGCATTGCGGCGCAGGCGCAGCAGTGCGGTCCACGGTTCGAGGATCAGCCGGTAGCGGGCCAGGCCGCCATCGCTGCCCAGCTGCGCCGCTTCGGTGCACAGCCCGTGCCATTGCCGCAGCGCACCGTCGGCCTGGCGCAGCTGCAGGGTCAGCGGCTGTTCCAGCCACGGGTCCAGGTCCAGGAACGCATCGGTGGCCAGGCAGTCGATCTGCAGGCGGTTGTCGCCGCAGACCGTTTCGGTACCTTCGAAACGCTCGACCACCAGGCCCGCCTCGGGCCCCTTCAGCTGGATCAGGCGGTCGCGGTGCGACAGCGAGGCGAGGGAAGCGAGCAGTGCGGAGCTTGGGATGTCCATATCATCAGGCTCATGGCAAGGTGATCGTAATGTGCGCGGTGCGCTCGGGCATCTGCACCACATCGTTGTAGGCGGCCAGCTGCTGGCGCGTCTCGTGGCCCAGATAGGTGCGCATGCCGAAGAAGGCGACGATGCCGAAGCAGCCCACCACCACCGCCGGCAGCCACAGCGGCACCACGCGGCGCAGGCTGTGACGCACGTTGTCCGGCGGCAGCGCGTGCGGTGCGAAACCGTGGCGCTTGCCCTTCAGGTAGACGATTTCATCGCCCAGGCGTGCGGTCAGGTAGCCCAGCTTCTCGGTGCCTTCCAGGCGGTATTTGCCCTCGAAGCCCATCAGCAGGCAGTAGTGGTAGACCTCCAGCGAGGGCAGGCGCGCCGCGCCCTGGCGGCGCAGCTCTTCCAGCCGGTCGAAGAAGTGCTCGCCGGCAAGGTGCTCACCAAACAGGCGCAGTTGCAGCGGGTTGCGCTCCCAGGTCTCATGCAGCGGGGAAGGTTGCGACAGGATCGCTTCGTCCACAGCGGCGCAGAAGGCGTATTTGGCGGCGTAGACATCCTCCGATGCCACGCCCATGCGCATCGCGTTGCGCTCCACGCCATCGAGGAACTTCTGCACGGTCTGCACGAAGCCTTCGGCATCGTGCGGCAGCTGCCCGCGCTTGAGCAGCAGCAGCAGGTAGAAGCCGTCGGACATCAGGTCCTGCAGGCTCTGTGGATTGGCCGCCTGCGGCGTGGGATTGACCATCGCGCCATTGGCGGTCAGCGACGGCATCGGGCCCGGGGTCGGGGGCAGGGGAGAGTTCATCATGAGGTCACCGCCACAAGTTCCATCTTCAGCTCGGCAATGCCGGCCGGCACGTAGATCATCACCGACTGCGCCTTGAGCATGCGCTCATACAGCGCGCCGCGCGCGTCCAACTCGAAGTAGTGGCTGCCCGGGCGCACCGGAATCGCCGCCGGTACCTGCGCGGCATGCACCAGCTTCACGCCGGGCAGCGCCGACAGCACGCACTTCTCCACGTCGTCCGGCGCGCCGACCTTGAAGCGGACCGGCACGCTCTGGATCAGCTCCTGCGCCGGCAGCGAGGCCGACACAGACAGGTAGAACGAGGCATTGCCATCGATGCGCTGCGAATCGAGGCGACCCAGGTGATAGGACGGCTTGATCTCGTTGAGCGCGATCTTGAAGTAGCGCGTGGAGATCACCGTATCCAGCAGGGCGCGCACGATCTCCAGCAGCTTGCGGAACGAGGCCTCCGGCTGGTCGTGGCGATACACCGGCAGATCGCCCAGCTGGTACGCATTGGAGAACGTCAGCAGCGCACCGGCCATGCGCAGCAGCTCCTGGTGCAGGCGCTCGGGATGCAGCTGCGGATGATGCAGCAGGTGCGCCAGTGCACTGAACGAGCTGTTGATGGTGTGCAGCAGCCAGAACGAAGCGATATCGCCGGAGCGGAATTCGATGATGTTCTGCGATGTCTGCCGGTGCAGGCCGTACAGCGCGTCCACCTTGGCCTGCAGCGCGTCGAGCACGGCGCGCAGTTCGCGATGCAGGAACGGCGATGCCTGCAACTGCGCACACGGCGGGATGAACTCATCGTCCAGTTCGAAGCCGCCGCTGGAGGTGCGGCGCACGCGTGCCACCGGCACCGTGGCATAGGCATCGCGCGGCTGGTCGTCGGTGAGCAGCTTCACCGCCTTGCTCAGGAAGGCCAGCTCGGCTTCCACCGCGTCGGTGAACAGATCCTGCGTATCGCGGTTGGCCTGCCGATAGCGGGCCAGCACGGTGCCTTCGGCATCGGCGCAGTTGGCGCCATCGTCGCGCAGCAATGGCAGTGCCAGGTAGACCACCGTGGACTGCACGCCGGGCGGCAGATCCTGCAGCGAGACCGCATCGGGCAGGCTGTCATGGGCCGGCGCATCGTAGGTCTCGCCATCGGGGAACACAGCCGACAGGTCGAGCGGGCGCAGCGTCCCACCCGACAGCGCATGGGGATCGAAACGCACCCGGCGCGCACCCCAGCCATACGGATGCAGCGTCTGCGAAAGATCCTGCAGCCGCGCTTCGTGATAGGCGTCCTGACGCTGGAAATGCTGGGGGCGCAGGAACAATCCTTCACCCCAGAGAACCTTCGACATCCTGCTTACATAAGCCACGTTCAATCCTTGGAAATAGCTCGAAAATATCGTCCGCGAGGGCCGATCCCGCCATTCTCACCTTCCCCTGTGGCGAGAACCCCTATCCAGCAATGTGAAAGTGTGAGTTGGATCTCACATTAAGCACGCGGGGGCAAACGTTGCATCAGGGGATACTATCGCATCGGCGAAATCGAGTGCCAGAATTCCGGCGCGGAATTACTTCGCCCCTGCGCAGCGGATCGATGCAAGACTGCCTGGATCGCCGGAAATACGTGTCAACAAGGCCTTGCTGTCGCTGGTCAGTGCACAGGCATGCACGCCGATGGTGACGCCGTCCTGCGGAAGCGTCTTGCCCTTGGTGTCGAAGGCCAGCCGCCAGCGATTCTCGGCCGGGGCGCGGAACAGGGCAACCACGCCGAGCACTGCACTTCCTTCACTCAGCTGCTCGGACAATTCCTGCCGGGCGCCGGGGGTGAGTACCACTTCGTTGACCGACAGCAGGTCCGCACCGAGCGCTGCCTGCTCGCCGGCCTGGTCCAGGAAGGCATTGAACGGGGCTTGTTCGAAGCGTTGCAGGCTGCGCAGGTGGTAGATCTTGACCACCGCCGCCGTGGCCCGCTTGTCATTGCCGGCATTGAGGTTGCTGCCGGCATACAGGCGCAGCGGAATCGCTGGCGGTGCCTCGGGCTTCTCCTCGCGGATGCCGACCGCCTGCAATGTCTTGTCCATCGCTTTACCCAGTTTGCTGTCACTGGCGCATCCGGACAGTGAGCTGGAGATAATGAGGGAGAAAATCGTGACGGATATCACGCGGTGGAGTCGGAAAAGTTGCGCATTCATGTGCAGTCGGCGGGCTCGGAGTGCGGGGGTGAAAGGTGCGCGTATAAAGGTTTCTGCTCGCGAATATCACATCGGGATGTGAAGAGTGTGTCTATCAAATTCGCCATATTCTTGACGAAATTCACTATACCGACGCGTATTCGCGAATGTACACTGCCGACGACAGGGGCAGGAATCCCGTGCGTTGTATCGGCGGAGATTCGGCTCCCTTTAGGAACTAATTTCGACGAGGGATCACTATGGAAGTGAAGGCAATGGGGAAGGCTGTGTACCGGCCGATGTTCGCGCTGATGATGCTGTCGGGCCTGGCGGCCTGCTCATCGGCACCGAAGAAGGCCGAGGTCGTGCCGTTCGAAACCACGCTGAGCAATGCGGAGGCGCAGGTCACCGCTGGCGGCGCCGATGCCGCGATCAGCGCGTTCGAGCTGGCCGCCAAGGCCGACCCGACGCGCAAGGAACCGTGGGTGCGCATCGCACAGCTGCAGTTCGACCAGGGCCAGTACGCCCGTGCGATCGTTGCCGCCGAAGAGGTGCTCCAGCGTGATCCCAACGACCTGGTTGCCGATGGTGTGATCACCGTTGCCGGTTTCCGCGTCGCCAACCAGTCGCTCACCCGCCTGCAGGGCCGTGGCGCGCTGGCGTCGGATACCGCCCGCAAGGAAGCGCAGACCCTGGCCACCACCCTGCGCAACACCATGGGTGACGCCATTCTCGACCCGACGCCCAAGCCCAAGCCGCGCGCCCGTACCCGCGCCGGTCGTGCCGTCGCTCCGGCCGCCGCCGCCCAGCCCGCCGCGACGCAGCCGGCCAAGCCTGCCGCCCGCTCCAACACCTCCGATCCGTTCCAGAACATCGGCAACTGATCCGGAACCGGCCCCAGTCAGGAGACACTCATGGCCAAGAAGGAAAGCATCCAGAAGCGGCTGCAGAAGATCCGCCCGCCGCGCGTCCAGCTCACCTACGACGTGGAGAAGGGCGACGCGATCGAACAGAAGGAACTGCCGTTCGTGGTCGGCGTGATGGGCGATTTCAGCGGCAACCCGGAGCAGCCGCTGCCGAAGGTCAAGGATCGCAAGTTCGTCAACGTCGATCTGGACAACTTCGATGAAGTGATGGAGGGCGTGGCGCCGCGCGCGGTGTATCGCGTGCCGAACAAGATCAGTGACGACGGCGGCGAGTTCGGCGTCGAGCTGAAGTTCAACTCCATCGAGGACTTCCGCCCGGAGGCGGTGGTGCAGCAGATCGAACCGCTGCGTCGCCTGCTCGAGTCGCGTACCAAGCTGGCCGACCTGCGCAACAAGCTGGCCGGCAACGAGAAGCTGGAAGACCTGCTGACCGATGTGCTCAACAACACCGAGCAGCTGAAGAAGCTCGGCGTGACCAAGGAGGACTGACCGATGTCAGCCGATGCCAGCCAACTGGCCACCCAGGCCGCCGTCGCCGAAGAGGTGGGCCTGCTCGACCAGATCGTCGAGAAGAGCAAGGTCGCCAAGTCGCAGACCGAACATGACCGCGCCAAGGACATCATCGCCGCGCTGGCGAAGGAAGTTCTGGACGGCACCGTGGTGGTCTCCGACAACCTCAATCTCACCCTGGATGCCCGCATCGCCGAGATCGACCGGATCATCTCCGAGCAGCTCAGCGCGGTCATGCACGCCGATGCCTTCCAGAAGCTGGAAGGCAGCTGGCGCGGGTTGCACTACCTGTGCCAGCAGACCTCCACCGGCCCGAACATGAAGATCAAGGTCTTCAATTCGCCGCAGAAGGACCTGGTGAAGGATTTCAAGTCGGCCATCGACTTCGACCAGAGCGCGCTGTTCAAGAAGGTCTACGAGGAAGAATTCGGTACCTTCGGTGGTGCGCCGTTCGGTGCGCTGATCGGTGACTACTTCCTCGGCCGCCAGCCGGAGGACATGTACTTCATCGAGCAGATGTCGCACGTGGCCGCCGCGGCGCACGCGCCGTTCATCTCCGCTGCCAGCGAAGGCATGTTCGGCCTGGAGACCTTCACCGACCTGGGCAAGCCGCGCGACCTGGCCAAGGTGTTCGACACCGTCGAATACGCCAAGTGGAAGTCGTTCCGCGAGAGCGAGGACAGCCGCTACGTGGGCCTGACCATGCCGCGCTTCCTCGGCCGCCTGCCGTACAATCCGAAGGACGGCACCACCGTCGAGGGCTTCAACTTCGTCGAAGAGATCGAAGCGGCCGACCACAGCAAGTTCCTGTGGTGCAACACCGCCTACGCCATGGGTGCCCGTCTGACCCAGGCCTTCGAGAGCTTCGGCTGGTGTGCTGCCATCCGTGGCGTGGAAGGCGGCGGCCTGGTCGAGGATCTGCCCACCCACACCTTCCGTACCGACGATGGTGAAGTGGCGCTGAAATGCCCGACCGAGGTTGCCATCACCGACCGTCGTGAAAAGGAACTCAGTGACCTCGGCTTCATGCCGCTGGTGCACTGCAAGAACACCGACTACGCCGCGTTCTTCGGCGCACAGTCGGCACAGAAGCCGAAGAAGTACAACACCGATTCGGCCAATGCCAACGCGATCCTGTCTGCACAGCTGCAGTACATCTTCGCGGTCTCGCGTATCGCCCATTACCTCAAGGCGATGATGCGCGAGAAGATCGGCAGCTTCGCTTCGGCGGGCAACGTCGAGGAATTCCTGAACCGTTGGATCGCCCAGTACGTGCTGCTGGACGACAACGCGTCGCAGGAAGCCAAGGCGCAGTTCCCGTTGCGCGAAGCATCTGTGCAGGTTTCGGAGGTGCCGGGCAAGCCTGGCGTCTACCGCGCGGTGGCCTTCATCAGGCCGCATTTCCAGCTCGATGAGCTGTCTGTTTCGTTGCGTCTGGTCGCCGAACTGCCGGCGTCCGCGAAAAAGTCGTAACGGTTTGCTGTAACTGAAGCGTCCAGGGGAGTCCGCTCCCCGGATTGCAGTGACGCTTATTTCAAGAGGGCGTAGCCCCCCTTAACCGCCAGGCCCGCGCCTGGCACATCAAATCTCACGGAAGAACGGAATTTAGGAGACCAGATATGCAGCACGCTTTCCTCTCGATTGACACCATCAAGGGCGAGTCGCACGACGACAAGCACAAGGACTGGATCGAAATCCAGTCGTTCTCGCAGGACCTGTTGCAGCCGCGTTCGGCCACCGCGTCGACCTCCGGCGGCACCACCGCTGCCCGCGTGAACCTGTCCCCGATCGAAATCACCAAGTCGATCGACCTCGCCTCCACGGCCCTGAACCAGGCCGCCTCCAACGGCACCACCTTCCCCAAGGCGCAGATCCAGTTCATGCGCGCCGACAAGGACGGCAACGCGATCAATTACTACACGGTCGAACTGCTGAACGTGCTGGTCCATCGCGTCACCACGACGGTGGACAAGGAAGGCATGCCGCAGGAAGTTGTTCAGCTGAGCTTCGGCGCCATCAAGTGGACTTACCAGCAGCAGAAGCCGGAAGGCGGCGTTGGTGGCAAGACCGTGGCGCAGTGGAGCGCAACCAAGAACATCCCGAACTACACCGTGTGATGTTGTGTCGCTGCGATGGCGCCTAGTGCGCCATCGCAGTCTGATCGCTGGGTGGGGCCAGGATCGGCCTCGCCTTTGCTGCACCGTTGCCGCCCGCACGGATGCCGAACCTGAGTGGATCTTCCAATGAAGGGACTCGAACCCAGCCTGCTGGAAAAACTGTTCGACGACGCCCCCAAGCAACCGGGCGCCGGGCCGGTCTTCAAGTCCGTCTCGCTTGAGCAGTACAAGGAATCCATTGCCCGCGACCTGGAGGGGCTGCTGAACTCGCGCGCCGCGTTCCAGGAGGGCGACATGAAAGAATTTCCCAACTGCCGGCAGTCGCTGCTGACCTACGGGCTGGCCGATTTCTCGGCCATGAGCCTGGCCAATGCCTACGACCGGGCGGCCATCTGCCGTTCGCTGGAGCAGGCCGTGGCGCGTCATGAGCGCCGCCTGCGCAATGTCAACGTGCATCTTGATGCAGGCAACCAGTTCGCCGGCGGGCTGCATTTCACCATCCACGCGCTGCTGGACCTGGAGCCGGCGCGCGAGCCGGTCAGTTTCGATGCGATGCTGCAGCCGTCGACCCTGCAGTACCAGGTCACCCGCGCACGCCGTACGCAGGCCGCCTGATGCAGGATCTGCTGCCCTATTACGAACGCGAACTGGCCTATCTCCGTCGCTACGGGCGTGAGTTCGCCGAGCGCTACCCGAAGATCGCCGGGCGCCTGCAGCTGTCTGCCGAAGGCAGCCAGGACCCGCATGTCGAGCGCCTGATCGAAGCCTTCGCGCTGCTCAGTGCGCGCGTGTCCAAGCGCATCGAGGATGACTATCCTGAGTTCACCGATGCGCTGCTGGACGTGCTGTATCCGCACTACCTGCGGCCGTTTCCGTCCTGCTCGATCGCCCATTTCGATATGGAAGGCGTGGCCTCCAAACTGAGCGCGCCGGTGCGCGTGCCGCGTGGCACCGCCCTGCAGAGCCGCCCGGTGCGGGGCGTGCCCTGCGATTTCCGCACCGCCTACGACGTGGTGCTGGCGCCGATCGGCGTGCAGCAGGTGGTGTACCGCAGCGTGGCTGATGCGCCGATGGCCACCACGCTGCCCGCCGGCAGCGGCGGCCAGATCTCGATGGGGTTCCAGCTGCTGTCCGACCAGCTCGGTTTCCACCAGCTGGGCACCGATCGCCTGCGATTGTTCCTCGACGGTGAGCCGTCGGTGCGCGCCGCGCTGCGCGATGCGTTGATGCTGGGGGTCAAGGCGGCCTATGTGGAATCCGATGGCGACGGCCGTTGGCGGCGCCTGGACAACGTGCCGTTGAGCCCGGTCGGCTTTGCCGACGATGAAGCCCTGATCGACTTCCCGGCGCGCTCGCATCCGGCCTACCGGCTGCTGACCGAACTGTTCGCCTATCCGGAGAAATTCGGTTTCGTCGACCTGCACCTGCCGGCCCTGACCGCCAGTGCCAGCCGCCGCTTCACCCTGCATCTGGTGCTGCAGGCGCAGGGCCAGGACCGTGACAACACGATGGTGCTGGAGGAGCTGGGGCCGCACAATCTGCGCCTGGGCTGCACCCCCATCGTCAACCTGTTCCAGACCAGTGGCGAACCGATCCGGGTCACCCACCGCACGGTGAACTATCCGGTGCTGGCCGACGCGCGCCGTGCCTTCGCCTACGAGGTGCACTCGATCGATTCGGTGCACCGCATCCGGCAGACGCCGCAGGGCGAGCTGATCCAGGCCTTCCGCCCGTTCTATTCACTGCATCATGGCGAAGATCCCGAGCGCACTGGCCAGTACTGGGTGGCGCGCCGTGATGAGGACATCGCCCGGCAGAGCCCGGGCTTCGAGACCGAGATCAGCTTCGTCGACCTCTCGTTCAACCCGGTGCTGCCGCAGACCGATACGGTCAGCCTGGAGCTGACCTGCAGCAATCGCGACCTGCCCAACCAGCTCGCCTTTGGCGTCGCTGGCGGTGATCTCAACATCGAAGGCGGCAGCCCGGCCAGGGCGATCAGCCTGCTGCGCAAGCCGAGCAAGCCGCTGCGGTTCCGTCATGGTCGCAATGCGCAATGGCGCCTGATCTCGCACCTGTCGTTGAACCAGCTGTCACTGACCGCCAGCGGCCTGCCCGCGTTGAAGGAGATGCTGCGCCTGTACGACCTGTCCGGCAGCACCGTCTCGGCACGGCAGATCGACGGCATCCTTGAACTGCAGCAGACCCCGGTGACCACCTGGATGCATGGCCGCCAGTTCGCCTCGGTGGTGCGTGGCCTGGAGATCCGCCTGACCCTCAATGAAGCCCACTTCGTGGGTACCGGTGTGGCTGCCTTCGCCCAGGTGATGGACCACTTCTTTGCACTGTATGTGCATGCCAACAGCTTTACCCGACTGGTGCTGGTGTCCGGCGACAGCGGAGAGGAGATCGTCCGATGCCCAGCGCGCAGCGGCGAATCGATCCTGGCGTAGCCCAGCAGCTGCTCACCGAACCGCACCGCTTCCAGTTCTTCCAGGCGGTGCGGTTGCTGGAGCAGGTGTTCCAGCGCCAGGGCGTCAAGCCCGGCCAGGCCGTGCCGATGCGGGTGCGCTTCCGCAACTCGCTGTCGCTGGGTTTTCCCGCCACCGAGCTGTCGGCCGACGGCGAGGTCTATTCGCTCAAGGGCGAGCGTCTGCAGGGACGTGAAGCCATCGAGCAGGCCCTGCATGGCGAGGAGCTGGCCGAGGTCCATCTGACCCCGCAGTTCATGGGCCTGCTGGGTACGGCCGGTGCGCTGCCGCTGCACTACACCGAGACCCTGCAGCTGCGCGAGCTGTACCAGCGCGACCGCACCGCGCGTGCGTTCCTGGATATCTTCTCCACCCGCGCGGTGTCGCTGCACTACGCTGCCTGGAAGAAACACCGGCTGGCGCTGCAGTACGAACTGGACCGGCGCGAGCGCTTTCTGCCGCTGGTGCTGTCGCTGCTCGGCATGGGCATGAGCGAGCTGCGCGATCGCCTGCACGAAGGCGAGGGCGAGATCTTCGACCAGGCCGTGGCCTATTACGCGGGTGCGGTGCGCCAGCGCCCGGTGTCGGCGATGCTGATGCAGCGGGTGCTGTCGGACTACTTCCAGGTGCCGCTGCACCTGGAGCAGTTCGTCGGGGCCTGGTACCGCGTGCCGGCGGGGCAGGCCACCCGCCTGGGCCAGGCCAATGCCGTGCTGGGCGCCAGTGCGCTGGCCGGTGACCGCGTATGGCAGCGCGACCTGCGCCTGCGCCTGCGCATCGGCCCGCTGCGCCGCGACCAGTTCGACGCGTTCCTGCCCGGTGGCAGTGCCGCCGAGGCGCTCAGCAAATGGCTGTCGCTGCTGACCGGCGGCGTTCTTGAATACGAAGTGCGGCTGGTGCTTCGCGCCGAGGATGTGCAGGGCAGCGCACTCGGCGGCGGTGGTGGCGTCCGCCTTGGCTGGGACAGCTACCTGTGTACCCAGAAGCAGTCCACTTCCCGTGAGGACACCACCTATGGCATCCACACGTTGCAATGACACAGCGCCGGTGGCGTCCGCGCCGCCGGCCCCCGAACGGTTCCAGCAAGGAGTGCGTGTTTCCGCATGAGCATCAACCTCAAGACCCTGATCAGCAAACTGGACGACACCTGCCGGCTGGCGGCCGAGCGGGCGGCGAACCTGTGCATGGCGCGCGGCAACTACGAGGTGGACCTGGAGCACCTGTTCCTGGCCCTGCTTGAACAGCCGCAGAGCGATTTCGTGCTGATCGCTCGGCGCAGCGGCATCCTGCCCGAATCGCTGGAACGTGACCTCAACGACGAGATCAGCCAGTTCAAGACCGGCAACAGCCGCACCCCGGTGTTCTCCCAGCACATTCCCAAGCTGTTCGAGCATGCCTGGCTGATCGCCTCACTGGATTCGGAGACCACCCGCATCCGCAGTGGTCACCTGCTGCTGGCGCTGCTGACCGAGCCGGATCTTTCGCAGCTGGCCTACCGCGGCTCGAAGCTGTTCGTGCGCTTCAAGCGCGACGAACTCAAGCACGATTTCGCCAAGCTCACCGAGGGCTCGCAGGAAGCGGTGCAGACCGTGCGTTTCGCCGACGCCTCGGCGCCGGGCGAGGGCGATCAGGAAGAGGGCGTGGTGCCGGGCGAGGCCAAGGGCGGCCTGTCGAAGACGCCGGCGCTGGACCAGTTCACCACCAATCTGACCCAGCGGGCGCGCGAGGGCAAGATCGACCCGGTGATCGGTCGCGACGGCGAGATCCGCCAGGTGATCGACATCCTGATGCGCCGCCGCCAGAACAACCCGATCCTGACCGGCGAGGCCGGCGTCGGCAAGACCGCCGTGGTCGAAGGGCTGGCCCGGCGCATCGCCGACAAGGATGTTCCCGATGTACTGCAGGGCGTGGAACTGCACACGCTGGACATGGGCCTGCTGCAGGCCGGCGCCAGCGTCAAGGGTGAGTTCGAAAACCGCCTGAAGAACGTGATCGACGAGGTCAAGAAGAGCCCGCATCCGATCATCCTGTTCATCGACGAGGCGCACACGATGATCGGCGCCGGTGGCACCGCCGGCCAGAACGACGCGGCCAACCTGCTCAAGCCAGCGCTGGCGCGCGGCGAGCTGCGCACCATCGCTGCGACCACCTGGGGCGAGTACAAGAAGTATTTCGAGAAGGACGCGGCGCTGGCCCGCCGCTTCCAGGTGGTAAAGGTCGAAGAGCCCAGCGAGGCGCTGGCCGCAGCGATGCTGCGTGGCATGGTCGGGCTGATGGAAGCGCACTTCAACATCCGCGTGCTGGACGAGGCGGTGACCGAGGCCGTGCGCCTGTCGCACCGCTATATCAGCGGCCGCCAGCTGCCGGACAAGGCGGTCAGCGTGCTCGACACCGCCTGCGCCAAGGTTGCGCTGGGCCAGAGCGCCACGCCGGCCATCATCGAAGATACGCGCAAGCATCTGGACCGCCTGCAGGCGGAAATCGCAGCATTGCAGCGCGAAACCGCCGGCGGCAGCGACCAGCATGCTGAACGCCTGACCGAACTGCATACGCAGCAGGCCGAGGCGCAGGCCGTGCTGGCCAGCAACGAAGAGCGTCTGGGCCGCGAGCGCGACCTGGCCAGCCGGATCGCCGCGCTGCGCCAGCAGCTGGAGCAGGGCGGCGATGAGACGCGCGACACCGACGCTGCCGCCGACGACGCCGACGGCGATGTGGCTGTGGCCAAGCCGGCCACCAAGCGTGGCAAGGCCACGCCGGAACTGTCGCCGCAGCACGCCGAGCTGGCGCGGTTGCAGGCTGAACTGCGCGAGCTGCAGGGCGAAACCCCGATGGTGCCGTTGCAGGTCGATGGCACCGTGGTTGCCGAGATCGTTTCGGCCTGGACCGGCGTGCCGCTGGGCCGCATGGTCAAGGATGAAATCCGCACCGTGCGTACCCTGGGCACGCTGCTGGTTGAACGCGTGATCGGCCAGGACCATGCCCTGGATGCAATCGCCCAGCGCGTGCGCACCGCGACCGCCAAGCTGGAAGACCCGAACAAGCCGCGCGGCGTGTTCATGTTCGTCGGCCCGTCCGGCGTCGGCAAGACCGAGACCGCGCTGGCGTTGGCCGACATCCTGTACGGCGGCGAGCGCAAGCTGGTCACCATCAACATGAGCGAATACCAGGAAGCGCACAGTGTGTCGGGCCTGAAGGGCTCGCCGCCGGGTTATGTGGGCTATGGCGAGGGTGGCGTGCTGACCGAGGCGGTGCGCCGGAACCCGTACAGCGTGGTGCTGCTGGACGAGGTCGAGAAGGCCCATCCGGACGTGCTGGAGATGTTCTTCCAGGTGTTCGACAAGGGCATGATGGATGACGCGGAGGGCCGCGAGATCGACTTCCGCAACACGCTGATCATCCTCACCTCCAACATCGGCTCCTCGCAGATCATGCAGGCCTGCCTGAACAAGCCGGCCGAAGAGATTCCCGCTGCCGAGGCGCTGTCCGAAGCGCTGCGCCCGGTGCTGATGCGCACTTTCAAGCCGGCCTTCCTCGGCCGCCTGAAGGTGGTGCCGTACTACCCCATCAACGATGACGTGCTGGCGCAGATCATCACGCTCAAGCTCGGCCGCATCCGCGACCGCGTCATTGCCAATCACAAGGCCACCTTCAGCTGGGACGACAGCCTGGTGGAGGCCGTGCTTGCACGTTGCACCGAAGTGGACTCGGGTGCGCGCAACGTTGACCACATCCTCAATGGAACCCTGCTGCCGGAGATCGCCGAGAGCGTGCTGGCGGCAATGGCCGAAGGGAATCGGATCAACGCCATCAAGGTCACCGCCGGCAAGAAGGGTGACTTCAAATACAAAGTGTCATGACACTGAGCAGAAGGAGAACGCTGATGGAATTCTATGGATTTGACCGCGAAGCGGCCCTCAACCACTGTGACAGCCTTGAGCTGGGCCTGGGTCGCGAGCTGGACCGCGTGCGTGCCTGGAACCGGCTGCGCCCGGAGCATGTGATCGAACTGCTGGACACCGCCGTGCCGGCGGCCCGCCAGGATGCCCGCAACATCGCCGCACAGATCAGCCGCGGTTCTTGGCGCATCCACATGGACGCCCCGGTGGTCGGCAAGCCGCAGCTGGTGAGCAATGTGCGCGAGCTGCAGATCACCGCCGGTGGCCGCGATTACCGCCTGAAGATCAGCGAGGGCGTCCGCCTGCAGCTGGAAGAGATCGTCCAGGCGGCCTGATGGCTGTGCGTGCCTGCGCCCCGGTCGGGACGCAGGCCGCGCGGAAGCGGGAAGCGGAGGCAACCGATGCGCACGTCGCATGCAGACCACCTTGAAGTAGGGGACGTCGGGAAAACACCATGGACCTGGTAAACAACCTGCGGGCGGCCCTGGCCGGCCCCTCGCACGCACAGCGCTTCCTGCGGCTGCACACGCCGCTGGGAAGCGACGTGCTGGTCGCCGAAACCCTCGATGGCGTCGAGCAGATCGACGGCCTCGGCTTCCAGTGGACGATCACCGCCCTGTCGCTGGACGCGGGCTTGGCGCTGGCACCGCTGATCGGGCAGGGCGCGCTTCTGCAGCTGCAGCAGGCCGATGGCAGCGTGCGCCCGCTGCATGGACGCATCACCGCCGCCGAGCGGCTGGGCAGCAACGGCGGGCTGGCCCGCTACCGGCTGCGCCTGCAACCGTGGCTGGCGTTCCTGTCGCAGCGGGTGGACAGCTACGTCTTCCACGACAAGACCGTGGTCGAGATCGTCGAGGACCTGTTCGCCGACTACAGCGGGCTGGCGCCGGCCTGGCGCTGGTCGCTGGGTGACGCCAGCCAGTACGCCCGGCGCAGCCTGACCACCCAGTACCAGGAGAGCGACCTGGCCTTCGTCCAGCGCCTGCTGGCCGAAGAGGGCATCTATTACTGGTTCGAGCATGCCGGCGAGCCCGGCGGCACGGACTTCGGCGCGCACACGCTGGTGCTGGCCGACCACAGCCACGACACCGCCGAACTGGGCAGCGTGCGCTTCCATCGCCGCGACGAAAGCGAGCGCAGTGACAGCGTGCAGCAGTGGTCCACCGCGCACCGCTGGCGACCGGGCAAGGTCGAGCGCGCCACCTGGGATTACCGCACCCTGGAGCGCCGCCAGGCCAGCGCCGAGGCCGCGCAGAGCAACGACCTGGGCATCGTCGATCGTGATACCTGCGGGCCCTACGGCTGGCAGGACAACGCCCGCGGCCAGCGCCGCGCGCAGCAGCACCTGGACGCATTGCGCGTGCGCGCGCATACCATCGACGGTGCCGGCCAATGGCGGGCACTGGCGCCGGGCGCGCGCTTCGGCCTGTCGCAGCATCCGCAGGTGGGCGAGGACGCACAGTTCCTGTGCCTGTCGGTGCACCACCAGGCACGCAACAACCTCGATGCCGACGTGTTCGATGCACTGGAGCAGGCACTGGGCCCCTCCAGCGTGGCCGCGCCGGCATTGCCGGGCGCGCTGTCCGGGTTGGCCTACGGCGATGCCCCCGGCGAGGTGTCCACCGCGTTCTACGACAACCGTTTCGTCGCCATTCCGGCCGAGGTGAGCTACCGGCCGCAGACCGAGGACGGCCACGGCGCGCATCTGCATCCGCGCCCGACCATCACCGGCACGCTCAGCGCGATCGTGGTCAGTGACGGCGAGCCGCTGCTGTCCGACCGCGACCACCGCATCAAGGTGCAGTTCCCGTGGCAGCGCGGCGGCAACGCCAGCAGCGGGCTGGCCCATCCCGGTGGCGACGACAACGCCCCGGCCAACGGTGGCGCCTGGACCTGGGTGCGGGTGATGACGCCCTGGGCCGGCGACAACTGGGGTGGCGTGGTGCTGCCGCGGCGCGGTCAGGAAGTGCTGGTGGCGTTCCTGGAAGGCGACATCGACCGCCCGGTGGTGGTCGGTGCGGTCTACAACGGCCGTGGCCAGCAGGACGCACCGCACAACCAGATCAACGGCGGCGGCGCCAGCGCCACCGGCAACGCCGCCGCCTGGTTCGAGGGCAATGACCACGCCGCGGTGTACACCGGCTTCAAGAGCCAGGCGCTGGCCGACAGCCAGGGCGGTACCGGCGGCTACCAGCAGCTGCGCTTCGACGACACGCCCGGGCAGGGCCGCGCGCAGCTGTCCACCACCCAGCACGAGACCACGCTGACCCTGGGCCACCTGAAGGGCGGCCAGGACAACATGCGCGAGGGCGAGCGCGGCTTTGGCGTGGAGCTGTCCACCCAGGCCCAGGGCGCGCTGCGCGCCGGCCGTGGCCTGCTGCTGACCACCGAGCAGGGCACGCCGCAGATGGCCGCGCCGCAGGCATTGAGCCAGCTGCAGGAAAGCCAGCAGTTGCTGCAGCAGCTGGCCGAATCGGCGGTCAACCAGCAGGCGCAGCTGCCCAACGACCCGACTGAACTGCCGGTGGACGCGACGCTGACCGAGTTGCAGGAGACGCTGCGCGCCACCCACAGCGGCAGTGCCGCCGGCAGCATCGCCGGGGGTGACGGCGAAGCGCCGGGCTGGAGCGCGCCGGTACTGCTGGGCAGTGGCGTGGCCGACGTGCTGAGCCTGACCCCGGCCGACCAGGTGTGGGTGAGCGGTACCCACACCACGCTGGCCAGCGGCGTGGCGCTGAACTGGATGACGCAGGGCTCACTGACGATGGCGGTGGCCGGCGGGCTGGTGCTGTACACCGCCGGCGTGCAGCCCAGCGGCGAAAGCCCGAACCAGGAGCGCGGCATCGCGCTGCACGCCGCGCAGGGCAAGGTGAGTGCGCGCGCGCACAAGAACCAGATGGTCGTGGCGGCCAAGACCCAGGTGCGTATCGCCAGTACCGAAGCGGATGTGCAGTTGTCGGCACCGAGCAAGCATCTGCTGGCGACGGCGGCCGGTGCCTACATCCGCATTGAGGGCGACAACATCGAGCTGGGCGCGCCGGGCAAGGTGGAGTTCAAGGCCAGCCAGCGCGATTGGGTGGGGCCGGCGAGTGTTACTGCGCCGCTCGTTCTGCCGAATCCTGCAGATGCCTACAAGCTCAAGTACGTGCTTCGCGACTATGCGGGACAGCCGATGCCGAACTCGCCGTACGTTCTGGTCATGCCCGATGGGAGTACACGGGAGGGCACCACCAATGCGCAGGGTGAAACCGAGCAGGTGGTGACCAAAGGCCCGCAGAACATCCATCTCTTCGTCGGCGACGGTGAAACCAAGCACGAAGGCTATTACCTCAACGACGAAGCGTAAGCGCGCTGACGACCGCCGCGCGACAAGGAAGACACCATGGCAACCGGAAATTTCAGACTCTACTATCTGGCCGATAACGGCCAGCAGCGTCCCGCCGCGAAGGTCCGCTACCGGATCCTGCAGCTGCCTGATCGCAACGAAGTCGTCAACGGAACCACCGACGCGCAGGGCCTCACGAAGTTCGTGAACACCACGCCGAATCCGTTACAGAACCCGTTGGACAAGGGGGTCAAACCTGCTACGCAGGTCCCATTCCTTCCGCCCACAACAATTCGATTCCAACTGGAAGTCTGGGACTTCGACCAGCGCAAGTGGGCGCAACCGGATTTCGCCGGCCGCCAGAAGAAGGCGGTCTCGCACGATATCGAGCTTCAGCTCAACAGCACCATCATGACGATGGCGCCGATCCAGTGCGCGCTTGAGCTGCAGCCGTACTTCCGGGTGAAGTTCCAGATGCAGGCCGACCAGAAGGCGATCCCGAATGCGCCCTATCTGGCCTATGGCGTGGATGCGAAGGGGCGTGAAGTTGCCGGTAACGACGCCGCGGGCCGCCCCATCAAGGGAAACACCGACAAGAACGGCATGACGCCGCGCATCACCTGCAACGGTCGTCGTCGGTTCCACTTCAATCTCGGCGGGGCGAAAGTCGGCCGCAGCACAGACATGCTGGATCCACTGATCAAGGGCCAGTCCACCACGCTGTACGTGCTTGGAATGAAGAGCCAGGTCGCGATGAGCGAGTCAGGCCAGGGCCGTACTGCGAGAGTTGACGGGAAGATC
This sequence comes from Stenotrophomonas sp. CS3K5, assembly GCF_059515225.1. NCBI lineage: Bacteria > Pseudomonadati > Pseudomonadota > Gammaproteobacteria > Lysobacterales > Lysobacteraceae > Stenotrophomonas > Stenotrophomonas sp. CS3K5. Next base: position 17,485 of record NZ_JCAKRX010000002.1, read on the forward strand.
AGTGCACCGGCGATCCTTAACGCCGAGGCGCGGGAGCTGTTGTTGCTGACTCCGGATGTCTGGAGTGAGTTCGAAGAGCTCAGTGGCATGATCGAAAATACCATGGCCGGCCTGCACCGATCGCGCGCCAATCTCGACAATGCGCTTCAGGGACGGGATGCGAATGCGGTTGCAGCTGCGGAGAAGGCGCTGGGCATCGCCGAAGACGATGTAGCAAAGATGCTCAATGAGAACTTCTCGAAGCTTACTGACCTGAAGGAAGTCGTTACTTTCGAGACGTATGACAAGGGACGTCATGCAGGAAGCAACATGGCGGAGCGCTCGGGTCTGCGCCGTCGCTACATTCCTGCCAAGAAGTACGAGGAGATCAAGAAACGCCGGATCATGGGCATTCCCACTGCGGTGAATACTTCCATCGGAACCAAGGTCAAGGGCGGTCCGGTAAGTGGCTCGAGCGAGGGGAAGCACGAGGTAACCGGAACCAAGCCATTCGATGCGGAGGACTTCAAGAAGTCGCTCCGTACGATCACGCTCTCTGCTAAGGCCGAGACGAAGATGGATCCGTTCGTCTTCGACATCATCGAGACCGGTGGGAATGAGTTCGTCGAGCACGTGAAGAAGAGTGATTCCTATGAAGTTGCGAGCGCTTCGCAATGGCTTCGCTTTGTTGCGGGTGCTGGCGCGAGCAGCGCTGCAACATGGGATCCCAAAAAGGGGGTTGCCTCAGCAAAGGCCGAGGCCAGTGCGTCGGCCAAGTTGATTCTCTTTGAGGGAAAATGGACGCATAGCTACTCCGTGCCGAGTATCAAGGGCTGGCAGATGCAGTTTGGCGACGTGGATCTTGGCGCCATTGTGTTTGTCCTGTCCTGCGACCTGTACGGATTCGTTGGCGCGAAGGGAACCTTGGCCGGCTCCGCCGAGATCAAGTATGTGCAGAAGAAGCCTGTCGCCACCGCAGTTCAACGTGATCGCTCTGACTCCTTGGCGGAAAATTTTGATACGCAGCGAGGATTGCCGCGTGCACAGATGGACCCGCGGCGGGTCCGCATGTTCGGTATGAACGAGTCAGCAGCGAAGGAAAGCGGTGTCGGCGTCCACATCAATGCGGAGGTCTTTGCCGGTGTTGAAGGCGGGATCACGCCGTCTGGGGATCTGCGCTGGTTGCCGCCAGATCGGAAGGAACCCGTGAGCTTCGCCAAGATCGCCTTGGACGTTGCAGTGAACGCTGGCGCCGGCGCGAGTGCTCAGCTGCACATCTTCTTCAACAATGGAAGGTTCCGCATCAGGGCCTCTGCGCGGTTGTGCTGGGGGGTGGGGGCCAAGGGCGCCGTTGAGTTTGCCGTCGATGTGGGAGGGATGAAGGAGTTTGTAAAGTGGGTCTTCTATCAATTGGCCCACGCAGGATTTATCAGGCTTACCTATATTGCCCAAGATGCATTCGAATCTCTCTCGAAGCTCCTGTTTATAATCATTGCAAAAGATAGTGAGCTGGGAAAGGAGCTGGCGGTTAGTGTTGAGGCTATAGATATAAAATTCAAGGATCTGCTAGGTCGGCTGGAGCGTGCCAGTGCCCGCGATGCGCTCGTCAATCGCATCAATAGCAAACCAGATTGGCTCATTTACGCGACGCCCGAAACCAGAGGGATGCTGCTCTACGCCGTTACACGGCACTACCCTGAATCCCATGCGCGCAATCTTCCCGAGGTCTCTCCGGGTTGGGGCGACATCGAGATCCACGCACTACCAGGGCACAAGCAGGCGGTACTGAATATTCTGCAGCCTGTCACATCCAGGCCGGAGTGGATGAATGTCATGCAGCACATGACGATTGAGGGGAAGCGACGGCCCGACGGAGGAAAGGCGGAAGGCGACGTAGTGCGCTTCCTCGACTACGGCTATTCGTTGAACAACGATCTCCCGAGCGTGTTCGGAACGATGAACAAGCACTCCCGCGACAAGGTTGGAGATGTGGGAAATTCTTATCTGCAATCGTTCCTTGAGAAGCGCTCGAAGCTGCTCAACGAATTCCCGAAGGGATATGAAGTCGCTCAGATCATGAGCATCGAAGATCCGGTCCAATTGGCCGCATTGGACGGCACTGAGTCGCCGACATTCGCAATGATGGACCCCCCAGGGCTCTGGCTGGACCGGGACGATCAGACCATGCTTGCCTGAAGGGCGGGGGCGGGCGACAGTACTCTGTCGCCCGCCTGCTACTTCCGGAAGGAGTTCTCAGCGCTCAGTCCTGACTGACGCAACGGAATCCATAGCTCGCGTTCTGGTTGGCATCAATCACATCACCATCGGAGTTTAGAATTTTTTCCGGATTGGGGGGGCGGTGATCACGCGCAAAAGTCATTGAGGTGTGTACGAGAGAATCGCCGCCGCGTTTGCTGCTTCCGCGCAAGACCTTCTCGATGCCATTTTGGGGGCCTGTAGGATTGCGGGCGTCACCCCCGGAGTAATTCTCCTCATACCAGTCCTGTACCCATTCGAAGCCATGGTCCATCATGTCGTAAAGTCCAGCAGGGTTGGGAGGGAACTTGCCTAGGGCAGTTCCGCTACCGTCATCGTACTGGGAGTAGCTCGCTACATTGCGACCATCATCGATACTGCCTGTATCGGTCGCAAATACAACCATTTTGCCTCCCGATCGCGCCGCGAATTCCCACTGCGCCTCGGTTGGGAGCGTAAGCTTCCGGCCTGACCCCTTCCCGGCCCATGTGCAGAAGTCCATGGCGTCCTGCCACTTCACTCCGGCGGCAGCCTTGAGGTCAGCACGATACAGATCAGCGTCGATTTTTGACGTCCCTACTTTGGGGCGGCCGGTTGCGTCCGTGAAGGCATCAAAGTCCTCAATTGATACCTTGTGGGCCATGATCGAAAAGCCGTCCAGCGTGATCTTACGGAGGACGTCATCATTCATTGCTCCGCTGTAGGGCAGTTTGTCCTCGTTGTGTACGGGGCCAAAATCGCCCATGAGGAACGTGCCACCCTTGATCTGAACAAGGTCCGAAATGATCTTCTGCTGCGTTTCAGCACCTGAGCCGCGTTCTGCCTGGGGGGATGACCTTTCCTCCTTGGCACACGCCGAGGTAGTGAGCGGTAGGATGGCTAACAGGACAGCTGTCCGAAGCGAGAACATAGACATGAAGGATTCCTTTGGCCGAGGCTCGCATATTAGCAACGGTCACATCGCCGTGAGTGAACGCTGTGCCGGGGCTGTGGGGCTTCTGTGACGGGGGTCTTCAAGATCGCCGCATCATGCCCGTGAGGGCGAGTGCAGAGGCGGGAATGGGCAGAAACGTCATGGATACGAATGCAAGCGAATCACCGCCGCGACTGTCGTTTCCTCGAATGACCTTCGCCGTTCCTTTCTTCGATCCGAGAGGGTTGCTTGCATCTCCTGCGGTGAAGCTTTCCTCATACCAGCCTTGGACCCATTCGAAGCCATGGTCGGTCATGTTGTAGAGCCCAGCCAGATTGGCAGGGAGCTTGCCCAAAGCGGTCCCGCTTCCGTCTTGGGCTTCACCTCGTCTCATGCTTGCCTTTCAGTTTCATCGCTATCGGGCGTTGAGTGGCAACGTCCACCTGCCGTATTCCTGCATGGCCGAACGAGATCGGGCATGATGATGCCGCTACTGGAAAGGATCGCTGGTACCGGAGCTGGCGGGACAATCCCAAGCTTGGATTCCTGGAGAGACCATGGCCACTGATCTGTACCGCGCTTGGCGTTGGGGCGGGCCTCTACATCATCTATTCGATTGAGCGCTCGTTGGGATGAATGTTCATCAACACGGTATTGCTCGCCGGGTGCCGTCCGGATGCAACTTTGCTTTCACGCACGTGGAAGATTGGCGATGAGCCAGTTTGCCGGCTGGCTGGCCCAGCGCTATCGCAACAAGCGTCCCTTGACTGAGTATGAAAAGCGCGCTGATGTGCGCCGGTTTGATTCGTCCACGTTCACGCCGATCGATAAGGGAATCATCTCCATTGATGATGATTCCATCGAGTATGTTGATCGTCACTTTCTATATCGAGGTTGGGCGTTGATGGGGGCGAGCGTGTTCATTGCGCTTGGTCTCATATTTGTCGTCGCGATCTTGCATGCAACCGCATCGTTGGTTGATCGAGTCGGTCCGCTGGAGTCAGGTGATACATGCGCGATCGCGGGCCTGGTCGCCCTCGTTCTCGGATTCTTGGTGTTCATCTTCTGGAAGCTGCTCTTACGAGACGTTCTGCGCTATCAGTACTATCCAGTGAGATTTGATCGGGTTGCACAACAGGTGCATGTCTTCACCGGCAAGCGTGGTAAGGCCGTCTCGGCATCCTGGCAGGACGTGAAATTCGTTATTGGCAGAGACAAACCCTTAGGCCCAGATGAGGGGCACACCTATGACCTTCGTGGGCTTGTGATGCGAGGGGATCAGGTTGTTCATACATTTGCGGTCGGATCGGACAGCGGTTCTAGTCCGGCGATCACCCTTGCACACTGGGAGATGATCAGGCGCTTTATGGAGGAAGGGCGCTCCGCGCTTCCGTTCCCGCCGTTGCAGCTCTACACCTCAGTGGTGCCGAGCTTCCGCAATGCCTTCATCATTCATGTCTCTTCCGCGGGCGCAGGGCTGATGTGGATTGCGCTGCCGCTGACGTTGCCCTGGGCGCTGTTCCGCTTCCTGGCGATGAAGCTGTGCAGGAAGCCGGTTTGGCCAGCGTCTGTGCTCCGACGTGGAGCATCTTCGACTTCCGGAATGCCCCCGCTTCGCGCACCTGCTGTCTATGGGCGCGTGAATCGAGAAGGAGGGCGGGCGGACGAGATGGAGCGCTTCTGGAAAGAGTCGATTGCCGCCGCGAAGGCTCGCAATGACGAGGTTCGGAGGCAACTCCAGCAGGAGTCAATCAGCGCCTGAGATATGGCCATGGCGATGTCGTGGCATGCAGGACCCTGTGCAACTCGGCTGGGTCGGATGGTGCTTGTCGGCAGACGTTCGCGGTGATAGATCCCCCAGGACTCTGGCTAGAGCGGGACGATCAAGCCATGCTTGCATGAGCACTGGTGGGCGGCAGAAACTTGCCGCCCACCGAGCGCCTCCGACGGGTGTGCTCAGGCCTCAGTTCTGGGAGACACAGCGAAACCCGTGGCTCCTGTTCTGATTGGAATCGATCTCACTGCCATCGATGTCCTTATTCTTCGGAGGATCCGGAAGGCGATGATCGCGAGTAAAGGTCATTGAAAGCAAAGCGAGCGAATCACCACCGCGATTGCTATTCCCTCGGGTGACCTTCTGTGTGCCGCTCTTTGGGCCGGAAGGATTTCTGGAGTCGCCGCCAGAGTAAGCCTCCTCATACCAATCTTGGACCCATTCGTAGCCGTGATCAATCATGTCGTACAGTCCAGCGGGATTGGGAGGAAACCTGCCCAGAGCGACTCCGCTACCATCCTGGTGCTGAGAATGGCTTGCGACATTGCGACCATCCTCGACTGTGCCTGTATCGGTCGGATACACAACCATCTTTCCGCCTGAGCGCGCTGCGAATTCCCACTGCGCCTCGGTGGGAAGTGTCAGTTTCCGGCCAGATGCCGCTCCGGCCCACGTGCAGAAGTCCACAGCGTCCTGCCATTTCACTCCTGCAGCGGCTTTGGGGTCAGCGCGATATCGCCTTGCGACGAGATCGGAGGTGCCCACCCTGGGACGGCCAGTCGCGTCCGTAAAAGCATCAAAATCCTCAATCGATACCTTGTGGGCCATGATCGAAAAGCCGTCCAGCGTGATCTTGCGGAAGACGTCATCATTCATTGCTCCGCTGTAGGGCAGTTTGTCCTCGTTGTGTACGGGGCCAAAATCGCCCATGAGGAACGTGCCACCCTTGATCGGAACCAGGTCCGAAATGATCTTCTGCTGTGTTTCAGCGCCGGAGCCTTTTTTTTGCCTGGGGCGACGACCTTTCATCCTTGGCGCACGCCGAGGTAGTGAGTGGCAGGATGGCTAACAGGACAGCCGTCCGAAGTGAGAACGTAGACATGAAGAACTCCTTCGGCCGAGGCTCGCCTATTAGCAACGGTCGTATCGCTGTGAGTGAATGCTGTTGGCGCTTGCTCAATCGCGAACTACGCATCGGAAACCATATCCATAGTTCTGATTGGCCTCAATATCGTTGCCTTTGGGATCCTTTCGTGCCGCCGCACCGGGCGCGCGAGACGCGCGCGTGAACGTCATCGACACAAGTGCGAGTGAGTCCCCTCCTTGGTTGGTGCTGCTGCGAATGACCTTTTCGCTCCCATTCTTTGGACCTTGCGGGTCGCGCAGGTCCTTTTCCGCATAGCTGGCTTCGTACCAGTCCTGAACCCATTCATGACCATGATCGATCATGTCGTAGAGTCCCGCGGGATTGGGTGGATACTTGCCCAGAGCAACGCCACTTCCATCCATGTTCTGATCGAAGCTGGCCACGTTTCGACCATCGTCGATCCGACCATTGTCAGTCGCATAGATTTCCATCTTTCCGCCCGAGCGTGCGGCATACTCCCATTCTGCCTCGGTTGGAAGTGTGGTTCGCTTACCCGTCTTGCTTCCCAGCCAGGCACAGAATTCTTGTGCCTGAGTCCAGCTCACGCCCGCTGATGCCTTCACATCCTTTCGATAGAGACCTGCATCGATCTCGGAAGTGCCGATCCGGGGGCGTCCAGTGCTATCGGAGAACGCATCGTACTGCTCAACCGATATCTTGTGAGCAGTTATCGAGAAGTCACTCAGCGTGATCCTGCGAAGAACATCGTCGTTGGTCTCGCCGCTGTAAGGAAGCTTGTCGGCGTTGTGTACTGGACCAAAGTCACCCATCAGAAAGGTTCCACCCTTCATTCGAACCAGATCCTGGGTGATCTGCTGCTGAAGACTTGCGCCTGCATGTTCGCGCTCCTGAGCTTGGGGGGCGCTGTTGGTGGGTCCGCCAGCGCATGCACTAGAGGCTAAGGGAAGGAGGGCGAGGATCCCAATGGGCCACAGTCGACAACTACGCACATTCAGCTCCTTCTCCGAATCTGTAGATGCTAGCAGCGTCAGGGGAATCCTTGAGTGAACCTTTGCTTCGGCCCTGTCATTGTTGAGCTTCGATCGATATCGGGTTCCGGGTGGATCTATGTAGTGGGCGGGGCTGTGTGCAGAGCCGCGCAAGCCACAGCCTGGACACGTGCTTTCGGAACGACACCGAAAGGATTTTCCGTCGCCAGGAATCGATCGCCGCCCCCGGCATGAAGGTTGCTCGCAATACGGTCGGCAGGTTCGAATGGGCCAGCCGCGTGGATCGATACGGCGGCTTGAAAAACTTGGGTGTTGTCTGGCCGACAGGGCGGTGCGATGGTCAACAGTTGGCGCATTCCGACGAGTCAGCAGGCTCCGGCAGCGCTCGCCCATTTCTCATTTGGTACGTCTCTATGATCGTACGGGGGGGGCGATCTTCTGGCGACCGCCGGCTTGGCCGTTCAGTTCTCTGCGATACAGCGGAATCCGAAGGTTCGATTCTGATTGACATCGATCACATCGCCATTGGCATTTCTGCTCTTATCAGGATTCGGTGGCCGGTGATCGCGCGCAAACGTCATTGAAGTGTGTACAAGAGAATCTCCGCCAAGTTCGCTGCTCCCGCGCAAGACCTTTTCGATGCCGTCGTTGGGGCCTGAAGGATTGCGGGCGTCACCTCCGGAATAATTCTCCTCATACCAGTCCTGCACCCATTCGAAGCCATGGTCCGTCATGTCGTAAAGTCCAGCAGGATTTGGAGGGAATTTCCCCAAGGAAGTTCCGCTACCGTCATCGTACTGGGGATAGCTCGCCACATTGCGACCATCATCGATACTGCCTGTATCGGTCGCAAATACAACCATTTTGCCTCCCGAGCGCGCCGCGAATTCCCACTGCGCCTCGGTTGGGAGCGTAAGCTTCCGGCCTGCCTCCTTCCCGGCCCATGTGCAGAAGTCCATGGCGTCCTGCCACTTCACTCCGGCGGCAGCCTTGAGGTCAGCACGATACAGATCAGCGTCGATTTTTGACGTCCCTACTTTTGGGCGGCCGGTTGCGTCTGTGAAGGCATCAAAGTCCTCAATTGATACCTTGTGGGCCATGATCGAAAAGCCGTCCAGCGTGATCTTACGGAGGACGTCATCATTCATTGCTCCGCTGTAGGGCAGTTTGTCCTCGTTGTGTACGGGGCCAAAATCGCCCATGAGGAACGTGCCGCCCTTGATCTGAACCAGGTCCGAAATGATCTTCTGCTGCGTTTCAGCACCTGAGCCGCGTTCTGCCTGGGGGGATGACCTTTCCTCCTTGGCGCACGCCGAGGTAGTGAGCGGTAGGATGGCTAACAGGACAGCTGTCCGAAGCGAGAACATGGACATGAAGGATTCCTTTGGCCGAGGCTCGCATATTGGCAACGGCCGCATTGCCGTGAGTAACACTGTGCCGGGGCAAAGGGTCTTCTGTGACGGACGTCTTCAAGATCGCCGCATCTTGCCCGTGAGGGAGTGTACAGAAACGAGAATGGTCAGACCCTAGTCCTTCGCGGCGCAACGGAATCCGTGGCTTCCGTTCTGGTTGGAATCAATCTCACTCCCATCGGTGTCTCTAAACTTCGGAGGATTCGGGGGGCGATGATCCCGCGCAAACGTCATGGCTACGAATACAAGCGAATCACCACCGTGACTGTCGTTCCCTCGAATGACCTTCTCCGTTCCTTTCTTCGGACCGAGAGGGTTGCTTGCATCTCCAGCGGTGTAGCTTTCCTCATACCAGTCTTGGACCCATTCGTAGCCATGGTCGGTCATGTCGTAGAGTCCAGCCGGATTGGGAGGGAACTTGCCCAAAGCAGTCCCGCTCCCGTCTTGGTACTGGGAGTAACTTGCAACATTGCGACCATCATCAATGTCTCCTGTGTCGGTCGCGAACAAAACCATCTTGCCTCCCGATCGCGCCGCGTATTCCCACTGTGCCTCGGTTGGAAGTGTGAGCTTCCGACCTGATGCCTTTCCGGCCCACGTGCAGAAGTCCATGGCGTCCTGCCACTTCACTCCGGCAGCGGCCTTGGGATCGGCGCGATATCGCTTTGCGTCAATCCTCGAAGTGCCTACCCTCGGGCGGCCAGTCGCGTCCGTAAAAGCATCAAAATCCTCAATCGATACCTTGTGGGCCATGATCGAGAAGCCGTCCAGCGTGATCCTGCGGAGGACGTCATCATTCATTTCTCCGCTGTAGGGCAGTTTGTCCTCGTTATGCACGGGGCCAAAATCGCCCATGAGGAAGGTGCCACCCTTGATCGCAACCAGGTCTGAAATGATCTTCTGCTGCGTTTCAGCACCGGAGCCGCGCTTCGCCTGGGTGGGGGATGTTTCCACCTGGGCGGATGTGGACGTGGTGAATGAGAGGATGGCCAACAGCACTGCAGTGCGGAGGGTAGGCGTGGACATGAACGATTCCTTTGGTCGGGCCGTGCTCGCTGGAAGTCGATGCAGCGCGCCAAACGACCGCCGCGCTGCGGTGTGAGGACGCGCAGGCGATCACCTTGATTTGGGTTGCCGCTGGGCACGGACTCGCTTGTGCGATCCCGCGGAGGCTGCGTGTATGCGATCGGAATGAGCCGAGTCGAGCATGGCTCGACTCTACAAAAGCAGGTCACATCGCCGGGCAGGCCGGGTCCTTGCCGCTCACCGCTGCACAGATCCGGCGGCGGCAATCGACGCCCTTCAACGATGCCGGGCTCGGGCAGGCGCGCAGCTGGGCCTGGATGTTCGATTCGGTGGAGGCGGACTTCTTGCTGGCCACGCGCTCGAAGGCCGCGCGCTCGTCTTCGGTGCGCTTGCGCTGGTCGGCCTCGATCTGCGCGATCAGGTCATCCATGTTCTGCGGTTGGCTCTTGGCCTTCGCCTTGGTCTTGTCTTCTTCCTTGATGATGCCCAGCAGGGTGCCGAGCAGGTTTTCATCCTGCTTGCCCTTGCTGCCGGCCGCTGGCGCAGAGCTGCGGCTGCTGCTGCGCGCCGCGCCACGTGAAGACGCCGCTGGCGCTGCGGCAGCGGTCGAGGCACCGGCAGCGGCCGTCGCGGCAGCAGCTTCGGCTGGAGCGGTCGCGTTCTCCATCGGTGCAGGTGCGGGCAACGCCGGATCACCCGCAGCGGTCGGTGCATCGACGATCATCGCGGCGCCATCACGTGGGGTGCCTGCCGGAATATCCGGATGGCCGGTGGCATGGGGCGTTTCCGGGGCCAGGGAATACTCGCCGGGCTCGCGATAGTCATCGCTGCCGGACATGCCCCAGACGGTCAGCCCGGCAATGACCGCCACGGTCCCCGCGATGGCCAGCCATAGGCCGAGGCGACGGTTGCCGCCTGACGATACGCGCGCAGCACGGGGCGACGCGGTTGCCTGCCGGCCCTCCATGTCTGCCAGAATACGGCCCGAATTCGGGGCCTGGCCTTTTGCCTGCGCTCCCCCTGAGAGCAGACTTGGCCGATTGATTCCGCCATTATTCAAGTGCATCCAGCCCTTGGTTTGAGTCGGCATCTGCCGAAGCGAATTTCCGCATTCTTAGTGAAAGGCGGTGGGGCGTCAACCAGATTACGTGTCAGGGAGGACCGGTGTTGCCAATCGTGGTTGCTGCCATTGCGGCTGTAGTGCTTGTAGCCGTGGTGTGCTGGGTGTTGTTGTTTCCCGAAACGGTGGAATCGCTGCGCGAAGCGCTGGCGCGCCGGCTGGGTGGATTCCGTCGCAGGGCGGGCCGGGTGGGGGATAAAGTCGGTCACGGCGTGACCCGGGTGCGCAGTGGGGTTCGTGAAGAAGCCGGTGCCGCACACAGTGCCCTTCGCCGCCATTGGCCGATTATCGCGATCGCGGCGGCGGCGCTGTTGATTCCGCCAACTGTGATATTGATCACACGTCAGACGGTGGTGCTCGAAGATTTTCGCGGCGATGATTTAGCAGAGTCGAGTTCGATGGTGGCGCAGCTGCTGCGGGGCGAGCGTCTGACCCCGCCGCCACCGCCGCCGCCGGAAGTATTCACCACCGCCGAGGTGCGTCGTCTGCGGCCCGAAATCGTGACGGCAGATCGCAAGTGGGACCAGATCGATGCCGATCTGCAGCAGCGCGTGCTGGCCATCTACGAGGTGATGCGCCGCCAGTACGGCTACGAAATGGTGTTGATCGAAGGCTATCGCAGCCCGCAGCGGCAGGCCGAGCTGATGGCCGGGGGCAAGGCGACACGCGCTGGCGCATGGCAGAGCTGCCACCAGTACGGGCTCGGTGTGGACAGTGCGCCGATCCGCGATGGCAAGCTGCAGTGGGACATGAATGACGAATGGACCAAGCGCGGTTACTTCCTCTACGGCGAGCTGGCTGAACAGGCTGGGCTGGACTGGGGTGGGAACTGGCGCAGCATCAAGGATTATGTTCACGTGGAAATGACATCGCGTTGCCGCGCGGCGCGTGCGGCCAAGCGTGAAGAACTGTCACGCCAAGGGTGATAACCACCGGGCGGTACTGGTATGGTTACGGCGATGATCTGGGTCGCCGGGGAACAGGGGGCGATGGAGCGCCAGGTCACACAGGATCAAGGAGCATGATGGATGGCACGACCGTTTATCGTCGTCGGTGACAAGCTCAGCCACGGAGGCAGCGTGGTGGCAGGCACCGGCCAGACCGACATCAATGGCAAGCCGGTGGCCCGGGTGGGCGACCGTGCCGTGTGCGCCGTGCATGGCGCGACCACGATCGTCAGTGGCGATGCCACGGTGATGATCGACGGTCAGCCGGTGGCGCGCGATGGCGACCGCACCGCGTGCGGGGCGACACTGATGGCCTCACAGGCCACTACTGGCCTGCGCTGAACGACGCGGTCGACGGGAGCAGCGCATGGAGCACGGCAACTGATGGCGGGATGGCTGGGCAAGGCAGCGTCGGTGGTGATGGTCTTCATCGCCACCTGGGGCGCAACGATTCTTTATTGGCGCAACAGCGGCACGGTACCGACCGGCATGCAGATGCTGGCCTATCTGGGCCTGCTGCCGGTCGGCCTGAGCGGCGCCGGCTTCATGCTGCGCAGTGCGGCGCGGCGTGGTGCCGATGCAGCACTGGCCAAGGCCGGCGATGACGCGCCCGGTCCGGTAACGAGCGCGCCCCGTCCTGCGGCGGAGGCTGCGCAGCAGGTGCCAGCCGTTGCACTGCTGGCCGGCGAACTGAAGCTGGGCGTCGACCTCGACCCGCAGGCGCTGCTGGCGGTGGCGGCAGCGCCGCCACGTCCCGCGCTCGATGGCCGCTTCCGCGACAACTACAACCTGCCGCTGCGGATGAGCGCTGCGCCGGGCCTGGACGAATTCGAGGTGCTGCAGGTGCGCCAGGACGGCATCGATACCGCCGCGCACGAGCGCCGCGCACTGGCGCTGTTGCAGCCGGTGCTGGAGCGGCTGTTGGAGGTCGCCTTCACGGCGCTGCCGGAGATCGAAGCCTCCGAAGAAGTGGTGGTGGCCGGCCTGCGCCGCCGCGATGAGCAGCGTGTGGAGAATGTGCTCACCCTCGAGTTGCTGGTGCCGGGCAGCTGGTCCGATGCGCTGCGGCCGTGGGTGCAGGACTGGCTGCTGCAACAGGCGCGCACGGCAGGCCTGGATGCGCGCCGCTTCGACGTATGCGTCACCACGCTCGACGGCGCGCGCGAGGTCTGGCCGCACCTGCAGCGGGTGATCGACGCGCTGCATGCGTCGTCCGCGCCGCGTTGGCATCTGCTGCTGGCGTCGTCGTCGAGCATCGATCCGGGCATCGTCTCTGCCTGGGAGGCCAGCGGTGTGCTGGCGACGGCCAAGGATCCTGACGGGCGCGTGCCGGGTGAGGGCGCCTCGGGTGTCCTGCTGGCCAGCACGCACGCCGCGCGCGAGGGGGATGGCCGCCTGTGGCGGCCGCAGCTGGTGCGCGCCGAACAGATTGAAGGCCAGCGCCCGGCCGAGCAGCGCCGCCAGCTGGCGGCGTTGGCAAGCCAGTGGCATGCGGCGCTGGGCGCTGACAGCGGCCAGGCCCGGTTCGTACTGCACGATGCCGATCATCGCGGCGATCTGATGGTGGATGCCGCCGCCATCGCCGCAACTTTGGCCCCCGATCTCGATTTCAGTCCGCAGAGCCTGGCCCTGGCGCTCAGCGCCGGCGAGCTGGGCCCGGTGCTGCCGGTGGCCCAGCTGGCGCTGGCCCACGCACAACTGCAACGCCAGAGCGAACCGGTGCTGCTGCTCGGCGTGGCCGACAACCAGCAACGCCTGTTCGGCCTGGTCGACCCACTTCCTTCCCCGACGCTGGCGGCCGATGCGCCGTCGGCCTCCTGACCTCTGGATCCCTGCATGAGTTTGAGCAATTTCAGCTACTACCTGCGCGATTACCGCCTGTGGATGGTGATCGGCCTGGTCGGTGCCGCTGCGCTGGCCCACTACGGTGAGGCCGAGGCGCGGCAGATCGGCATCTGGGTGGCCATCGTGCTGGCCGGCCTGCTGGTGCTGGCGCTGCTGGTCTGGATCATCAAGCGGATCCTCGCCCGGCGCGCGGCCAAGCGCGTGGAGGCGATGGTCAAGGATGAGGCGGACAAGGCGGTGGCCGGCGCCCAGCCGGCGCAGCGCGCCGATACCGAGGCGCTGCGCTCGCGGATGATGGATGCGGTCAAGCAGATCAAGTCCTCGCGGATGGGCGTGTTGAAGGGCAACGCCGCGCTGTACGAGCTGCCGTGGTACGTGATCATCGGCAACCCGGCGGCCGGCAAGAGCACCGCCATCCTCAACTCCGGGTTGCAGTTCCCGTTCGAGGACAACCGCGGCAACGTGGTGCAGGGCATCGGCGGTACCCGCAACTGTGACTGGTACTTCACCACCAACGGCATCGTGCTCGATACCGCCGGCCGCTACTCGGTCAGCGTCGAGGACCGCATGGAGTGGCTGACCTTCCTCGGCCTGCTGAAGAAGAACCGCCCGCGTGCGCCGATCAATGGCGTGATCATCGCCGCCAGCCTGGCCGAGCTGTCCGGCAGCAAGCCGGAATTTGCCATCGAGCTGGCCAAGAACCTGCGCCAGCGCGTGCAGGAAATCACCGAGCGTCTGGAAGTATTCGCGCCGGTGTACGTGCTGTTCACCAAGGCCGACCTGATCGCCGGTTTCAGCGAGTTCTTCCGCAACCTCGATCCGGGCGAGCGCGAGCACGTGTGGGGCGCCACGCTGCCGTTCGATGTGCAGCAGCAGGGTGACGCGCTGGCGGCGTTCGACAGCCATTTCGATGAGCTGGCCGAAGGCATCAAGGAGATGAGCCTGACCCACATGGCGATGCAGCGTGGCCGCGAAGTGTCGCCGGGCCTGCTGTCGCTGCCGCTGGAGTTCGTCGGCATCAAGCCGGCGCTGCGTACCTTCATCGCCACCCTGTTCGAGGACAACCCCTACCAGTTCAAGCCGGTGTTCCGTGGCTTCTACTTCTCCAGCGCGCTGCAGGAAGGGCGCTCGGTGCATCACGCCTCCGAACGCGTCGGCCGCCAGTTCAACCTGGAGCGTGGCTCGAACGTGGACGAGGCACCGACCGGGCATACCGCGTTCTTCCTGAAGGATCTGTTCCGCAAGGTCATCTTCGCCGACAAGGAGCTGGTGCGGCAGTACTCCAGCCCGCACCAGAACCGCCTGCGCTATGGCGTGTTCCTCGGCGCGGTGGGCGTACTGGCGTTGGCACTGGGCCTGTGGACGTGGTCCTACACCACCAACGCACAGCTGGTGGCCAATGCCACCAAGGACCTGGACCAGGCCGTGCGCGTGCAGAAGGACCGCATGGATCTGAAGTCGCGCATCGATGCGTTGCTGCTGCTGCAGGACCGCATGGAGCAGCTGGACCGCTACGGCAAGGACGGGGGCATCACCACCCGCCTGGGCCTGTACCAGGGCTCGGCGATCCGCGACAAGCTGCTGCGCGAGTACAACCACGGCATGCAGCAGGTGATGCTGGCGCCGACCGTGGCCAACCTGGAGAACTACCTGGGCCAGGTGGTGGCCGAGCGTGACAAGCTGGGCCAGGGCAACAGCACCGCCGCCGAAAGTGAAGTGCTGTACCAGAACGCCTCGCCGACCAGCACCAACGACGCTTACAACGCGCTCAAGACCTACCTGATGCTGGGCAATCCCAAGTATGTGGAAGGCGCGCACCTGTCGCAGCAGCTGACGCTGTTCTGGCGCACCTGGCTGGAAGCCAACCGTGGCCAGATGAGCCGCGAGGAAATGGTGCGCGCCGCCGAGAAGCTGATGACCTTCTACGTGGCACAGGCCGGCGCGCCGAGCTGGCCGCAGGTGCAGAACAAGGTCACCCTGGTCTCCGACACCCGTCAGGCGCTGGGCCAGGTGATGAAGGGCCAGCCGGCGATGGAGCGGGTGTATGCGCAGATCAAGGCGCGCGCCGGCGCACGCTTCACCACCACCACGGTCGACAACCTGATCGGTGTCGAGCGCAATGGCCGGATGATCAACGGCAACTACGCGATCTCTGGTGCGTTCTCGCGCAAGGCGTGGGAAGACTACGTGCAGGACGCGATCAAGGAGGCGGCCAACACCCAGCTCAGCACCACCGACTGGGTGCTGGGCACCACCGAGCAGAGTGACCTTTCGCTGGCCGGCAGCCCGGAGCACGTCTCGCGTGAGCTGGTCAACATGTACAAGAACGACTATGCACGCGAGTGGAGCAAGTTCGTGCAGGGCCTGAGCGTGGCCGAGTTCAGCACCTTCGATGAGGCCGTGGCGCGCATCAACAAGCTGGGCGACGCCAGCAATTCGCCGCTGCGCATCCTGCTTGAGCGCATCAACGAAGAGACGGTGTGGGACAACCCGCAGGCGCTGGCGCGTTCGAGCAAGGCGCGCAAGGGCTTCGTGGCCTGGTTCCAGCGCACCATCCTGCGCAAGGACCCGGCTGCAACAGCGGCGGCGCAGCCGGTGGGTCCGATCGGCAAGGCCTTCGAGGGCATCGCCCGCCTGACCAGCGAGCGTGGCGACCAGCCGGCGGTGATGACCGCCTACTTTGAAACGCTGGCCAAGCTGCGCGCCCGCCTGAACGCGATCAAGAGCCAGGGCGAGATTGGTGTGGGCACCCGCAAGCTGATGCAGGACACCTTCAGCAACGAGGGCTCCGAGCTGAGCGTGGGCCTGGCACTGGTCGACGAGCAGGTGCTGACCGGGCTGGATGAGAAGCAGCGCGAAGCCTTGCGCCCGCTGCTGCTGCGCCCGCTGACCCAGACCTTCAGCGCGTTGATCCCGCCGACCGAGGCGGAGGTCAACAAGACCTGGAAGGCGCAGGTCTACGATCCGTTCAAGGCGCGCATCGGCCAGCAGTACCCGTTCAACCTGAGCTCCGATGTGGACGCGGCACCGAGCGACATCGCCGGCATTTTCGGTGCCAGCGGCAGCATCGCCGCGTTCAACAAGGAAGCCCTGGGTACGTTGGTGATCCAGCGCGGCCCGCTGCTGGAGACCCGGCGCTGGGCCGGGCAGGGCGTGAACCTGTCGGCCGAGCTGGTGGCCAACTATGGCAACTGGGTCAGCGGTTCGGCGGCCGGTGCCGCGCAGGACACCACCATCTTCGAGATGCTGCCTTCGCCGGCCGCCGGCGCGCTGGAATACACCATCGAGATCGACGGCCAGGTGCTGCGTTACCGCAACACGCCGCCGCAGTGGACGACCATGCAGTACCCGAACGTCGGCCAGGTGCCGGGTGTAAAGATCACCGCAGTGACCGGCGACGGGCGTACCGTCGAAGTGTTCAGTGCGCCAGGCTCCAATGGTGTCAACCGCCTGATGTCGGCCGGCCAGGTCGAGCGCCTGGATGATTCGAGCCGGATCACCTGGACCGGCAATGGCGTATCGGTCCCGGTGGAAATGCGCATCGTGCGTCGCGCCGGCGAAGCGGCACAGGGCGGCGGCGATTGGCAGCGCGGGCTGCAGTTGCCCGAGCGTGTGGCAGGTGGCGAGCCTGCTGCGCCGCAGGCGCCGGCCGCCGGTACGCCGGCCACGGCTCCCGCTGCACCGGCTCCGGCCGCAGGAGGTGCGCGATGAGCCGGGTGGTCAGTGCCGGGGTCTCTTACTTCGGCAAGGTGCCGTCGCGCGGCGATTTCGTCCGTGCGGCCGACAATCACCAGCTGCTGGGCTGGCTCGATCGCTGGGCCGGTGAGAGCCTGGAGTTGCTGAGCCAGAGCCCGGACTGGAAGCAGCGCTACGACGAGGCGCCGGAGATCCACTACGCCTTCCTCGGTTCACGCAGCAAGATGGTGCTGTGCGGCCACTTCCTGGCCAGCCGCGACGCGTCCGAACGGCGCTTCCCGCTGCTGTCGGCGCTGCGCCTGGATGCGCCCGAGCCGTTGCCGTTCATCGGTCGCAGTCCGTTGGCGATGTCCAACGCCTGGTCGGGCCTGGCCCGGCTGGCGCGCCAGGCTTACCAGGACAGCGATGCGGCGCAGGCGCTGGCGCAGCTGGCCGATGCGCGTTTCAGCATCAGCACCGACCCGGGCGACTACAACGGCAGCTTCCAGGACTTCCTGGAAAGCACCACCGTGGCGGACCTGGAACAGCGGCTGCGCGACTCCGGCCATGGCGACGTGGCCCTGCGCCAGGTCCTGCCTGCCCTGGGCCTGCTGCTGCAGCCGGTACTCAGTGGCGGTGACGTCAACATCGACAAGGCCCTGGTGTTCCCGCTCGTGCGCGAGCCGGCCTACCGCCCGTTGGTGGCTGCGTTCTGGCTGGATCTGCTGTCCAGTTTCGTCGCCCGCGGCGATTTCGAGCTGGCCGTGCTGATCCGCAACGACGCCGCACCGAGCATGATCGTCGGTTTCAACGGCGCCGATCGCCAGGTGCTGCGCGCGGTGCTGGACCCGGCTGAAGCCGGTGACTTCCTGATCCGTATCCAGCATTCGGAGTGGGTGGACGACTACCTGCGCGGCGACTACAACCTCAACCGCTTCGGCAGCTTCCTCGATCGTGACGACCTGGCGCTGGCCACCGCACGAAAGCTGTTTGGCGAGACTTTCCTGGGAACCTGACGATGCGCCTGTGCAATTCTTTCCATCTCGTGCTGCCGCTGCTGCTGGCCGCCGCTCCACTGGCTGCCCAGAACGCGCCGGCTGCAACGGCGGCCGGCGAGCGGCCGGTGGTGATCGAGGGCGTGGTGCCCGATCAGGCGACCAAGGCCAAGCTGCTCAACAACCTGCGGGCGGTGTACGGGGCCGAGCGGGTGGTCGACCGCGTCCAGGTGGAAACCATCGCCACCCCTCCGAACTGGGGTGACTATGTCGCCGGCATGATCAACCCGGGTCTGAAGCGGGTATCGCCGGGCAAGCTGGAGGTCAATGGCCAGGCCGTGCGCATCACCGGTGAAGTGGGTAACGAGGCCCTGCGCCAGCAGGTTGCCAGTGACCTCAGCCTGGCCAGCAACACCAGCTACACGGTGACCAATGCGCTGAAGGTGGGCTCGCAGCAGAATGTGCTGGACCAGACCCTGGCCAACCGCATCATCGAGTTCCAGAGTGGCAGCGCGCGTTTGACGCCCTTCGGCATGAGCATCCTTGATGAGATGGTGGCCAAGATGGCGCAGATGCCGGACAGCCGTTTCCTGATCATCGGCCATACCGACAATGTCGGTCAGCGCGAGTCGAACCTGACACTGAGCCACGCACGCGCGTTGGCGGTGAAGAACTACATGATGGCCAAGGGCATCCCGGGCAGCCACATGGACGTGCTGGGCAAGGGGCCGGACGAGCCGGTGGCCGACAACACCAGCAACGATGGGCGCGCACGCAACCGTCGTATCGAGTTCAAGATCCAGTAATGGCAGCAGGGAGCGGGGCAGGCCCGCTCCCTTGTTGAAAGCGCCGCCGGCTCAATCGTCCGGATTGACGTCCAGCATCTCTTCCATCTGCTCCAGCGTGCCGTGGTCCTTGATGACCCGCTTGAGCCAGACGTGCAGCGGCATCTCGCCCCATCGCGCGGCCTTTTCGGCCAGATAGGCCACCGGGCTGTGCGGTTCGGTGCGACGGAAGAATTCGGCGACCTGGCGCAGCTGCTGCAGCGCTTCCTTGCGTGAGCCGGGCGCGCCTGCAGGACCACGCACCGGCGTGGCCGGCGGCGCGTCGAAGCTGATCGGCGCAGCGGCAAAGCCGGTGTCACCGGCGCCATCAGGCGCGGCTTCGGTCTCGCCGTCCAGCAGCACGCCGGCATCGCGGGCGAAGCGCTGCACGGTGCGCTGCAGGTGCTCGAGCTGCTCGCGTACCGCGCTGAAGCTGGGACCGTCCAGGCCCAGCCGGTTGTCCACTGCGGCCTGCAGTTCTGCCAGTGCCTGGCTGCAATCGGGCAGGTCATCGGCCAACTGCCGGTAGAAGCCGTGCTGGGTATCGCGGCGGGCGGCGTTGAGGATGTCCAGGCCGGGGCGGCCATCGTCATCCTCGCCACTGTTGGCGCGCGCGTGCGCATGCTCGAAATCGGTGAGGCTGAAGCGCCCCTGCGGCGCGGCGATGATCGGCACCGCACGCAGCCACTGCAGCGAGTTGGTCAGCAGCCAGCTGAGGTTGCCGATGCGTTCCTCGAAGTCACCATCCGGTGCCTGCGGATGCACCGACTCCCAGTAGCGATCGCACAGGCCGGCGGTGACCCGGTAGCCCGCGGCCAGGCCCTGGAATCCTTCCAGCTGGGTGGCCGCTTCGCTCAGCCAGCCGGCCAGGCGCAGATCCTTGGTACGGGTCTGCAGCAGGTCGCTGGAGTCGCGCAGCACGCTGCTCCAGTCGGCGTACTTGATGTCGGTCTGCCACGCACCCTGGTCCAGGGTCGGGTCGTCGGCGCGACGGTTTTCGATGATCCGATCGAACTCCGCCGAGAACGACAGGTCTTCACCGGTCGGGGCGTGGTCCGAAATCGGGGCCAGCAGGGCTTCCTGATCCAGCATGGCAGGTCTCGTTGGGGACTGCCGATGATTCTAGCCGTTGAATGTGAATGCCGTTGCGGGTTCGGGGGAAGTCCCGATGCCTGAATACGGCTTCCCGGTGGTTATGTGACGGAAAGCGCAGTTTGTCGCGTCATTCTGCGTCGTGATTTTGACGAACACCTCGATCTGATAGATTTGAAGGCTGGAAACCGACGCCATGTGCCGAGAGTCTGGCGTCTCCACTCTGGAAATGGCATGGATCAGCTGAATTACCTGATGACGCAGGCCGCCGGTCTTGATGACGGCCAGCGCTTGTATCGTCTGCAGTCCGGTGCGTTTACCGCCTGCACCGTGGAACGCTGGCGTGGACGTGACGCGCTGGCCGAGGACGCATGGACCGAGGTCGATGTGCTGGCCACCGACGCGGGTGTGGCATTGGCTGCGCTGCCGGCCACGCGCGCCACCCTGATCACCCAGCTCGCCGACGGCGGGCAATGGCAGCGCAGCGGCCTGGTGGCTGATGCCGCCCGGCTCGGCGGCGATGGCGGGCTGGTGCGTTACCGGCTGCGACTGGTGTCCTGGACCTGGTGGTTGCAGCATGCGCGCCACAGCCGCGTGTTCCAGGAGCAGAGTGTTCGCGCCATTGTCGACACCGTGCTGGCCGGGCACGCCGATATCGCACGCTGGCGCTGGGCCGAAGGCGTTGACGCCTTCCTCGGTACGCGTGTGCGCAGCTACTGCGTGCAGTACCGCGAAAGTGATCGCGATTTCCTGCAACGGGTGCTGGCCGAAGAGGGATTGGGCTGGCGGCTGTATGCCGACGAAGAGGCGCCCTGCGGCAATGGCATGGAGATCTTCGCCGACAGCGTTGCGCTGCCCGAAGACGCCACCAGCGCGGGAATCGGCGTGCGTTTCCATCGCAGTGATGCCACCGAAAGCAGCGACAGCGTGCAGGCCATTGGCCTGTGCCGGCGCCTGGCCAGCACGACGGTCAGCCTGCAGAGCGATGATTACCGCCAGGTGCGTGCGCTGGCGGGGCAGTCGCCGATGGACGGCGGTGGCAGCGAGTCGGCACGCGAAGATTTCGATGCCGTCGGCGCCTATGCCTTCAGTGACAGTGCTGCCGCGTCGCGCCAGGCCCGGTTGCTGGCACAGGCGAGCGAAGCGCACAGCCGGCACTGGCAGGGGCACGGCACGGTGCGCGGCCTGCACTCGGGCAGCTGGCTGCGCCTGCAGCAGGCCCCCGGGGCCACACCGCCGGAATTGTTGCTGGTCAGCGTCGATCACGCCGGCATCAACAACCTGCCTACCGACCTGCGGCGCAGCCTGGAGGATGCGCTGGGCGTGGCGCCGGCCGAGGGCGATGACGCCGCGCTCTGGCAGCAGGCCGAAGCGGTGGGCTATGGCAACCGCTTCGATGCGGTCGAGCGCAGCCTGCCGTGGCGGCCACGGTTGCTCGACGGCACCGGCGCGCGCCTGAATCCACGCCCGACCGTGCCCGGCTACCAGACCGCCGTGGTGGTGGCTGGCCAGGGCAGCACCGGCAAGGACCTGCATGCCGACAGCCACGGCCGTGTACGCGTGCGCTTCCATTTCCAGCAGGGGCAGGGCGATGGCGCCCATGACAGCGCCTGGCTGCGTGTAGCGCAGCGCTATGCGGGCCCGGGGGTCGGCAGTCAGTTCCTGCCGCGCATCGGCCAGGAGGTGCTGGTGGGCTTCCTCGACGGTGATATCGATCGGCCCCTGGTGCTGGGCGCGCTCTACAACGGCCGCGGCGAAGCGGGTGTGGCGCCTACGCCTGCCGGTGCCAGCGCCGAAGGCGACGTGTCGGCCTACGGCCAGGCCGCCGATGCACGCAACAGCGCGCAGGCCAATCTCAGTGGCGGCCAGGCGCCGGCCTGGCATGCCGGCGGTGCCGGTGAACAGGCGCACCGCCAGGGCGGCGCGCTATGGGGCATCCGCTCGCGCGAATGGGACGGTGGTGAAGGCAGCAACCATCTGCTGTTCGACGATTCCAACCAGCAGCTGCGTACGCAGCTGGCCAGCAGCCAGCAGGTTTCGCAACTGACGCTGGGCCACCTGCGCCACCAGGCCGACAACTACGTCGGCAGTGTGCGTGGCACCGGCTTCGAACTGCGCAGTGACGCATGGGGCGCGGTGCGGGCGCCGGCGGGCGCGTGGTTCAGCGCCTATGGCCGGCGCCCGAATGCACCGGCGGGTGAAGCGGTGCAACCCTCTGCGCTGCTTGCCCAGCTGCAGACGCTGGGCGAGCGTTTCACGCGCGCCGCACGCACGCATGTAACCAGCCCGCTGGCGATGCAGGAGGGTGCAAAGGCGGCCGGGCAATCCCGGCTGGTGGCCGACCAGTCGCCGGTTCCGGCAATGCTGGCCAGCGTGCGTACCACCACTGGCGGCGATGAGTTCGAGGCCGGGAAAAGCGGCGCGACCGAGCGCAGGCCTGACCCGGGTCAGGGCAGGGTGCCGCATCCAGGCGACCCGCTTCTGGGCCTGGCGGCACCAAAGGGACTGGCGCAGGTGGCGGGACAAACCCTGCATTGGAGCAGTGGTGAGGGCCTGCTGCTGGCCAGCGGTGCTGAAAGCGAAGCGGTGGTGATGGGGCAGGCACGGCTTCATGCGGGGCAGGCTATCGGCGTGCTGGCCTGCGTCGTCGAGGGGGCCGGCGCCGGATCGACCGCGCTGGATGTGGTGGCCGGCAGTGAAATGCTCGACATGCAGGCGCACGCAGATCAGATCCGGATCCGGTCGCGCGCTGCGCTGCGGGGTGCCAGCGCGCAGGCGCCCGTCGAGCTGGCCGCTGCCACGGTGCTGCGTGTGGCGACGTCCGGCGGCGCCAGCCTGACCATCGCAGGCGGCAACATCACCATCGACTGCCCCGGAACCATTACCGTGCATGCGGCCAGCAAGTCGTTCGTCGGGCCGGCGCAGCAGGGGTATCCGCTGCCGCAGTTCCCGCGCAGCAGCTGCAAGAGCTGCATTCTCGACGCGATGCGCCAGGGAACACCGGGAGTGCTGGTGTGATCCATCGCTATGCCGTGATCGACAGCGCACAGAGACCGCATTTCCATGCGCGGCTGGAGCGCCTGGGCGCGCGCTATCGGTCGTTGTTCGAGGGCACGGCCGAAGCGGGCCTGCTGGATATCGCGCCGTTGCTGGTGGCCTGGCCGGAGGCGGCGCGCACCGCGCTGGACACGGAGATCGGGCAGATGGGTGCGCAGAAGCCGGGTGTCAGCCTGCTGTGGAGCGCGCTGGAACTGGATGAACTGGCGCGCCAGCTGCGCGCTTTCCATCTGGCCAGGGTGCCCGAGAAGGGCGGCCGCGAAATGCTGCTGCGCTGGTATGACACGCGCATCCTGCCGGCCCTGCTTGACCTGTTGCGGCCTGATCAGCGTGCGGCCCTGCTGGAAAACGTGCAGCGCCTGCAGTACTTCGATCGCTTCGGCGAACTGCAGCAATGGCCACTGGACGCAATGAGCGAGGCGGGTCTGCCGGCACTGCCACCTTTGCGCCTGGACGAGCATCAGTACGCACGTCTGCTGGATGCGTGCGAGCCGGATGTGGCGATCGCGCAGCTTCGCCGGGTGATTCCCGATGAGATGAAAAAGGTGCCGTACCGATCGCTGTATCCGTTCATCGTCGACCACCTGCAGGACACGATGGCCCACGGCGTGGACCAGGTGGACGATCACGTGCAGTACCTGCTGCTGGCGCTGTATACCTCCGGCGCCTGCCGCGCGCATCCTGCTGTGCAGGCACGGTTGGCGCAGCACGCAGGAACCTGCGAGGTGCCTTTCGCGGACTGGGCATTGGCCCTGCCGGAAGACATCTGGTTGACCGGCGTTCCGCTGTGGGACGCCACCCGCGTTGCGTCGCAGGCTGTTGCGGCACCCTCCAGGACCTGAAGAAATGATTGTGTACAAGATGCGTATTCCGCCGCTGTGCGCCCTGGTTGTACTGCTTCTGCTGCCGGTACTGGCCGCCTGCAAGGGGCAGCCTGCGTCGACACCGGTGGGAGTGCGGGGCTACAACCACACCGACCATTCCATTGCGCAGTTCCAGGTGAATGGTGGAAGCGGAGGGTCGGCTCGACGTCACTCGGCAGGCGGCACGGTCTGCTGCGCTGTCGTTCCTGACCGATGGACTCCAGATCTGAAGGTGGAGATCGAATGGACAACCGACCTGGAAACCTACCAGAAGGCGACGGTATCCATCCCCAGGTACAACGAGGTTGGCAGTCTCGCGGTTCACTTCCTGCGCAATGGTCAGGTCAAGGTATTTGTGACCAACCTGATACTGGGGCACCCGGACTATCCGTTGACGGGACCGGAGGCGCCGTTGCGTGAGGGTGAGAATCCCGTGTGGGAGCACCTTCGGCGGCCGCCCACCCGTTGAGTGGAGGTCGGGTGGGATCGACAAGGACAAGGAACCGGGCAGGGACGGATATCGGAACCAGGAGGCAAGGACATGAATGAACGCACGGCGACTGGCGCGCAGCCCATGCCCGCCAATGGACAGCGCGCATTGAGCGGCGCTGAGGCACAACGACGGGCGCAAGCGATGGCGTGCCTGCGCGAGAAGGGGTCGCAGTGCCAGGGCCAGGTGCATGTGAGCATCTACTTCGATGGAACCGGCAACAACCGTGAGTGGGCAGGTACCTTCGTGACCGGCAAGACACGGGCCACCCGCACCCAGCTTGCGCGCAACGGCCACAGCAATGTGGCACGCCTGTACGACGCCAGCCTGGCCGAACCGGAGAATGGCTTCTTCAGCGTCTATGTGCCTGGGGTGGGGACGCCGTTTTCCGAGGTGGGCGATACCAACCAGGATGGCGACACGCTCGGCGGCGGTGCCGCACGCTACGGTGCCGATCGCATCCATTGGGCGATCCTGCAGGTCATCAACTCGGTGCACCAGTACCTCAAATCCAGTGATCTGATCACGCCGGCTGAAGCCAAGATCCTGGTCGGTTCGATGAGCGAAACGCGCCTGCTGGAAGGGATGACGCGCCGCGCCATGCTGACCGGAATCGCGCAACGCCTGGAGCAGGTGGTGAAAAGCCACCAGCGTCGCGTCACCTCCGTTCACGTGTCGGTGTTCGGCTTCTCGCGCGGTGCCGCGCAGGCGCGGGCGTTCGTGCATCGGTTGTATGAAACCGCCGAGGCCTGGGGCAGCGGCTGTGGCTACAACATCGCCGGTGTTCCGCTCTACCTCAATTTCATGGGCATCTTCGACACCGTGGCTTCGGTAGGCGTTGCTGCCATGAGCCGGGTATCAAAGGGCAAATGGGACTGGGCCGCCGGTGACATGATGAGCATTCACCCCGAAGCCCGGCAATGTGTGCATTTCGCTGCCCTGCATGAGCAGCGCATCAATTTCCCGCTGGATCTGGCTACCAGCGGGCGCGAAGTGCTTTACCCCGGCATGCATTCCGATGTCGGTGGTGGCTACTCGCCCGGCGGCCAGGGCAAGGACTTCGTGTCCGGCGCAGCCAACGGCAAGGCCAAGTTGTCACAGATTCCGCTGATCGACATGCATCACGAAGCCATCAAGGCGGGCGTCATGATGGAGACGATCACCGAGCTCAACCAGGACCCGGCCTATGCCACGCATTTCGGCTGCCATCCGCAGTTGATCCGGGACTACAACGCCTGGCTGACCGGCCATGGGGTGCCCGCAGGCGCGCACACCCAGCAGATCACCGGTCATTGCCGGCAGTACGTGGCCTGGAAGGGCAAGCGCCTGCCCAACGGCCCACAGAGCCTGCTGCAGCAGCCGTTCTTCAAGCAGTCCGATGCAGAGGACCAGGTGGATCTGGCCAACGCGCAGCGCGACTTCGCCAATCTGGTCGCCGAACTGGCCCAGGGCAAGAGCGACATGGCGGCCTACCGCAGTCAGCTCAATGAAAGCCAGAAGCGCATCGACGCCGGGCGCAAGGCCGGGCGTCCGGTGTTCGAGCCGACGCCGCGAGCGTCCGCCGCGGCCTACACCTACGCCGGCATTCCCGCCGAGACCAGTACGCTGCTGGACCTCGTGCTCAACGCGACGCCGGTGCCGGATGTCAGCACCACGCTGTTCGACAATTACATGCACGATTCGCTGGCCGGCTTCTACATGATGAAGTGGACGGAGCTGAACATCCCGCGCCTCAACACCTATGGCTATCTGCGCTATCGCGAAGTGTTCAGTGTGGCCGGCAGGCGGGCTCAGGAGTGCCGCAATCCGGCGACCCTGCCACCGGCGAATGTCCCGTCCATCGGCGGCGCGTTCCAGCAGCTTGGAACGGCAATGGGAGGCTGAGCATGCGCAGTCGCGCGAGCACGTGCGCTACCCCAGGGAGACGGGCCGTGTGCCCGCTGCTGCTGGCCTTCCTGTTGTTGCCATTGGCAGCGTGCAGGCAGGCACCCGCGCAGGCGGTCGAACAGGCCGACGCCGCACGCTCCGCGCAGGCTGCCATCGAGGCGCAGATGGCCGCCGACGCGCATGCCGTGCAGGGAGCGCCGCCGTTGCCGGGCGATCCGGACCGTACCGAAACGCTCTTTGACGGATTGCTCACCTGCCAGCCCAAGGGCTGGTATCTGAGTGCAGAGTCCGGGCGGCCGGCCAATCCCTATCTGGCCCGCCACGCGCCGCAGCCCTGTGAGCGCGATGAGGCCTTCGGGATCGCCTACTTCTGCGTCAATGCCGATTTCCACGGTCTGCCGGTCTACAGGGTGGTGACCCACCTCGGCACCGCGCCCACACCCATGGGTCTGCTGATCGATCTGCCCGTGGAGCAGGCGCGCAGGCGTGCACGGAAGGCGCTGGGCACCGGGTTTCCGCACGATGCGCGGAGCGCGCGCGGTGAGCGGCCGCAGCTGGGCCCGCAGGGTGACAATCCACAGAAATCGCAGTTGTTGTGCACGCCGGGCTGGGCGTAGGCCGAGATCGGTGCGGCCTTGCCCTGGCTTGGCTACCGCCGGGGGATGGCATGGCAACGGCGTCATCTTCATGGCATCCTCACGAAACTGATTGGCCAGGTGCCATCGACGGATGAACGACATGCAGAACTGGATCGGACGCTCGGCCGGCGGGCTTGCGCTGGCGCTGTGCCTGGCGGCGCCGCTGGTACAGGCGGGCGAGCCGGTCTTCGGCGGCTGGCGCAACCTGGACTCTCGCGACGGCGCCGAGCCAGCGTTGCGTGACATCCCGTTCGCGGTGCTGCCGGCGGCCGTGGCCAGCGATGCGCGCTTCTCGATCTACGACCGCGAGAGCAAGCGGCTGGTGTGCTGCCTGCAGGTGGCCAGCGCCGAACTTGACGACACCGCGCTGCGCAAGGTCTATCAGCTGCCCGAGCAGTGGGTGACCGACCTGCGCAATGGCCGCAGTGCGGCGCGGCCCTGGCCGACGCGGGTCTATGAAATGCGCCGTATCGGCGAGCTGGTCGACTACGGTTTCAGCGATGCGCCCGAGGCCTACAGCGACCTGGGCGGGCTGCTGCTGCCCGCCGACGCGCGCCTGCTGCCCGATGGCAGCGTGAAGGCGGGTGCAACCTATCGCCTGCAGTTCCGCAGCACGCCGCTGGGCGATGACAGCAGCGCGCTGGACCGCTTCACCCTGCAACCGGCGCAGGGTGCCGGCAAGCCGGTGGTGGTCGAAGTCTCCTACGGAACCTATTGATCCAGCGCGTCATTCGGGTGTGACGGCGTGCGCGTGCACCGCCGTAGTCCATCTGCTACCGTCGCCCTACAGGGGAAGGACCTGCCCGCCGCCGCCGCGCGGGCAGCAACGGTGGGGACGCCATGGAAGCGATTCGCAACCTCATGGTGCAGGCAGCCGGCCTTGATGCCGACAGCCGCCTGTATCGGTTGGAGCTACCCGGCCTGCCAGCGGTCGTTGTCGATCACTGGCATGGCCATGACGCCCTCTCGCAGGGGCGGCATCTGACGATTGATGTACTGGCACTGGACGCTTCGCTGCCGCTGGCCGACTGGCTGGGGCAGCCCGCGTGCCTGCATGTGCGGTTGGCCGACGGCCAGCCGTGGCCGCGCCACGGCGTCATTGCCGATGCGCGCTGCACCGGCAGTGATGGAGGCCTGGCGCGCTACCGGATCACCCTGCGCGACTGGACCTGGTGGATGGACCAGGCGCGGCGCAGCCGTGTGTTCCAGGAGCAGAGCGTGCGCGAAATCGTCGACGCCGTGCTGCAGGGGCATGCGCCGTTGGCGCACTGGCGCTGGACCGACGAGGTCGATGCGTTCCTGGCGGCGTCGCGGCCTCGCAGCTTCTGCGTGCAGTACCGCGAATCGGACCTGGCCTTCGTGCAGCGCCTGCTGGCCGAGGAAGGGCTGGGCTGGTGCGTGCAGGAAGCGCAGGACGCCGCTGCGGGGCATGGCATGCTGCTGTTCGCCGATTCGACGGTGCTGCCTGAATCGCAGGAGTCACGCAGTGGCGGCGGGATCCGCTTCCACCGCGCCGATGCCAGCGAACGCAGCGACGGCGTGCAGCGGCTTGGGCAACACCGACGACTGCACAGTACGCGGGTGCAGCTGCACAGCAGCGATTACCGCAGCGTCCGCTCGCTGGCAGGGCAGCTGCCGCTGCAGGGCGACAGCGAGGCGCCGCGCGAGGACTACGATGCCATCGGCGCACATGCCTTCGCCGATGCCGCCGAGCTGCAGCACCATGCCCACCGGGTGGTCGAGGCCATGGAGGCGCAGGCGCTGCAATGGCAGGGCCGTGGCAGCGTGCGCAGCGCCGATGCCGGCCAGGTGTGGGTGCTGACCGGCCTGCCGGGCGAGCGGCCGGCGGAGCTGATGCTGGTGAGCGTAGAGCATGCCGGTGTCAACAATCTGCCGGTTGATCTGCGC
Organism: Stenotrophomonas sp. CS3K5; assembly: GCF_059515225.1. Classification (NCBI taxonomy): domain Bacteria; kingdom Pseudomonadati; phylum Pseudomonadota; class Gammaproteobacteria; order Lysobacterales; family Lysobacteraceae; genus Stenotrophomonas; species Stenotrophomonas sp. CS3K5. The sequence goes on from NZ_JCAKRX010000002.1 coordinate 46,283, forward strand.
CAGGCAGTGACGGCACCCGAAGCCGTCAGCACAGAGCGCGACACGCTCGCAGCCCAGGCGCGTGCCCAGGGTTACAGCCAGGCATTCACCGCGCTTGCGCGTGACCGCCACTGGCGGCCGGTACTGCGCGATGGCACCGGTGCGCGGCGCAATCCACGCCCCCTGGCCCCCGGCTACCAGACGGCGATCGTGGTGGCCGGGCAGGGCAGTACCAGCGATGAAGTGCATGCCGACGCGCTGGGACGGGTACGTGTGCGGTTTCATTTCCAGGACGGCGCAGAGGGCGCCGACAGCGCCTGGTTGCGGGTGGCGCAGCGCTATGCCGGGCCCGGGGTCGGCAGCCAGTTCCTGCCGCGGATCGGCCAGGAAGTGCTGGTCGGCTTCCTCGAAGGAGACATCGATCGGCCACTGGTACTGGGCGCGCTCTACAACGGGCGTGGCGAGGCCGGGGTGGCGCCGACGCCGGCAGGCGCCAGCGCCGAAGCCGATACCACGCCGTTTGCCCAGGCCCGCGATGGTGCAGGCAGTGCGCAGGCCAACCTCGGTGGTGGCCAGGCACCGGCCTGGCATGCGGCCGCTGGCGGCGAGCAGGCGCACCGGCATCCTGGTGCGCTGTGGGGCGTGCAGTCGCGCGAGTGGCAGGGACAGGGCTGGAACCGGCTGCTGTTCGACGACAGCGACCAGCAGCTGCGCACCCAGCTGGCCAGCAGCCAGCAGCACTCGGCACTGAGCCTGGGCCACCTGCGGCACCAGGCCGACAATCATCGCGGCAGCCTGCGTGGCAGCGGCTTTGAACTGCGCAGCGATGCATGGGGCAGCGTGCGCGGGCAGCGTGGGTTGTGGCTGGATGCCTACGCCCATCGTGACCCGCAACCGGCAGGATCCGCGGCACAGCCGGCGGCACTGCTTCAGCAGGTGGCGACGCTGGTGCAACAGCAGGCCGACGCGGCGCGCACCCACCTGACCGTACAACCGGCCTCGCATCTGGGCGTGCAGTCGCCGCAGCGCTCCAGGCTCGACAGTACGCGTGCGCCGGTGCCGGTGCTGCTGGCCAGTGTGCGCAGCACGGTGCCGGGGGCGGATCTGCAGGAGGCCACTGGCGCCGCCGCGCAGCGCAGCGGCGATGCAGGCGACGGTCGTGTGCCGCATACCGGCGACGCGCTGATGGGCCTGGCCGCGCCGGAGGGTGTGGTGATGGTGGCGGGCCAGGGGCTGCATTGGGCCCAGGGTGAAACCCTGGTGCTGGGCAGCGGCCAGCACAGCGATGCGACGGTGATGGGACAGGCGCGCTGGCACGGGCGGCAGGCGATCGGTGTGCTGGCGGCCGCCAAGACCGGCGCCGATACCCGGGCGCCGACGCTGACCCTTGCCAGCGCCACGCAGCAGCTGGACATCCTGGCGCAGCAGGACCGTGTGGCGGTGCAGGCCCGGCAGTCGCTGCATGCCGCCAGTGCGCAGGCCGCTGTCGAACTTGGCGCCGGGCGTACGCTGCACATCTCCACCGCGGGCGGCGCCAGCGTCACCCTCAGTGCAGGCAACATCGTCTTCAACGCGCCGGGGCGCATCACCGTGCACGCCGGGCGCAAGTCGTTCCTTCCCGGCGGCGGCGGTCGCTACCCGCTGCCGGTGTTCCCGCAGTCGGTATGCAAGGAGTGCCTGCTGCTGGCGGCGCAGCGGGCCTCAGCGCTGACCCCGAAGGGGGGCTGAGCATGCGCAGGGACTGGCATTTTCCTCCACTTGCGCTGCCGCCACTGGACGCGGACGCGCAGCGTTTCGTGCTGCTCGATGGCGCGCAGTGCGATCAGCCGTTGCAGCTGCTGCGTGCGCTGCCGTGGGCGCCGCTACGGTTGTTTGATGGCCTGCTGGCCGACGGCACCGATGATGCCAGCGTGTTCCTGGCGCGGCTGCCGGCAGACATCGACATCGACCGCTTCCTGCAGCGGGCGGCGGCGCAGGCGCGTTCGCCGGGCCTGCTCAGCGTGATCGAAACGACATTGACCGGTGAGGCACTGCAGCAGCGCCTGCAACGGCGCCTCGATGCCTGCTACCCCAATGGCAAGGAGTTCCTGGCACGCTTCTTTGATGCGCGTGTACTGCCCTGGTGGGTACAGGTGCTGGACGAGGCGCAGTGCCGTGCCTTCCTGGCCCTGGGCGAATGCTGGTGGTATCTGCGCCATGACCTGCAATGGGCGCGGCTGGAACTGGCCGATGTCGTGCCGGATCCGCATGACCCGCCGTGGGTGCTGGAGGCGCCGCAGCGGCGTGCGCTGATCGACGCCAGCTACCCCTACACCCTGATCGACCATTTCCAGCTGACCGACCCCGAGCTGTTGGCGCGCCTGCAACGCGCGCGCTGGTACACCTTCTTCCGGCGCGTGGTGGCAACGGCCGCGGCGGCCGGCATTGAGGACAGCCGTCGTGTGGTGATGGTGGCGACCTGGGCGCTGCTGGCTGGCACCGATCTCGGTGAGGATCCGGCCTGGCAGCAGCGCCTGCAGGATTTCGCCAGTGGCCGGCGCAGTGCGGCCGATATCGGCGATGAAGTCTGGCCGCTGGAAGAAAGCTGGGATTGAACGGAGCGAGATCGCGATGATGAGCAACAAGTACCTGTGGTGGAGCGCGCTGGCGGTGATCGCGCTGCTGGTGGTGGGTGTCGGCTGCAGCCGGGCGATGGCGCGCGGCAAGACGCCGGTCATGTCGTTGTTCGCGTTCAACTACAGCCCGTATTACCTGGCCGATGTGCGGGTCGATGGGCAGTTTCTGGGAGGGGTGAGCGGTTACACCAACGGCGGCTCCGGGATGGGGCCGCGCGCGCCGCGCGGCAAGGGGCCGGACAGCGTGCGGGTGCGCTGGATCGAGGCCAACCGCTACGATCTGGCCACCAACCGCTACCTGAGCGAAGGGCACCGCGTGCCGCGCGAAGCGGTGGTGCAACTGAAGACGCCGTATCCGCCCAACCCGGCCACGCTGCTGCTGCATTTCTATGCCGACGGCCATGTCGAGGCCGAGCTGCTGGACAAGGGCGTGAACAAATGGGACGTGCGACGCATGCCGGTGCCGAAGGAGCACAAGGACCATGACCAGTACTGATCCGACCGCGATTCCGGGCCAGGTGGATCTCGAACCCGGTACCCCTGATCCGATCGCGCAGGCTGAGGGCACGGCGCGCACCGCGCGGCTGGCCCGTGGCACGCGTCCATTGAGCGATGCCGAGCGTCGCCGTCGCCAGGAAGCGATGTGCGGCACGGTGCCCGACAAGGAAGCAGCCACCACCGGCTGTACCCAGAGCCTGCACCTGAGCGTGTTCTTCGATGGTACCGGCAACAATCGCGATGAAGAGCTGGCCAAGGGGGAGGAAGAGCGCGCTCTGTCGAACATCGCCCGGCTGTTCATTTCGCACAAGGACGATACGCGGAACATCAAGCGCCAGTATCTGGCGGGCGTCGGTACGCCCTGCCCGGAAGTCGGTGACAGCGGCGGCCTGCTCGGGTTGTCGATCGGCAAGGGCGGTCGCGAGCGCATCGACTTCGCGCTGCAGGCACTGGACGAGCTGATCGACAGCCAGCCCGAGCCGATGCGCATCCTGGTGGTCAGCGTGTCGGTATTGGGTTTTTCGCGCGGCGCGGCATCGGCACGCGCGTTCGCCCGCGACCTGGCCGCGCGCTGCCGGCGCCAGGCCGATGGCACCTGGCTGTACCGCGAGCGCATTCCGCTGCGGATTGGTTTCATGGGCGTGTTCGATACGGTGTGCTCGGTGTGGCCCAGCCTGGCGGCCGCCGCGGTGAACTACCGCAATGGACATACCGGCTGGGCCGAGGGCATGGCGGTTCCGGAAATCGTGGAGCAGTCGGTGCACATGACCGCTGCTCATGAGCTGCGCGGCCAGTTTCCGCTGGATTCAACGCGGGAGCACGGGCTGTACCCGGCCAACACGGTGGAAATCTGGTTCCCCGGCGTGCACTCGGATGTGGGCGGTGGCTATGACCCGCAACACCAGGGGCGCCAGAACAGCATCGCGCGCTTTGCCCTCAACGAGATGTACGACATGGCGCAGGCCGGTGGGGTGTTGCTCCATCCGGTGAGTGAACTGGAGCCGTTCCTGAAGGCCGAGTTCGACAAGCAGGATCCGGAGCTGCAGGCGGTGTTCAACGCCTATCTGCAGGCGGTGCGGGTCAAGCGCGGGCGCATGGAGGACGTGCAGGCCTCGCACATGGAGCTGCTGTACCGCTGGCTGCGGGTACGCGTGGCGCGCGGTGACAAACTGCCGTCGATGCAGCGGTTGGCGGCGCGCGAGGACGCGCTGCGCGAACAGGTGCGGACCCTGCGCCGTCGCCAGTCGCAGCTGCCATCGCCATGGGGCAATGACAACCTGCATCTGGCCGACCAGGGCAATGCGGACAGGACGGCCGAATGGAACCGGGTGTCCGACGAACTGAAGGCGCGGGACGATGAGCTTTCGGCGGTGCGCAAGCAGCGCCGCGGCCTGGAGAAGGAGAACGACACGATGCTGGGCAAGATCGTCAGCCTGCGCCGCCGCCGCGAGCGGGGCGCGACGCTGACGATGGCCGAGCGGGTGACCCTGGAGTCGTGGGACAACACCACGCTGTTGCCGCCGGAGGTGGAGGCCTTCTTCGACGGCTACGGCCACGACTCGGTGGCACACTGGTTCATCGGCAACCTGAGCCAGTGGCGGGTGCTGTACTTCGGTGCCACCAAGTACACGCCGGGCAAGGTGGAGGAGAAGGCCGAAGCCACCGAGGCGGTGCCTGGCTGAGAGGGCGGGCTACACTATGCGCCGCGGCCGTGGGCCGAGCCATCGATGTGAGTGCCGTGCCCCGTCTGCCGTTGCTGTTGTCCTTGTCCCTCCCGGCGCTGGTGGGCTGTGCCAGTGCGCCCCCGCCGCCGGCCCACTCCGACGCGCTGTGGCGGCTGATCGAACGGGATTGCCGCGGCGCAGAGGGACCGCGCGGTGACTGCCTGCGGGTGGAAAGCGCGGCTGACCGTCGTGACGTGCTGGTCAAGGATGCGCACGGCGACTACCAGTTCCTGCTGATGCCGCTGGACAAGGTCAGCGGTATCGAGAACCGCAGCCTGTACCAGCGTGGCGCGCCGAACTATTTCGCTGCGGCCTGGCAGGCGCGCGGCCATACCGAACAGGCGCTGGGCCAGCCACTGCCGCGTGAGGTGGCCAGCCTGGCGCTGAACTCGCCGCATGGCCGTTCACAGCACCAGCTGCACATCCATGTCGACTGCCTGCGCGCCGACGTGCTGCAGGCGCTGGATGCGCAGGCCGGCACCCTGGGCCAGCGCTGGGCGCCCTTGGCCACGCCGTTGCGCGGCCACCGCTACCAGGCCCGGCTGCTGCCGGGTGACGCGCTGACCGCCAACCCGCTGAATCTGCTGGCCTACGATCTCAGTGGCGTGACCGATGTCGGCCAATGGAGTCTGGTCGTGGCTGGACGTGATGACGTACAGGGCGGGCCGGGCTTCATCCTGCTGGCCACGCGGGTGGACGCCGCCAGCGGCAATGACGCCAGTGGCGAGGAACTGCAGGATCACGCCTGCGCCGCCGTGACCGGCGCAGGGCAGGCGCTGGAACGGGTGCGCTAACGTATCGCCTGCTGGCGATTGCGCCATCCGGGCGCGGTCAATGCCAGCAGCTGGCGATCGTGCCAGCCCGCGGCGTCCAGGTGCTGGTCGCGAAGCACGCCTTCGCATTCGAACCCGGTGGCACGCAGGGCGTCGGCGAACGGCGAGGTGCATGACGGCGGCAGCAGCACGTAGATGCGATGCAGGCCGACGTTCTCGAACAGGAACGCGCACAGCGCCTGCAATGCCGCCTGCGGATAGGCGTGCCGATGCTGCAGTGACTGGATTTCCGCGCAACGCGCATACGCGGACTGCAGGCGCACGTGCACCTGGTCCAGCAGGGTTCCATGCACGTCGTCGAATACGCCCAGCTGCAGCTGATCGTGGTCGTATTCCAGGCAGGAGCGGTGCATGCCTGCGAGGAACCGCGCTTCCTCATCGATGCCAGGCACATGCACGTGGCCACGCCGCCGGGCGTCATCGAAGATGCGCCAGCGGGGCAGGTCGGTGCGCAGGAAGGAGCGCAGGGTCACCGGTGCGGCCTGCAGGTGCAGCAGGTGGCGTCGCCGGACCGGATGCAGGGGTGGGAGGCAGGAAGGTTGGGCACTGTTGTTCATGCCCCGCACGATGCGAGGACGCCTGCCACGGCACCATTCAATTCGTTGCAAAAGCGGCTTGGCAGGGGCGCCAGGTCTGATTCGGTTCAGGCATAAGCCCATCAAGGCTGATCATTTCCACTGAAACTGCCCATTCAGGACACTTTCGTTACGGGATCGTTATGCGCCGCACCGGCGGCTGTCCTCCCGTACCACCCCATCGTCCCCAGGAAGCCCATGTCCGCCTCTCCCAAGGCGCTGCGCCCGCGTCCGCTGGTGCTCGCGCTGTCGTCCCTGATGCTGGTCTCGCTGCCGGCCCTCGCGCAGGAAAGCGCACCCACCTCATTGCAGGAAGTAAAGGTCACCGGCTCGCGTATTCCGCGTGCCAGCGTCGAAGGGCCGTCGCCGGTAACGGTGATCAGCCGCGAGCAGATTGACGCGCAGGGCTACCGCAATGCCTTCGACGCGCTCAGTGCGTTGACCGAGAACACCGGCAACGTGCAGGGCGAGGACTTCGGCAACACCTTCACGCCGGCCGCCAACACCATCAACCTTCGCGGCCTGGGGCCCAACCGCACACTGGTGCTGGTCAACGGTCGCCGCCAGTCCGACTACCCGCTGGCCTACGAAGGCTCGGTGAACGTGGTCAACCTGGCCAACATTCCCAGCGCGCTGATCGAGCGCATCGAGGTGCTGGCCGCCGGAGCGTCGGCGGTGTACGGCTCTGACGCCATCGCCGGCGTGGTCAACATCATCCTCAAGGACCGCTTCGACGGTGTGGAGGTCAACGCGCGTGCCGGCGGTACCCAGCGCGGCGGCGGCGACAACCAGCGCGTGCAGGTGGTTGGCGGCGGTTCCGGCGAGCGCTGGGAAGGCGTGTTCGGCCTCGAGTTCGATGTGCGCAAGGCGATCCACGCGCATCAGCGCGACTTCATGGACTCGCTCGACGATGACCCCACCGGCAAAGCGCCGCAGGCCACTGCGATCGCCTATCGCCGCAATGCCGCCACCGGGCGCAACATCGATCCGGGCGTGAACGGGTGCGACGCTGCCTCGGCCATCTATGGCGGCAGCGTGTTCCGTGCCAACAATCCACGCCAGGGCGCGTACTGTGGCAGCAATGAAGCGGCCGCCAGCTATTGGACCGTGCAGACCCAGAAGCGCAATCTCAATGGCTACGGCCTGCTGACCTTCCACCTGGATGAGCGCACCGATCTGTTCGCCGATCTGGCCGTGGGCAGTGCGCAGATCTACAACAATACGCGCGCGCCCACCTGGACCTCGGCACGCAATTACTTCTACAACCAGACCACCGGCAACCTGGAAAGCTGGTACCGCCGGTTTGCACCGGAAGAGATTGGCGGCCTGCCGCGCAATGCCAATCGCTTCCTGGAAAATTCGTGGTCGTTCAACGTCGGCGCACGTGGCCAGTTCGGCGACAGTGGCTGGGATTACGAGGCGGTCTACAGCCGCTCGCGCTACGAGAACCGTACCCGTCGCCCGGTGCTGCTGGCCGGCATCAACGAGTACCTGCTCGGCCCCAGGCTGGGCGTGCGCAACGGCGTGGAGGTCTATGCGCCGGATCCGGCGCGCCTGTTCCAACCCTTGACCCCGGACGAATACCAGGGCTTGTCCGGTTATCAGGAGAGCCGCAATGCGGCGTGGCTGCAGACCTTCAGTGCCAGCATCAACGGCCGCCTGTTCGCGCTGCCCGGTGGTGACGCCGCGCTGGCGGCGGTGGTCGAGGCCGGCAGCCAGGGCTACCGCAACCGCCCGGACCCGCGCCTGGGCACCGGGGAGTTCTGGAACACCAGTGCTGGCATCGGTGCCGGCGGTGAGCGCGATCGTTACGCGGCGGGCGTTGAACTGCAACTGCCGTTGCTGCAGTCGCTGACCACCACCCTGGCCGGTCGCTATGACCAGTACCGGGCAGGCGGCGAGCACATCGGCAAGGCGACCTGGAGCGTCGGTGTCGAGTTCCGCCCAGTGGAAAGCCTGCTGATCCGCGGTTCGGCCGCCACCAGTTTCCGTGCGCCGGACATGAACTACGTGTTCGCCACCGAGACCCGCGGCTATAACCCGGGCATGACCGACTACTGGCGCTGCCGTACCGCCGGCCAGTCGTATGACAACTGCGACTACAACGGCCTGTCGATCGACTACAGCAACCGCGCCAATCCGCAGTTGCAGCCGGAGACCGCCAAGTCCTATGGGTTCGGCGTGGTCTGGTCGCCGTTGGCCGGGCTGGATTTCAGTGCTGACTACTACGACATCCGCATCGACAACGAGGTCACCAGCCTCGATACCAGCCGCATCCTGCGTGATGAGGCCGACTGCCGCCTCGGCCGCACGCTGGGCGGCGAGACGCGTGACCTCGGCTCGCCGCTGTGCCAGGACGCGCTGTCACGGGTGATCCGCAATCCGTCCAACGCGACGGTGCAGCCGGACCAGGTGACCCGCGTGCTGATCAACCCGATCAACGCGGCGTCCGAATCGGTGCGCGGCCTGGACCTGAAGGGCAACTGGCGCTTCGACGCAGGTCGCTATGGGCGTTTCACCACGCGCCTGGCCTATACCGTGGTGCTGGACCACACCTACAGGCAGTTCGCCGATGACCCCGAGCGTGACATCCGCAACTCGCTCGACAACTGGCAGTGGCGCAGCAAAGCCAATGGCAGCATCACCTGGAGCCAGGGTGACTGGACCACCACCCTGTACGGCAATCGCTTCGGCTCGTTGCCCAAGAGTGATGGCAGTGGCCGCATCGCGCCGTACATGACCTACAACGCCAGCGTGTTCCGCCAGTTTGGCGAGAACCTGTCGCTGGGCGTGATCGTCAACAACCTGCGCGACAGCCGCCCGCCGGCGGACAGGAATGGCGGTGGTTGGCCGTTCTATCCGGTCGGCAATTACGACCCGTACGGCCGCCAGTACTGGGTGCAGCTGGACTACCGGTTCCGCTGATCCGGTGGCAAGCGAAAGGCCCGGCATTGCCGGGCTTTTCTTTGTGCGTTGCACCGGCCTGGCGGCAATGAGCGTGGCATGCTGTTGCGCTACACGGAGGAGCAGGCGCATGGATGTCAGGGTGTGGAGTGTGATGGCAGTGGTGGTCCTGGCCGGCTGCAGCGGCAGCCAGGTGGGCAACGTGGACGAGGCGGCGGAAGCGCCCGTTGCGGCGGCGGTGCGATCCCAGTCGGTCGCAGCCAGCGATGCTGGATCACCGCGTGCGTCAACAGCGACGGCAACGGCGGGCGCAACGGCTGCCCACGGGTCCGCGAACGTGGAGGGTCACTTCCTCGAGGGTGAGCGTCTGCTGATGGCTGACGGCGGGGTGTCTGCGCAGAAGAGCGAGGCGGTGTTGGGGTCCGACAAGGCATTCGCGCAGGCGATCGGCCAGTTCGAGCGCGACGCGTCCAGCCGCCCGGAGGTGCAGGACCTGACGGGTCTCTACAAGGACGCTGCGACCCGGCTCATCGGCAGGGATGGCACGCTGGTGTCCTTTGCCTGCGGCTACAGCCTGTGCGTCGGCGAGATCCGCAGCCGTACCGAGGAGGATTTCAGCGCCTGGTCCGAGGCGCTCGGCATGGACAAGGCGAGCCCGGTCTACAGCCTGACCACGGCGCCGATGACGTGGGGAAGGGACCAGCACGGCGGGCGTTTCGTGTTTTCGGTGGACCCGGCTGCCAACACAATCACGGGTCAGTAGCGGCGCGTTACGGCAGCGCCTGCACCAGGTACGACTCGATGACGTAACTGAAGGGCTGCTGCTGGCGGTCGCGCAACAGGGCGCGCACTTCCAGGATGACGCCGTGGTCGCCCTCACCGCGCGGCGGCCAGAAGGTCTGGTCGGCCAGGGTCTGGCGCTGGAAGCCCAGCGGGCCGACCACGCGGCCGAACGGTTCGTCGGTGCTGTCCAGCACCTGGTTCATGGCCGGGCTGAGGTGACCGGGCAGGTACCAGTTGTCGGCCTCGGACAGCACGCGGCTGCCGCAGACCAGCTGCACGCGGCGGTAGCGCAGGGGCGTATCCGGCTGCATTGCGCCCAGTGCCCGCAGGACGTCGGCCGGGGCCGGCTTGTCCTGGCCATGCACCCGCACCGCGCGCACCCGTGCCTGCTCGGCCAGGCCGTGCTCGGCGCACCAGTGCTCCAGGGTGGCCGTTGCACTCTGCCCGGACAGCACGCGCTGGTGCAGCCGCTCGACCAGCGCGGCCGGCGCGATGCGTTGCTGGCCCGGCGGCGCCTGCAGCGGCGCCGCGGCCGCAGCATCGGTGGCGGACAGGCTGGCGATCGGGGCGGCAGCGAGCAGCGACGCGGCCTGCCAGCGGCGGAGACGATCGTGGCGGTCGGACGGGCCCATGCGGCATCACAGCGGAAACAGGCGCCTATGGTACCCGTTCAGGGGTGTCCGGGGCGTAGCTGCGATCGGCGGCGGCGGAAGCATTCAGTGTTCCTTCGAATGCGTGGCATCCATATATTTCGTTGGCCGATGGCCGCCGTGGCGCGCACGATAACGTCCATTGACTAGGCTTTCCCGGGAGTTCCCGATGACCCTGCAGTTCGTCCACGGTGGCGTCGACCGCGATGGCGCACCGCTGCATTTCCATATCCGTGATGGCCGCATCCGCGATCTCAATGGTGCCGCGCAGGCCTCCGAAGGTGCGGAATGCGTCGATCTGACCGGCTTCAGCGTCCTGCCCGGCCTGGTCGATGGCCATATCCACCTGGACAAGAGCTTTGTCGGTGACCGTTGGCATTCGCATCAACCGGTCAACACGCTGCGCGAGCGGCTGGCGGTGGAGAAGGCTGCACTGGCCACCGCCGCACCGATGGCCGATCGTGCCGAAGCCCTGATCCGCCAGTGCAGCGGTTTCGGCACGGTGGCCATGCGCTGCCACGTCGATGTCGATGGCAGCACCGGCCTGCACCATCTGCAGGCGGTGCGCGAGGCGGCACTGCGCTGCGCTGACATCATGCGCATCCAGCTGGTGGCGTTCCCGCAAGCCGGGGTGATGTCCCGTGCGGGTACGGCGGCGGTACTGGAACAGGCCCTGGCGGCGGGCGTGGAAGTGCTCGGTGGCATCGACCCGACCACGCTGGACGGCGACGCCGAAGGCCAGCTGGCGCTGCTGTTCGGGCTGGCCGAGCGCTATGCGGTGCAGCTGGACATCCATCTGCATGAGCCAGGTGAGACCGGACTGGCCCAGCTGCTGCGCATCGCCGCGCGTACCCGTGCCGCAGGCCTGCAGGGGCGGGTGGCGGTCAGCCATGCGTACGCACTGGGCGAGGTGCCGTTGGCGCGCGCGCTGCAGGTGGGCGAGGCGCTGGCCACGGCCGGCGTTTCCATCATGAGCAATGCACCGGGTGACCATCCGTTCCCTCCGTTGCGCGCGCTGCATCACGCCGGCGTGCGCGTGTTCGCCGGCAACGACAACATCCGCGACTGCTGGTGGCCGTATGGCAATGGCGATCTGCTGCAGCGGGCGATGCTGCTCGGTTACCGCTCCGGGTTCTACACCGACACCGACTTGATGCTGGCGCTGGACATGGTCAGCACCCACGCCGCGCAGGTGATCGGCCTGCCGCAGCATGGCGTGGCCGAAGGCCTGCCGGCGACCTTCGTGGCGGTACGCGCCGACCATGGTCCAGCGGCGGTGGCAGGGGTGCCGGTGGAACGCCGCGTGGTGATCGACGGGCGCTGGCAGTAGACCGCACAGCGCGGTCAATCCGGTTCGCGCTGCACCTGGCGCCACAGCTCGCTGGCCAGCGCACGCACCGCGTCATCCGCGTCGGCGCGATGCAGCAGGCCGATCTCGTAGTTGTCGATCACCGGCAGGTCGCGTTCTCCATCGATGATGCGGTGCTCGCGGCTGACCGCGCGGCGCGGCAACAGGCTGATGCCGATGCCATCGGCCACCGCGCCCTGGATGCCGCTGAGCGAGGAGCTGGTGAAGGCGATGCGCCAGCGCAGGCCCAGCGCTTCCACCGCGTGGATCATCTCGTCGCGGTACAGCCCGCGCGGCGGGAAGGTGACCAGCGGCAGCGGGTCCTGCAGCAGGCAGCTGCTGCGCAGGCTGTCGATCCAGTGCATCGGTTCGCGCCGGCAATGCACGGCCTGGCGGCTGTTGCGGCGTTGCTTGACCAGCACCAGGTCCAGTTCGCCATGGTCGAAGCCGTGGGCCAGGTCGCGGCTGAGGCCGCTACTGATTTCCAGCTTGACCTGCGGGTGGCGGCGGCTGAAGGCCGCCAGCATCCGCGTGGTCTGCGCGTTGACGAAGTCCTCCGGCACGCCGATGCGGACGGCGGTTTCCACGGTGGCGCCGGCCAGGGCCTGGGCCATTTCCTCGTTCAGGTCGAGCATGCGCCGCGCGTAGCCGAGCAGGGTGTGGCCGGCGTCGGTCGGGTGCACGTCGCGGTGGCCGCGTTCGAGCAGGCGATGCCCGGCCAGTTCCTCCAAACGCCGCACCTTCTGGCTGACCGTGGACTGGGTCGAATGCAGGCGCGTGGCGGCTGTGGTGAAGCTGCCGCAGTCGGCCACCATCACCAGCGCCCGCAGCAGGTCCAGCTCGAACAGTGTTCTATTCGATTTGGCACTGTCTGGCATTTGAACATTTCACTTCTGGATACCCGGGCCGACTTCTACCATGCGGGACAACGACCGGCAATGCCCGGCCATCGCGCGCGCCGCGCGGTACCGGCCAGGAGGAGACACCGACATGCGCTTTCATCGTTGCCCTGCCTGGCTGGCGCCGTTGCCGCGTGTGCTGCTGTTGTGCCTGCTGGCTCTGGTGACTCCCGCCTGCACCGCCACCTCCAGGGCCGAGGCCGATGCCCAGCTGCGCGATGCCGCCCGCCGTGGCGATGCCGGGGCCGTGCGCGAGGCGATCACGCAGGGCGCTGATCTGGAGGCCCGCGACGGGCAGGGGCGCACCGCACTGCTGCTGGCTACCCATGGCAACAACGTGGATGCCGCGCGTGAACTGATCGAGGCCGGGGCCGACGTCAACGCCAAGGATGCGTTGCAGGACAGCGCCTACCTGTATGCCGGCGCGCGTGGCCTCGATGAGATCCTGGTGATGACCCTGGCGCACGGCGCCGACCTGCGCAGCACCAACCGCTATGGCGGCACCGCGCTGATTCCGGCAGCCGAGTGCGGCCACGTCGCCACCGTGCGCACGCTGCTGCGCGCAGGCGTGGCGGTAGATCATGTCAACCGCCTGGGCTGGACCGCACTGCTGGAAGCGATCCTGCTCGGCGATGGCGGGCCGCGTCATGTGCAGATCGTGCAGCTGCTGCTGGACGGCGGCGCCGACCCCGAGCTGGCCGATGGCGATGGCGTGACCCCATTGGCCCACGCGCGTCAGCGTGGCTACTCGCAGATTGAAACCCTGCTGCGCCAGCACGGCGCGGCACGCTGAAGTCCGACCCCTTCCACCCTGCACGCTGGCCGTGCCCACCAGGATGCTGTCCATGTTCCGTTACCGTCCGCTGTCCTTCGCCCTTCTTCTTGCTGTTGCACCGCTGTCGGCTGCAGCGGCCGAGCGCGCCGACCTGCTGATCCGCAATGCCACCGTGGTCGATGTCGAGCACGCCCGCAGCCTGGCGGGGCAGAGCGTGGTGATCCGTGGCGAGGACATCGTCGCGGTCGGCCCGGACGCGCAGCTGCGTACCCAGTGGAAGACCGCCCGCCAGATCGATGCGCAGGGCAAGTACCTGATTCCCGGCCTGTGGGACATGCATGTGCACTTCGGCGGTGGCCCGGCGTTGATCGAAGAGAACAAGGCGCTGCTGCCGCTGTATATCGCCCATGGCATCACCACCGTGCGTGACTGCTCCGGCGACCTGCCCGAGCAGGTGCTGCAATGGCGTGGCGAGATCGCCAGGGGCACGCTGTTCGGCCCGCGCCTGCTCAGCTCGGGCGCGAAGATCGAAGGCATCAAGCCGGTCTGGAAGGGCACGATCGAAGTGGGCAGCGAGGGCGATGTGGACAAGGCCATCACCCGCCTGCAGCACGACAAGGTCGATTTCGTGAAGATCACCGACAGCACGCTGAAGCCGGAACTGTTCCTGTACTCGGCCAGCGCCGCGCGCAAGGCCGGCTTCAAGGCCTCAGGCCATATTCCGATGGCACTGACCGTGGAGCAGGCGGTCGATGCCGGCCTGGCCTCGATCGAGCATCTGGACTACGCATTCAAGGCCGGCAGCAAGGACGAGGCGCAGATCGCCGCTGACTTCGGTGCCGGCCGCATCGACCGTGCTGAAGCCAACCGCCGGCTCGACGCCAGTTTCGACCGCGACACCGCGATGCACGCCTATCGTGATTTCGCCAAGCGTGGTGTGTTCGTCACCCCCACGCTCAACGGTGGCCGCATCCTCGACTTCCTCGACCAGGATGACCATGCCAACGATCCGTACCTGGCCTACATCGGCCCGGGCCTGCGCGCGACCTACCAATGGCGCGTGGACCGTGCGGCCAAGGCCACGCCGGCACAGATCGAAGCCCGGCACGCGCAGTACCACCAGGTGGCGGCGGTGCTGCCGCTGCTGCAGGAGGCCGGTGTGACGATCATCGCCGGCACCGATGCCGGCTTCCTCAACTCATACAATTTCCCGGGCATCGCCCTGCACCAGGAACTGCAGCTGTTCGTGAAGGAGGGCCTGAGCGCACCGCAGGCACTGTCGGCGGCAACCCGTTCCGGTCCGGCCTGGTTCGGACAGATGGATCGCTACGGCGGCATCGCGCAGGGCAAGGCGGCCGACCTGGTGCTGCTGACCGCCAATCCGCTGCGGGACATCGCCGCCACCGAAAAGATCGACAGCGTGATCCTGCGCGGCAACGTGTATGACCGAGCAGCGCTGGACAAGATGCTGGCCGATACCAAGGCCAAGGTGGCCGCCTGGAATGCCGAGTCTGCCAAGGCAAACTGATGGCCCTGGGGTCGGATCCCCTTCTTTCGGAAAGGGATCCGCCCCCCTCATCGATTGACGCCCTTGCTTCCGGCACGGGAAGGATCGGGCACGGGCGCCTAGCATGGTGGCCGGTTCCCGTTCGACGCCGTGCATGTCCGTTGCCCCCGCCTGTGTGTTGCCTGCCCCCGAAGCACCGTTGTCGTTGCCGCGCCCACGCGTGGTCATGCTGGGGTTGTGGGCGCTGCTGATCGCCACCGCGGTGCCGGCGGTGCACCTGAGCCAGCAACCGGGTGGCCTGGTGCCAGCGGCGTTGTTCATCGTCGGTGCCGAGCTGCCCTGGATGCTGGCGACGCCGGCGCTGTGGGCGGCCTGCCGGCGCTGGCCCCTGCCGGGACGGCGCCCCCTGATCGGCTGGTTGTTGCTGGGCCTGCTGCTGACACCGGCATTGACTGCGCTGGGCTGGGGGCTGGGCCATCTGCTGCTGCAGCTGTGGCAGGCGCAGCCGCTGCCGTCGTCGCGCCAGGTGGCCCGAGCAATCGGCATTACCACGCTGTTCGCCTTTCCCACCTTCATCGCAGTGGCCGGTACCGGTCACGGCCTGGCCTGGTTGCAGCGGCTGAACGCACAATCGCAGGCCCTGCGGCTGGCCCGCGAAGTCGCACTGCGTCAACACCTCCAGCACCATTTCCTGTTCAACGCGCTCAATGCCATCGGTGGCCTGGCGCTGCTGCGTCCACTGGCGGCGGACGCGGCCCTGGTGCAGTTGTCCTCGTTGCTGCGCGACACCCTGCAATGCCCGGCGCAACGTCCGCTGGCGGATGAGCTGGGCGCTGCACAGGATTACGTGGCCCTGCAGTCGCTGTTGCATGACGAGGCGTTGCATCTGCACCTGCAGGCCAGCGCCGAGGCCCTGCACTGGCCGGTGCCGGGGCTGCTGCTGCAGCCGCTGATCGAGAACGCGGTGCTGCACAGTGGCTGGCAGGCGGGAGACCCGCTGCTGCAGATCGAACTGACAGCGGAGGTGCAGGGCAGCGTGCTGGAGGTGTTCGTGTTCAATCCCTGCCTGCGTGCTGCGCGCAACGAAGGCCTCGGCAGTGGCCTGGCCACACTGCAGCGCAGGTTGGCGATGATCGGTGGCCATCTGCAGGCCGGCCACAGCGGCAGCGGCTACAGGGTCTGCCTGTTCCTGCCGGAACAAGCGGCATGATGCGCCCATTGAGCGTGCTGCTGGTGGATGACGTGGCATTGGCACGTCACCGCCTGCGTGAGTTGCTGGCGCACATTCCGCAGGTCAGGGTCGATGCTGAAGCGGCCAGCGTGGACCAGGCGCGACAGCGGCTGCTGGGGCGACGCTTCGATCTGTTGCTGCTGGATCTGGTACTGCCCGATGGCCGCGGCTGGGAATTGCCGGCGCAGCAGCCTGCGCTGGCCGCGCACACCATCTTCGTGACGGCGCTGCCACAGCATGCGCTGCAGGCCTTTGAACTGGGGGTGGCCGACTATCTGCTCAAGCCGGTCGCGCTGCCACGACTACAGGAAGCGATCACGCGGGTGCGTCGCCTGGCCGGGCTGCTCGACGATGGGCAGGCCAACACGCAGGTTCTGGCCGTGCCGGCCGTGGGTGGAACGCAGTACGTACCGTTGGCGCAGATCGACTACATCGACATGGCCGGGCACTATGCGTGCGTCCACGT
This sequence comes from Stenotrophomonas sp. CS3K5, assembly GCF_059515225.1. NCBI lineage: Bacteria > Pseudomonadati > Pseudomonadota > Gammaproteobacteria > Lysobacterales > Lysobacteraceae > Stenotrophomonas > Stenotrophomonas sp. CS3K5. The sequence continues at coordinate 63,070 of NZ_JCAKRX010000002.1, forward strand.
CGGGCAGCGCCTGCATCTGCTGCGCGAGACGATCGCGCGGTTGGCCGAGCGCCTGGCGCCGGGCGGCCTGCTGCGCGTGCATCGCTCGGTGCTGGTCAATCCGTTGCGCGTGCAGGGCGTGGTCGAGCGTCACAACGGGGATGCGCTGCTTGAGCTGGCCGGAGGCGTGCAGGTGCCGGTCAGTCGCAGCTATCGCACCGCCTTGGCGTCCGCTCTGGAGGCGCGGCTGAAACACGGTTGAGGCCAGCCGCGGCACGGTTGGAACCATCGACGCCGGTTCCTGCGGTACATGCCGCTCCCTCCGGGCACCCTATCCCTTTTACGGACGAGGGCAGGACATGCGGAAACGAGCGGGGTGGGGGTGGTTGCTGTGTGCGCTGGCGATCCCGGCGATGGCCGATGTCCGCGTTGAGGTTGATGACCAGCACGGGCGTGCCGATCGTATTCCGGTGATCAAGGTCGAGGGCCTTGCCGTCGCCGAGACGGTGCGCCTGCGCCTGTCGATGCAGGACAGCCGGGGCCAGCGCTGGCAGTCGGAGGCCGTGCTGCGTGCCGATCTGCGTGGCCGGGTCGATACCACCGGCAGCGGATCGGAGCAGGGAAGCTACCGGGGCATCGATGCGGGCGGACTGATCTGGTCGATGCAGCCGCAGCAGGGGCGCGCCAGTGCACTGCCGCTGCATTGGCAACGCGCGGCCGATGGCATGGGCTTCCTGCCGCAGACGTTCGAACTGGAAGTGGAGCAGGCCGGTTCAGTCGTTGCACGGCAGACCCTGCAACGTCACCTGATGCTGCCTGGGGTGCGGGTGCAACGGGTCGATATCGGCGGGCGCGAGGCGCATCTGTACCTGCCAGCGGACAGGCCCGCCCGGACACGAGGGCCGGCGCTGGTGACGCTGGGTGGCGCGGAAGGCGGCTTCGAGGGCGGCGACCAGTACGCCGCCTGGTTGGCCAGCAATGGCTACATCGCCGTGTCGATTGCCTGGTATCGCGGGCCCGGTGTGCCCAAGGACCTGATTGACGTGCCGCTGGAGACCATCGCTGATGCGGTGCGCTGGCTTCAGCGGCAGCCTGGCGTGGATCCACAAAGGGTCGGTCTGCTGGGCGGTTCCTGGGGCGGGATTGCGACCATGGCCACCGCCGTCCATCTGCCCACGCTGCGTGCGGCGGTGTCCTGGGTGGGCAGTCCGGCTCCGTTCCGTGGCATTGCGCGCGACGTTGCCCCGGCCGATTTCAGGGCCGTGGATCGCTCACCCCTGAGTTGGCAGGGCAAACCGCTGGCGTGGCTGCCGTATCGGGAGGAAGTGGACTGGGGACGACCGGGGCCGCAGTGGGCGCCGGCATTGCAGGCGGCGATGCTCCCGATCGAAACGATCGCCGCACGGACGCTGTGGGTTGGAGGCGGCGATGACCGCCTGGGCGACTCCGGCGTGATGATGGCCGTTGCCCAGCGTCGGTTGGCCGAGGCAGGGCGAGGTGATCGCGACCGGTTCCTCTACTACCCCGATGCGGGACATCTGATCACGCCCATTCTGCAGCCGAGTTCCCATCGCCATGACGTGGGTCCGTTCCTTGAAGTCGGGGGCACCGCCGAAGGCCATGCGCGCGCCGACCGTGAAGTGGGCCCGGCCGTGCTGGCGTTCCTGGCCGAGGCGTTGTGAGCGGGCGCTAATGCGGTGCCGGCCGCATTCCGTGCAGCTGCGGCAGTGCGGCCTTCATCGCATCGATGAAGGCGCGCAGCCGTGGCGGCTGCTGGCGCGCGGCAGGAAACACCACGTGGACCGGCAGTGCCGGCGCCTGCCAGTCCGGCAGCAGCTGCACCAGGCGCCCTTGTGCCAGGTCCTCGGCGACCAGCCAGGCCGAGACCACGGCCGCGCCCAACCCGGCGCGCGCGGCCTGCTGCACCACGAACAGATTGTCGCTGAGCAGGCGTGGGCTGATCGAAAGGGTGTGCGCACGCCCCTGCGCGTCGTGCAGCAACAGGCGTTCGCGGTAGTAGGTGACCAGCGAGATCCACGGCAGGGACTGCGCCTGTTCCGGCGAACTCACCGCCGTGTCCTGCACCAGCGACGGCGCCGCTACGACGATGCGCGGCACCTCGGCCAGTGGCAGTGCCACCATGCGTGGTTCGTCGACCGGGCCCACCCGCACCGCGCAGTCGATGCCTTCTGCGATGAAGTCCGGGCGCCGGTCTTCCAGGATCCACTCCAGGCTCAGCTGCGGGTGCCGGGCGAGGAAGGCCAGCATGGTCGGCAGCAGCTGCGCCTGGCCAAAGGCATGCGGCACCATCACCCGCAGGCGTCCGCGCAGCGTTTCTGGTTCGCCCTGGAGTTCGGCCTGCAGCGACTCCCATTCGTCAACCACGCGTTGCGCATGGCGCTGGCAGCGCAGGCCATCTTCAGTCAGCTGCAGGCCGTGGGTGGAGCGCTGCAGCAGGCGCAGGCCCAGCTGCCGCTCCAGTGCCTGCAGGCGGCGGCTGACGGTGGGCTGGGTGGTACCCAGCTGCACGGCCGCGGCCGACAGGCTGCCCGCATCGATGATGCGCAGGAAGGTACGCAGCAGGTCCAGGCGATCGGCGCCGGTGGCGAGGTCAGTCATGCGTAAGAGGTATGAAAGGTATGTGATCCAGCCTACTACAGACGTTGGATGAATACCGGCACGATACGCCCACTTCTCCCACGGAACTGCCCCCATGTCTACCCCCTCGCTGTCCGTTGCCGCCGTGCCCGCGGCCGCACCGTCCACCCCCTTGGTGTTGGCGATGGCGGCCGGCGCCGGCTTCTCGGTGGCCTCGCTCTACTACAGCCAACCGATGCTGGGCCTGATCGCCCAGGATCTCGGCGCGGGGGAGCGCGCGGCCGGCCTGGTGCCGACCCTGACCCAGCTGGGGTATGCGCTGGGCATCCTGCTGCTGGCACCGTTGGGTGACCGTTTCGACCGCCGCACCCTGATTCTGTTGAAGTCCGCGCTGCTGGCACTGGCATTGGGCGCGGCAGCGATGGCCGGGCACCTACCGGGCCTGCTGATGGCCAGCCTGCTGGTGGGCCTGATGGCCACGCTGGCGCAGGACATCGTGCCAGCCGCTGCGGTGCTGGCGCCGGATGCGCAGCGCGGGCAGATCGTCGGCCGGGTGATGACCGGCCTGTTGCTTGGCATCCTGCTGTCACGGGTGGTCAGTGGCGTGGTGGCCGAGGCGTGGGGCTGGCGTACCCAGTTCGTGCTGGCTGCGTTGTCGGTGGCGGCGATGGGTTCGGTGATGGCGCGCGCACTGCCGCGTTTCGCACCGACCACTACGTTGCGCTACCCAGCGCTGCTGGGCTCGTTGCTGGCGTTGTGGCGCGAGCAGCCGCAGCTGCGCCGCGCGGTGGCCAGCCAGTCGTTGCTGGCCGTGGGCTTCAGCGCGTTCTGGTCGACCCTGGCGCTGATGTTGCACGCCCGCCTGGGGCTGGGCAGCGCGGCGGCAGGTGCATTCGGCATTGCCGGTGCGGCTGGTGCGCTGGCCGCACCGTTCGCCGGCCGCTTCGCCGATCGATTGGGGTGTCCCGCGGTGGCGCGGCTGGCGATCGCGGTGGCGCTGCTGGGTTTCGGCCTGCTGCTGGCCGAGACCTGGCTGCCGGCCGCGGCGCTGCTGCCGCTGCTGGTGGTGAGCGCGCTGCTGTTTGACTTCGGGTTCCAGTCGGCGCTGGTGGCGCACCAGACGCTGGTCTATGGCCTGGTGCCGTCGGCACGCAGTCGCCTCAATGCGCTGCTGTTCACGGGCATGTTCATCGGTATGGCGGCCGGTGGCGCGCTGGGTAGCCTGGCGCTGGCGCAGTGGGGATGGCACGGCGTGGCCTGGCTGGCGGTGGTGTGTGCAGGCAGCAGTCTGCTGCTGCGTTTGAAGTAGCGGGTGTTTGGTAGGCCTTGCAGTCCTGCCGACCCCCCCCCCCTAATCGTGACCGCTGTCGTCCAGGCTGATGATGCCGCGCCGCAGTGCCTTGGTGACTGCATGCGTGCGGTCACCGACGCCGAGCTTGTCCATCAGGCTCTTCATGTGCGCCTTTACGGTCTGCTCGGAAATCTGCATGCGCTCGCCGATGCGCTTGTTCGACAACCCGCCGGCCACGTGCCGCAGCACTTCGGTCTCGCGCGGGGATAACCGGTCTTCGACCACATGCGCGGCGATGCTGGCCGCCACGGCCGGCGGAATCGGCGCGCGGCGACCGCCCGCCACCATGCGGATCGTATCGACCAGCTCGTGGCGCAGCATGTCCTTCAGCAGATAGGCGCTGGCGCCGGCCTGCAGGGCGCGCACCGCGCGCACGTCACCGCGGTAGGTGGTCAGCACGATGATGCGCGCGCGTGGATCCATCGCACGGATCCGCACGATGGCTTCCACGCCATCCAGGCGCGGCATCTGCAGGTCCATCAACACCACGTCCGGCTGCAGCTGCTGGTAACGCGCGATGGCCTCTTCGCCATCGGCGGCTTCGCCGAGCAGGCGCAGGTCGGCGTGCGCGCCCAACAAGGCCGCCAGGCCGTCACGCAGCAACGGATGGTCATCCACCACCAGTACGCCGATCGGGGAAGGGGTCTCAGTCATGTTCAGGTCTGCTCCAGGGCCAGCGCCAACGTGGCGCGCGGCGGTGATACAAGCGTCGCGCCGGAACCGCCAGCGCCACTTCAGTGCCCAGCCCGGGACGGCTCCACAACCGCAGCTCGGCGCCGAGCCGCTGCGCGCGTTCACGCATACCCTGCAGGCCCCAGTGGCCATGCGCGGCGTTCTCATCGGCAATACCGACGCCATCATCGCGCACATGCAGCAGGAAGCAGCGCGTGCCGTAGGACAGCTCCACTTCGATCGCGCTGGCATGGGCATGACGCAAAGCATTGCGGATGGCCTCGCGGCCGATCAGGAACACTTCCTCGGCGGCATCGCTCTGCAGCGACGGCAGCGTACCTTCCACGGTCAGGCGCAGCGGATTGGTACCGTGCCCGGCGTACTCGGCATGCACGTCGGCCAGTGCCGAGGCCAGGTCGCGGCCGGCGAAGGGGCCGTCGCGCAGTGCATTGACCCGCTCGCGGCCCTCGGCCAGATTGCGTTCGGCCAGCTGCATCGCCGACTCCAGCTGGCTGCGCACCGGCTCGGGTGTCTGTGCTGACTGGCTGATCGCGTGCAGGCGCAGGATCAGGCCCTGGCTGCCCTGCAGCAGGGTGTCGTGCAGGTCGCGGGCGATGCGCTCGCGTTCGCCGTGGCGCTCCTGCAATCGTGCGCGGAACAGTGCCGCCAACTGGCCACTGCGGATGCGTACGGCCATCATCAGCAGCGTCAGCACGATGGCCGCGCACAACAGCTTGAACCACACGGTCTGCATGAAGGTGGGCGCGATACGGAAGCTGCGGCTGGCCGGCGCCGCACTCCAGATGCCGTCTTCATTGGCCGCTTCCACTTCAAAGCGGTAACTGCCCGGCGCCAGGTTGGTGTAGTACGCGCGCGCGCTGCTGCCGGCGTCCTGCCAGCCGTCATCGACGCCGGACAGGCGATAGCGGTAGCGGTTGCGCTCCGGGCGGGCCAGGGACAGGGCCACATAATCAATCTGCAGCTGGCTGGTGCCGGCCGGCAGGCGCAGACCGTCCCGCAAGGGCTGCTGCTCGCTGCCGTACAGCACGTCACCAATGCGCACGCTGGGGGCCATCGTGTTGACGTGCGAACGGGTGGTGTCCAGCCACGCCAGCCCCTGGTTGGTGGCCAGCCACAGCAGGCCGTCCGCCGACAACGTAGCGGTGGAGATCGGCCCACTCTGCAGCGCGATGCCGGGCATGCCGTCCACGGCATCGAACAGGCGCGGCGTCACCGGCAGCCCGGCACGCAGTGCGCGGCGCAGCTGCGCGCTCTCCAGCCGCACCAGGCCGCGGCTGCCGTTGAGCCACAGATGCCCGCGCGCATCGGCGACCATGCCGGTGATCCCTTCGAGCACGCCGGCCATGTCGGTGCGCACGGCAACGAATCGACCCTCGCCGACGCGCGCGGCCAGTCCGGCTTCCCCGGCCACCAGCAGCAGGTCCTGGTGCTGCAGCACGGCGGTCACCGGCCCTACCGAAAGACCCTGTGCGCTGCCGAAGGTGTCGATGGCCGTCGGGCCCATCCGACGCAGGCCACCATCGGCATAGCCCAGCAGCAGTTGCCCGTGGGCATCCAGGCCCAGCGAGGAGCAGGCCTGCTCGGGCAGGCGCCGCTCGCGTTGCCACTGGCCGGCCTGGTAGTGCAGCACGCCGCGCTCGCCGGTGCATACCCAGGCCTGCGCATCATCAGGAAACAGCAGCGCATGCAGGGGCTGGCCGGTGAACGGTGCGGGCAGCGGAATCAGTGTGGTACGGCCGCCCTGGGTGCGGGCGAGATTGATCCAGTCGAACTGCCAGATCGGTGTGGGCGCCTGCCGCGCAGCGGCCTGCAGCTGCGCGGCACTGCCTTGCAGAAGACTGCGGCGCAGGTCGTAAGGTTTGAGGTCTTCGCCGTAGCCATACACCCGGCCGTCACTGGCGCGCACCAGCGAGCGGTAGGGATCGCTGGGGCCGACCGTGAGGGTGTGCACGCTGCGCGCGCGGAAGCGGTTGAGGCCCAGATTGGTGCCGACCCAGAGGTTGCCCTCGCGGTCGGCGATGATCGGTACGGCCGAGGTGGCAGTGAGCCCGTGCGGCGAATCGAAACGTTCCATGCGTACGGCCTGGGTGCCTTCGAAGGTGACCCGGGCCACACCGCCGTGCGGGCTCATCGTGGCCCACAGGGCTCCGTCGGCGGTGAACTGGAGGCGGGCCGCGACCAGCTCCGGCAGGCGTCGCGCCTCGCGCTCGCGCTCGGGCAGCACGCCCTGCGCGTTGGCCAGCGGCGAGGTGCCGCGGATGCGGTCGGCCAGCCACACCTCACCGCTCGGGCTTTCCTCCAGCGTCGCCATCTGCGAGACCGCGATGCCGGTGTCGACGAAGGCTGACTGCTGTGGCCGGCGCATCCAGATCCTGAGGTTGGCCAGGACCCAGAAAGTGCCGCGACTGTCGTGCAGCACCCATTGCACGCGGCGTTCCGGCAGGCCGGCACTGCTCGGCAGAGGCTGCCAGTGTTGGCCGTCGAACCAGCGCAGTCCGCCGTTGATCGCGGCCCACAGCCGGCCATCGCGATCCTGGCTGAAATGCGGCACCACCCCGACCGGCACGCCCTGTGGCCGGCCGTAGTTGTGCAGCTGGCCGCCGGCGAGCTGGCTGATGCCGGCCTGGAAGTAGCCGATCCACATCGTGTCATCGCGGCCGACGGCCAGGGTGACCATGTTGGTGGACGGGAAGCGGTTGCCCACGGGGGGCGACTGCCGCTCGAAGCGGCGCCCGTCAAAGCGGTACAGGCCAGAACCGGTGGCCAACCACAGCAGCCCATCGTGGTCCTGGGCGATGTCCCAGATATCACCGGGCGCGCCCTGGCCGACCCGCCACGCAGTGTGCTCGTAGCCGGGCAGCCCGCTGCCCGACAGCGGATGCTGCACGGCGAGCGCGGGCAGGGCAGTCAACAGCAGCAGGCACGTCAGCAGCGCCGGCAGGCGACGCAGGAACGGGAAGGGGCGGCCACGCATGAGGCGCATTCTGGCAGGTGCGGGGCAGGCCGGGGTGACCCTAACGGGGTAAGCGTGGCGCGTCTGCATGGGCTATCACGCCGGCATGCCCCATGGAGCGCGGCGATGCAGCGCCTGTTCGTGATGTTTCCCGACCGTGGCCCGGGCGTCGGCCTGCTGTGGTTGCGGTTGTGCGTGGCCGCCACCCTGTGCCTGCCTGGAACGCAGGGCGGATGGCTGGCGCTGCTATGGCTGCTGGCGGCGGCGATGCTGGTGCTGGGCGTGTTGACCCCGTTGGCGGCTGCGCTGGCTGTCCTTGGCCTGCAGGCGCAGGCGGTGCCATGGCCGGTGGCGCTGACGCCGCTGGCCCTGCTGCCGCTCGGGCCCGGTGCCTATTCGCTGGACGCGCGATGGTTCGGGCGCCGCGTGCTCGGCCGTCGGCCTCCCCCATTCGGGTAAGTGCCGGACCCGACCGTCGGGGGTAGGGCGTCAAGCCGACGCCACGCACCATGGGCCACCCCCTCGCGGCATCCCCGATGGCTATCGCTTCTCCACCGGTTTCGCCCGCCGTTGCCTTGTCTCCGCACCAGATGGCGGCATTGCAGCGTGCGCTGCGTTATGTCGATGAGCATCTGTCGCAGCCCCTGCGGGTGACCGAACTGGCCGAAGCGGCCTGCGTCAGCCGTTTCCATCTGGTTCGGCTGTTCCGCATCGGGACCGGCGCCAGTCCGTTGCGCTATGTGCGGCGGCGGCGCATCGAGCGCGCCCGTCAGCTGCTTCCCTCCGCACAGCTGCCGATGTGCAGCCTGGCGCAGCAGCTGGGCTTCTTCGACCAGAGCCATTTCGTACGCAGTTTCCGCGCCGAGACCGGCTGCAGCCCCGGGCAGTACCTGGCCGGCGATGCCGGATTGCGTCTTCCTACCGACCACGTTTCCCACGGAGTCCACCCATGAACCCTGCCACCGCCACGCCCGCCCCGTCCCTGCTGTCGCCGAGCGACCATGCTCTGGTGCTGATCGACTTCCAGTCGCAGATGGCCTTTGCCACCCACACCATCGACATTTCCGCGCTGCGCAACAACGTCTCGCTGATCGGAAAGGGCGCCAAGGGTTTCAATGTTCCGGTGGTGTTGACCACCGTGGCCGAAGCCTCGTTCTCCGGCCCGATGTTCCCCGAGCTGCCGGCGATCTTCCCGAAGCAGCCGGTGTTCGACCGCACCTCGATGAACACCTGGGAAGACCAGCCGGTGATCGATGAGATCAACCGCATCGGCAAGCGTCGGCTGGTGATGGCCGGGCTGTGGACCAGTGTCTGCATCGTGGGCCCGGCCCTGTCGGCACTGGCGCAGGGCTTCGAGGTCTACGTGATCACCGATGCCTGCGGCGACGTCAGCGAGGAAGCGCACGAGCGCGCGATCACCCGCATGGTGCAGGCCGGTGCGGTGCCGATGACCAGTGTGCAGTACCTACTGGAGCTGCAGCGTGACTGGGCGCGGGGTGAAACCTACGCACTGACCACCGGCATCGCCGGTGACCACGCCGGCGGCTATGGCATCGGCATCCAGTACGCCAAGCGCATGTTCGGCGCGCAGGAAGGCGGGCACTGAGCATGATGGCCGGCCATGGCCTCGACCTGGCCCTGCTGATGCTGCGCGTGGTGGCGGGAGGCTTCCTGCTGCCGCATGCCCTGGGCAAGCTGTTGGGCTGGTGGGGCGGCCCGGGCCTGGCCGGCTTCGCGGCCGAGCTGCGCGGCTTCGGGTTGCCGGCGGCCGCACCATTGCCGTTGCTGCTGGCGTTGACACAGGTGTTGTCCGGCCTGGCGGTGCTGCTGGGCTGGCAGACCCGCATTGCCGCCCTGGCTGCCGCCGCCTTCATCGGCTTCACCGTACTGCTGGCCCTGCCCAAGGGCTGGTTCTGGATGCGCGGCGGCACGGAGTACCCGTTGATGTGGACGGCGGTCCTGCTGGCCCTGGCGCTGACCGGCCCCGGCGCCTGGGCGCTGGACGGCCAACGCCTTGCGGGAGATTTAGCATGAGTCACGATCCATTCGACCACGGCCGCCGCAACGTGGTGCTGGCCAGCGGCGCTGCCGTGGCGCTGGGCCTGGCCGGCCGCGCCGGCGCCGCACTCGATTCCACTTCCAAGGAGCGTCGCATGAGCACGCTGGTCATCCGCAATGCCCGCATCACCACGCTCGATCCGCAGCAGCCGCATGCACAGGCGTTGGCCGTGCAGGAAGGGCGTATCGTCGCAGTCGGCAGCGACGCGGACATCATGCGCGACTGGGGCAATGAAGCGACCCTGATCGACGCGCAGGGCCGGCGCCTGCTGCCGGGGCTCAACGACAGCCATACGCATCTGATCCGCGGTGGCCTGAACTACAACCTGGAACTGCGCTGGGATGGACTGCGTTCGTTGGCCGACGCGATGGCGATGCTGAAGGCCCAGGTCGATCGCACCCCGGCGCCGCAATGGGTGCGTGTGGTGGGAGGTTTCACCGCCGCGCAGTTCAACGAGAAGCGCCTGCCGACCCTGCAGGAGCTCAACGACATCGCGCCGGATACACCGGTGTTCCTGCTGCATCTCTATGATCGCGCGCTGCTCAACCGCGCCGCGCTGCGCGCCTGCGGCTACACCAAGGACACCCCCGACCCGCCGGGTGGGCAGATCGTGCGTGATTCGCTGGGCAACCCCACCGGCCTGCTGCTGGCCAAGCCCAACGCACTGATCCTGTATGCAACGCTGGCCAAGGGCCCACGCTTGCCGATTGAGTACCAGGCCAACTCCACCCGCCACTTCATGCGCGAACTGAACCGGCTGGGCATCACCTCGGTGATCGATGCCGGCGGTGGCTTCCAGAACTATCCCGAGGACTACCAGGTCATCGAGCAGCTGCATCGCGATGACCAGCTGACCGTGCGCATCGCCTACAACCTGTTCACCCAGAACAAGGGCAAGGAAGTGGATGACTTCCGTGGCTGGAGCGAGATCCTGCAACCCCGCCAGGGCGATGACCTGCTTCGCCACAATGGTGCGGGCGAGATGCTGGTGTTCTCGGCCGCCGACTTCGAGCTGTTCAACGAGCCGCGGCCGGAGCTGCCGTCGGAGCTGGAGCCGCAGCTGCACGATGTGGTCAGGCTGTTGGTCGAGAAGCGCTGGCCGTTCCGTATCCACGCCACCTACGATGAGAGCATCAGCCGCATCCTCGACGTCTACGAGCAGGTCAACCGTGAAGTGCCGTTCGACGGGCTGCACTGGTTCATCGATCACGCCGAGACCATCACACCGCGCAACATCGAGCGCATCCGTGCGCTCGGCGGTGGCATCGCCGTGCAGCATCGCATGGCCTACCAGGGTGAAGCCTTCGTCGAGCGCTATGGCGTGCAGGCGGCGCGGCATACGCCACCGGTCAAGCGCATGCTGGCCGAGGGCGTGCCGGTCGGCGCTGGCACCGATGCCACCCGTGTGGCCAGCTACAACCCGTGGGTGGCGCTGTCGTGGCTGGTGACCGGGCGCACCGTCGGTGGCCTGGCCTTGTACGGCGATGAGAATCTGCTGGAGCGCGAACAGGCGCTGCGCCTGTGGACCCAGGGCAGTGCCTGGTTCTCCGGCGATGAGGCGGTGAAGGGCACATTGAAGGCTGGCCAGCTGGCCGACTTCATTGTGCTGTCGGCTGACTTCTTCCGCGTCGACGACGCGCAGATCGCCGACATCACCAGCGTGCTGACGGTGGTTGGTGGTCGCATCGTGCACGCCGACGCCGACTATGCGGGCCTGGCCCCGCAGCTGCCGCCGGCGATGCCGGACTGGTCGCCGGTGAACCGCTTCGGGGGTTACCACGTTGGCGGCGCGGCCACCGGCCTGGCGGCGGCCCCCCACCATCATCACGGCGTTGCGTGCAGTACCCACGGCGCGCACGGGCATGCGGCGCACCATGCCGCACCGACCGACGATCTGACCGCGTTCTGGGGCGCGATGGGATGCTCGTGCTTCGCGTTCTGAGCCTGGCGCTGCTGGTTGCGCCAACATTGGCGCTGGCCTGCGAAGGTGGCCATTGCATCGAAGCTGGCGACGGCAAGTTGCAATGGGACGCGTCACTGCGCGTGCGCGGCCTGTACTACGACCCGACCCGGTTCGGCATCGGCGGCGCGGAAGATGGCTATGGCCTGCTGCGCGCGCTGGCTTCGGCCAGCTATGTGGAGGACACCTGGCAGGCGAAGCTGCAGCTGGGCCTGCATGGCGAAGATGGCAAGGCGGGCGGTCCGGGCCGGACCGACCGCAGTGCACTGGACGTGCAGCAGGTGTACTGGCGCTGGCAGCGTGACAGCTTCCACCTGCAGCTGGGTCGGCAGGAAGCGGGCTATGGCAGCTCGCGCCTGCTGTCGGTGCGCGATGGGCCGAACATCCGGCTGGCCTTCGATGGCGCCCGCGCAGGTTGGAAGGGATGGCTGGGCACGCTGGACCTGATGGCACTGCGACCGGTGGAGAACCGGCCGGGTGCGTTCGATGATCGCGGTGAGCCGGGGGCGCACCTGTGGGGCGCATATGCCACCACGGCGCGCGGCCGTTGGCACGGTCAATGGGACCTGTACCTGCTGGACTACCGTCGCGAAGGTGCGCGCTTCGCCGCCGGTGCCGGCATCGAGCGTCGACAGACCGTCGGCGCGCGCTGGTTCGGCCAGGCCGGCGCACTGGACTGGAACAGCGAGCTGGTCGCGCAGGGCGGTGAACTGCGCACCGCCACCGGCGACCTCGACATCCGCGCGTGGACGCTGGCCACCGATACCGGTTGGCGCTGGAGCCGCCTGCCGTTGCAACCACGGCTGGGACTGAAGGCCGACATCGCCAGCGGCGATGGCAACCTGCGCGATGGGCGGCTGGGCACGTTCAACGCGCTGTTCCCGAAGTCGGCCTATTTCAGCGAGGCCAGCCTGCTGTCTCCGGCCAACCTGATGGACGTGCAGCCGACCCTGTCGCTGCGCCTGCACGACACAGTGACGACGGAGCTGGGCGTACAGATGGCCTGGAAGCATCGTCGCGCAGACGCGGTGTACACCACGCCGGCACCGTTGGTGGCCTTGCCCGGCACTGCCGGAGGTGCACGCCGGATCGGCACTCAATACAAATCCGAAACCCGCTGGCAGGCCAGCGAACACTGGCAATGGCAGCTGCAGCTGGCCTGGGTCGACGCCGGACCCGCGCTGACGCAGGCCGGCGGCCAGGACACGCTGTTCGCCTCGATCGTTGGAGCATGGCAATGGTGAACGCAAGCGCGTCGCAACCTCCCGCACAGGCCGCAGGTGCCTGGTCCCCTTTGAAGATCCGGATGTTCCGCTCGATCTGGCTGGCGATCCTGGCCAGCAACATCGGCACCTGGGTCAACGACGTCGCCGCCGCCTGGGTGATGGCCGAACGCACCGGTTCACCGTTGATGGTGGCGCTGGTGCAGTCGGCCACCACGGCACCGATCGTGCTGCTGGCGCTGGCGGCCGGCACGCTGGCCGACATCGTCGATCGCCGCAGGTACCTGCTGGCAACCCAGGGCTGGATGCTGCTGGTGGCGGCGGTGATGGCCAGTTTGACCGCGATGGATCTGCTGACCCCGCAACTGCTGGTGCTGCTGACCTTCTGCATGGGCTGCGGCGCGGCGATGGCGATGCCGGCGCAGGCGGCGATCGTATCCGAGCTGGTGCCGCAGCCGATGCTGGCCTCGGCAGTGGCATTGAACTCGATCGGCATCAACATCGCGCGCTCGATCGGCCCGGCCATCGGTGGCGTGATCGTCGCCCAGCTCGGTGCGGTGTGGGCGTTCGGATTCAACGCGATCACCTTCGCCGCGATGCTGTTCGTGGTGTGGGGCTGGAAGCGCGATCCGAAACAGTCGAGCCTGCCGCCGGAAGGCTTTGGCGCCGGCCTCAAGGCGGGCCTGCGTTACGCCAGCCGCGCCGGGCGGCTGCAGGCGGTGCTGATCAAGTCGGTCGGGTTCTTCTTCTTCGCTGCGGCGATGAACGCGTTGCTGCCTGTGGTGGTGCGTGGGCAGATGCACGGCGGGGCGGGGCAGTACGGCATGCTGCTGGGCTGCATCGGCATCGGCGCGGTGGGAGGTGCGCTGCTGCTGCCGAAGCTGCGCGCGCGGCTGGACCGTGACCTGCTGGTGCTGCTGGCCACGCTTTCGCTGGCGTTGAGCCTGGTCGGTCTGGCGCTGACCCGTAGCTGGTATGTGCTGCCGCTGGTGATGCTGGTCAACGGGTTTGCCTGGATCACCGTTTTGTCGTCATTGCAGATTGCGGCGCAGACCGCGGTGCCGGCCTGGGTGCGCGCACGTGCGTTGGCGCTGTACATCGTGGTGTTCTCCGCAGGCATGGCCGCCGGTGGCCTGAGCTGGGGTGCGCTGGCGCAGCGCACCTCACCGGAACTGGCCTTGCTGGTGGCGGCGGCCGGAGCGGTGGTCGGCGGGCTGCTGGTGTGGCGCGTACGCATTGCCGGTACCGAGGATCTGAACCTGCGCCCGGCCGGGCATTGGCCGGCGCCGGAGCTGTCGGTGCCGGTGTCGAATGATCGTGGCCCGGTGCTGGTGACCATCGAGTACCGCATCGAGGAGGGTGATCGCGCTGCATTCCAGGCGCAGATGCGTGCGCTGGGAACCATTCGCCGCCGTGATGGCGCGGTGGTCTGGGGTGTGGTCGAGGATGTAGCCAGCCCCGGCATTCACCTGGAGTATTTCGTGACCCCGTCATGGCTGGAGCATCTGCGCCAGCACGAACGCATCACCGCCGATGACAAGGCGATCCAGGAAGTGCTGCGCGGGCTGCATCGCGGTGAACGCGCACCGGTGGTGCGCCATTTCGTCGGCGGCCACGACCCGTTGCCCAAGACTGGGGTCCCGCACCACCACAACGACATCTGAGCGGCCCCGGGTAGAGCCGGCCGCTGGCCGGCTGTGCAGAGTGCAATGGATTGATCGGGTTGCCGGCCAGCGGCCGGCACTACCGAAGAGGCGGCGGCACCACAACGACATCTGAGCGGCCCCTGGTAGAGCCGGCACTACCGATGGGGCGGCGGCGCGGTGAGGCGCCGCCGCGGTACATCAACTGCGTGCGAACGCCAGCAGGTCGGCGTTGAACTGGTCGGCGTGGGTCACGGTCAGGCCGTGCGGGGCGCCGGCGTAGACCTTCAGTTCGGCATTGGCGATGATCTGCGAGGACAGCTTGGCCGAGGCATCGAACGGCACGATCTGGTCATCGTCGCCGTGTACCACCAGCGCCGGCACGTCGATCTTCTTCAGATCATCGGTGTAGTCCACTTCCGAAAACTCGTGCACGCAGTCGTACTGACCCTTGACGCCGCCCAGCATGCCCTGCAGCCAGAACGCATCGCGCATGCCCTGGGTGACGCTGTTGCCATCGCGGTTGGCACCAAAGAACGGCGTGGTCAGGTCCTTGAAGAACTGCGAGCGATCGCCGCCGGTGCCCTTGCGGATGCCGTCGAACACTTCCAGCGGGGTGCCCGCCGGATTGCCGGCAGTCTTGAGCATCAGCGGCGGTACGGCGCCGACAAGCACCACCTTGGCCACGCGCTTGCTGCCATGGCGGCCGATGTAGTGCGCCACTTCACCGCCACCGGTGGAATGGCCGACCAGGATGGCGTCTTTCAGGTCCAGCGCTTCGATCACCGCGGCCAGGTCGTCGGCGTAGGTGTCCATGTTGTTGCCGTCCCAGGTCTGGCTGGAGCGGCCGTGGCTGCGGCGGTCGTGGGCGATCACGCGGTAACCATTCTGGCCCATGAACAGCATCTGCGGGTCCCAGGCATCGGCGGAGAGCGGCCAGCCATGGGCGAACACGATCGGCTGGCCGGTTCCCCAGTCCTTGTAGAAGATGCGGGCGCCATCGGCGACGGTGACGTAATTGCTCATTGCAGGTTCCTTGGCGGAAGGGAGGAGGGCGCCGGGCGGAGTGCCGGGCCCTGGGCAGTACAGCGCAGCACCGCGCGGGTGGCTTGCACCGGTGTGCCGGATTGCTGCCGGCATGACGCCTCTCGCTCTGGCGCACGGGCGGCCCGGGACCGACGATGGCGGCCGGGTCATCGGGTGTGGATCGGATGCTGAAAACGTGCGCATGGCTGCTGCCGGGTCTGTTGCTGGTCGCGAACGTGCAGGCGCAGACCAACGTCTACAAGTGCGTGGACGGACCGCATCCGGTCTACCAGCAGACGCCTTGCAAGGGCCGGGCCGAGTGGCGTTGGGAGGTTGCTGCCGAACCCGGGCCATCGTCGGCTGCGGCGGTGACGGAGCGCAGGGAGAGCCGGCCGAAACCGGCTGCGATGCCGCCAGGGCGTGCACAGGCGGCGCTGATCGCGATCAGTGCCGATCCCGGCGGCTGTGATCGCGCTCGCCGGCAACGGCAGGCGGCGCTGGCCAGGCGCGTCCGGTTGGATCTGGTGCAACGTCGCCAGCTGGATGATGCGGTATACGACGCCTGCCGCTGACCGGAACCGATCGGAGGCCAGAAACGACAACGGCGCCCTGGGGCGCCGTTGTGCGAGGGGGTGAAGACCGGCGCTCAGCGACCGTCGCTGGCCGCAGCCGGTGCCGGTGAGGGCACGCTCTCCGGCTTGGGCAGGCTCAACTCCGGGTTGCCCTGTTCGGCCTGCAGGATCTGGATGCGGCGCTGCAGGGCGTCCAGCTGGCTGTTGGTGCTCTGCACGTCGGTGCTGAGGCTGACCGCCTGCTGCTGGGCCTGCTGCAGCGCGGCGCTGACCTGTGCCGACTGCGCCTGCTGCTGTTCCATTTCCTGCTGCAGGGTGCGCAGGCGTGCCTCGTTGTAGGCCACCAGACGCTCGGTGTAGCGCTTGCCTGCTTCAAGGCGGGTGGTGTCGATATAGACCTGCGCCAGCTGCTCGGACTGCTGCGCGAACGTGCGGTAGACGCGCTCGGCATTGTCCACGGCGTCGGTCTTGATCACGCGCCAGAAGTTCTTTTCCTGGAACAGCGCGACGTAGTAGGTCAGTGTGCTGGCGTTGAACAGCAGGCTGGCGCCGTAGTTGCCGTTGTAGGTGGTGCGCAGCTCGGTCAGCTGGCGCGCATCCATCAACTGCTTGAGCTCATCCACGGTGTTGCGCACGACCGGGGCAGTGCGGGCCGCCGGTTCTTCCGTCGCAGCGGCGCGGTCGCCACGGGCCGCCATGGCCGCCGGTGCCACCAGCATCATGGCCACGGCCAGCACTGCCGCGCTGCGCGCGTGCCGGGCGAAGACCGCGCCCCCTGAAGTTTCTCGCATGTCTAGACCATCCACGGGTGAAGTGTGGGTTGAGATGAAGGTGGTTCCCCGCCGGGAGTCTAGCATGGGTACGGGCGCCGCCAAGGGCGCCCGTCACGGCTCAATACACCAGTTGGGCGGCGCTGCACTGGATCGATTGCACGTTGACGTCGGTGCGGCCCAGCTCCAGCCCCAGCACGTTGGCCAGCAGGTTGGTCAGCAGCGTGCCGATGCTGTTGAGGACCGGCTTGAGTGCGGCCAGCACCGGCTTGAGCAGCGTGCACAGCAGGCCGCTGCAGCTAACGGTGCCGTCGGGATTGGTGACGCCGCTGCCGCCGGTGCCGTCGAGGAAGCCGGCCGGCGCGGTCTGGATGTAGGAGGCCAGGTTGTTGCGCACGCAGCCGTTGTAGTCGATCAGGTTGCCGAGCAGGCTGTCGCAGCGGTTGATCAGCAGGCCACCCACCAGGGAACCGAGCAGGCCGTCGAGGACGCCCAGCCCCTGGCCGGTCACCGTCACCTTGAATGCATCCCAGACCGGGCCGTCCTTGTGACAGGTGGCCAGGTTCAGCAGTCCGCACGCATAGGGCAGCCCACCGGGCACGTTCCAGCTGTTGAGCGGCGCCAGTTGCCGGCTGGGGTCTCCGTCGCGCAGCAGGGGAATCAGCTTGTCCACGTCGTAGCGGGTGTTGGGGGGGAAGGTGGCCTGCAGATAGCGATCCGCGAGCGCCTTGGCGGTGTCGTTGGCACTCATGCCCTGCTTGGGTGAACTGAGCATGCCCGACA
This sequence comes from Stenotrophomonas sp. CS3K5, assembly GCF_059515225.1. Taxonomy (NCBI): domain Bacteria; kingdom Pseudomonadati; phylum Pseudomonadota; class Gammaproteobacteria; order Lysobacterales; family Lysobacteraceae; genus Stenotrophomonas; species Stenotrophomonas sp. CS3K5. The sequence continues at coordinate 80,680 of NZ_JCAKRX010000002.1, forward strand.
GTACGCGCAGCAGTTCATTGACCAGGTCGGAGACCGCGTTGCCCAGGGCCAATGGATTGATCTGGGTCGAGCCGGTCTCTCCGGCGGCCAGGGTCAGGCTCTGCGAGCTGGTCAGCGCCGGCAGGGTGATCTTGTCGGTGATCAACGGCTGGCCGAGCAGTTTCAGCAGCTGCTCGTTCTGCAGCGTGGCGTCGCAGACATTGCTCTTGGAGAAGCGCTGTGCGGGCGCAACATTGCCCACGCAGGCGCGCAGCACCGAAGAGTCCACCTGGATGGTTGCCTTCGGCGGACTGGCGCCGCACTGGATGCCGGTCAGCGTGCCCATCGCGTTGGCGACGTCCACGTGCAATGGCAGGTGCAGCCGCGTGCCCAGCAGATTCAGCAGCGGGCCGAGCGCGAACAGGTTGTTGCTGTCCACATCCACCATCAGCCGCACCTGGGCGTTGTAGGCGCGGGTGCCGACGCCGCCCATCGCGATCGACGGGGGTTCGACCACGCCTGCCTGCACGTTGATGCCGAGCAGGTTCAGGCCCTGTACGGTGACGGCGTTGCCGGCGTTGGCGATGGAGATGGCGGTGGTGACCAGATTGAGAACGTTGATCTGTGATTCCAGCGCGCTGCCGACCGTACCGTCGGGCGAGACGACCTCGGCGAACAGACCGCCGCCGCCGGATTGGCTGCCGAGCACGATGTTGAGCTTGTTGATGTCCAGCTGGGTGGCGACCAGATCCGACAGTGCCCGCAGCTGCAGGCCGACCGTGGTATCGCGGCCGACCACGGTGGCGGTGGCGTCGACCAGCTGCGCCAGCGAGATCTTGTTCACCGACAGCAGTCGATTGAAGTCGGCCACGCTGAGGTTGGCGGTGACCGGGATGTTCAATGCCTTCAACAGACCCGACGGGGTGACGTTGGCCTGGGCCAGGCCGTCGTAGGACAGCACAGTGGCGTTGGTCACATCCAGGCCGACCATGCGCAGGGTGGACAGCAGCAACGAGTCGCCCTTGGTACGCAGCAGCTGCGAGCCGACCGCGAACACCGCGGTGGGTTCGGAGCGGCGGGCCACCGCCTCCACGCTGACCGTGGGCAGGCTCGTGTTCTGGCCGAAGAACGGCAGCACGCTGCGCTCGGCGACAACCTGCACTGCATTGCGCGGGTTGCTGGCGTCCACGGTGGCGGCAAAACGATTGCCGGTGCCGCGGCTGGCGCTCCAGTTGCCGCAGCGGATCTGCAGCGTGCCGGCGAAGCCGTTCTGGGTTACCGCGCTCTGCCGTGCGGCGCTGTTGTCGCTGTTGTCCGCGCTGCACAGTTCCAGGCGTTGCGCGCCGGCCAGCGCGGCCAGGTCGGCCACCTTCTGTGCATCACGTTTGGCCCAGAAAAGGTAGCCGATCTCGATCAGGCCGAGCATCGCCAGCATCGCCAGCATGACCAGCATCATGGTGATCGACATGCCGCCGCGTGGGCGGTTGAAGCTGAACTGGCGTGGGCGTCTCATGGCCTACCTCAGCGTCCGGATGAGGATGCGTCCTTGGACCTGGCGACATCGGTTTCGAAGAAGTCGGGAATCTCGTGTTCGAAGCTCTTCAGATAACGGGCGTAGCTCAGCGTGGCCTGGTCGCCGAGGATTGGCAGCCGCTGCCCGGCGCGCTGCCCGGACGCCTGCAGGCGGAACAGGTTGCGCGTGGTGTCGCCGTCGCGCAGCGGTTCGCGGCGAGGCGTGGGCAGGGGGCTGCCTGCGGCCTCGGCCGGCGGCGCCGACGCAATGGCCGGCGGCGGCGCGCCCGGTGTGGTCAGATCCACCGTTGCCACTGTATCGGCCTGGATCGGCTGCGGAGTCGGTGCCGGAGCCGGGCCACCCAGCATCTGCCCGGTCAGCGGCGGCTGCTGGGCATGCACGACGCTGGTGACCAGCGCACACGCCAGCGCAGGCAGCAGGCGTCGAATCAGAGGCGTCGCGGTCATGGCGTATTCCCGGTTGTGGGGGTGGCGGTGCTGAATCGCTCCAGCATCGAGGGGGGCAGGCGCTGCGGATCGCGCGTGTCGCGCTGCTCACGGCGCGGTTCGGAGGCGACCCGGTTGCTGCTGCCGGCTCGCTCGGATACGGCAGCGGGGACGGCGACGGCGCGCGCGGGGGCCGTTGTCTCTGCCGCCACAGATGCGCTTCGCTGTTGCAGGCGCAGGCGGATCTGCTGGGCCTGCTGCTGGATGCTGCGGCGGGTGTCCTCGTTGAGGTTGCCCTGCGCAACCAGTCGCTCGGCGGTGGCGCTGTCGCCGCGCAGTACTGCCCAGAGCGCCAGGTTGGCGGTGGCCTTGGCGTTGCCGGGCGACAGTTCCAGCGCCTTGGCCAACGGCTCGCGGGCCTGCTCGAACCGGCCCGCACGCAGGCGGGCGTAGCCGAGATCGCCGAGATAGTCGGTATTCAACGGTTGCAGCAGGGTGGCGCGTTCGAGCGCCTGTTCGCTGCCGGTGTCATCGTCTCGACGGGCGGCGATCAGGCCCAACCCGTGCGCGGCCGCCGCCGCCTGCGGACCGCTGGACAGTTCGCGATACAGAGCGATGGCAGCGTCAGCCTGGCCGGTCTCGCGCAGTGCGTCGGCCTGCAGCAGGCGCAGCGCCGGGGGGTCTCCATAGCGTTGGCGGAACGCATCGACGTGGGCCAGCGAGGCATACCAGGCGCCCTGCAGCTGCATGCGCCCGATCAGCTCCAGGTAGGCGTTGCGGCTGTCCTGCGGGGCGGGTTCGGGAGCGGCCAGGGTGGGCGTACGCAGGTACTTGGGCGTGGTCGAGGCGCAGCCGCTGGCCAAGGTGGCCAGGCTGAAGGCAAGCAGGCAGGTGGTGCGCAGGGCAGGCATCAGGCAGATCCCATCTTGGACATGGTGGTGGCCAGCGCAACCAGCGCCGGACCGGCGAGCACCAGCATCAGGGCTGGCAACAGGGTCAGCATCATCACCACGGTCATCTTCACCGACAGCTTGCCGACCTTCTCCTTCAAGGTGTTCCGGCGCTGCTCGCGCAGGCGGATGCTGAACTGCCGCAGTGGCTCCTGCACCGCGCCGCCGTGCGCGTGCACCTGCAGGATCAGCTGCATCAGGCTGGCCAGGTCGTCATCACCGTAGACTTCGCTCAGCCGCCGCAGCGACTGCGCGCGGGTGCGCCCGTGGGTGTAGGCCACATTGGCGTCCTGCAGTTCACCGCCCAGCACCGGCAGTGCATCGCGCAGCTTGTCGCCCAGCGTCTGCAGGCTCTGGTCCATGCTGAATCCCACACCCTGCAGCAGGCGCAGCAGATCGATCAGCAGCGGCAGTTCGTTGTCGACCGCGCGCCGGCGCCGCTTGACCCAGGAAGACAGCACGAGCTTGGGCAGCAGCAGGCCGGCGGCAAGTGCGCCGATCACCACCATGACCTTGCCCAGGCCCTGCGCATCGCTGAACGCCAGCGCCAGTGCCAATACCAGCAGCGCCAGCAGCAGGCGCAGGCCCAGGTAGATGGCCGTGCCGCGGCGGGTGTTCCAGCCGGCCAGGTCCAGCAGCAGGCGGTCCTCGTTGGCCAGCAGCGCGGCCTCCAGGCGGCCGCCACTGAGCGCACGGCCGAAACGTTCCAGCCAGCCCAGCGAATCGCGCCGCGTGGCCTCGGCCTCGCGGGTTTCGTCGCGCGGTTGCAGTGCGGTCTTCAGGGTGGAAGACGTGCGTTGCTCGCGGTCGCTGCGGATCCAGCCGGCGATGCCGAGCAGGGCCACGCCGGCGGCAAGCACCAGCAGCGAGAGCATGAACCAGACGCTGGCACTCATCGGGCACCCTCCGGGCGGCAGCGGGCAGTCATAGCGATTTGGCCAGTCGGTACAGCAGGAAGCCGCCGACCAGCTCCAGTCCCAGGGCGATCAGCAGCACTTTGTGGCCGAGCGGATCGTGCAGCACCGGCTGGAAGAAATCGGGGCTGGAAATGGCCATCAGTACCGCGCTGGCCGGCGGCAGCAGGCCAAGCACCCAGGCCGACATGCGCGTTTCGGAGGTGGTGGCCGCCAGTTCCTGCTGGGCCTGTTCAAGGTCGCGCATGAAGTCGCCCATGCGCTGCAGGATCTGGTCGGCGCGGCCACCGATGCGCACGCTCACGCCGATCACCACCGCCAGCACCTTCAGCACGTCCATGCGGTAGGGCTGCGCCGCCAGGCCCAGCGCACGGTCCAGATCCATGCCACTGCGGGCATAGCGCACCGTGGTGTCGAGCAGGCCGCGCAGCGGTGCACTGGTCTGCATCGAGGCGACCTGGAAAGCGGCCTGCAGGCTGTTGCCCAGCGCAGTGAGGCGTACCAGGTTGTCGAGGAAGTCGGGCATCTGGTGCAGCAGCTGCGCGCGCAGCTTGGTGATCCGCCGCATCACCCACAGCCAGCAGCCAAGCAGATACAGCAGCAGGGTCAATGGGAACATCCACGCGGTTCCCAGCCGCATCGCCGCGACCACCGACAGCACCAGCCCGGGCACCACCAGCAGCAACGGCAGTTTCCAGCCCGGGGCCAGCCCCGCCCGTTGCAGCAGCCCATCCCAGGGCAGCCCACGGCGGCTGCTGGACGCCGGACGGGCCGGATCGTTGGCGGCGCCGATGGACGCACCAGCTGGCACCGTGCCGGCGCCGCTGCCGCGCGCCAACTGCTGCTCGGTGTGCTGCAACGAGGCTTGGCGCTGCTCGCGGCTGCTGGCCGTACCCCACAGCCATGCCGCCAGCGCCAGCAGCACCGAGATGATGCTCAGCACACCCAGCAGCAGGCCGGCACCCATGCTCAGAAGTCTCCGTACAGCGATTCGCGCAGCTGCTGCCGGAACGGCTCCAACTTGTGCGAATGTGGATGGAAGCCAAGGCCGATCCAGCGATCGGTTTCGCGGCCAGTGCCGTCGATCTGGACTTCGTGACGGAACATCTCCTGGGTGGTGATCAGATTGTCACTGACGCCGGTGATTTCGGTGATCGACACCAGCACGCGGCGGCCGCTGCCCAGGCGCGAGATCTGCACGATGAAGTCGATGGCACTGGCAATCTGGCGGCGCAGGCTGTCCTCGCTGCCCTGGAAGCCGGCGAACCCGGCCAGCATCTCGATGCGGTAGAGGCAGTCGCGTGGCGAATTGGCATGGATGGTGGCCATCGAGCCATCGTGGCCGGTGTTCATCGCCTGCAGCATCTCCAGCACCTCGGCCCCGCGCACCTCGCCCACCACGATGCGATCGGGGCGCATGCGCAGGCTGTTGCGCACCAGATCGCGGATGCTCACCGCACCCTGGCCTTCGGCACCGCCGATGCGGCTTTCCAGGCGCACCACGTGTGGATGATTGAGCGACAGCTCGGCGGTGTCTTCCACGGTGATCACCCGCTCGTTGGCCGGCACATAGCTGGCCAGTGCGTTGAGCAGCGAGGTCTTGCCCGAGCTGGTGCCGCCTGACACCAGGATGTTGCAACGGCCCAGGACCATGGCCTTCAGCAGCGCCTGCATCGGGGCATCGAAGGTGCCCTTGGCGAGCAGTTCGTCAGGCGTGAACGGGTCCTTGCGGAACTTGCGGATGGACACCATCGGCCCATCCACGGCCAATGGCGAGATGATCGCGTTGAGTCGTCCGCCGTTGGGCAGGCGCGCGTCGACCATCGGGTTGGAATCGTCCAGGCGACGGCCGAGCGGGGCAAGAATGCGGCGCAGGATGCGCAGCAGATGCGTGTCATCGGTGAAGCGCTGGGTGGCACGCTTGAGCTGGCCGCCCTGGGAAACGTGCACATCCTTGAAGCCGTTGATCAGGATGTCTTCGATCGACGGATCGTGCAGAAGATCGTCCAGCGGCCCGAAACCGGTCAATTCCTTGACCAGGCCCTCGGCAACCACCTGCATCTCCTCTTCGTTGATCGGGATGCGCCATTCCTGGATGAAGCCCACGGTCTGCACCTGCACCCAACGGGCGATGGTGTCCGGGGCCCACGAGTCGATGTCGATGCGCTCATCTTCGATGCTGTTGAGCAGGTGCTCGTGCGCGGCCGACAGCACCTTCTGGTACTGCTCGGTCTGCGCGAACGGCAGGTGGCCCGGCGCACTGTCAGGCTGCATCGGGCGGGCCACGGCGTGCGGGAACGGAGTTACCTTGTCTTCCATTGCGATCCACCCAGAGCAAGGGAGAGTCTTTCCCGCAGACCCTGTGCCTGGACCGGGCAGGCTGCCGGATCCAGGCGCGAGACCAGCGGGGCGAGGGCACGCAGATAAGGGTCGCGCGGTGCATCCTGCAGCAGCAGATGGCCCTGGCTGGCGGCCAGGCGTACACGCGGACGTTCGGGCAGGGTGGCCAGCAACGGAACCTCGAAGCGTCGTGCGATCTGTTCCGGGCTCATGCCGCTGCTGTCGTCATGGCGGTTGATCACCAGCTGCAGGCGCTTCTCACGCTCACGTTGACCGGCCAGATGCTTCAGCGCCTGGTCTAGCGAAACCAGGGTGGCGATCGATGCGTCGGTGATGAGCCAGATTTCATCGGCCTGGTCCAGCAGCAGCGGCGGCAGCTGCCGCAGCGGGCTGCCGCCGGCGTCGCACAGGACGCTGGAAAACACCGCGCGCAGGCGCTGCAGCAGCGCGCCGGGGTCGGACGGCGGCAACGCATCGCTGCCGCAGGCGCGGTCGAGCAGCACCAGCCCCGAGTCGTGGCGCGCCATCGCCGTGCGCGCCAGGGTGGCGTCGATGCGGCTGGCATTGCGCAGCGCATCTTCATAGTGGAAGCGGCTGTCCAGGTTGAGATACAGGGCCAGGTCGCCGGAGGGCTGTGCCAGTTCCACCAGCAGGCCATCCTGCTGCGCGCCGTCGCCCTGGGCCAACGCACGGGTCTGCTGTGCCAGCACAGAAAGATGCGCGGCCAGGGTGCTGGTGCCGATTCCGGCGCGCACGCCCAGCAGCACGATCAGGCGTGCCTTGTGCGCGTGCTGTGCCACCGCCGCCGGGCGCGGCGAAAGGGCACGGCGCAGCGCCGCCTCGATGCCGGCATTGTCACTGTCCAGATCCAGCACATCGCGCAGGCCGGCGCGCAGGGCGATGACCACGCCTTCGACCTGGCCGGCACCGGTGGCCCCGACCGCCACCAGGGTCAGCTCCGGCTGCGTCTGCTGCAACTGCTGCGCCAGCACGCTGGACGCGGCCGCATGTTCGGGCCTGAAGTCCAGCAGTACCAGGCTTTGCGGACCGCGCTGCAGGTCCTGTGCGGAGGTCGGTGCGCCGCTGTCCTGCCAATGCAGGGTAGTGGTCGGCGGCAGCTTGGCCGCCAGCCGGGGCAGCAACTCGCGATCCATCCCGTACAGGACCAGATTCATCGGCGGGCCTTGCGGATGCAGCGTCTGGGCGGTGGCGTAGGGCATGGGCGTGGGGTCGCAGGCATTGGGGAATCAGCGCGAGAAGCCCGGCACCGGGTCCCGGCTCACCGGGCCCAGCAGCCAGGCGCCCCACTCGGGCAGGTTCGGCTTGGCTTCGCGCTCGCCGGGCAGCGGCAGTTCGGTGTTGCGTGCCAGCGGCTGCACCAGACGCGGGGTGACGATGATCACCAGTTCCTTGTCCTGGCGCTTGTAGTCGAAATTGCGGAAGAACGAGCCGATGATCGGCAGATCGCCCAGCAACGGAATCTTGTTGACGTTGGAGACGATGTTGGAGCTGACCAGCCCACCGATCACGAAGCTCTCGCCATCACCGAGCTCGACGGTGGTGTCGGCGCGACGGGTGGTGATCGAAGGAATCTGCACGTTGTTGAGCACGATGGCGTTGCTGTAGTCCAGGTCGCTCGCTTCCGGTGCCACCTTCAGCGCGATGCGGTTCGGCGCCAGCACCGTGGGCGTGACGGTCAGGCCGATGCCGAACGGCTTGTAGGTGATGGTGGTGGTGCCCAGGCCCTGCGGCTCCAGGATCGGCAGCTCGCCACCGGCCAGGAAGCTGGCGCTCTGCCCGGACAGCGCAACCAGTGTCGGCTCGGCCAGGACGCGCGCCATGCCATTGCTCTGCAGCAGTTCGACATCGGCGTTCCACAGGCCCTTGGTGGAGCCGAACACCAGACGGAAGGCGGAGGAGATCGGCGAGCTGGCTTCGTTGCTGCTTTCGCCCTCGGTCATGCCGGGCAGCAGGCCGGTATTGCCCGGCAGCGTGGAGCCGGGGCGCGCGAAGCCGTAGGCGAAGCCGCCATTGCGGTTCTGGAAGTTGATGCCGATCTGTTTCATGGCGGTCTTGTTGAATTCCACCACCTTCACTTCAACCTGCACGACCCCGCCGCTGCTGATGGTGGAGGCATCCACCAGCGCGCCATCCTTGCCCAGCGCCATCGCCGCGGTCCGCTGTTCCTGCATGTGTGAAAGCATGCTGTCGGTGCTTCCCTGCAACAGGCCCTGCTGGTCCTGCTGGGTGAACAGCAGATCGTTGCCGCCGCTGCCGGCCGCACCCTGTACCGCACTCTGCACGCGCACCTGCACGCGCTGCGGTTCGGCCTGCTTGCGGTGCCACAGCAGCAGGGTGGTGGTGCCGGGCATCTTGCCCACCAGCAGTGCCTGGCGCTGGCCGCGCAGCATCACCAGGTCGGCCACGCCGGGGTCGGCAATGGCAACCCGCTCCAGATCCGTCGGCAGCGTCCAGGGGCGCTGCTCGCGCGCCTGCAGCACCAGATCGTCGGCGGCCACGCTCGTTGCCGGTGCCAGCAGCACCAGCAGCAGGGCCAGCCAGCGCTGGCGGGTGGAGGGGCGTGGACTGCGGCGACGTTCGGTCATGGAGGCGCTCGATGCAGGTCAGAGGGAGCCGCGGGGCGTAGAGCTGTCGCCGCGGATGATTTCGATGCCCGACGCGCGCGGGGCGCTGCGACGTGGGGCCGGTGCGCGGGCGGGGCCATCGTTGGCGGTGCGCGCCGGCGCAGCGCCGCGACCGGCCAGCGCATCGCTGTCCAGGCCCGCAAACGCGTGGTTTTCCGGGCGTTGCAGCGCCAGCTGCTGCTCCGCATCCAGCCCGCGCATTGGATCGATCACGCCGCGCGACTGCGGAAACAGGGCGAGATCAGGCAAGCCGGTATCGGCGGGATTGCGCAGCGCCAGGAACAGCTTGCCCTGCTGGGCGCCCAGCAGCAGCCGGTTGGCATCGGCCACCGGCACCGCCAGCACCGCGCTGCGTGCCGGTTGGGTGGCTTCGCTGGCATTACCGTGGCTGCTGGTGCTGCCGCTGGTGATATCGGCCGCGCGCGGGTCGTTGCGGGTGTCGGTACCGTTGCTGTCGGCGACCTCGGCGGCGACCGGTGCGATGTCCTGCTGGCCGTAACTCAGCACGCGCAGGCGCGACAGCAGCAGACGGGTCTGCGCGGCCTCGCCGGGGCTGCTGACGTTGGGCTGGGCATTGCGCAGGTTCAGGAAGACATCGACGAAATCGCCCGGCAGGATGCGGTTTCCCGCGCCAACCAGCTCGTCCACCGGCACCGCAAGTGCGCGCTCGCCGGGCCGCAGCTGCAGCGAGAAGCCCTGCGCCAGTGCGCTGCCGCTGATGGCGGTGCCTTCGGCGATGTCCTGCACGGGAACCTTGCCGACCACGGCGGCCAGGGAGGTGGCCGCACCGGCCACCGGCGTGGTGCGTTGCGCCAGGCGCAGTCCGTTGGCGGTGATTGGTTCACCGGCGGGCAGGCGGGCCACGGCCTCCACCACGGTGATCGTCTCGGCCGGGCCGTGCGCGGTCGGCGTGACCGTGGCAGGCGCATCCGGCTTGCGCCCGATCATGAAGGCGATCAGCGCCAGCAGCACAGCCAGACCGATCAGGCCGATGGCAGCGATGCGGGTCAATTTGAGCATGGATGCGTCTCCTGTACCGATCGTCAGTTGCCGCTGCCGAGGTCGAGCTGGGCGACCGCAACGCTACGGATGGGCGCCCGCATCACCCACTTGTAGAGCGTGGCGGTGCCGGGCAGAAAAGGGGATGCGGCATAGTCGTAGCTGACGGTCACTGTCATGCACTGCGCCGTGGCGAGGCCTTCGCAGGGGGCCTGCGCCGAAACCACGATGGCGTTGCTGCCGCCGTTGCTGCAGTCAACGGCCTGCCTGGAAAACTGCAACAGCCATTGCATCGAGGTGCGCGCCGCCACGCAGGCTGCGGTGCGGCGCTCGCCCGCAGTGCCGTAGCGCAACGACGCTCGGGCCCCTTCCGCCGAGGCGGTGGCCAGGGTCTGCTGCGCGGCCATGATCATCACGCCGGAAAAGGTGAACAGCAGCAACGGAAGCAGGCCGAGCATCAGCATCAGTGCGAATTCGATGCTGACCACGCCACGTTGCCGACGAGGACTGCGCCTGCTCATGACACGTCTCCGTAGGTGCGTATCAGGACCCAGCCGATGGCCGACAGTGCCAGATACGCGGCATAGGGAATGCCGCGCCGTCCCTGGCGGGCGGCCAGCATGTCGCGCAGCGCCGGGTGCGACTGCCACTGCGCGCTGGCGCGGTCGACCTGGCCCTGCAGGCCCAGTGGCAGGACGGCGCCGAGCTGCCGCGACACCAGAATGAGCACCGCATGCAGGCCCGCGGCCAGACTTGCGGCGATCCAGACCGGCAGCAATGCCTGCCAGCCCAGCATCAGCCCCAGCACCGAGAAGAACTTGACGTCACCTGCGCCCATCCAGCGCATGGCGTAGAACGGCAGCAGGGCGACAAGGCCGAGCACCGCGCCGGCGACGTGGGGTCCCCACGGCAGGCGCGGTGCGCTGAACTGGCCGGCGATGATCAGTGCAATGGAGATCGCGCATGCCGTCAGCAGCCAGGCGTTGGGCACCCGACGGGCATACAGATCGCTGATGGCGATCCGCAGGCTTACGCCGATGGCCAACAATCCCAGCAGTGTCATCGCACACCCCATCGTCCGTCACTGGACGGTCTGTCCAAGGCCCAAGTCTTCGCGTGCGGGCCAAGGCCCGCGACCTGTGCGCCGACGCACTACTTGGGTGCGGAGCCGGAGGCCTTGGTGGCGAGCGCGGACAGGTTGTCGAACAGGGTTTCAAAGAAGCCCTTGATCTTGTCGTTGCCGACTGCGATCAGGACGCCGGCGATCACCGCGGCCAGCAGCCCGTATTCGAGTGCGGTCACGCCGTCTTCTTCTTTCAGGAACCTGCGGATGGAAGCGTTCATGACGGTTGTCTCCCTCTACCTGTCTTCGACAGGACACCTGCGTTGGGCGGTGGCCCGGCTCCGCCGGGATCGTCCGTGGACCTCCGCACATCCTGGCGGAGGAGGCACTGCGGGCAATGGCCCGCTGTGCTCAAGCAGGGTGATCGGCTCCAGATGGGACACCCTTCGCGCGCACCCTGCCGCGCGGCGCCGGGCCGCGGGTTGGAAGGTCGTGCGATCGGTGCATGGTCATGCTGTCCCCCTGGGTGTGGCCGCTTCCGCGCGGCCCGATCACCGTGATATCGACTTTGCCTGAATGGCAGTCCGCTGCAACCGGAACCTATATGCAAATTCGGCAGAAAATGCCCGGCTCTTAAGTCTTCATACTATTTATGTGACGCAAATCCGTTTCCTGGCAAAACGATTCATCGATGTGTAGATAATGGGCCGCGTGGTTTTCGCATGCGAAAACCATGCCACTGGCGAAGACATTTTCTTCACCTGTGTATCGATTTTGTTCAATGCGGCCCATGGGTTTACCAGCGTGGATTATCGGGCATACTCGTATTCAAGGTGCAGTAGTTACCCGGATGGTGTTTGCCGCATCGGCGGCAGCCAGCCCGGCAGCAGTGGCGGTTCCAGGAACGCTGCGCGCCCTGTCAGGCAGTGGGGGCCGCAACGCAATGCGGATCAACGGGGGACAACACTGTCATGGTCGATGGTGGGGTGGGAGACAGCGGCGACGGCGACCTGCGGTCGATAGACCTGGCGACGTTGAGCGGCGTGCTTCGCGTATGTGATGTCGAGCTCCTGCTGCTCGATGGCAACGGGCCGCGGGCGGCATTCGTTTCGCGCGTACACGAGGAAGCCCTGTTCTGCAGCATCAGCTGCGGGTTCCATTGCCGCGGCCGCTTCATGCTGCCGCCGGACTGGGCAATGCTGGGCTACCTGCACGCTACCGACGAGACGCTGAGCTGGTGCCACGGCGTGCCGCTGACCACCGGCATGGCGCTGACCGTGATGCCGGAGGGCATCAGCGAGTTCACCCTGAGCCCGGGCACGCACATGACCCTGATGCTGGTGCCGGTGGCGCGCGTGCAGCGCAAACTGACCGAGCTGAGCCTACGCAACACGCCGCCGGCCGGGCAGGCACTTTCCCTGTTCAATCTGCCCAGCGAAACGGCACCGCTGGCACGCCATTACCAGCAGCTGCACCTGGAGCTGGGGCAGGGCGCCGGCCTGCAGCCCGAGGAAACCGAGCGCCTGCTGCATGAGCACGTGCAGGCACTGCTGGCGGCCGGCAGTGCTGATCGCCCGGGTTGCAGCCGTGCCCGACGCACGCATTATCTGATTGCGCAGCGGGCGGAGAACTTCATGCGGCTGAATCTGCGCCGCAATATCTACATGAACGAGATCTGCGATGCCGCTGGCGTCAGCGAGCGCGGCCTGCGCTATGCATTTGAAGATCTGTTCGGAACCTCGCCCAACCGCTACCTGTCGATGCTGCGGCTGTGCGCGGCCTGCCGCAGCCTGTCGATGGCCGATTCCAGCCGCCGTTCGGTCAAGGCCATCGCACTCAGCTGCGGCCTGTGGGATCTCTCACGCTTCGCCGACAATTATCGGAAGGTATTCGGCGAGCTGCCACGCGATACCCTGATGCGCGCGCCCGCGCAGATCGGCCAGCCTGCCTGAGCCAGGTGTATCAAGGGTTCCCGGCGGGTTTCTGCCGGAAATGCCCATGTGCTTGCCGATAGCGTTGCCGCTTCTGCATAACCGGCTGCCGATTCCGGCCGTGGATTTGCCGGAATGCGCGATTGCCGTGCCGGATTGAAGTGCGCGCCCGCCGTGACAACCGCTGAAATGTCAGTCACCTGCCTAACGGCAAGTCCACTGTCATTCCAGCTGTTCGTCTACGGGGGAAATGCTCATGAACCGCATCTACCGGCGTGTATGGAACCGCCAGCTCAATGCTCTGGTTGTGGCCTCGGAACTGGCCACCGGCGATAGCGGCGGCAGCGCCGCGCGTGATCCGCGCGCCTTCCTGCTGATGCCCACCACCCTGGCGCTGGCACTGCTGTGCGCGCTGGCCAGTGGGCACGCAGGCGCATCGGAAACCAATCAATCGTTGCGCGATCTACAGGCGCTGGCCGCCAAGTACGCACAGCCGATGCCGGTCAAGATCGACGCGGAGGTGGCCTTGGCCGCGGCAGCCCGGCAGGCGCAGAGCAGCCCGGCGATCAGCGCCGATGCGCGTGTCGGCCTGCAGCTGAACACCGCTTCGTTGCCGGTGGTGCGCGACGTCCTGCCGGCCAGTGTGGAAGTGAAGCTGTCGGCGAACCCGGCACCGCGCCAGGTGCCGGTACCGGGCCTGGCCGCCGACGTGCGGGCCACTGTTGGCGTGGGGCGTGCGGTGGCTGCTTCGGCTGGCATCGACGCCTCGCTGAGCGCGAAGGCGGGCGTGGCCGCACGTGCTGGCGCCAAAGCAAAAATTGCCGGCAATCCCATCGCCACGCTCGACACCGGAGCCCAGGTCCGGGCCGACGTCGGCCGGCCTGCTGACGGTTCGCTATCCGGCGTGAAGGCGGCGGTCGGCGGCGACGCCGATGCGCGCCTGGCGTTGGCCGGGCACACGATCAGCGGACAGGGCCAGGCCAAGGCGGTGGTGGCCGCTGAGCTGCCGGCCAAGGAAGAACTGCCGGGTGAAACGCATGATCGCGCGATCCGTGCCGCCTTCGACACCGGCGTTGCCGGCAAGGTGCGCGTGCAGGCGCCGGACGGCCAGGAAGTGGTGGCTGATCGCAATCTCAAGCTGGCCGGACAGGCCACCGTTGCCGCGCAGAACAGCGCGCTGGGCGTGGGTGGGTTGGTCAACGGCGGCGTAGCGGCCGTCGGCCATGCAGTCGGCGCAGTGGGGGGTGCCTTGAACGGCACCGTTGGTACCGTGGGTGGCGGCCTGGGCGGCACGCTCCACAACACAGTAGGCGCTGTTGGCAGCACTGTCGGTGCTGTGGGCGGCGCAGTGGGCGGTGCCTTGAACGGCACCGTTGGTACCGTGGGTGGCGGCCTGGGCGGCACGCTCCACAACACAGTAGGCGCTGTTGGCAGCACTGTCGGTGCTGTGGGCGGCGCAGTGGGTGGCGCCTTGAACGGCACCGTCGGCACCGTGGGTGGTGCCGTGGGCGGTGCGCTCAACAACACGGTCGGCGCTGTTGGCAGCACCGTCGGTGCTGTGGGCGGCGCAGTGGGTGGCGCCTTGAACGGCACCGTCGGCACCGTGGGTGGTGCCGTGGGCGGTGCGCTCAACAACACGGTCGGCGCTGTTGGCAGCACTGTCGGTGCCGTGGGCGGCACGCTCAACAACACGGTCGGCGCTGTTGGCAGCACCGTCGGTGCTGTGGGCGGCGCAGTGGGCGGTGCACTGAATGGCACCGTCGGCACCGTGGGTGGCGGCCTGGGCGGCACGCTCCACAACACAGTAGGCGCTGTTGGCAGCACTGTCGGTGCTGTGGGTGGCGCTGTGGGTGGCGCACTGAATGGCACCGTCGGCACCGTGGGTGGCGGCCTGGGCGGCACGCTCCACAACACAGTAGGCGCTGTTGGCAGCACCGTCGGTGCTGTCGGCGGCGCAGTGGGCGGTGCACTGAATGGCACCGTCGGCACCGTGGGTGGCGCGCTCAACAACACGGTCGGCGCAGTCGGCGGCACAGTGGGCGGCGCACTGAACGGTACCGTCGGCACCGTGGGCGGTGCGGTGGGTGGCACGCTCAACAACACGGTCGGTGCGGTGGGTGGGGCCGTTGGCGGGACCTTGAACAACGCGGTCGGCACGGTCGGCACGACCATCGGTAGCGTGCTCAACGGCACGACGGCCGGCGGCCTGGGCGGTCTGCTTGGCAACACCCTCGGCAATGTCGGCGGCGCCGTGGGCAATCTGCTTAACGGCAATCTCACCGGCACCGTCGGCAATCTCGGTAGTGCCGTGGGTGGCCTGGTCGGTGGCACGCTGAGCGGCCTTGGCCTGACCAAGCCCTCCGCGATCCCGCCCACCAGCCCGAAAGCCCCGGCTGCGGCCGACCCGAACGCGGGCCTGATCATCGGCACCGGTGGCCTGGTCGGCAATGTCGGCCAGCTGATCGGGCCGACCACGACCAGCCTGTTCGGCGGCAACGGCTATCTGAGCAACGGCAACCTCAAGCTCAGCAATGCCAACGTGATGCAGACCTACTCGACGGTCAACGTGCTGGGCCTGCCCGTGGTCAACCTGTCGCCGGTCGGCAGTACGCTCAATGGGTTGGGCGGCGCCGTCACCGGTGGCAGCTCGCACCTGACGCTGATCGGTGGTGTCACCTCCGACAGCTACATCTACAACATCAACAACGGCAATCCGGGTGGCCTGCTGGGCCTGCTGCTGCCTAAGGATTCGCCGGCCTGGGCCGCCAAGTGCCTGGATATCGCCCTGGCCGACATCTCCTGCTGGGCGGTCAACGCCGCGCAGGACTACCAGGTGCTGATGGGCGATGGCGCCTTCGCCAACGGCTCGAAGGAAGTGGTGATCGGCGCCAACGCACGCCACGAGCTGCCCAAGGTCGATGCCAACGTGGCCTTCCCCGGCGATGGCGTGAATGATCCGAGCAACCCGACCGGTGTGCCCACGGCCGACTATGCTGCGCGCATGGGCCATTCGGTGATCGTCGGCGACAGTGCCGTCGGCACCGCCAACGGCCAGACCCTGCTGGGTGCTGAGTCCACCTCCAACCAGGCCAATTCGGTTGCCCTGGGCTACCGTTCGGCGGCACTGCGCGGCGCACAGGCCAGCTACACCGCCTACGGCCTGACTGCTCCCCAGGTCTCCGCCGGTGAAGTGTCGGTGGGTACGGCCGGTGGCGGCGAACGCCAGATCACCAATGTTGCTGCCGGTAGCGCCAATACCGATGCAGTCAATGTGGTCCAGCTGAAGGGCGCGATCAGCCTCATCAACGATGTGGCGGCTGCAGCGGTGACCTACGACCTGGATGGCGCGGGTAATCCGAACTATCGCCGCGTCACGCTCGGCGCTGGTACCGGCACCACCACCATCGGCAACCTCGCTGCGGGTGCGGTAACCGCGGGCAGTCTGGAAGCCGTCAACGGAGGGCAGCTTGCGGCGACCAACACGGCCATCGCCAGCTTCTTCGGCGGCCGCGCTGCGTTCGATCCGGCCAGTGGTGCCTTCACCGCGCCGCTGTTCGAGATCAGCACGATCTCCACCACCGGTGCCATTGCCAAGGGGCTGTACGAAAACACCACCGATGCCTTCGCTGCGGTCGATGGCTCGCTGGTCAACCTCAATACGCAGATCACCGACATCCGCAACGGCGGCACCAAGTACCTGCGGGTGAATTCGACCGGTACCGAGGCACTGGCAACCGGCACCGATTCGATCGCGGTCGGCACCAATGCCCGCGCCACCGCCGCCAACAGCATCGCGGTCGGCGCCGGCAGCCTGGCTGACCGTGCCAACAGTGTCTCGCTCGGTGCAGCCGGTGCCGAACGCCAGGTCACCAACCTGGCCGCCGGTACCGCGGCCACCGATGCGGTCAACGTTGGCCAGTTGCAGGCCTCGGAGCAGGGCGCGCTGCGCTATGACCTCAATGGCGATGGCAGCGTCAACTACGCCAGCGCCACGCTGGGCCAGAGCGGAACGGCCACCACCCTGCGCAACCTCGGCCCGGGCCAGGTCAGCGCCACCAGCAGCGAAGCCATCAACGGTGCGCAGCTGTTCGCCGCCAACCAGGCCGTGGCCACCCACCTCGGCGGCGGCGCGGCGGTCAATGCCAGCGGCGTGCTGACCGCACCCACCTATACCCTCAACAACATCGCCGCCAACGGCAGCATCAGCCAGGGCAGCTACAACGACGTCGGCACCGCCTTCGATGCAGTGAGCAACTCGCTGGCCAACGTCGCCGACCAGACCGGCGAGATCGACAAGCTGGCGGTGAAGTACGACGTCGATGGCAGTGGCAACGTGATCAACAGTGTTTCGCTGAAGGGCACCGGCACCGGTGCGGTGAAGGTGACCAACGTCGCCGCCGGCAGCATCCTGGCCGGCAGCAGTGATGCGATCACCGGCGACCAGCTGTTCAGTACGAACAGCACCATTGCCAACTACTTCGGTGGCGACACGGCCTACAACGGCACCACCAATGTGTGGACCGCGCCGAAGTTCAGCATCTCCACCATTGCGACCGACGGTACCTTCAGCACCGGCGACTACAACAATGTCACCGCTGCCTTCACTGCGGTGGACGGCTCGCTGAGGGTGCTCAACCAGCGCATCACCAACGGTGGCACCAGTGCCTACCTGGCCGTGAATTCGACGGCTGCGGCGGCAACGGCCGCCGGCGCCGAAGCGGTGGCGGTGGGCCCGCAGGCCAGCGCCGCCGGCGCCAACAGCGTGGCGGTCGGCAACGGTGCCAGCAGCAGCGCCGGCAACAGTGTCGCGCTGGGTGCCGGCTCGGTGGCCAGCGTGGGCGCGCAGAGCGGCTACACCGCCGCCTATGGCCAGGCCGGTGCCAGCAACTCGGCCGGCGAAGTGTCGGTGGGCAGCACCGGCAGCGAGCGCAAGATCACTCATGTGGCCGATGGTTCCGATGACCACGATGCCACCAACGTCGGCCAGCTGAAGAATGGCGTGAACTACGCCATCGACCAGTCCAAGTCCTATACCGACCAGAAGATCCAGAACATCACCAACGTGGCCGGCAGCTTCCGCGCCAACAACACCAACAACCTGGCCGATCCATCCGCCAGCGGTGCCAACTCGGCCGCCGGTGGTGCAGGTTCCACCGCAGCCGGAGCCAACTCGACCGCGCTGGGCAATGGCTCGCAGGCGCAGGCCGACAACTCGGTGGCGCTGGGTGCAGGCTCCGTCGCCAACCGGGCCAACACGGTCTCGGTCGGCGCCAGCGGGGCCGAGCGCCAGGTGGTCAACGTGGCCGATGGCAGCCAGGCGACCGACGCGGTCAACGTGCGCCAGCTGCAGGCATCGCAGCAGGGCACCATCCGCTACGACACCACCGTCAACGGTGCTACCAACTACAACAGCGTCACCCTGGGCAGCACCAACAGCGGCCCGACCACGGTGCGCAACGTCGCCGCCGGCACCGCGGGCACCGACGCGGTCAACGTGGACCAGCTGAAGTCGGGCATGGCGCAGACCCTGGACTGGTCGAAGGCTTACACCGACGAGCGCATGGGCGGCTTCGAGCGCGACCTGCGCAAGACCGACAACCGTGCCTCGGCCGGTATCGCCTCGGCGATGGCCACTGCAGCGCTGCCGCAGCCCAGCGAAGCGGGTCGCAGCATGGCCTCGATCGCGGCCGGCAGCTACAACGGTGAGTCCGGTGTCGCGCTGGGTATCTCGGGTGTCTCCGAGGGTGGGCGCTGGATCTACAAGTTCAGTGGCTCGACCAACAGCCGCGGCGAGGCAGGTGTGGCCGTCGGTGCCGGCATCCAGTGGTGATCCCCGCCGCCGGGCCGCAGAGGCGGCCCGGCATCGCGGAAACGTCTACAGGGGGAATGACATGAATCAGCATCGCATCGCCTGCGCCGGCCAGCTCGCCGCCGCGCTGGGCCTGGTACTGGGAATCGGCCTGCTGGCCGCCTGCCGCAGCCACGCACCGGCAGCCGACGGTCCGGCCGAAGCCACCGCCGTGCACTTCCCGGAGGCATCGAAGGCCTCGCTGAAGGAGGGCATCTATCCGGACGTTGCCGACGTGCGCCGTTTCGCGCCGGGCATGAGCAAGCGCCAGCTGTACACCTTGTTGGGGACGCCGCATTTCAATGAAGGCATGTGGGGCGTGCGCGAGTGGAATTACCTGTTCAACTTCCGCACGGCGCAAGGCGCGGAGTACTTCACCTGCCAGTTCCAGGTGCGCTTCGACAGCAAGGGCATTGCCCAGGGCGGCTACTGGAAGCCCGAATCGTGCGCCGCCGTGCTCGAGCCGCCGCGGCCCCCGGCGCCGCCTCCGCCGCCTCCGGCGCCGCTGCCGGAGCAGCCCCTGCGCCTGTCTGCCGATGCGTTGTTCGGCTTCGACAGCGCGGTGCTGAGCAGCGAAGGGCAGCAGGCCGTGCAGGGCATCCTGGCGCAGGTGCGTGAGGCCAGCCAGGTGCAGTCCATCCGCGTGACTGGCTATACCGATCGCATCGGCAGTGCCCGCTACAACCAGGCGTTGTCACTGCGCCGCGCCGAGGCGGTACGCAGCGCCCTGGTACAAGGCGGGGTGCCGGCCGCCAGCATCAGCGCCGAAGGCCGTGGCGCGGCCGACCCGATGGTGCAATGCGCGCAGCGCAACCGCCGCGAGCTGATTGCCTGCCTGGCGCCGAACCGGCGGGTGCAGATTGCTGGGGTCGCGCAGCCTCGTTGACGTCCTGTGCCGGGGCAGCGCCCCGGCATCCCGAGTCCCCCTGAATCGCCGGCAGGACGTGGCAACGTCTCCCCCGTCTTCCACGCCTGCCGGCGGCTCAGGTTTTCATACGGTGCACGCCATGAACGCCCAATTCCTGCCCCTTGCCATGAAGACGGAAACGACGCTGAGCGTGTACGGCCAACTCGGCAACCATGCGGTGGTGCGCATTCCCGGGCGGCGCCTGCCAGGGCTGATCCTGCAGGCCGATACCGTGGCCGGGTTCCTCGCCCAGCTGCAGGAGGCGCAGGCCTGCCTGCGCAGCGGACGCGCGCAACGCACCGATGCCGAGCTGGACATGCTGATCGACGTGCTGCAGCAGTGGTACGCGCTGATCGAATCGCGCCTGGCCGACGCCGGCGAAGCGCTGTAGCACAAAAAGGGGACGGAGGGGATTAAGTCGTTCTCGGCGCAGCTGGGCCATCAACGACTTAATCCCCTCCGTCCCCTTTTTCGTGTCAGGCGCGCGCGCGTATCAACCAGCAGGCGGCGTCCACGCGCACGCGGTCGCCCTCGATGAACGGTGCGAATGCCGCCAGCGCCTGGTCGCGCAGCGCGGCGGTCTCCGCTTCGGGCAGTGCCCGCAGCGCCAGGCCCACCGGGCCCAGCTGGCCGACGTAGGCCGGCAGATCGTCGCGCGCCATCGAGCACGGTACCTCCACCGCCACCACTTCCGCCTGCTTCCAGCCAGACACCTGAAGCAGGTGCCGCACGCGCTGGCCATCGGCAAAGGCGAACTGCCCCGGCGCGCCCGCCATCCGTGGCGGCAGCGCCAGTGCATTGCCCACCGCGCGCTCGGCGGTGGTCATGAACGGGTTTTCGTCGGCGCCGCGCCAGGCGATGAAACGCAGGCCGGCGCCGGGCCGTGCGGCGCGATGCAGGTTGCTGAAGGCTGCGGCGGTGTCCTCGAAGAACATCACACCCAGCCGTGACTGGATCCAGTCGAAGTGCGCGGACGGCAACGGGTGCCGCTCGGCATCGGCCACGATGAAGTCTGCCTCCAGCCCGGCACTGTCCGCACGCTGCCGGGCCAGCGCCAGCATGGGTGCGGAGATGTCCAGGCCGGTGCAGTGGGCAGACGGGCGGGCAGTGGCCGCGGCCAGCAGGCTGGCACCGGTACCGCAGCCGACATCCAGCAGGTGCGTGACGGTCTGCGGCAACTCGGCGGCGAGCAGGTCGGCCATCGGTTGGAACAGGCCATCAAGAATGGACTGCTGGGTGACCCAGACCTGGCCTCCTGGGCCGTTCCACAGGGCGTTCTGATCAACAGGGGATGTACGGGTCATGGCCTTGTCTCTGCAGGAACCTGCCCATAGCTTGGCGGTTCAAGGCGACTTGAGGTCAAGCCCATGCGTGAACTGGATATCGGCGAGGTGGTACGCCGTAGCGGCGTACCGGCCTCGACCCTGCGCTACTACGAACAGCTGGGATTGCTGCAGACTCTGGGTCGTCGTGGCCTGCGCCGGCAATACGACGAGCAGGTGCTGGAACGGCTGGCGCTGATCGGCCTGGGCCAGGCGGCCGGACTGTCGTTGCAGCAGATCGGGCTGTCGTTGCCTCAGCAGGGTTGCATCACCCTGGATCGCGAGGCACTGCTGGCGCAGGCCGAGGTGCTGCAGCGACAGATCACCCAGCTGCAGCGGGTGCGCCGGCACCTGCAGCGCGCTGCCGCTTGCCCGCAGGCAGAGGATGCCCGGAAGTGCGGTTCGTTCCGGAAACTACTGCGCGTTCAGCAGCGTATGGGTGGATGAACCACCGGAACCCCCTCAATCCCGGGTGCTGACTTCCCAGTTCGCATGCAGCACGCCCGGTACCTGTTCCATTCGCGCCAGCACCACGTCCAGCTCCTCGGCACTGACGGCCGTGCTGACCAGCACCGCGATCACGTCGGTAGGCGCATCGGCATGCTCGACCACCTGCACATCGCCGACCGGGTACTGCGCCGCTTCGAGTGCGTCGACCAGACGCTCGCGCACCCGCGGCACGGCCTCGGCGTCCACGCTGAGACGGACTTCATAGGTGGCTTCGGTGGCAGCTTCATTGATCGGAATGCGGTTGATCGCATTCACCAGCGGTCGCAGCAGGGTGTTTCCAGCGATGACCAGCACGGTCAGCAGCACGCCCTCGGCCAACATGTCCGCACCAGTACAGCTGCCTACCGCCGCCGAACACCACAACGTGGCGGCGGTGTTCAGGCCGCGCACGTTCATGCCTTCCTTCATGATCACGCCGGCGCCGAGGAAGCCGACACCGGAGACCACGTAGGAGATCACCCGCACTGCTTCGGCGCTGCCGGCAATGCGCATGCCCAGGTCGACGAAGGCGGCGGCGCCCACCGCCACCAGCACGTTGGTGCGCAGCCCAGCGGTGCGCTGCCGGTACTGGCGCTCGGCGCCGATCAGCGTGCCCAGCACGAAGGCAGCCAGCAGGCTGACCACGGTATCGGCGAAGGGGCCGGCCTGGAAGGTTTCAATGAAGCGCATGGCCCGGAGTCTACTCCGCCGACGTGACAGTAGATCCACGCCACGCGTGGATATAGGGATGCGCCAGAAACGACTTAATCACCTCCGTCCCCTTTTTTCGGGGTCAGTCGGTGTCCTCGACGCGCTCGCCCATCAGCTCGCGTTGGCGCTTGTCCAGTTCCTCGGCGTAGCGCTTGCGCACGAAGGCTTCGGAGACCACGCCGAGCACCTGGCCGTCGGCGCCGACCACGGCCAGTTCGTCGGCCTGGGTCTGGTCGAAGCGCTGCATCACGCTGACCACGTCGGAGGAGGGGGCCAGCGAGATATCGCGGTTCTGCGCCAGTTCCCCGATCGGTGTGTCGGGCTTCACGCCGTCACCATAGGCATGCGGAACCTGCACGATTCCCGCGTAGTGGCCTTCGCCGTCGATCAGGACCACCCGGGTTCCGGAGCCCAGCGGAAAGCGCTGGCGGAACGCGCTGGTATCGAGGTCGGAAGGGGCGGTGGCCACGCCCTTGCGCATCAGCCGGCCGGCATTGAGGTTCTGCACCCAACCGACATCGCGGGCGCTCTTGATGGTTTCGCCGCGCAGGTGCATGCGCCAGGTGGAGAACGAATAGCCGAACCACTGCCGCACCAGCGTGCTGGACACCAGCACCGCGCTCATCACCACGCTGGTCAACAGGAAGTCGTGGGTCCCTTCCAGCACCAGCATGGCCATGGTCATCGGTGCACCGACCACGGCCGCGGCCAGTGCGGCCATGCCGGCCAGCGCGGCGGAGGTGGCATCGATTACCGGCACGCCGGTGGCCATGCCCAGCAGGCCGGCGAACAACGCGCCGACCAGGGTGCCCATGAACAGCGAGGCGAAGAACAGGCCGCCGCGGAACCCGAAGCCCAGCGAGATGCCCGAGGCCAGGCACTTCAGGGTCAGCAGGCCGCCGATCCAGATCAGCGGCAGGTGCGTGGTCAGGTCCAGGTGCAGCGCGCCGTGCCCGGACGACAGCACCTGCGGGCTGGCCAGGGCCAGGGGAATCAGCAGCAGGCCACCGACCACCGGCCGTCCCCACGCGGGCAGGGGACTGCGCTTCACGGTGCCTTCAATCGAGGCGATCAGCCGCATGATGGCGATGCCGACCATCGCGCAGCAGCAGCCGAGCAGGCCGTAGATGGCGTAGTCGGCGGCGCGCACGTCGATGGTCGAGGCGGCGGGCAGCAGGTAGGCCTCGATGCCGGCCTGGTCGGCCACGAACGCGCCGGCCAGTGCGGCCACCGCCACCGGCGCCAGCGCGGCCGGGGTGTAGGCGCCGATCACGATCTCGAAGGCATAGAACGCGCCAGCCAAAGGCGCACCGAACGCCGCAGCAATGGCGCCGGCGGCACCGGCCCCGACCAGGATGCGCACGTCGTTGCGGCGCAGGCGCATCACCCGGCCCAGTTGCGAGCCGCTGCCGGCGCCCATCTGCGTGTATGACGCCTCCAGGCCGACCGACGCGCCACAGCCGTTGGACAGCAGGGTCTGGGTCAGCACGATCAGGTTGTCGCGCATCGACATGCGGCCACCGTGCAGCGCGTTGGCTTCCACCGCATCGAGCAGGGGGCGCTTGAGCCGTGTCGCCGCCATGCTGACCAGGCCCACCAGCAGGCCGCCCAGCGGCAGCACCAGCAGCGCGGTCCAGGTCAGCGAGGGCAGCGAGCTCAGGCGCATGCCGTCGTCCAGCCCGTACAACGTGCCCTGCAGCCAGCGCGCGATCCCGGACTGCAGCAGGGTCAGGTAGCCGGCGATCAGCCCGACCAGCAGCGCCAGCGCGATGAACCACAGGTCACTGCCGCGCAGGCGCAGGCGCAGGCCCTGGAAGGCCAGATGCAGGCGCGATGGCGAAACGGGCGAAGACATGGTGGCGGCATGATACGCCGCCACCGTGAGCGCCACCGTCACCGCATCGGGCGGCTACCGGCTCAGAAGCGGTAGCGGCCCTGCACGTAGAAGGTGCGCGGCGCGGCCACCATGCGGCCTGCGTTGCCATCGACGTTGCGGGTATACCAGCGCTTGTCGGCCAGGTTGTTCACGCCCAGCGCGATCTCGCTGTCGCCCAGCCCCGGCACCTGCCAGGCCACCTGGGCATTCCACAGGCGCACGCCGGGCACGCGGCCCACGCGGGCATCGGCGGTCTCTTCCCAGGTATTGGCTGCATCGGAGAACTGGCCGCTCTGGTGGGTACTGGAGACGTTGAAGGTCCAGCCGGCCAGTGCATAGCGGGCGCCGATACTGTCGGTGTCGCGCGAGTAGAACGGCACGTCCAGGCCGCGGTTGTCGCCGGACTGCTGGATCGCCTTGGTCCAGGTGTAGTTGGCGTGCAGCTCCAGCCCGGCCAGCGCGCTGTCCTGCGCGAAGTGGTACTCCAGCGCACTCTCCACGCCCTTGTGGTCGGTGGCACCGATGTTCTGGAAGGTCGGCGGGGTGATACCCGGGACCTGCAGGATCTGGTTGTCGAAGCGCATCTTGAACACGGTCACTTCCGCGCGCAGTGCACCGTCCTGCCAGCGCGCACCCAGTTCGGTGGTCTTCGCCACTTCCGGGTTCAACGGGTTGCTGGCGCTCTGCGAATTGAGCTGGATGTTCTGCACTGGCCCGAACGAGGTGGTGTAGTTGCCGAACACGGTCAGCTGCGGGGTCAGCAGGTAGGCGATGTCCAGCGAGGGCAGGGCCTTGTCGTTGCGGCTGCTGAAGGTGGCCGTGCCGCCGGACTGGCGACGGTCCATGTCGATCCATTCCATGCGCACGCCGGGCGTGATCCGCCACTGGCCGATCGCAATGCGATCGTCGATGTAGAAAGAGTGCGCGTCGGTGGCGTTGTCGAAGCGGGTGGTGGCACTGGCCACGCCCGTGCGGCGGGTGACGGTGTAGCTGCGATCGTTGCCGCGCTCACGCAGGAAGCGGTAGCCGGCGGTGATGTCATGCACCGTGCTGCCCCAGTGCAGGCGCTGGGTGTAGCGCGGCTCGATGCCGAGCACGCGGTAGTCGCGCGGCTGCACGGTCAACTGGGTGTTGGCGGCGTTGATCAGCGAGCTGGCGCGGGTGCTCTCGTTGTAATAGGCCAGCACTTCGAACTCGCTGTTGGCCGACAGCGTGTTGGTGTAGCCCAGGTCGATGCCGGTGCGGTGGCCCTTCCAGAAGTCGGTCGGACGGGTGTTCTGGAACGGATCGGCCTCGTACTGGGCGCGGGTCAGGCCGCCCGGGGTCAACGAGCGAACGTCGTAGTAGGACAGCTTGGCGCGCAGCTCCTGCTGTTCGTCGATGGCGTAGGCGAACTTCAGCGCCAGATCGTTGAAGCGGTCATCGCTGCCCTGGCGCCAGCCGCGGCCATCCTGGCCGGAGTAGAGCAGGGCGGCGCCCAGCCCGTTGTCGCCGGTGCCGCCGAGGAAGGCGTTGTACTGGGTGCTGTCACCGCCGCCGTGGTCGTAGGCGGTGTAACGCACGCCGGCTTCGCCGTGCAGGCCGGCCTCGGTGGGAATGGCACGGGTGCTGAAGTTGATGATGCCGCCCACGTTCTGCGGGCCGTAGCGCACCGCGCCGCCGCCGCGTACGACGTCGATCGACTCGATGTTGGACAGGCTGGTCGGCGCGAACGACAGCTGCGGTTGGCCATACGGCGCCACCGCCAGCGGCACGCCATCGAGCAGCACGGTCGAGCGCGGCGAGTAGCGGCCGGTGAGGCCGCGCACGCCGATGTTCAGCGACACCGAGCTACCGGCGGTGCCGGAGTTGTCGGTGACCTGCACGCCGGGGATGCGGCGCATGGCATCGCCGAGGCTGGCCGCGCCGCTGGCCTCGATGCGCTGGCGGTCGACCACGGTGCGCGCGCCGGCGAAGCTCTTGACGCTGTCATGCAGGCCGGTGCCCAGCCAGCTGCCGGAAACCTGGATGCTGTCCAGCGTGGTGGCGCTGTCCTGGGCGAAGGCGGTGGCGGCCGGCAGCAGACACAGGGCGAGAGCGGCGGCCAACGGCAGGCGGGCCGGTTGCGGGGCGTGGGTGGGCATCGGTGCAGGTCGTGGAAGGTCGTAAATGAGAATTATTGCTGATTCCATTCGCCAATGGAATGCGTCACCGGTTCACGCGGTTACCCCGGTGGTAGAGTGGGCGATTGCTCCCAGACCCGTTGAGATCCGCCATGTCCCAAGCTGCCTTCTACCCCGTCGGAACTCCTGGCCAGCCGTGGGGAGCGGCGGAACGGGAGGCGTGGCGGGGCCGCCAGCAGCGCCTGCGTCGCTACGACGAGGAGGTGCTGCCGCGCATCGAGGCGCTGGCCTCGCGCTTTGACAAGGTGGCCTATGGCCAGCTCGACTACGCTGGCGAGACCTACACCCTGTTCGCCCTGCGCAGCCGCGACTGGAACCCGGCGTTGCCGGCCGCGCTGGTTACCGGCGGCGTGCATGGGTATGAAACCAGCGGCGTGATGGGCGCGCTGGAGTTCCTTGAAAAGCATGCCGCCGACTATGCCGGCAAGGCCAACCTGCTGGTGGCGCCGTGCGTGAACCCGTGGGGTTTCGAGCGCATCAATCGCTGGAACTTCGATGCGATCGACCCGAACCGCAACTTCCGTGCCGACGGCCCGGCCCGCGAATCGACCGCCGTCATCGACCTTATCGCGCCGTACAAGGGCCAGTTTGTGCTGCATATCGACCTGCACGAAACCACCGACAGCGACGAGAGCGAGTTCCGCCCGGCGCTGGCGGCGCGCGACGGCAAGCCGTTCGAACCGGGCCTGATTCCCGATGGCTTCTACCTGGTGGACGACAGCGAGAACCCGCAGCCTGCGTTCCAGCAGGCGGTGATCGCCGCAGTGGAGAAGGTGACCCATATCGCGCCGGCCGACGACAAGAACGAGATCATCGGTTCGCCGGTAGTGGCGCACGGCGTGATCGAGTACCCGCTGGTGAAGCTGGCGCTGTGCGCAGGCATTACCGGTGCGAAGTACACCACCACCACCGAGGTCTACCCTGACAGCCCGCGGGCCACCCCGCAGCAGTGCAACGACGCGCAGGTGGTAGCAGTGTGCGCGGCGCTGGATTACGCGCTCGCCCATCGTTGATGAAAAAGGGGACGGAGGGGATCAAGTCGTTTGTGCCACAAACGACTTGATCCCCTCCGTCCCCTTTTTGTGTCACCCCAATGCGTCGGCCCACCACAGCGCCGCCGGCCCCGGCGGCGTGTCGCGGCGCCACAACAGGTCGCTGTGGATGCGCCGTGGCCAGCCGGGCAGCGTCAATTCCACCAGCTGCCCGCGGTCGTAGCGCTGTACCAGCGCGCGTGGCAGCTCGGCCCAGCCGATGCCGTCCTCGGCCATCTCCATCACCATCAGGTAATCAGTGGCGGTCCAGGCCAGCCCGGTAACCGGGCGCGCAGGGTCGACCTCCGCGCTCAACCGCACCTGCCGGTGCCGTGCCAGCTGGGCAGCCGCGCGCCGGCCGGCGTCGGCCAGCGGATGGCCGCGCGCCACATACACCGACAGTTCGCTGTGATGGGCCAACGGCCGTGCCACCAGGGCGTCCGGATAGCATTCCTGTCGCGGCAACAGGCCCAGCGCGGCGCGGCCGCTGCCGACTAGTTCCAGCACGTCATCGCCTTCGGCATCCAGCCATTCCAGTTCGATTTCCGGGAACGCCTCGGCCAAGCGCTGTAACACATGCTGCGCCGGATCGAGCTGGTACACATCGGAGAACGCCACGGTCAGCCGCGCTTCGACCGGCGCCGCCAGCCGCACGCTCAACTGCTGCAGCCGTGCATCGGCGGCGAGGATTTCCTGTGCGTGGCCGAGCACCTGGCGCCCGGCTTCGGTCAGCTGTGGGTAGCGTCCGCTGCGGTCGAACAGGCTCACGCCCAGGTCGGCCTCCAGGTGGGCGATGGCAGTGCTGACCGTCGACTGGGTCTTGCGCAGGCGGCGTGCCGCTGCCGAGAACGAGCCCAGCGCGGCCGCTTCGACGAACGCCTGCAGGGATTCAGGGGAATAGGGCATTGATCCATCGCTCCTGTCGATGGAATCCATTTTTAATCGACCGTAAAAGGCGATGATAATGGCCGCCGTCGCCCCTGTCAGCGGGGCGTTCCGGATCATCCACGCATGGCGTGGATCTACTGATGGCGGGGCGCGGTCCCCGTCCCGCAAGGAGTTTCACATGCCCCGTACTGTTCCCGCCCGTGGCGCGCTGGTCGCCTGGGCCTGCCTGACCGTGGCGATCGTCGCCGAAGTGGTCGGCACCTCGTTCATGGCCCATGCCGCCCGCGACGGCGGCTGGACCGGCTACCTGATCATGGCCGGCGCGTTGGCACTGTCCTACTACTTCCTGGCCCTGTCGGTGCGCCGCATCGCGGTCGGTGTCGCTTACGCAGTGTGGGAAGGCCTGGGCCTGACCCTGTTGACCGTGGTTGGCCTGACCGTGTTCGGTGAGAGCCTGTCGCTGCAGCAGCTGGCTGGCCTGGTGCTGGCGGTGGCCGGCATCGTCTGTGTCACCCTCGGGGAGGCGCACTGATGAATACCCTCGCCCTGTTCTTCGTGATCTGTTCTGCGCTGATCGACGTCGCCGCCAACATGATGGTGGCCAAGTCGGAGGGGTTCCGCCGCTGGCGCTGGGGTGTCGGCGCGATCGTCATGGTCTGGATCGCCTTCGCCCTGCTGGGCCAGGCGGTGCGCTACATGGACCTGGCCACTGCGTATGCGATGTGGGGTGCGATCGGCGTGATCGGTACCGCCACCTGCGGTCGCCTGCTGTTCGGCAACCGCCTGCGCCCGATCGGCTGGGTCGGCATCGCGCTGGTCACCGTGGCGGTGCTTCTGCTGAGTACTGCGAAGTGACAGCTTCGCTGTCCCAACCAAGGTTGGCATCTACACGTGCTGAGGCGCTGTGCCAACCCGGGTTGCTACCTGCCAGAGCGTGAGCCGCCACTTGCAAGCGCCCCGAGGATGATCTCCCCGGGGCGTTGCCGTTTCCGACGGACTCAGAAGCGTGCGGTGAAATTCAGTCGCGTGGTGCGCCCCGGGCCGGGCATCAGGCTCATCGCCAGCGTGTCCATGTAGTAGGTGTTGCGCAGGTTGTTGACCACCAGTTCCACCTCGGCCTTCGGAGTGAACTGCCAGCGCGCGTAAAAGTCGTAGATCGCGGTGGGGAGGTAGATGTTCTGCAACCCGGTCGAGCCGGTGGTGTTCCAGGGCTTGTCCAGTTCATGGGTGGGGCCGCTGTTGTAGGTGCGGCGGATGCCGGTATCCAGCCGCCTGTGGAACAGGCGGAAGCCCAGTGTGCTGTGGATCGAGTACTTCGGCGGATTCTGCGCGTTGACGAACGAAGTGCCGAAGCCGCCATCCACGCAGTCAGGGGTGGTGTCCAGCTTGCTCCACTTCGCATAGGGGTCTTCGCGCAGGCGCTTGGCGGTGGCCGCATCGCAGGTGCGCGCACGCTGGTAGTAGCTGGCCGACAGGTCCAGGTAGGCGATGCCGGCGTCATAGCCGGACTGCAGCTCGTAGCCCGACACCGTGTAGTTGTCGACGTTGTCGACGTAGAAGGCCCAGTTGCTGGAATCGAAGCGGCGGGTGATCGCGTTGTCGATATCGTTCTTGAACCAGGCCACCTTGAACGCCAGGCGGTCGCCATCGCGCCACAGGTCCTGCTTGAGCAGGCTGAAGCCGATGTCCCAGGAACGGTTCTTCTCCGGCTTCAGGTCGGCCACCGGTGCCGAGGTGCTGTTGCCCAGCGTCGATTCGAACAGGCTGGGCATCTTCCAGCCCTGCGCGTACTTCACGTAGAAGAACATGTCCGCATCGAGGTTGAAGCGGGCCTCGGCATACGGCGCGAAGCCGTGGCCGGAACGGCGGATCGCCGGCTTGTAGCCCCAGGCGGTGGGAATCTGCTTGGTGTAGAAGCCGTTGGCGCCGCGCGGGTCGGCAATGAAACCATCAAAGTCGTAGCTCTGGCCCAGCGTGCTGTCGCGGTAGGGCGTGGCCCGCAGCGAGTCGTAGGTGTAGTTGCCCTGTGCATCCGGGTACCACTCCTTGTACCAGCCGGGCAGCAGCTGCCCGCCCTTGCTCAGGCGCGCGAAGGTGTAGCGCAGATCGCGCGATTCACTGACGAAGGCAACGCGGTTGCGGTCACGGGTGCGGTAGTCGATGAAGCGGCCGCCAGCGGTCAGCGACAGCCAGTCCCACGGTTGCCACTGCAGCGAGGCGACAACGCTGGCCTCGCGGCGCGTGCCCGAGCGCAGGTAGCGGTTGTTGTTGTAGTCCACCGGCAGCACCGGCGAGTTCGGTGCGGTGTCCTCGTGCTGGAAGGCCGCGCCATAGCGCAGCGTCCAGTCGCCCAGGCGGTTGTTGAAGCGGGTGGTGTTGCTGCTGTCCACGCCCCAGCGCCGGGTTTTCACGTCTGACTGCAGGCCGGGGCCATAGGTCTCGCCCAGCGTGTCCGGCATCTGGTCGTTGGGCACGTCCTTGAACAGCGGCGTGTTGGCGATGTTGCTGTTGAACATGCGGCTGGTGGCGGTGGTGAACCACAGCGTGCTGCTCAGATCCAGCCACGGGTGTGCTTCAGGCCGGTAGCGGTGGCGCAGCGAGGTGGCATTGAGCCGCATCTTCCCGGGCTCGAACTGGAACATGGTGTTGGCCTTGTCCACGTAGGTCACCCATTCGTTGGACTCGCCGACACGGCCGATCGCCGACGGCATGATCTCGCCGAAGCTGGAGTTGAAGTAGCGGTGGCTCAGCTCCAGGCGCTGGTCGGGGTTGGGCGTCCAGGTGAACTTCAGCAGCGCCGATTCATTGTCGGTATGCGTGTTGAGCACCTCGTCGCCCGGGTGGTACATGTCCGAGACCGCCTGGCTGGACATGCCGGTGCCGCCGCTGGACAGGTGCTGGTCGTCGTAGCGATGGGCGCCGTTGCTGCCGGCGAAGTAGTTGCCCTGGCGGCGCCGCGCGTAGGCGGCCACCAGCTGCCAGTCCTCACCGCGCTGGGCCAAGGCCACGCTGCCGTTCCAGTCGCGCGGATCGCGCAGGCTGTTGCGGTTGTCGCTGCCGCGCGCAATCTGCTTGAACGTGCGGGTGCGGTCGATGCTGTTGTCGGCCACGCCACCACGTACGCGCAGGCCCCAGGCCTGACCGTCGTCGAGGATGTCATCGGCGTTCAGCGTTTCCATGTAGACCACGCCGCCGATCGCGCTGGCGGCGTTGGCGGCCAGGCTTGGTCCCTTCTCGATGCTGACCGAGCTGATCAGGTCCGGGTCGAGGTAGCTGCGCTGCTGCACGCCGGCATAGCCCCGATAGACGTCGATGGCCTGCTGGCCACCGTCGATGATCACCGGCACCCGGTTCTGGCCCTGCAGGCCGCGGATGTTCACGTCCAGTGCGCCGCCATTGCGCACGTCGGCGGTATGCACGCCCACGGCGCCGGCCAGCACATCGCCGATCGACTGGCCGCGGAAGCGCTCCAGCTGCTGGCGGTCCAGGTGCACGCGCGAGCCGCTGTCGCGGAAGACCGCGTCGGCATCGGCCAGGCCCCACGGTGAGGCGCCTTCGCTGGCCTGGCCGGCCACGCGCAGGGTGCCGATCTGGCGCACGCCGGCGTCGGCGGCAGGTGCGGTCCGCAGCACTACACCGCTGGCATCACGTTGAAAGGTCAGGCCGGTGCCCGCCAGCAGCTGCGCGAGGGCGGCATCGGTGCCCAGCGTGGCGTGCACGCCGTTGCTGTGGCGGCCACGGGTCAGGCGCGCATCGGCGGCAATCGGCAGGCCGGACTGCTGGCCGAATGCGGTCAGCGCCTGGTCGAGCGGGCCTGCTGGAATCTGCCAGCGCAGCGTCGCTGCGGAGTTCTGCGCAAAGGCGGTGGCGGGCAGCAGGCAGGGACTGGCCAGGGCCAGGCACAGCGCAATGGCCAGGGGGCGAGGGGAGGGGCAGGGCAGTTTCATGGGGGCGGCAACGTCCGCAATGGGTTCCCCTGTACTGCCCGGTGAGCGCGCAAAAGGGGAACCGCGCATCAACGCGGATGCACGATGGTCCACCACGGCCAGCGCTGTTCGATGCGGATCGGCAGCGCACGCGTCAGCAACTGCAGGGCCTGTGCGCTGTGCAGTCGCGGCAGCACCGCAGTGACCTTCAGCGCTGCTACAGCGGAATCGCAGCCGAGGTAGCCGCGATGGTGGCGGGCCAGCTCTTCGACGACACGGACCAGCCGAGTGTCCTGCACCTGCAGGCGACCGTCCTGCCAATCGCCGCGCAGCGGATCGGGCTCGACCGTTGCAAGTCCGCCCATCGGGCCGATCTGCACGGCGCTGCCGGCGGGTACATCCCGTGCCGCACTGAACTGCGGCAGGCAGCGCACCACGCCTTCAAACACATCCAGGCGGCTGCCCTGGGCCTCGCGGCCTACCGCGAAACGGGTGCCGATCGGCTGCAGGCGGGCGCCGGGCACGTGCACGGTCAATGGCAGGCCGGCGAAGGCGGCGGCGTGACCGGTCTGCAACAGCAGCTCGCCACGCAGCAGATGCACGGCGCGCTGGCCGTCGCCCATGCGGATCGCCACTTCGCTGCCGGCGTTGAGCCACAGCTGGCTGCCGTCGGCCAGCGTCCAGTGCCCGGTGCGGCCGGCGCCGGTGCGCTGCGTGTGCACGCTACGCTGAAGGTGCAGCGCGTGCAGGCCGAGCAGCGAAACGGCGCCGATGCCGAGTGCACCGCCGAGACCGCGCAGTGCCTGCCGACGCCGATGGCCAGCGGTGCCCAGCGCCTTTGCGGCGGCGGGGGCCGACAGCGGTGCGAACGACTGCCAGATCAACTCGACCCGGTGCCAAGCGTGGGCGTGGCTCGCATCGGCCTGCAGCCAGGCCTGCCAGCGCTGTTGCTCGTCTTCGTTCCATCCGTGCTCGCGCAGTGCGAACCACTCGGCGGCCTGTTCCAGCGCGGGGCTGGCCAATGCCGTGCTCATGCGGCGGCATCGCCGGACAGGCGCAGGCAATGCAGCATCGCCTGCGCCATGTACTTCTTGACCATCCGTTCGGACACGCCCAGCTGCTGGCCAATCTCGGCATAGCCGAGGCCGGACAGGCGCGCAAGCAGGAAGGCGCGACGAGGGCGCTCGGGCAGGCCGGCCAGCATGCCGGCGATGGCATGCAGCAGCTGCAACGCCTGGGTACGCTCCTCCGCCGAGGGGTGCACCGGTTCCGGCTGTGCGGCCAGTGCGGCCAGATAGGCGCGCTCCAGATCCGCGCGCTGCCAATGGTTGACCAGCAGGGCGTGGGCGATGGTGCTGAGGTAGGCGCGTGGCAGCCGCAGCTGCCCCGGGTCAACGCGGCGGCTGAGCAGGCGCAGGAAGGTGTCCTGGGTCAGGTCGGCGGCACACTCGGCGTTATGGGTGCGGCGGCGCAGCCAGCCGAGCAGCCAGCCATGATGTTCACGGTAGAACCCCGCCAGCGCGGCGCTGGAGACGGCGGGCACAGCCATCGGCTTCGGTCATTAATGAGAATGATTCCCATTATAGGGTGATGGGGCGGCACTCGACAAACGTTGCGCAGCGCGCAGTGGGGTGGCGGGCCCATTTGCGATGCTCGGCGGGCTCGCTGACACTGCGGTTTTCCGCAGGGAGTGCCACATGTTCAGCCACGTTACCGTTGGGACCAACAACATGGATGTCGCGCATCGCTTCTACGATGCGCTGTTCACCGCGCTGGGCGCACGCCCGGGTGTGTTCGACGACAAGGGGCGCCTGGTCTATTTCAAGGACGGCCGCATGTTCATCGTCACCGCGCCGATTGATGGTCAGCCGGCGTGCCACGCCAACGGCGGCACCATCGGCTTCACCCTGGACAGCGCCGAGGCTGTGCGTGGCTGGCAGGACGCTGGCGTGGCGCAGGGCGGCACTGCCATCGAAGATCCGGCTGGTATCCGCAACATGGCCGGCCGCCAGCTGTTCCTGGCCTACCTGCGCGATCCCGATGGCAACAAGCTGTGCGCGGTGCATGTGATGTCGTGACGCACAGCGGGCAGGCGGCGCGCGCGTGATAGCACGAAACCACGCGCGCCGGCCGTGACAGCAGGCCGCAACTTCATGCTCTGTCCACTGCGGTTCAGCCAGAATCGGTCGGCTAATTCCTTGATCTACCGGAGAACGCCGCCCCATGGATGTACTGGAGCCGCAACAATCCCCGGTGCGCACCCTTCGGCCTGTGTTCGCCTTCGCGGCGATCGTTGTCGTGGCGTTCGCGCTGTTCGTCAGCCTGTTCCCACTGGGGGCAGGCCGCCTTCTGCTCAAGGCACAGGACTGGGCCGCCCTGAATGTCGGCTGGTATTACCTGCTGGCGATGACCCTGTACCTGGTGTTCGTGGTCGGCGTGGCGCTGTCCAAGTATGGCGGCATCAAGCTCGGCGCCGACCATGACGAACCGGAGTTCAGTTACCTCTCCTGGGCCGGCATGCTGTTCGCGGCGGGCATCAGCATCACCCTGTTCTTCTTCTGTGTTTCCGAACCACTGACCCATTACCTGCAGCCGCCGCAGGGCGATCCGGCGGCAGGCGAGGCCGGTGCGCGCCAGGCCATGCAGCTGCTGTTCCTGCACTGGGGCCTGCATGGCTGGGGCGTGTTCGCACTGGCGGCGATGGCCATGGCCTATTTCGCCTACCGCCACAACCTGCCGCTGGCATTGCGTTCGGCGCTGTATCCGCTGATCGGCAAACGCATCAATGGGCCGATCGGCTACACCGTGGATGCATTGGGCATTGTCGCCACCGTGTTCGGCATCGGCGCCGACATGGGCTTTGGCGTGCTGCACCTCAACGCTGGCCTGTCGCACCTGTTCAACGTGCCGCACTCCAACCTGGTGCAGATCCTCCTGGTGGTGGCAATGATGGGCGCCGCCGTGGCGGTCGCGGTGTCCGGCGTGGAGAAGGGCGTGCGCTGGATGGCCAACATCAACATGCTGCTGGCGATCGCGCTGGTGCTGTTCATGTTGTTCGCCGGGCCGACGCAGTACCTGTTCAGCACCTTGATGCAGAACCTGGGCGACTACCTGGGCAGCGTGGTCGGCAAGAGTTTCGACGTGTACGCCTACGGCGGCCGGCCGGAATGGCTGGGCGGCTGGACGGTGTTCTACTGGGCCTGGTGGATCGGCTGGGCGCCGTTTGTGGGCCTGTTCATCGCGCGCATCTCGCGCGGCCGCACCATCCGCGAATTCGTGTTCGGCGTGCTGCTGATCCCGCTCGGCTTCACCCTGGCGTGGCTGTCGATCTTCGGTAACAGTGCGCTGGACCAGGTGCTGCACCACGGCCAGCAGCAGCTGGCGCAGCTGGCCGTGGATGATCCACCGACGGTGCTGTACGCATTGCTCGACGGCTATCCGTGGAGCCGTGCGGTGATCACGGTGACAGTGCTGGTCAGCTTCATCTTCTTCGTGACATCAGCCGACTCCGGTGCCGTGGTGCTGTCTACGTTGTCGTCGCATGGCGGGGCGCCGGAGGACGATGGCCCACGCTGGCTGCGCGTGTTCTGGGGCACGGTGATCGCGGTGCTGACCGCAGGCCTGTTGCTGGCCGGCAGCATCGACGCACTGAAATCGGCGGTGGTGCTGGCCTCACTGCCGTTCTCGGCGATCCTGCTGCTGATGATGTGGGGCCTGACCCGCGCCTTCAGCGACGAGTCGCACCGCAAGCGCGCGTTGCAGTACCGCCCATCACCGTTGATCGGTGACGATCGCCACCACCAGGGCTGGCGCCAGCGCCTGAGTCAGGCCATGCATTTCCCGGTACGCGACCAGGTCTACCGTTTCATGGACGACACGGTGAAGCCGGCGATGGAGGCGGTGGCCGAGCAGCTGCGCGGGCAGGGCTGGGATGTGGCCACGCGTTTCGAAGCGGGCGACATGGAGCTGTCGGTCAATCACGGTGAGCAGCAGGACTTCCTGTACCGGGTGATCCTCAGCGGCTACCTGACCCCGTCGTTCGCCGCACAGCAGCTGCGCAACCAGCGCTATTACCGCGCCGAAGTGCACCTGTATGAAGGCAGCCAGGATTACGACCTGGTGGGGTACAGCCGCAAGCAGATCATCAACGACATCATCAGCCAGTACGAACGGCACCTGCAGTTCCTGCACCTGAGCCGGTGATGCAAGACCACCGGGCTTGGCCCGGCGGTCGGTGGTAGTGCCGGCCGCTGGCCGGCAGCACGAATGGGGCGGCGCATCACCGCCGCCCCGATATCGCATCAGAACCGGTAGCGCGCGCCCAGCGAGACGAACTGCCCGCGCAGGTTGTATTGGCTGATGTCGAAACCATTGGAACCACCAGCCGGGTCGAACGGCGGATCCTTGTCGGTCAGGTTCAGCACCGACAGCGACAGCGTGGTGTTGGCAATGCCTTCGTAGGCCACGTACAGGTCCAGCTGGTGATACGGCTTGACGCGGTCGCGCAGGCCCGGGTTGCTGGTCGCCGTCGCTACGCGCTGGTCGTAGCCGCTCACGTACTGCAGGCTCAGCGTGCTGCTCCAGTCGCCAGCGGCCCAGTTCAGCGACGTGGTACCGCGAGTGCGGGGCAGCGCCCCGTGGCGGTTGTTGCCGGCGCCATCATACGGTGCCTGCCCGACCACCAGCGGCTGCTTGAAGCTGAGCAGGTGGGTCCAGCTGCCGGCCACGGTGAAGTTGCCCCAGCCGTCGGTGCGGAAGGTGCGGCTGGCGTCCAGGTCCAGGCCGGAGGTGGTCAGCTCCCCCTGGTTGGCGTACTGGTTGGTGATGAACTGGATGCGGCCCTGCGCGTCACGCTGCACCCGGCCCGGGAACAGGGACGGGTTGTCGACGATGAACTGCGCGCTGTCCGGCTTGACCAGGTTGTCCTGCTCGATGCGGTACCAGTCCAGGCCGATGCTGGTATCGCCATCGGGCGACCACACTGCACCCACGTTGAAGTTGCGCGAGCGCTCGGCCTTCAGGTCGGGGTTGCCGGTGCGGATGTTGGTCACGCCGCGGCTGCCGCCCGGTTGCAGCGGATCCAGCGGATCGATCACCGAGCCATAGCTGACGGTCTGGCCCGGCGCGATCTCCGGCAGTGACGGCGCGCGGAAACCGCGCGAGAACGAGCCGCGCAGCAACAGGCTGTCCAGCGGCTGCCAGCGCAGCGCCACCTTGGGCGAGAAGGCCTTGCCGAAGTCATCGTAGTGATCGCCGCGACCGGCCACCTGCAATTCCAGGGTGCGATGCAGCGGCACGCTCAGTTCGGCGTAGGCGGCGCTGACCTGGCGCTCGCCGTTGACCACGTTGATCGCAGGGCGTAGTTCAGTGCCCGAAAGCACCTGGGCACTGGTGCGCGCGTCCAGCGATTCCTTGCGGAACTCAGCGCCCCAGGCGAAGCCAACCGCACCGGCCGGCAGCTCCCACAACGAGGTCGAAGCCTTTACGTTCAGCGAGTGCAACCTGTACCAGCCCGGACGCTTGGTCTGCAGGCGCAGTGCATCCAGTGCCCCAGGCGTGCTGGACGGGTTGAGGAAGTTGTAGCTGCCGTCGCGCAGGATCTGCTCGAACGCATAGCGATTGACAAAGTTGTCGACGTACTCGCGCTGCGCGCTCTGCGAGGTCAGCGCGGCCACTTCCCAGTCCCAGCGCTCGCCACTGCCGCGCACGCCGGCCAGGGCGCGGTAGAACACCTGGGTGTTGTCCTTCAGGCGCGGGCCGAGGTCGAAGAAGGTGTACTCGAACGGCAGCGGCGCGATGCCCGGATTGTCGGGATGGCCGACCGGCAGCACCGCCGGCACGTCGATCAGCGTGCCGGTGGCCGGGTTGTACGCGCGCAGGCCGGGGCCGACGGTCAGCGGCGCACTGAAGATCTGGTCGGCCTTGTTGTGGCTGTACAGCACATCGGCGAAGGCCTCGACGCTGTCATTGAAGCGGTAGGTCGCACTCAATGACGCCTGCAGGCGCTCGGCGCCGGGCTGCAGGGTCTTGAATGGCTGCGCGTTGAAGGCGCAGGCCTGTCCGGGCAGGGTGCTGCCGAAGTCGCTGTAGGGGCGCAGCTGGCTGCCATCGGGGCAGTTGGCGAACGGTTGCGGCGCGCGCGGGTTGGACAGCCAGTTGCCACCGGCGGTGGACCAGCCAGCCAGGCGGCCACCGGGCTTGTCGCGGAAATCGCCGCTGCGGGTGTAGGCGCGCTGGTCGGCGTCGAGGCGGTCGCGCTTGAGCAGGTCCAGCCCGAACAGCACGTTCCAGCCCTGTTGTTCGAGGTCACCGAAGCCGGCCAGCAGGTTGGCCTTGCGTTCGTCCAGGCCGCCCTGGGTGGCAGTACCGAAGCCGCCGCCGACCTCCACGCCCTGGAAGTTCCTGCGCAGGATGATGTTGATGACGCCGGCAATGGCGTCGGAGCCGTACACCGCCGAGGCGCCGTCCTTCAGCACTTCAATGCGTTCGACCGCGCTGATCGGCAGTGCGTTGAGGTCGACGAAAGTGTCCTGGGTGTTGAGCGCGAAGCCGAAGTTGGACACGCGGTAGCCGTTGACCAGCACCAGCGTGTTCTTCGGCGACAGGCCGCGCAGGCCGATCGAGGCCGAGCCGGCGGCGAAACTGCCGGTGTACTGCTCGTCGAAACTGTTGCCGGCATTGGCCGACAGGTTGCGCAGCACGTCGGTGAGGGTGGAGCGGCCGGTCTGTTCGATCTGTTCGCGGCTGACGATCTGTACCGGGTTGGGCCCGGCGGTATCGCTGCGCTTGATGTTGGAGCCGGTCACCAGCACGGCGCCAAGGGTGCTGCTGTCTTTGCCGGACGCGGCGGTTTCAGCGGCGCCGGCAGCGCCAGCGGTGAGGCTCAGCGCGATGGCGCCGGCAAGCAGGTTCAGGGTGGTGCGGTACATGGAAGCGACAGCGCCGAACGGGGGAGGAGCCCCCAGTACCGCATGCGAGCGCCTGCGCCCTCCAATGACGAAAGCGCATTCAGTTATACATCACAGGTTCTTAACGAGCCGGCTCGGTGGGCGCGGACCGTGGGTCCGCACTCCTCCTGGGGGTCAGATCCCTTTCCAACGGAAAGCGACCTGACCCCGGTTGTCATGGGCGCAGCAACACCTTGCCGTTACGCCCCGACCCAGCACCGGCCTTCGCTGCCTGGGCGATATCGTCCAGCGCGAAAACCTGCTCCACCGGCAGGGTCAATTCACCTTGCGCCGCACGCTTCAGCAGCTCGCCGACCAACCGGCGCTTGTCCTCCACCGCCATCGCCTGGCTGACCTTGCTGCCCCAGAAGCCCTTCACCGTGGCTTCCTTGTAGATCAGGCCGCCGGCGGGAATGCGCATCGGCTCGCCGCTCATCACCCCGAACGACACCAGGGTGCCGTGGAGGCCGAGCAGCTCGACCAGATCGGCACTGGCCTCACCACCGATGGAATCGACCGCGGCTGCGGCCTGTGCTTGGCCAGTGGCTTCACGCACACGATCCTTCCAGCCCTCCACCGAGGTGTCAAACACATGATCGATGCCCAGCGCCTGCAACTGTGCAACCGCCGCAGCGTTGCGCACCAGGTTGGCCACATGCACGCCACGCGCCTTTGCCAACATCGCCAGCGACTTGCCGACCGCGCCGTTGGCGGTGTTCTGCACGATCCATTGCCCCGCTTCGACATGCAGGAATTCCAGCAGCATCAGCGCACTCAGCGGCATCGCGATCAGCTGCGCCGCGGTTTCGTCGGCGATCGCGTCCGGCATCGGAATCACCATCCGCGCCGGTGCGATGAACGCCTCGGCCCAGGTGCCGTGCACCGAGGCGGCGGCAACGCGTTGGCCAAGCTGCAGGCCATCGACGCCTTCGCCGAGTGCATCGACAACGCCCAGCGCTTCACTGCCACCGATCGCCGGCAGCGTCGGCTTGTAGCCATACAGGCCGCGCACGGTCAGCAGATCGTGGTTGTGGATCGAGGCCAGCACGGTGCGGATGCGCACTTCGCCCGGGCCGGGCTCAGGCAGGGCTGTTTCGCCGATGGCCAGGACATCGGCCGGATCGCCGAAGGAGGAATACAGGGCTGCGCGCATAGGGGGTGTTCCAGGGGAAAAGTGAGGTTGTAACGAACTGGGGACGCAGGCGGCGTCGACAAGGCGACGGCGGTGCAACACGGCATCCTGCGACTGATCGTCGCGGTATATGGTGATTACCGCATCTTGTGTTGACGGCTCGAAATATCCCCACTATGTTGTGGCCGTCACTCCCGGTCAGCCGCCGCCGCCGGACATGCAGCAAACGTCCCGCGGCCCGCCCCTGAAGGCTTGCCGTGTCGACGCGGCCGCCATCGCGCGGACCCAGATCGCCCCCACGGCCCGGATACCGGCCGCAGGCGCAGGCAGATGCCGACGACCTGGTGTTCCTGCGCTATGGCATCCCACCCCGACCGCCCCGTGCGCCGGTATCGCGTACAAGGCCGCCACGGCATCGACCGCCACATCGCGTGCGAGCCTGGAGTTTCACCACCATGACCGACAGTACCTTCCGCGTGGCCGACCTGGCCGGCGCCGGCGACGCCTTGCGTGCTGGCGGCGAGCGCGTGCCGACCTGGATTACCAAGGAGGCCGGCAATCGTCGCCTGCCGTTCGACGCCGAACGCCTGCAACGCAGCATCGATGCCGTGCATGCCGAGTTTCCGCAGCTGGATGTGAGCGACTACCGCCGTGTGGTGCAGGCGATGGTCGAGCGCAAGCCCAGCCTCAGTGCCGATGACCTGGTCGATCTGCTGATCCGCGAGGCTGAGTCGCGCGTGGACCTGGTGGCACCGGAGTGGGAGCAGTTCGCTGCACGCATCTACCTGCGACGCCTGTACAAGCGCGCCAGCCGCAACCGCTTCTACGATGTCAGCCTGAAGTACGGCTCGTATGTCGGCCTGCAGGAAAGCCTGGCCGACCGTGGCATCTACAGCAACGACATCCTGCGCTGCTATTCCAAGGAAGAACTGCAGCAGGCCGGCGAGATGATCGAGCCGGAGCGCGACCGCCTGTTCGCCTACAACGGCCTGTACCTGCTGGCCACGCGCTACCTGGCCAGCGATCGCAGCCGCGAGGTCTACGAACTGCCGCAGGAGCGCTGGCTGACCATCGCGCTGTACCTGATGCAGGATGAAAAGCCACGCGAGCGCCGAATGCAGCTGGTCGGCGAGGCGTACTGGGCGCTGTCCAACCTGTACATGACGGTGGCCACGCCGACCCTGGCCAACGCTGGCAAGGTGGGTGGGCAGCTGTCCAGCTGCTTCATCGACACGGTGGATGACAGCCTGCAGGGCATCTATGACTCCAACACCGATATCGCGCGCGTGTCCAAGCACGGTGGCGGTGTCGGTGCCTACCTGGGCTATGTGCGCAGCAGCGGTGCGCCGATCCGGGGCGTGCCGAATTCTTCCGGCGGCGTGGTGCCGTGGATCAAGCAGCTCAACAACACCGCGGTGTCGGTGGACCAGCTCGGACAGCGCAAGGGCGCGGTGGCGGTGTACCTGGATATCTGGCACCGCGACATCGAGGCCTTCCTCGATCTACGCCTGAACAACGGCGACCAACGCCTGCGCGCGCACGATGTGTTCACCTCGGTGTGCGTGCCCGACCTGTTCATGGAGGCGGTGGAGCGCCGCGCCGACTGGTACCTGTTCGACCCGCATGAGGTGAAGTGCGCCAAGGGCTGGTACCTGCAGGAGTTCTACGACGAGAAGCGCGGCGCGGGCAGCTTCCGCGACCGCTATGCCGAACTGGTGGCCGACGAGCGCATCAGCCGCCGCACGGTGAAGGCGATCGACCTGTTCAAGCGGATCATGCTCAGCCAGCTGGAGACCGGCAACCCGTTCCTGTTCTACCGCGACGAGGTCAACCGCAGGAATCCGAACAAGCACGCAGGCATGGTCTATTCCAGCAACCTGTGCACCGAGATCCTGCAGAACATGAGCCCGACGCGGATGATCCAGGAGATCGTCAGCGGCGACCAGATCGTCACCACCCGCCGGGCCGGTGACTTCGTGGTCTGCAACTTGTCCTCGATCAATCTCGGCCGTGCGATCAGCGCACCGGATGACCTGCTGGCGGCCGACGTACTGGAGCGGCTGATCCCGATCCAGGTGCGCATGCTCGACAACGTGATCGACCTCAACGCGCTGCCGGTGCCGCAGGCCACGATCACCAACCGCAAGTACCGCGCCATCGGCCTGGGCACGTTCGGCTGGCATCACCTGCTGGCGCAGCAGGCGATCCAGTGGGAATCGCCGGACGCCGAGCAGCTGGCCGACCGCCTGTATGAGCGCATCAACTTCCTGACCATCCAGGCCAGCGCACAACTGGCCAAAGAGAAGGGCAGCTACCCGATGTTCGCCGGCAGCGACTGGCACAATGGCCGCTACTTCCGTGACCGCAACTACAGCGGTGCCGCCTGGGACAGCCTGGCCCGCGACGTTGCCACGCACGGCCTGCGCAACGGCTGGCTGCTGGCGGTGGCGCCGAACATGAGCACCGCGCAGATCGCCGGCTCCACTGCATCGATCGACCCGATCTACAGCGCGTTCTACTACGAGGAAAAGAAGGACTTCCGGCGGCCGGTGGCTGCGCCGGGCCTGTCGCTGGAAACCTGGCCGTACTACGAGAAAGGCGCCTACAAGGTCGACCAGTTCGCCAGCGTGCGCCAGAACGCGCGGCGGCAGCGTCATGTCGACCAGTCGATCAGCTTCAACCTGTACGTGCCCAGCACCATCCGCGCCAGCACGCTGCTGGAACTGCATCTGACGGCGTGGCGCGAGGGTCTGAAGACCACCTACTACGTGCGCTCCAACGACATCGACATCAGCGAATGCGAATGGTGCGCCAGCTGATCAATGGTAGTGCCGGCCGCTGGCCGGCAACCCGGTGGGAAAAGAACGAAGGCAGACGACCATGGCAACCCCGCTCGACCGCATCAAGATCCTCGAAC
Organism: Stenotrophomonas sp. CS3K5; assembly: GCF_059515225.1. NCBI lineage: Bacteria > Pseudomonadati > Pseudomonadota > Gammaproteobacteria > Lysobacterales > Lysobacteraceae > Stenotrophomonas > Stenotrophomonas sp. CS3K5. Next base: position 123,616 of record NZ_JCAKRX010000002.1, read on the forward strand.
CGCGCCACCCGAACCGCAGCACCGGCATCATCAATGGCCGCACCAGCGGCATCCTGAACTGGAACGACATTCCGTATCCGTCGTTCTATCGGGCCTACAAGGAGCTGTCGACCAACTTCTGGATCCCCGACGAAGTGGACATGAAGCTGGACGCGCGCCAGTACGGCGAGCTGTCCGGGCGTGAGAAGAATGCCTACGACTCGATCATCGGCCTGCTCGCCACACTGGACTCGCCGCAGACGCGTTTCATCTACAACGTGGCCGAGTACATCACCGACCCGGCGGCGCATGCCAATGCGGCGATCATCGGCCAGCAGGAGGTGATACACAACGAGAGCTACAGCTATGTGCTCGCCTCGATCACCGATCTGCCGAACCAGAACCGCATCTTCGAGATCGCCCGCACGCACCCGACCATCATCAAGCGCAACGCGCCGATCATGGGGGCGTATGACGATTTCATGCGCGAGAAAACCGCCGAGACCCTGCTGAAGTCGCTGATCCAGTCGTCGATCCTGGAGGGTATCAACTTCTACTCCGGTTTTGCCTACTTCTACAACATGGTGCGGCAGAACCGCATGACCGGCACCGGCAAGATCATCAGCTTCATCAACCGCGACGAGCTGGCCCACACCAAGTTCATCAGCGAGCTGATCCGCGCGATCATCGGCGAGAACCCGGAACTGCAGACCCATGAGCTGACCGATTACGTGCACGGCGCTTTCCAGCACGCCATCGAGCTGGAGACCCAGTGGTCGTCGGAAGTGCTGGACGGCATCGATGGCATCGACGTGGACGAGATGGTGCGCTACGTGAAGTACCGCGCCAACAAGATGGCCGGCATGCTCGGCATCGAGCGCCTGTACAGCGACACCACCGACAACGTGATGCCATGGATCAAGGCCTACGCCGACAACTTCACCGAGACCAAGACCGATTTCTTCGAGATGCGCAATGCAAGCTACAAGAAGACCAACGTCGACAACGGCTTCGACGATCTCTGAGCCGCGCGGGGCACTGCGGATCCTGGTGGTGGTGGCCTCGTTGAGCGGCAACACCCGCGAACTGGGCCGGCAGATTGCCGAGCGCTGCCGGGCCGCCGGTCATGCCGTGCATTGGCAGGAGGCCGACGACCTGCGCCAGATGCCTGTCCTGGCGGCTGACGAGGCCGACCTGGTGCTGCTGGGCAGCTGGACCGACAACGCAGGACGTACGCCCACGGAGATGAAGGCCTGGGTGGCCGGTATCGCCGAGCGCGGCGAGCGGCCCCGGCAGTTGGCGGTGTTCGGTACCGGCGAGACGCAGTGGGGGCAGGAGTACTACTGCGGCGCCGTGCGTCGGTTGATCCGCTATTTCCGCAGCGACTACCCGCCGCTTGAGATCGAGCAGATGCCGCATGGCGAGCGTCATGCCGAAGCTATCGGCGCCTGGACCGACGTGGTTCTGGCCCACTACTGGAGCAACACCGATGCAGATCATCGACGCCACCACGCCTGAGCAGTTCCAGCAGGTGCTGGCTGAGCATCCACGGGTGCTGGTGGATTTCCACAAGGACCAGTGCCCGGGTTGCCGGATGCTGGAAATGTCGCTGCATCGGGTAGCCAACAGCGTGGCGGGGCAGGGCACCACATTGCTGCGCGTGCAGTTGGAAGTGCTGGGCGAGGCGTTCTTCCGGCAGCTGGGCCTGCGCCAGACACCGACGCTGGCGCTGTTCCGTGACGGCGATGAACGCACGCGCCTGGCTGGGTTCCAGTCGCCGCAGCAGATCGAAGCGGCGATCGCGTTGCATCTGTAGGGAGGTGGGTGTACCGATGGCGCCGGGTTCCTGCTTCTTTAGAGCCGAACCATGCTCGGCCGCTCTCCGCGCGGTGCGGAAAAGGCATCCACGCATGGCGTGGATCTACCGGGGCATCGCGGGCATTCCGCGCTAGGCTCCGCTGAAGGTATCCAGCAGCAGCTTCACGTTCAGCGCAACGATCACCAGCGCGATCACCCAGGCGATGCCGCCCAGCCAGCGCGGTGCCACCAGCGCGCCCATCGTCACCTTGTCGGTAACAATCCGCACCAGTGGAATGATCGCGAATGGCAGCTGCATCGACAGCACCACCTGGCTCAGCACCAGCAGCTTCACCGCGCCCTGGTCGCCGAACATCACGATCACCACCACCACCGGAATGATCGCCAGCGCCCGTGTCAACAGCCGGCGCAGCCAGGGCGGAAGGCGCAGGCGCAGGAAGCCCTCCATCACGATCTGCCCCGCCAGCGTGGCAGTCACGGTCGAGTTCAGGCCCGAGGCGAGCAGCGCGATGGCAAACAGCGTGGCCGCCGCACCAACGCCCAGCATCGGTGCCAGCAACTGGTGCGCCTGTTCGATGTCTTCCACATCGAAGCGGCCGTTGGCATGGAACACCGCCGCCGCCAGGATCAGGATGCTGGCGTTGATGAACAGCGCCAGGGTCAGCGCCAGGGTGCTGTCGGTCACCGCCCAGCGCAATGCGCTGCGGCGACCTTCATCGGTGCGCGGGTAGGCGCGGGTCTGCACGATGGACGAATGCAGGTACAGGTTGTGCGGCATCACCGTGGCACCGATGATGCCGATTGCGATGTACAGCGCATGCGGATCGGTCACCACCTGCGCGCGCGGAATGAAGCCGCCCAGCACCGCCATCACCGGCGGCGCCGCCATTGCGATCTGTACCACGAAGCAGGCGAAGATCACCATCAGCAACGCGATCACGAAGGCTTCCAGTGCACGGAAGCCACGGTTCATCAGCAGCAGCACCAGCAGCGTGTCCAGCGCAGTGATCACCGCACCCCAGAGCAGGGGCAGATCGAACAGCAGTTTCAGCGCGATCGCGGTGCCGATCACCTCTGCGAGGTCGCAGGCGATGATCGCCGCCTCGCACAGCGCCCACAGCGCCAGATTCACCGGCTTCGGGTAGCGGGCGCGGCAGGCCTGCGCCAGGTCCATGCCGGTGGCGATGCCCAGCCGCGCCGACAGCGCCTGCAGGATCACCGCCATCAGGTTGGAAATGAGGATGACCGACAGCAGCAGGTAGCCGAAGCGCGAGCCGCCGGCCAGATCGGTGGCCCAGTTGCCCGGGTCCATGTAGCCGACCGAGATCATGTAGCCCGGGCCGAGGAAGGCCAGCAGGCGGAACCACCAGTGGCCCTTGTCGGGCACAGCCACGGAGGCATTGAGCGCACCCAGACTGGCCGGGGTGGAGGCCGATGGGTCGCGGGGCGCCAGGGTGTTCATGGATCCGAATATAGCTCCTGCTATAGTCATTAGCAATGTGAAACAATCGTCTTTATCGCGTCACTGGTCCAGAATTCAGGTTCAACCCCGGAGTACACCGGAAGGACAGGCGCAGGCGTGGGCAAGACCGACGATTCGACATCGCTGAAAAGCACCCCCTTGATCGAGGCCGAGCGTCAGGTCGAGAGCTTCCGGCAAGTGCGCGAGGCGCACCGGATGGAGCTGGTGGAGGACTATGTCGAGCTGATCTCGGACCTGCTGGCCGACGGCGGCGAGGCCCGCCAGGTCGATATCGCCACGCGCCTGGGCGTGGCCCAGCCGACCGTGGCGAAGATGCTGCGGCGGCTGGCCCGCGATGGCTGGGTGGTGCAGCGCCCGTACCGCGGCGTGTTCCTGACCCCGGAAGGCGAGGCGCTGGCCCATGCCAGCAGACAGCGGCACCAGACCGTGGAGCGTTTTCTGCTGGCGCTGGGCGTGGACGCGGATACCGCCCGGCGTGATGCCGAGGGCATCGAGCACCATGTGAGCGAACAGACGCTGGCGTTGTTCGAAGCGTTCGTGCGCAAGGCCGAGGGCGGGGCAACGTAGCGGTAGCACCGGGCCATGCCTGGCGGGCGCGTCGCCGTCTTCATGGTTTTCGCCGGGCATGGCCCGGCGCTACCGTGGTTGGATGGCGCCGTTGGGGCATCGCGCCTGCTGCTGCGCGCACGCCCGTTTCGTCCATTCCTTCAATACCGGTTGCAGGCCTTCGTAGCGGCGCCCGTGCCAGCCATTGGCCAGCACCCTGCCGTCGGCGTCGATCAGCACCAGGTTTGGTGGGCCCAACCCGGCCAGGGCCTGTAGCGCCGGCATGCGCGCGGCACGGCGCGGGTCCAGTACCGGCCACGGCATGTCCTGCGCGTGCATGTAGCGACGCAGCGTGGCCTCGCTTTCGTCCAGGCTGACGTACACCACCTCGGAGTCGGCACCGGCCTGGCGCAATGCATCGCGCACACTGCGCAGGGTTGGCATGAAGGCATGGCAGGGAGCACACCAGTCGGCACCGAAGTAGAGCGCGACCAGCTTCGGCGGTGGCGACCACTGCATCGGTCGCAACGAGCGTTGTTCGGGCCGCATCAGCGAGGCGGAGACCTGCGCATGCAGGTCCGCGCCCATGGCCGGCGCCGCCAACAGCAGCGCAGCGGCCATCAGCAACCTGCGCTGTGGTTCAGAACGCATAGCGCAGGTTGACGTACCACGAGCGCGCGAAACGTGGCCCGTAGACATAGTCGCTGTCTCGCAGCGCGCCCACCTCCAGATCCTTCTGGCGCTGGTCGAACACGTTCTTGACGCCTGCGGCCACCGACACTTCCTGTTGTGCCTGCGCGCCCAGATGCCGGTGCCAGCGCGCACCAAGATCGGTGACCAGGAACGAACGCGTGCGGTGCAGCTCGCCCAGCCGGTTGTTCAGCACCGACATCGGTCCGGTGTGGCGCAGGGCGACGAAGGTCTCCCACGGCTCGGCCGGCATCCAGCTGAGCTGGGCCAGACCGGTCCAGCGCGGGGTCTTCAGGTAGTCGCGGCTATCGATGACGGTGTCGCCACCGTCACCGGTGTCGTCGAAGATGCGCTGCGGTTCGCGGAAGCGCGAGCGGTACCACGAGGCACCGGCGGTCAGGCGCCACTGCGGCGACGGCTGCCAGCCGAGGTTGGTTTCCGCACCCAGCACGTTGGAGCCGGAAGCGTTGTAGCGCAGCTGGCTCAGTTGGCCATCGTCTCCGCGCTGGATCTCTCCCAGTGCGAAGGTGTCGCGGATGCGTGCATAGGAGGCGGTAGCATCCCAGCTCCATACCGGATTGGCCGGGTCCGATCGCCAGTCGAAACCGAACAGGGTGGTCAGCGCGCGTTCTTCCTTCAGGCCATCGGTGTTGCGCACGCGCACCTGTTCGCCGCCGAGGGTATCGACGTGCACATCCTCGACGAAGATCTCCGGTGCGCGGAAGCCGGTGGCGATACCGGCCCGCCACTTCAGGTTCGGCGTCGCTTGCCAGGCCAGCGCGATGCGCGGCGAGAACACCGCGTTGTCCAGCTCCGAGCTCTTGTCCACGCGTGCGCCCAGCACCAGGTCGACGTTGTCGCGCAGGCTCCACTCGTCCTGGATGAAGGCGCCGACGTTGTGGAAGGTCGCATCCTCCAGCACGGCAATACGCTGCCCGTCGCCGGTGCGGTTGTCGTCGCGCAGCCCCTCGTGCTTGTACTGCACGCCGAACGCTAGTGCGTGCGCACCCAGTCGCCAGTTCAACTGGCTGTCGATGTAGTGCAGCGGGTTGTGGGTGCGACCATACTGCCGCCACGAGCGTGAGGCGGCGCTGCCGGCCACGTTCGGATCCAGCTGCGTCGGGTCATAGCCGGGCGAAGCATCGGTCACGACATCACCCAGGCCGCCATAGAAGCTGTCGCGGTCGATATCGGCGAAGGCGTAGGCCAGGCGGAAGTCGACGTCGGCATTGATTTCCTGGTCCCACGACACGCTGCCGCGGCGGTATTTCGTATCCAGCGATTCGGCGATGTTGGCCAGGTATTCCGGCTGATCCAGCCGGTTGCCTCCACGCCGGGTTTCATCGGTCACCTGCAGGTCCAGCCGCAGCCGCGTGCCGGGTGTGGGTGCATACCAGGCCTGCAGCCCGCCGACCTTGAGGTTCTTGCGGGTGATCTCGGTGTAGCCGTCGCCGTTGTAGTCGATGCCACTGTTCCAGTTGCGCTGGGCGATCACCGACAGCCCGGCGTCGGCGTCCTTCGCCACCAGGTCCAGCCGCACGTCGGCACTCTTCTGCGGCGTGCCCTTCAACACGTCCACGCCGGCCTGCACATGGCCACCGCTGCGCGCCGGCAGCGGCGGGATCAGGTTGATCACGCCGGCCACCGCACCCGGGCCGTACAGCGCCGAGCCGCCGCCCTTGACCACTTCAATGCGGTCCACGAACCCGGCCGGAATCTGCTCCAGTCCATAGACGCTGCCCAGCGTGGACAGCAGCGGGATTCCATCGAACAACAGCTGGTTGTAGGCACCGGGCAGGCCCAGCAGCTGCACTTCGCTGGTGTTGCAGTTCTGGCAGTTGCTTTCCACGCGCAGGCCATTGATCAGCTCGGCGGCGCGCGAGAAGTCGGTGGCCGCGCGCAGCGCGATGTCTTCCTTGCGCAGCACTTCGGTGCGGATCGGCACGTCCGACAGCAGGCGTTCGCTGCGGGTGGCGGTGCTGACCTTGACTTGCACGCGGTCCAATTCGGTTGGCTGGGGTGCGGCGGCCAGGGTAGGCAGCGGCAGCGTGAGCGCGATGGCGGCGGTCAGTTGCAGGGGGCGGGGGAGGCGGGAGTCACGCGGCATGAGGGCGTCGTCCTTGGGGAGGGAGGGCGGCGAGGGCGGCCTGGCTGGCGCATATAAGAGCAGGTGCTTTGATATATAGCAATTGCTATATGGATGCATGATGGGATCGGCGCGAGGGCCTGGCCGGCGGGTAGATCGCAGTGGTGTTATAACATTACATTAAAGCGCAACAACCGTGCCGGTGGTCATGTCGTTCTGGGGCTGCGGAGGGGAACGGGGTCAGAGCCCTGTCCTGCGGATAGGGGGGGGCGACCCCGAGGATCCGGCTTCGATCAGCCGCGGCGGAAGGCGGCGGGGCTTCGGGCGCCGACGATGATCATGCGGATCATCGTGGAGATCTGTTCCACCAGTTCCGGGTCTTTCTCGGGGGGCTGGTCCATGGCCGAGGCCCCCATCGCGAACACCAGGCGGGTGATCGCCATCGAGACCAGTTCCGGCTTGTGCAGCACCGCGCCATCCAGCGCGGCCAGGCGCACCAGGTCGTGCTGCAGTTCTTCTTCGAAATAGTGCAGCTCGCGTTCGACGGCGTGCTTGAAGTCGTCCGAGCCGACCGCGCCTTCGCGCAGCAGCACATGCAGCAGCTTGTCGTCGGCGCGCAGCTGCTCCATGAAGGTTTCCACCGACACCCGCACCACGCTGGTGGCACTGGAGGTGGCGCGCTGGCGGGCCTCACCGATGATGGTGCGCAGCGAGCGGCCGGCCACGTCGATCAGGGCCACGGCCAATTCGTCCATGTCGCGGAACTGCCGGTAGAAGCTGTTCGGCGCGATGCCGGCCTCACGTGCTACTTCGCGAAGGCTCAGGGTGGACAGGCTGCGGTGCGGCCCGATCAGCTTCAGCGCGGCGGCCAGCAGATCCTCGCGGCTCACCGTTCGGCGGGCCGGGCTGCTGGCATCTTCGTTCGGCGTCAGGGCGGTGGCGGCGGCCATGGGGGTTCCGGTGCGGCGAGGCTGAATCATACCCAATCCGGTTCAATATACACATGTATACACAGGTGTATGTGCGCCCGTATAGTGCGCCCATGAGCGCTGTCGTCCGTCCGTCCCTGTTCTCTCCATACCGCTGGGTCTCGCCGTCGCTGTTCGATTTCTGGGCGGGCCAGCTGAATCCGTTGTGGACCCTGCGCGCACCGATGGCCCGCCTGGTCCGGCGCGAGCCGGCCGGCGAGGGCGCGGCGACCCTGGTGCTGCGCACCAACCGGCACTGGGCCGGCATGCGCGCCGGCCAGCATGTAACCCTGAGCGTGGAGATTGAAGGCCGCCAGTGGCAGCGCAGCTACAGCCCGACCGTGCTGGGGCGGCGTGAACTGGCGATCACCGTCAAGGCGGTCGAAGGCGGCCGGGTCAGCCAGCATCTGGTCCACCACGCGCAGCCGGGTGAGCTGTTCCGACTCGATGCCGCCTTTGGCGAATTCCATATGCCGGCCGCCGCCCCGGTGCTGCTGCTGGCCGCCGGCAGTGGCATCACGCCGATGCGCAGCCTGCTGCGTGAGGCCTGCCAGCGCCCGCTGGCGGCGCCGGTGGACCTGTTCTATTGGGAGCGCACCGCGGCCCATCTGCAGTTCCGTGATGAACTGCAGGCGCTGGCCACGGCGCAGCCGAACCTGCGCGTGCACCTGCTGAGCACCCGCGACGGCGAGGTGCCGGCCGCGCGCATTGATACCCACGATCTGCAGGTCGCGGGCGATGACACGCCACTGGCGCAGCGCCACGTGCTGGCCTGCGGCCCGGATGGGTTCGTCGCCGCTGCACGTGCGCGGCTGGCGCAGCAGGTCGCCGGCTTCCAGGCCGAAGCCTTCACCCCGCCGGCGCCGATCGATGATGCCGACAGCCAGGGCGAAGTGTCGCTGACCCTGGCCCGCAGTGGCCGCCAGTTGAGCGTGCCGCGTGGCCGCTCGCTGCTGGAAAGCCTGGAAGCGCATGGCATCAAGCCCAAGCATGGCTGCCGCATGGGCATCTGCAACACCTGTACCTGCGATCGCGTCAGTGGCGCTACCCGCCACCTGCGCACCGGCGACCTGCAGTCCGAATCGGCACAGCCGGTGCGGATCTGCGTGAGCGCACCGACCACCGACCTGACCCTGGATCTCTGAGGACGCCTGCCATGACCCGCGCTACCGACCGTGCCCTGAGTACTGCCGAGATGCAGGCCTTCGGTGAGGAACTCGACGCGATCCGCGACCGTGTGATCGGCAGCCTCGGCGCCTCCGATACCCGCTACATCCGCCGCGTGGCCGCCGCTGTGCGCTGGTTCGGCGTAGGTGGCCGTGGCCTGTTGTTCCTGGCGGCGTTCTCGCCGCTGTTCTGGATGCCGCTGCTGTGGCCGGCCGCGATCACCGGCACGTTGCTGCTGGCGCTGTCGAAGATCCTGGAGAACATGGAGCTGGGCCACAACGTCATGCACGGCCAGTTCGACTGGACCGGCGACCCCAAGCTCAACGGCAACACCTACGAGTGGGACATCGTGGCCACCGCCGACAACTGGCGCAAGACCCACAATTTCCGCCACCACACCTACACCAACGTGCGCGGCATGGACGATGACATCGGCTACGGCCTGCTGCGCATCTTCCCGGAACAGCGCTGGAAGCCGTTCTACCTGCTGCAGCCGATCATCGCGCCGATCTTCGCGTTGCTGTTCCAGTGGGGCGTGGCCGCGCAGGACCTGCGCCTGGGCCGCTGGCTGAAGGGCCGCATGAGTGCCCGTGCCATGTGGTTGCAGACCCGCCCGGTGGCGCGCAAGATGGCCCGCCAGGTGCTGAAGGACTACGTGTTCTTCCCGCTGCTGGCCGGCCCGTTCTTCCTCACCGTGATGCTGGGCAACATGGTGGCCAACGGCCTGCGCAACATCTGGACCTACGTGATCATCTTCTGCGGCCACTTCACCGCCGAATCGGAAACCTTTCCGAAGGAATGCCTGCGCAATGAATCGCGTGGCCACTGGTACCTGCGCCAGCTGCGTGGTTCGTCCAACATCAGCGGCGGTTTCCTGATCAACGTGCTGTCGGGCAACCTCAGCCACCAGATCGAGCACCACTTCTACCCGGACCTGCCGGCCAACCGCTATGCGGCCATCGCCAAGGAAGTGAAGGACATCTGCCGCCGCTACGGCCAGCACTACAACAACGGCTCGCTGCCGCGCCAGTTCGGCCAGGTGGTCTGGCGCATCCTGCGCCACGCGTTCCCGAGCAAGCCGCGCCGCCTGCCGATGGCGGACATCATGTCCGCCCCGGCATCGGCCAACGCAGGCTGATCGATTCAGCCCGTCTTCGCCAGGGCCGCCTGTTCGCGGTCCAGGCGACGCAGGAACACCTGCATTTCCTTGCGTGCCTGCTGGTCGCCCTTGCTGCCGGCCACACTCAGCCCGCGCTGCCACGCCTCGCGCGCCGCCTGCGGCTGGCCACTGGCCAGCCAGGCCTTGCCCAGTAGTTTCCACGCGGCCGAATACTGCGGGTCGAGCACCACGCAGCGGCCCAGATGGGTCGCCGCGCGCACCGGGTTTCCCGCATCCAGCCAACCCTTGCCCAACCCGAAGCGCAGCAGTGCGCCGTCCTTGCCGGTGGCGAGCATGCATTCCAGTGCTTCGATGTTCATGGCCGCACCTCCACCAGCAGTTCGGCCGGTCCTGGCTGGAACCGGCCGCGATGGAACAGCAGTGGTGCGCCGCCGTTCTCGTTGACTTCGATGATGCGCCCGGCCAGCAGCAGGTGATCGCCGACCGGCCACATCGCATGGCGGGTACAGGTGAGATGGGTGACCGCACCGGCGATGCGCGGCGGTGCGTCGTCGGCGTCCTCCAGCAGTGCCAGGCCGGCAAAGCGATCGCGCGCCTGTGGATCGGCAAAGCGGCGGGCCAACGCTTCCTGGCCCGCCGCGAGCACGCTGATCGCAAAGCGGGTGGCGCGCTGGAAGGTGGGCAGGCTCTGCGCGTGCAGTGCCAGGTTCCACAGCACCAGCGGCGGCTGCAGTGAGACCGGCACGAACGAATTGATGGTCAGGCCCACCGGCTTGCCTTGCGCATCGCGCGTACAGACGATGGCCACGCCAGTGGGGAAATGGCCGAGCAGCCGACGCAGGGCGCGCGGCGGCATCTCGACCGACGGCACCGGGGCCGGGGCGGGGAACACCCCCGCCCACGGCCCGGCGTAGGGCAGTGTCTCGCCGCTCATGAGGCCCGGGCCTGGCGGTAACGCCGGCCGACCTCGGCCCAGTGGATGAGGTTGAAGAACGCGCCGATGTAGTCGGGGCGACGGTTCTGGTAGTGCAGGTAGTAGGCGTGCTCCCACACATCCAGCGCCAGGATCGGGGTGTTGCCGGACAGTCCAACGGCAGCGCCCATCAACGGACTGTCCTGGTTGGCGCTGCTTTCGACCTGCAGGTGGCCGTCGCGATCCGTGGTCAGCCACGCCCAGCCACTGCCGAAGCGGGTCTGCGCGGCCTTGCTGAAGGTCTCCTTGAAGGCATCGAAACCACCGAGATCGCGCTCGATCGCAGCGCTCAGTTCGTTGTCCGGACTGCTGCCGTCGGCGCTGAGCACGGTCCAGAACAGGCTGTGGTTGGCATGGCCGCCGCCATTGTTGCGGACGGCGCCGCGCTGAGCCTCGGGCACAGCATCGAGGTGGGCGATCAGCGTTTCCACCGGTTGTTCGGCGAGGCCGGCCTGCTCGATGGCGGCGTTGAGGTTGTTGACGTAGGTCTGGTGGTGCTTGCTGTGATGGATCTCCATCGTGCGCGCATCGAAATGCGGCTCAAGGGCATCGTAGGCGTAGGGGAGCGGGGGAAGCGAGTACGACATTGAAGCGATCTCCGTGGGGAAGGCCAGGGGGGCTGGCCGGTGCGGAGATCGTTATCGCACCTCAACATTGGTTGAGGTCAAGCGCCGCGTGGAGGCGCGGTAGTGCCGGCCACTTGCCGGCAATCAGGCAACATCGGGATGCCGGCCAGCGGCCGGCACTACCGCAATCAGCTCAGCCATTCCCTGCACGCGCCATCGGCCTGCTCGCCGCAGGCCTGCTGCATCCGCTGCTGCAGCCGGGCCAGCGTCTGCGCGCCCTGGTGCTTGCTGCTCCAGGTCTTCAGCTGGCCGGCCAGTCGCTCGAAACGCTGCCGCGTGCGCTGGTGGTAGCCCGACGGCTGGGCGTCCAGTTCGGCGATCAGCGCGGTGGTGGCCTGTTCGATACGCGGTGCATCGTTCGGTGCAAGCTTCAGCAGGCCTTCGACGTACAGCACGCCCCACTGCACGCGGGTGGCCGGCCCTTGCGCGCTGTCGTACGCACGCTTCAGCCATTCCAGTGCGGCGGCGTTGTCGCCGCGTTGCTCGGCCAGTTCGGCCAGTTCGGGCATGTAGTAGTACGGCTGCTCGCTACGCTTGAGCTCGGCCAGCAGCAGTGCCTCGGCGCCGGCATCGTCGCCGACCTGGCGCAGGGCGTAGACCGCGCTGCTGATCGTGGCCTGCCGCGCATGCGCATCGCTGGCGGCGGCATCGGCGGCAGCCACGCGCTGCTGCACGCGTTCGACCAACGCGGCCGGCAACGCGCCCTTGGGTTGCGCCTGGCGCGCCAGTGACACTTCTGTCAGCACGCGCGACAGCGCATCGTCGGCGCGGTCACCGCGCTCGGTGTCGGCACGTTCCAGCGCCACCAGCAGTTGCTGGCCCAATGTGTTGCTGGTGGCAGGGCCGGCACTGGCCTGCTTGACCAGCTGCGCGCCGGCATAGCCGAGCAGTTCGCGATTGCGACGGACCTCGGTTGGCTGCGCCAGGACCGCCTGCAGCAGTTCGCGCACCTGGGTGGGGGCGGTGCTTGGCTTTTCCGAAGTCGCCAGCGCCAGCAGTGCGAAACGACGTTGCAGCGCTGCATCCGGTGCCACCCTGGACAGCTGCCGCAGCACGTCGGCGCTGCCGCGCTCGCCGGCCAGGCGGTTGGCGTCCACTTCCCAACCATAGTCGCCCAGCACCTGCCAGTCCTCGGCGGCCAACCTGTCCGGCGTGGCCAGTGCCGTGGCCAGCGTGGAGGCCACCGCGCTGCGGCGGCTTGCGGCCAGGGTCAGTGCGCGGGTCAGCTCGGCCGCGTCGTTGCCACCGGCCACGCGGGTGATCTCGTTGCGCTTGGGGTCCAGCACGATCAGGGTCGGATAGCCGCGCACGCCGAAGCGCTCGCCCCAGGCCTGTGCACCTTCCTCGTCACCGTCCAGATAGACGGGTACGAACTTGCCGGTCAGCGCGATGAACGCCGGGTCCTTGAACAGGCCGGCCTTGAGCTGGTTGCAGGGCGGGCACCAGACTGCGCCCCAGTACAGCAGCACCGGCTTGCCGCTGTCGGCGGCCTCGGCGAAGGCATCGTCGACATCGCCCTGGCGCCAGGCGATGGCGTTGGCCGCTGCCGGCTCGGAGGCCTGCACCGCGGCAATGGGCGCCTGCGCCGGGGAGCAGGCGCTCAGCGCCGTGGCCAGCAACAACAGGGGAAAGGCGGCGCGCATCGGCAGCATCTCGAAGAGGCAGGGTAGGCCGGCATTGTAGGAAGGGTGATCGGCTGCATTGATTCAGTTTGATCATGAGCTGCAAGGAGCAGGGCATATGCGCCCTGCGCTCAACCCGGGCGTTGCAGCTCCGCGGCCAGCACGCCGGCCATCCAGGTCATGAAGGCTTCGACACGGCGGGGCAGGTGGCGGCGCTGCGCATAGACCAGATGGACCGGCATCGGCTCGGCCACGCAGTCGGGCAGCACTTCCACCAGGCGTCCAGTGCGCAGTGCATCGCGGGCGCCCAGTTCCGGTACCTGGATGATGCCCAGCCCGGCCAGCGCAGCGGCGCTGTAGCCATCGGCGCTGTTGACGGTCAGCGCGCCGCGCATCGGCCAGCTCTGGTAACGCTGGCCGTCGAAGTACTCAAAACCCGGCGAGCGCTGGCCGAGGGTGCCGACATAATGCACCAGGTGGTGCTGGTCCAGATCGGCCAGCACCTGCGGTACGCCGTGTGCAGTCAGGTAGCCGGGGCTGGCTGCGTTGACGATGCGCATCTGCCCGAGCGGACGGGCCACCAGGCTGCTGTCGTCCAGATGGCCCACGCGCAGCACGCAGTCGAAGCCTTCGCGTACCACATCCACACGCCGGTCGGTGGCGCTCAGTTCCACTTCCAGGCCCGGATGCAGCGCCAGAAAGGCTGGCAGCTGCGGGATCACCACGTTGCGGGCCATGCCGCCGGGCATGTCCACCCGCAGGCGCCCACTCAGTTCGCTGGGCTGACGCCGGAACAGATGCTGCAGTTCCTCCATGTCGTCCAGCAGATCGTGCGCGCGCTGCTGCAACTGCGCGCCGTCGGCGGTGAGGTGGACGCGGCGGGTGGTCCGGTGCAGCAGCTGGGTACCCAGGTCGGTTTCCAGTCGGGCGATGGCCTGCGACACGCTGGCCTTGGGCAGGCCGAGGCTGTCTGCGGCGCGGGTGAACGAGCCCAGCTCGGTAACGCGCAGGAACACGCGCAGGGTGTCGAGGCGGTCCATCAATTGTTCACCTGGGTTGAACAGTAAAATCAGGATCGCGCGATTTATGCGCGACGGCAATCCCAATAGTCTGGACGCACCTTCTCCTTACCCGGTGCCTGGCCATGACGTCTTCCTCCCGTGTTGTCCTCATTACCGGCGGCAGCCGCGGCCTGGGCCGCAACGCCGCCCTCGCGCTGGCCGCCGACGGCGCCGATATCGTGATCACCTACCGCGCCCAGGCCGAGGCGGCGGCCGAGGTGGTCCAGCAGGTGCAGGCACTGGGCCGTCGCGCGCAGGCGCTGCCGCTGGACGTGGCCGACAGCGCAGTGTTTCCCGACTTCGCCGTTCGCCTGCGTGACGCACTGCAGGCGTGGGGAGCCGATACGCTGCAGGGGCTGATGAACAATGCCGGCGAGGGCCTGTACGCGCCCATCGCCGACACCACCGAGGCCCAGTTCGACCATGCCGTGGCGGTGCACCTGAAGGGGCCGTACTTCCTGACCCAGGCGCTGTTGCCGTTGATCGCCGATGGCGGCCGCATCCTCAACGTATCCAGCGGGCTGGCGCGCTTTTCGCTGCCGGGCAGCTCGGCCTACGCCATGATGAAGGGCGGCATCGAGGTGTTCAGCCGCTACCTGGCCAAGGAGCTGGGCGCGCGTGGCATCAGCGCCAACACGCTGGCACCGGGTGCCATCGAGACCGACTTCGGCGGTGGCCGGGTGCGCGACGATGCGCAGGTCAATGCGATGGTGTCGTCGATCACCGCGCTGGGTCGTGCCGGCCGGCCCGATGACATCGGTCCGGTGGTGGTGGCGCTGTTGTCGCCGGCTACCGGCTGGGTCAACGGCCAGCGTGTGGAAGCCTCCGGTGGCATGTTTGTCTGATCGCCGCCGTTACCGGGGCGCGGCGTAGCGGAGGGGCTGGTACACCAGCCCGTTGAACTCGCCGACGTCGCCGTCCAGCACGAAGCCGTAGCGCTGGTAGGTTGGCACCGCGTTGAGCGAGGCGCGAACCGTCAGTACCGGTTCGCGCACCTGCGGCAGTATCGCCTCGAACAGCGCGTGGCCGATGCCCTGGCCCTGGCAGGCGGGATCGACGAACAGCATGGCCAGGTGCCGGCCTTCCTTCAGTTCGACCACGCCGACGATGCGGTTTTCGTGCTCGGCCACCAGGATGTGGTTGTCGCCGTACAGGCGCGCAGCGAATGCATCGGCGGTCGCGACGCTGCCGAAGGTCGCGATGCCGACCTCGCTGAGGGAAGGCGCGACGGCGGTGGTGAAGGCGGCCAGGCATACCTCGCTGATCGCGGGCAGATCATCGACGTGGGCGGGGCGGATCCTCGGCATGCAGTGTTCTTCCTGTGGTGGGCGGCGCGTCATCGCCGCCGCAGCCCTGCACGCTAAGCTGTCGCCATGAGTGAATTCAATGCGGCACACGCGTTGGTGTTTCCGCGGCAGGGCCTGAGCCTGGGTCTGATGACGCCGGTGGCGGCGCAGGGCTTGGCCGATCCGCATGTGGCACGACGCATTGCGCGGTTGGCCGATGACCTCGGCTTTGCCGCGCTGTGGACGCGCGACGTGCCGCTGATGGTGCCGCAGGGGCCCGACGCGACCGCGAGCGCGCTGGACGATCCGTTCCTGTGGCTGGGCATGCTGGCGGCGGCCACCGAGCGTATCGCGGTGGGCAGCGCAGCCATCGTGCTGCCGCTGCGGCAGCCGTTGCAGGTGGCGAAGTCAGCGTTGAGCCTGGAGCGGATCAGCGACGGGCGCTTCGTGCTGGGGCTGGGCTCGGGCGATCGCCCGGAAGAGTTCGCGGCGTTCGGCGAAGACCTGGAGGGCAGGGGGGCGACGTTCCGTGAGCGTTGGTCACTGCTGCGCGCCGCGCTGTCCGTCGATGCGGAGGAACGGGCTTCGGTTCGGCAGGCCACCGGTGGTTTCGATGTATTGCCAGCGCCCACCACGCGCATTCCGATGCTGGTGGTGGGTACCGCGCGGCAGAGCCTGCAGTGGATCGCGCGCGAGGCTGAAGGCTGGGCCACCTACCATCGCGAAGAGGCGGCGCAGGAAGGCCGCATCGGCTTGTGGCAGCAGGCGCTGGCGCAGCAGGGCGGACCGGCCAAACCGTTCGTGCAGTCGATGTTGCTGGATCTGCAGGCCGACCCGCAGGCGCCGCCCGAGCCGTTGCCGCTGGGGCTGAAGGTCGGCCGCGATGGGCTGCGCGACTACCTGCACCGCGTGCACGCGCAGGGCGTGGCGCATGTGATGTTCAACCTGGTCGACAACGGGCGGCCGGTGGAGCAGGTGCTGCGCGAGATCGGCGAGCACGTGCTGCCGGACCTGCTTCGGTAGGTGTCCACCTGGGTCGACACGGGGTTGCCGTTGCGGCCGATGTTTCTTTCGCGGACAAGCAGTCGAGCATGGCTCGACTCTACATCGAGCCTGCATCTGCGTATCATTCGCATTTGATATCCCGCTTCCGGAGTTCTGCGTGACCCCATCACCCCCCATGCACCCGAGCGGGCGGCTGTTTGCCGCGGTCGCCTTCATCGAGGCCATCACTTGGGCCGGCCTGCTGATCGGCATGTGGATGAAGTACGGGCCGATGGCCAACGTGGCGCTGGTGAAGCTGTTCGGCCCGCTGCACGGCGTGGCCTTCCTGGTGTACGTGGCGGTCACCCTGTTTGCCGCAGTACGCCTGCGCTGGCCGTGGTGGGCAAGTGCGCTGGCGCTGCTGGCAGCGGTTCCGCCGTTGGTGACGTTGCCGCTGGAGTGGTGGTTCAAGCGCCGCGGCCTGCTGGGTCTGCGTGCAACGCGCTGAACCCGCTGTTGCATGCCCATTCAAGAGAATGGGTATCAAATGCAAATACGAGCCGTTATCATTTGAGGGTGGCGTCCGGTCCCGAACGGAACGGATGCCGGGCCGGGCGCAGCAGCGTGTCCGGTGATCCTTCCCTGTTACGGCTGGTGTTCCATGCACGCACGTCCCGTCGTTCCCGGCTTGCCGGCGCTGGTGTTGGCGGCCCTGATCGGCACCATGGCGATGATGTCCTTTGTCGCGGTGATCGGCCCGGTGGTCCGCTTGCTCGGCCTGTCCGAATGGCATGCCGGCCTGTCGGTGACGGCCGCCGGCGTGCTGTGGATGCTGGCCGCGCGCCCCTGGGGTCAGCTCAGCGACCGCATCGGCCGCAAGCGCGTGCTGATGCTGGCGATGAGCGCCTACACCGTGGTCTACATCGCGCTGGCGGTGTTCATCGATGTGGCCCTGCAGACGGTGCCGCCGGTGCTGGTCTCGGTGCTGGTGCTGGTCGGCGCGCGCGGCCTGATCGGCCTGTTCTACGCCGCGGTGCCGCCCACGGCCGCGGCGCTGATCGCTGACAAGGCGCCGACCGGGCAACGTGCCAGGTTCCTGGCCCGGCTGGGCAGCGCCAACGCGCTGGGCATGGTGCTGGGCCCGGCCGCGGCCGGTTGGCTGGCCTATACCAATCTTTCCCTGGCGCTGTATGTGGCCGCACTGCTGCCGCTGCTGGCGTTGGCCCTGCTGGCCTGGCGGCTGCCGGCCACCGAACCGGTGGTTGGCGCGTCCGCGCCGCGCCGTCCACCGATGCGCCGCCTCGACCCACGCCTGCGCCTGCCGCAGCTGGCGGCGTTCATCGCCATGGTCTCGGTGACCATCGCGCAGGTCACGGTCGGCTTCTTCGCGATCGACCGTCTGGGACTTGATGCAGCAGCCGGTGCGCGCATGGCGGGCATCGCGCTCACCGCAGTCGGCGTCGGCCTGATCCTGGCGCAGGCGCTGGTGATGAAGCTGGACGTGCACCCGCGCCGCTGGATCATCCTGGGCGCGCTGACTTCCGGCATCGGTTTCGCCTCGGTGGCGGGCGTGCAGCAGGCCTGGCAGTTGCCGGCGGCCTACGCGCTGGCGGCCTTCGGCATGGGTTTCGTATTCCCCTCGTTCCAGGCGCTGGCTGCCGATGCGGTGCAGGCACAGGAGCAAGGCGCCGCCGCCGGTACCGTGGCCGCCGCCCAGGGCCTGGGCATGGTGGCCGGGCCGATGCTCGGCACGCTGTTGTATCGCGGCGGGCCGAGCCTGCCTTACCTGCTGGTGGGCGCGCTGTTGCTGTTGCTGTGCGCGCTGGCCGCAGCGCATCGGATGAAGGAGACCGCATGAACGATTCCCTGATGCAGGGCGCGTGGCCGGAGGCTGTGCCAGCGCTGCTGGAAACCTCGGACGACGCCTCGTTGTTCCTGTTGCACCACGCCGGCCAGCATGTTCATGCGCGTGGTTGCCGCGCGGCACTGCCCGCTGGGGCGCTGGCGACGCTGGCCGAACGTGCCAGCACGTTCTTCGCGCAACAGCGCGGTGGGCCGGGCCTGCTGGTCGGTGCGGTGCCCTTCGAGCCGCGCGCCGACGATGCGCTGTACCAGCCCGAACGCCTGCTGCCGCCGTTGCCGTTGCAGCCGCAGGCAGCACCGCCGCTGGACGGTACGCTACGGGCCGAGCCAGCGCCGCAGGTCTACGCGGCGGCCGTGGCGGGCGCGGTGCAGGTGCTGCGCGCACCGGAACACGATCTGCACAAGGTAGTGCTGGCGCGCAGCCTGCTGGCGCACACCCGCCATGCGCTGTCACCGGAGGTACTGCTGGCGCGGCTGGGTGCCGATCCTTCGGTGGCGACCTATGCGGTGCCGCTGCCGGTGGAGCTGGGTCAGGCCCCGGCCTGGCTGGTGGGGGCGACGCCGGAGCTGCTGCTGCGCAAGCGCAGCACCCAGCTGCTGTCGCATCCGTTGGCCGGTTCGGCGCGACGCAGTGCCGATGCCGCCGAAGACGAGCGCGCGGCACAGGCGCTGCTGGCCTCGGCCAAGGATCACGACGAGCACCGCCACGTGGTCGAGGCGATTGTCGATGGGTTGGCACCGTACTGCCGCCACATCGACGCGCAACCTCGTCCCGCACTGCACGCCACGGCCAGCATGTGGCACCTGGGCACCCGCATCCATGCGACGCTGAAGGATCCACAGACCTCGGCCGCCGAGTTGCTGGCACAGCTGCATCCCACGCCGGCGGTCTGCGGCACGCCGCGTGCGGCCGCGCTGCAGCGTATCCGCGAACTGGAGCCGGTGCCGCGTGGCTTCTATGCCGGCGCGGTGGGCTGGTTGGATGCACAAGGCGACGGCGACTGGTACGTGGCGATCCGCTGTGCGCGGCTGCAGGGCACCCAGCTGCGCCTGTACGCCGGTGCCGGCATCGTTGCCGAGTCGCAGCCGGAGGCCGAAGTGGCCGAAACCGCAGCGAAGTTCGCTGCCCTGTTGAACGCACTGGGCGTGCATGACACAGCGCCCGCGATCGAGCCCGCCGCATGAACACACCGAACGTTTCCTCCCGCCTGCCGTTGCAGCAGGTCTGGCCCGAGCCCCTGGTGGCGCGCTATCGCGAGGCCGGCCACTGGCGCGGCGAAACCTTCCCGGGCTTCCTGCGCGAACGTGCCGAGCGCTATGCCGATGACATCGCCGTCGTCGCCGGCGACGTGCGCCTGAGCTATGCGCAGCTTTGGCACGAAGCCGGGCGTATCGGCGCGGGCCTGCTGGAACGCGGGTTGCAGCCGGGTGAGCGGGTGCTGGTGCAGCTGGGCAACACGGCAGGATTCATCGCCACGGTCTGTGGGCTGTTCCGCGCCGGCCTGGTGCCGGTGTACGCGCTGCCCGCCCACCGCATCACCGAACTGGTGCATTTCGCCCGCAAGGCCGAGGCCAGTGCCTACATCACCACCGACCTGCACGATGGCTTCGATCACCGGGCGCTGGCGCAGGCATTGCAGGCCGCAGTGCCGGCGATACGCGAGGTGGTGATCGATGGCGATGCACAGGCGTTCACCGCGCTGGATGCCCTGCAGGGCGACCGCGCCCGGTTGCCAGCCGACCCGGACCCGCAGTCGGTGGCCTTCCTGCAGATTTCTGGTGGCAGTACCGGCCTGTCCAAGCTGATTCCGCGCACCCACGACGACTACATCTATTCGTTCCGCGCCAGCAACGCGATCTGCGGCATCGACCGCGACAGCGTGTACCTGGTCGCGCTGCCGGCCGCGCACAATTTCCCGATGAGTTCGCCGGGCTTCTTCGGCGCGCTGTACGCCGGCGCCCGCGTGGTGCTCAGCCCCGGTCCGGGCCCGGACGCGGCGTTCCCGTTGATCGCCCGCGAGCGGGTGACCTGCTGTGGCCTGGTGCCGCCGCTGGCGCTGCTGTGGGCACAGGCCGCAGCCACCGCCAAGCACGACCTGTCCAGCCTGCAGGTGCTGCAGGTGGGCGGTGCCAAGCTGGTGCCGGAGGCGGCGCGGCGGGTCATCGAGGGTCTTGGCTGCACATTGCAGCAGGTGTTCGGCATGGCCGAGGGCCTGGTCAACTACACCCGGCTGGATGATCCGGAAGACCTGATCGTGGCCTGCCAGGGCCGGCCGATCAGCGAGCATGACGAAGTGCGCGTGGTCGATGACCACGACCAGCCGGTCGCCGAAGGCGAGGTCGGGCATCTGCTGACCCGTGGTCCGTACACCATCCGTGGCTACCACAACGATGCGGTAGCCAACGCACGCGCGTTCACCGACGACGGCTTCTACCGCACGGGTGATCGCGTGCAGCAGCTGCCCGGTGGCTACCTGGTGGTGCAGGGCCGTGCCGGCGACCATATCAACCGCGCAGGCGAGAAGATCTCCGCCGAGGAGATCGAGGACCACCTGCTGGCCCACGCTGGCGTGTTCGACGCCGCCGTGGTCTCCATTCCCGATGAGTACCTGGGCGAGCGCAGCTGTGCCTTCGTGATACCGCAGGGCGAGCCGTTCAAGGCGCCGGCGCTGAAGGCCTGGATGCGCGGGCGTGGCCTGGCCGCGTTCAAGGTGCCCGACCAGATCGTCTTCGTCGACAGTTTCGATACCACTGCGGTTGGCAAGATCAGCCGCCGCGAACTGCGCGCGCAGCTGCGCGCGCGTCATCTGCAACAGTCAGGAGGAACGCGCTGATGGCGCTGCCCCGTATTACCGATTATCCCCTGCCGACGGCTGCCGAACTGCCGCCGGCACGCGGCCCGTGGCGCCCGCAGCGTGATCGCATCGCGCTGCTGGTGCATGACATGCAGCGCTACTTCCTGGCTGCGTTCGACGCCGGCAACGCGCCGCTGCGGCCGGCGGTGGGCAACATCGCGCGACTGCTGGCCCATTGCCGCGCGCACGCCATTCCCGTGTTCTATACCGCCCAGCACGGCGACCAGGATCGTCGTGACCGTGGCCTGCAGGCTGACCTGTGGGGCCCGGGCATGCGCCGCAGTGCCGACCACGAGCCGATCATCGAAGCGCTGGCACCGCAGCCGGGCGAGCATGTGCTGGTCAAGCACCGCTACAGCGCGTTCCAGCGCAGCAACCTGGAAACGCTGATGCGGGTTCGTGGCCGCGACCAGCTGCTGGTGACTGGTGTGTATGCGCACATCGGCTGCACCGCGACGGTGGTGGAGGCCTTCCAGCGCGACATCGAAGCGTTCATTGCCGCCGATGCGGTGGCCGACTTCTCGCGTGCCGACCATGATCAGGCGCTGCACTGGATCGCGCGCACCAGCGGTGTGCCGATGACCACCGACCAGTTGCTGGAGGTTCTGTGATGGCGGCCACGGGTGAAGCGCTGGACCTGGAGCGCATGCGCGCCGATGTGGCGCGGGTGCTGGAGTGCATGCCGGCCGAGATCGGTGACGACGACAACCTGATGGATCTGGACCTGGACTCAATGCGCATGCTCGGCCTGGTGCTGGCCTGGAGCAACACCGGCCTGCCGCTGGAGTTCTCACAGCTGGCCGAGCACACCACGCTGCGCCAGTGGTGGGGTGTGGTGCAGACACTGCAGGCGTCGCAGAACGCATGAATGCCGTTGCGCTGGCCACACCGGTGGCGTTGACCGAGGCGCAGGCCGGACTGTGGTTCGCGCAGCGGCTGGCGCCGGACAATCCATCCTTCAACACTGCCCATGCGGTGTGGATCGACGGGCCGCTGGATGTGGCGGCGTTCCTTGCGGCGGTCGACCAGGCGGCGGCCGAGGCAGAGGCCTTCGCGCTGCGCTTTGCCGAGCGTGCCGATGGCCAGCCCGTGCAGTGGCATGAGCCGGCGCACGTGCCACGGCTTTCGGTACGTGATGTATCGGCCGAGGCCCAGCCCGCGTCAGTGGCACGTGCGTTGATGCAGGCTGACCGGCTCAGTGCGGTCGATCCAACCCGCGACCGGATCAGCCAGCAGGTGCTGTTCGACCTGGGCGGGCAGCGCTGGGTCTGGTACCTGCGCGTGCACCACCTTGCCGCCGATGGCTACGGCATGGCGCTGTTCACCGATCGCGTCTGCGCGCTGTACGCCGGTCGTGCGGGTGAGCCGCTGCCAGGACTGGCAGCGGTGCTGGCCGATGATGCCGCTTACCGGGCCGATCCACGCCGTGCAGCCGCTGGGCAGTGGTGGCGCGAGCAGATGCAGGGCGCCCCGGCTGGCGCTGGCCTGGCCGGACCGCTGGAGGCGAGCAGCGACGCGCTGCGCTGGGTGCAGCCGCTGGAGGCGGCGTTCCGTGAGCGCCTGCTGCAGGTGTCGGCAGGTTGGTTGCAACCCTGGCCGGATGTGCTGGCTGCGCTGTCGGCTGAGTACCTGAGGCGGATGAGCGCGGCCGACGAAGTGGTGCTGGGCGTGCCCTACATGAGCCGCCTCGGCAGCGCGTCGGCGCGGGTGCCGGCGATGGTGATGAACGTATTGCCGCTGCGTGTGGCAGCCGGCGAGGGTAGCGTCGAGGCCTTCACCCTCGCGTTGGGCCGGCAACTCAGCCAGAGTCGCAAGCATGGTCGTTACCGGGGTGAGCAGCTGCGCCGCGATCTGGGCCTGGTCGGCGCGCAGCAGCGCCTGCACGGCCCGATGGTGAACGTGCAGCCGTTCTACAAACCCTTGGCGCTGCCGGGTGTACAGGCGACGCTGGAGGTGCTGTGTACCGGCCCGGTTGACGATCTGACGCTGGGCTTCCGCGGCGACGGCCAGACGTTGCTGGATCTGGAGATCGAAGCGAATCCCGCACTCTACAGTCGCGAGGATGTGGAAGCGCATGCGGCGCGGCTGCTGCATTTCGTGTCGACGGCACTTGTGTCGGAAAGCATCACAACGGTGCCGTTGGCCACCGACCAAGAGGCAGAACAGGTTGTGTTCGGCTTCAATGCCACCACGCGCGCACTCCCGCAGACTACGCTGGTCGAACTGCTGCAGCAGGGCATGGATCGCGATCCGCAGGCGCCCGCGCTGGTGTTCGGCGAAACGGCGCTGGACCATGCCACGCTGGAAGCGCGCAGCTTCGCACTGGCGGCACAGCTGCGTGCGACGGGCGTCGGCCCCGGCAGCGTGGTGGCGGTGGCATTGCCGCGTTCGCTGGAACTGGTGATTGCACTGGTGGCGGTGCTGCGCGCGGGGGCGGCCTACCTGCCGCTGGATCTTGCCCACCCCGATGAGCGCTTGGCGCGCATCCTTGCGTCTGCGCAGCCGGCCTGTGTTCTTGCCGTGGCGGACGCACAGATGCGCATGCCCGGCGTGCCGGTTCTTGTACCGGAGCGATGGACCGCGCTGAGCTTTGCCGCGCCCTGGGCCGACCCGGCACCCGATGATGCGGCCTACGTGATCTATACCTCCGGCTCGACCGGCGAACCCAAGGGCGTGGTGATCGAGCACCGCGCCATCGTCAACCGTCTGCTGTGGATGCGCGAGCATTACGGTATCCGCGCCGACGACCGGATTCTGCAGAAGACGCCGGCCACCTTCGATGTCTCGGTATGGGAGTTCTTCCTGCCGCTGCTGTGCGGTGCCACGCTGGTGATCGCTGCGCCGGATGCGCATCGTGATCCGACCGAGCTGGCGCGACTGATCAGGGCGGAAGGCATCACCACGGCGCATTTCGTGCCGTCGATGCTGGATGCCTTCCTGGCGGCGCCGGCCTCCCACGGCCTGCAGATGCGCCGGGTGTTCACCAGCGGCGAGGCGCTGGACGCCTCGCTGCGCGATCGCTTCCACGCGCGTGTGCAGGCCGAACTGCACAACCTGTATGGCCCGACCGAAGCGGCCGTGGACGTCAGCTATTGGCCTGCATCTTCGCAGGATCGGTCACGGCCGGTGCCGATCGGCTTCCCGGTCTGGAACACACGCCTGTACGTGCTGGACGCGCGGATGCAACCGCTGCCGGTGGGCGTGCCCGGTGACCTGTATCTGGGCGGCGTGCAGCTGGCGCGTGGCTACCTGGGCCGCGACGACCTGACCGCCGAACGCTTCCTCGCCGATCCGTTCCAGCCGGGCGAGCGCATCTATCGCACCGGCGACGTGGCGCGCTGGCGTGTCGATGGCGCGGTCGAGTATCTCGGCCGCAGCGATCATCAGGTGAAGCTGCGTGGACTGCGCATTGAACTGGGCGAGATTGAAGCGGCGTTGCGCGAGCTGCCGGGCATGGACCGGGTGGAAGTGCTGCTGCGCCACGATGCGCCCAACGATGCGCGGCTGGTGGCCTATGTGCCGGCCGCGCTGGCCGACGCGGCGGTGCTGCGCAGCCATCTGGCCACACGCGTGCCGGACTACATGGTGCCATCGGCCGTCGTGGGCGTGGATCACTGGCCGGTGACCGCCAACGGCAAGCTGGACCGCAACGCGTTGCCGAAACCCCCGCAGCAGGCGGTGGCTGGGCTGGCCGCGCGTACACCGCTGGAGCGGGAGCTGGCGGGCCTGTTCGCCCAGGCCCTGGGCCGCGCCGAGCCGGTAGCGGTCGACGCCGACTTCTTCAGCCTGGGCGGCGATTCGCTGTCTGCGGTGCACCTGTTGCTGGCCATTGAACACCGTTGGCGCTGTGATCTTGGCTTGGGCGCATTGTTCGCGCAGCCGACTGTGGCCGCGCTGGCTGTACGCATCGCCGAACCCCCGGCGCTGGCCGACCACGCGTTGGGGCCGGTGATCGCCTTGGCCGCGACCGACGCCATCGAGCCTTCACCGCTGTTCGTGCTGCACCCGGCCGGTGGCATCGCCTGGAACTACCGCACCCTGGCGCGCGCGCTGCAACCGGCGCGTCCAGTGTATGGACTGCAATCGCCGGCCCTGGACGCACAGCAGCCGCTGCCTGGCAGCATCGAGGCGATGGCCAACGACTACGTGCAGCGCGTGATTGCGTTGCAGCCGCACGGGCCAGTGCATCTGCTGGGCTGGTCGGTGGGTGGCATCCTGGCGCAGGCGATGGCGGTGCGCCTGCACGAGATCGGTCGCGAGGTGGGTGAGCTGGTGTTGCTCGACGCCTATCCCAGCGAGTGCTGGCGGGCCGAGCCCGAACCGGACCCGATTGCAGCGCTGCGTGCGCTGCTGGCCATCGCCGGGCACGACCCCGACGCGCATCCGGAACTGGACAGCCGTGAGCGCATCCTGGCGTTCCTGCGTCGCGGCGGCAGTGCGCTGGGCAGCCTGCCGGATGTGGTGCTCGACGGCGTAGTGCGTGCGGTGACCGGCACCAACCGGCTGATCCGCGAACATCACCACCGGCCATTCATCGGCACCCTGGTGCATGTTCGCGCCGGTCGCGATCACCAGGCGCGGCCGCAGCTGCAGTCGGCGCTGTGGCGTGCACACGCGCACAAGGTGCAGGCGCTGGAACTGCCGTTCCTGCATGCCGAACTGACCGGACGCGATGCGGTGGCGCAGCTGGCGCCGTGGTTGTCGGCGCGTCTGCGCCAATGGGATGAACAACAGGAGATCGCAACATGCAGTTGACCGGTTTTGAAGGCCGCGTGGCGTTGGTGACCGGTGCTGCCGGTGGCATCGGCGAGGCCTTGGTGCGGCTGTTGGCCGAGGCCGGATGCACGGTGGTGGCGACTGATCGCGAAGTGCCTGCCGTGGCCGGAGCGCGCGTGCAGGCTTTCGCGCTGGACGTGACCGACAGCGCGGCCGTGGATGCACTGGTGGACCGCATGGAGGCCGATATCGGGCCGATCCAGCTGGCCGCCAGCGTGGCCGGGGTGCTGCATGTGGGCGCGGTGGCAGCGACGTCGGATGCCGACTGGCATCGCGTGTTCGCCGTCAATGCCGATGGCGTGTTCCATGTCGGGCGTGCACTGGCGCGTGTCATGTCGCCGCGCGGTGCGGGGGCCATCGTGACCGTCAGCTCCAACGCTGCCGGGGTGCCCCGGCACGGCATGGCGGCCTACGCCGCGTCCAAGGCGGCAGCGACCATGTTCACGCGCTGCCTCGGGCTGGAGCTGGCGCCGCTCGGCATCCGCTGCAACATCGTCGCACCGGGTTCCACGCTGACCCCGATGCAGACCGGCATGTGGCAGGACGCGCACGGCGCCGAGCGGGTGATCGCCGGCAACCTGGAGACCTACAAGGCCGGCATTCCCCTGCGCAAGCTGGCCACGCCCGAAGACATCGCCCATTCGGTGATGTTCCTGCTGTCCGAGCAGGCCGGCCATGTGGCGATCAGTGACCTGTACGTAGACGGTGGCGCCACCCTGCGCGGCTGAACCCTGACCGTGCAACATCCGCCGGTGCCCAACCGCTGGCCGGCAACCCACACATGTCGGTAGTGCCGGCCGCTGGCCGGCAACCCACAGATGCCGGTAGTGCCGGCCGCTGGCCGGCAACCTCATCCAGCTTTCAGGCATCTCCCTGCCTCCAACAAGGCCCGCCCCGACACTCAAGCCCATTCGTCCGATCCACCATGGGCCATGAGCAGCCATCGCCTACGCCTGGGCCGTCATTCGATCATCGACCAGGCCTACGTTCTGACCACAACGACGCATCAGCGTCGCCGGCTCTTTGCAAGCAAAGCCACCGCCGGTTGCGTGATCGATCAATTCCACTACATCGAGCAACGAGGGCTTGCACGGTCGCTGGCCTGGGTGGTGATGCCGGATCACGTGCATTGGATGCTGGAGCTGACGTCTGCGAACCTGGCCGATGTTGCGCGCCGGCTCAAGTCCTTCAGCTCGCTGGCATTGAACCGGCTGGCCGATCGTCGGGGTGTGGTATGGCAGTCCGGCTATTACGACCACGCGCTGAGGGCCGCGGAGTCGCTTGAGCGGCAGGCCCTGTACATCATGGGGAATCCGATCAGGGCCGGGCTTGCCGAAGCGATCGGGGAGTATCCGTTTGCATGGTCGGCTTGGCTGTGATGCCGGCCAGCGGCCGGCACTACCGAGGGAGGGCAGGTGATTGTAGGTAGTGCCGGCCGCTGGCCGGCAACCTCATCCGGTATTCCGGTATCTCCCTAGACCACGCCGTGAGGGCCGACCGAAGCGATCGGGGAGTATCCGTTTGCATGGTCGGTTTGGTTTGATGCCGGCCAGCGGCCGGCACTACCGAGGAAGGGCGGGTGACTGCAGGTAGTGCCGGCCGCTGGCCGGCAGAATCAGTCAAATTTCCGGGATCTTCTTTTGACCACGCGGCGAGGGGCGGACCGGAGCGATCGGGGAGTATCCGTTTGCTGTGATGCCGGCCAGCGGCCGGCACTACCGGGAGATGGCGGGTGAATCCTGGTGGGCGGTCAGGGCAGGGTCAGGCGGTACACCAGTACGCGGTTGTCGTTGTCGTAGGCGCTGTCGCATACCTCGCCCTGCATGCGGCAATGACGGGCGATGAAGTCGTTGTCGTTGCCGATCAGCAGCAGCACATCGTTCGCATGCTGCGGGTCCAGCGCCGGCAGCAGGTCCATCGCCTCCCACTTCTCCGACAGCAGGCCGTCGTGCGGGCCGCGCCGGGTTTCCAGATCCAGCCCGGCTCGCGCCAGCTGCGGTCGGTCGAGCAGGTTCAGCAGTTCGTCGCTGCGCGCGGGCATGATCTCCGGCTTCAACGCGGTGCCGGTCGGGTCGGCCAGCAGCGATGTGGTGGCGGTTTCATACGGGGAGCCGGCCAGGTTGCTGGCACCGGCCACATCCACCAGCAGCACCGACTTGTAGACGATCGGATCATCGCTGTCCTTGCCCAGGCCATTGCCATCGCGGGCCAGCAGCAGGAAGCGGTGCGCGTCCAAGGCGCGTAGTTCGCTCTGCGCGGCGGTGCGGTCCAGTTTGCCGTTGCCGTCGTGGGCGTAGGCCGGAAGGGCCATCACGTAATGGCCGATCGGCTGCTGCGGCGTAGGCGAGGACGTCACGTCGTAGACCAGCACGCGGGTATTGATGCGGCCTGCGGCATTACCTTGTGCGCTGTCCTGCATCGTCGCGCTCTGCAGGGCCACGAACAGCCGGCTGCCATCGGGCGAAAAGCCCATGCCTTCCACGCCCTGGTTGTTGCGGCGCCCGCTCTGCGGTGGGGCCAGCGAGCCGAACGCCGGCTTGCCATCGCGCTGCGGCCTGATCGCCGGCGGTGCCACGATCACGCCCTGCAGCTGGCCCTGTGCATCGAAGTAGTAGACGTTGGCGGTGTACTCATCGCCGATGTAGAAATGGCCGTCTGCGGTGAATTGCAGCGATTCCGCATCCAGCGAGACCTTGCCCGCACCGGGGCCGTTGGCCGGCGAGGGCAGCACCACCTCGCGCTGGGTGATCGTGTGGTCGCCCGGGTCGGCGCCAGTGAATGGCTGACCGTTGAAGTCCTTCAGCACAACGCCCTTGTCCGGCACCATCGTCAGCCTACCCAGCGCACCGGCCTTGCCCTGCGTCGTGTCGATACGCAGCTGCATGCGCTCCACGCGGCCGGCGTAGTCGTAGAACAAGCCGGCCTCGGGATCGTTGCGGCCACGGTCGGGCAGGGTCCACAGCACGCCCTCGTAGCCGTTGGCGGTACGTTTCCAGGTGCCGGGCTGTACCGCCAGCGACGAGAACGAGCCCAGCGTGTCGCCGAGGAAGTCGAGCGTGCCCGCCGGCAGTCGCCCGGCTGCAACCAGGCCTTTGTCCACATAGGTGCGACCGCCCAGCTGCAGGGCGCGCGGCGGCGCGCCGCTGGCCTCATGCGGGGCGGAGTATCCGCTGGCCGACAATGTGGCCAGCAGCAGGGCGGTTGCGAGCATCAGTGGACTCCCGGCCGTCGATCAGAAGCGAAGGTCTAGGGTACCGAACACCTGGCGCGGTGCCGACGCATGGAACACGTACAGCTTGCCGGCCGGATCGCTCGGTGCGAACACGCTCGAATCCAGGTTGCTGGCGTAGCGCTTGTTGGTCAGGTTGGTCACATTGAACGACAGACGCACGCCCTTGGCTAAGCTGAACTGGCCGAAGTCATAACCACCGGCCAGATCGAACAGGGTGAAGCCACCGAAGCCCTGGTCATTGGTATAGGTGTAGAAGCGCTCGCCGGTGTACTTGCCACGCAGGCTGGCGAACCAGCCGTTGTCGCGCCAGGTGATCTCGGTGGCCAGCAGCTGCTTGGGGGTATCGGTCTGGATCTTGCCCTTGATCTGCTGTTCGACGCCGGCCTGCACGTAGTTCGACGCATAGGTCGAACGGTTCAGCGAGGCCGAGGTGTACCAGCTGAAGTGCTCGTTCGGGGTCCACAGCACGGTCAGCTCGGCGCCACGGCTGTCGACGCCGCCCACGTTGTAGAAGCGGTTGCCGCAGGTCGGGCCGACCGGCTGCCGCGAGTCGCAGGGGTTGTACTGCAGAAGGCGGTTGTCGAAGCGTACGTTGTAGGCGGCGATCGAGGCCTGCAGGGTGTCGGTGACGAAGCGGTAGCCCGCTTCCAGAGAGCGCGATTCTTCCGGCTTCAGGTTGCCCTGCGCGTTCCAGGTGGCCTGGCTGACCGCCTGCGGGCCCAGCTTGAAGCCGCCCTGGAACATGGCGATGTTTTCGGCGTAGCTGGCGAACACTTCGTGATGCTCGGCCAGGCGCAAGTTGGCACCCACGCTCGGCAGGAAATCCTTGCTGGCCTTCAGCGAGCCGGTGGCGAACTGATTGTTGGAGGTCGGCGAGATCGGCGTCTTCGCATCGCCTGGCAGCGCCTGCGCGTCGGAGGTGGCATGCGGGCTCTTGGCGCCGAATTCCAGGGTCAGGCGATCATCGAGCACGCGCCAGGTGTCCTTCAGGAAGAACTGATGGGTCTTCCAACGCGTGCGCTGGGCGAACACGCCGACATCGGAGGGCAGGGTGTTCATGCCGCTGAGGTCGCGCGGGCCGTCCACGGCGGTCTGGTAGCGTTCGGCGCTGCTGGTGTTGCGCTCGTACCAGACGCCACCCTCGATGCGGTGCGCGCCCAGTTCCCAATCGAACGACAGCGTGCCGCCATCGCGGTCGATGGTATAGATCGTGTTGCGGAAGATGATCGGGATTTCCTGCGCGGTGCCCTTGTTCGACCACGCGCCGCTGTTCCAGTTGTGGCCTTCGCCGCGGTCGTCATGGTGGTAGGCCAGGGCCCGCAGGCTGAAACCATCGGCCAGGAAGAAGTCACCGGCCAGGTAGTAGAGGTTGTCATCGCGCAGGATCTGTCCGGCGGTGAAGGCGCCGTCGGCATCCTTGTCCGGGCCGCTGTTGTCGCACTTTTTCGCATTGAAGCTGGCGGTATTGCAGTAGGCCTTGGCCACCGCCTTGTTCCAGTCCGGCGCGTAGCCGCCCCAGTCCCAGCCCAGTCCGCGCGACATCTCGTCCTTGGACAAATAGAAGTAGTCGGCCTGGGTGGTGCGCGACGTATCGACGAAACCGGTGATCTGGCCGCGGCCGAAGTTCCACACGCCCTTGCCATTGAACTGCCTGGTGATGGATTGGTTGTAGGCGGTCTGGTCGTTCCACAGGTCCGAGACCGCGTTCATGCCAGAGACGTAGCCGGAGAAACCGTTGTACTCGCCACTGTCCACGCGCACGAAGGTGCGGCGGTTGGCATCGCTGCCGAAGGTCTGCACCACGCGCCCGCCGAGTTCCTGCGCCGGGCGGTCGGAGGTATAGGAGATCGTGCCGCCGAGATTGCTGGTGGACGGCGTACCGAGGCTGCCGATGCCCACCGCCAGTTCGGCGCCGGCCATGTTCTCGCTGATCAGTGCACGGTTGATGGTCAGGCCGTTGTAGTTGTTGTATGCGCCATCGCCCAGTGGCACGCCGTCCAGGGTGTAACCCAGGCGGGTGGAGTTGAAGCCGCGCAGGCTGAGGGTCATCGACTGCTCATTGGTGCCCAGCGCATCGGCCGACTGCGCGTTGACGCCCGGCAGCAGGTTCAGGGTCTTCTGCAGGCTGGTGCCTGGCGGCAGGATGTCGAGGTTCTCGCGGGTGATGCGCTGCACCTGGCGCGCTTCGCCGCTGCCGATCACTGAGACGGCGTCCAGTTCAGTAGCGGAGGTGCTGCTGGAGGTCGGGGCAGCATCCTGCGCCCAGGCCGCGGGGGCAAGCGCAATGGACAGCGCAGCGGCCAACAAAGTCTTGGTCATGTTACCGACACTCAGGCAGGCAAGAGCCACCGCGTGGGTGCGGAGCTCATGGAGTTCAAAAGGGGAGACAGCCGATGCGACCGGCAGCGCTGCAGGCGCCGTGGGCCAACGTGAAAATGGTGCGCTAGACAGATGACTGTCTGGTGACATGTTCATCCGTTGCGAGGGCTGACCTGTAGAGCCGAGCCCATGCTCGGCTGTCTCTGGCCTGAGCCGAGCATGGCTCGGCTCTACAATGGCACGCGACGGCACTACCCCTTCGGCGTCTGGCGCGGCTTGCGCGTGCGCTTGGGCTTGGCGGTATCAGCGCCGCTGGCGGCGCCGTCCTGCAGCGCCTGCAACCACGACAGGGTGTCGACGTAATCGATGAAATGCCGCAGGTAACCGGGGCTGGTCGCCTGCATCGTGTCCAGCATGCGCTGCACCAGCACCGCCGAATTCAGCGGGCCGCCGTCGGCCGGGGCTTCGGCGCGCAGCGAGCGACGCACCTGCAGTTCGCTGCGCAGCTCGGACCATTCGCGCTGTGCCTGCGCCAGCATCGGCACCTGCGGGTAATGCGCCAAGGCGCGCGATCCCGCATCGAGATCGCGTACCAGGGCGCGCAGGTCTTCCAATGCGGGCGGCTTACTTGCCATCCGGCGCCTTTGGCTTGGGAATCGGCGCGATCTCGACGCGGCGGTTGCGTGCGCGGCCGTCCTCGCTGGCGTTGGAACTGACCGGCTGCTCGCTGCCGAACGCGGCGGCAAACACGGCGTCGGCGGGTACGCCGTCGGCAATCAGGGTGCGGGTCACGGTCAGCGAGCGCTGCGCGGAGAGCTCCCAGTTGTCAGCGAAGCGGCGATTGCCTTCGCGCACCGGTGCGTCATCGGTGAAGCCGCTGACCATCAGGATCTCCTCGCGGCTGCCCAGGTAAGCGGCCAGCGGAGCGGCCAGGCTGCGCAGCAGTTCCTGGCCTTCCGGCTGCAGCTGATCCGAGTTCAATGCGAACAGCACGCTGCCGCTGATGCCGATGCGGCCATCAACCAGGGTCACACGGCCGGCGGCGAGCGGGCCGGCCAGTGCCTGTTCCAGGGTCTGCAGGCGCTTGGCTTCGGCCTGGCGCTGCTTCACTTCCTGGTCCAGCCGCTGCGACAGTTCCAGCTGCACGGCCACCACGCCGACCAGGATCAGCACGAATGCGCCCAGCAGCACCGACATCAGGTCGCCGAAGGCGGCCCAGATCGGGGCGTGCGAGCCGCCATCGACCTCCAGCTCGTCGCTCATGCGCTGCCGGCCTTGCCGCGGCGCGTGGCCAGCTGTTGCAACTCTTCCATCACCTGCTTCTGCGACAGCAGGCTCAGGTCGACCACCTCGCGTGCCTGTGCCACGTAGTAGGCCAGCTGTTCGTCGCTGCGCGCCAGCGAGGCGTCCAGCGCACCGCCGATCAGTTCAAGGCGGCTGGAAAGCTCGGTGGAGGCGCTGCCGAACTGCGCAACCGCTTCACCGAAGGCGCCAGCCAGCTGGCCCACGTCGCCGGCGCTGCCGCTGAGTGCTGCGGCGATGCCATCAAGCTTGCCGGTCTCGGCGGCGATATGGTCGGTGAAGCGGTTGCCGACGCGTTCCAGCAGCTCGGCCGAACCGCCGACCAGCGCGTCCACCGCGGTGCGCTGTTCGTGCGAGGCGTGGTTGATCGCATCAAGCAGGGTCTGCACGGTAGCCAGCAGGCGGCCGCGTTCTTCCAGCATCGCGTTGTCGCGCACCAGGCTTTCCGACAGCGTGCTGCGCAGTTCATTGATGACGTCGGCGGCGGCCTTCGGCGCTTCGGCGGCAGTCTGCAGCAGGGTGGAGACTTCGGCGAGGGTGGCGTTGGCCTGCGCGCGGCCGTTGTCGCCGATCTGCTGCGCGGTCGCTGCCAGGGTGTCGCAGACCTGCTGCTGCTGGGTGGCCAGATCGCGGGAAATGGCTTGCAATGCGTCGCTCCAGTGTTGCAGGCGCTGCTCATCGCCGGCCTGCAACTGCGAATGCAGCGTGGCGTGCGCCTGCTGCAGTTCGGCGCTGACCGCGTCCCAGCGCGCCTGGCGCTGTTGTTCACGGCGGTCCAGGCTGGCCTGCAGCTCGGCATGTGCGGTCGCGGCGGCGGCCTGCGCGGCCTGCCAGTCCTGCGAGCGCCGCTGCTCGTGGTCCTGCAGCAGCGACTGGCTGGCGGCATGGCGTTCGTCCAGTGCCTGCAGCAGCGCCTGCGCACGCTCGTCCAGCTGCTCGCTGGCGGCCAGCAGGGCCTGTTGCTGGCGTTCGACCAGCGCGCTGTTCAGCGCCTGCTGCTGCTCGGCGGCACTGCGCCAGGCCTCGGCGTTGCCGCTGGCATCGGCCTGCAGGCGCTCGCCGAGGCGCGCGACCAGTGCGTCGGCCTGCGTGCGTTGGCTCTCGCTGAAGCCCTGCAGGTGCTGCCGCAGATCGCTGACCAGCGTCTGCTGCGCCTGGGTCTGTTCGCCCACGACCTTGGCCCAGCTGGCTTCGGTGGCCACGCGGCTGCGCTCGAAGCCATCGGCCAGCCCGGCCAGCTGTGCCTGCACGGCCTGCTCGACACGGGCGTGCAGCGCTTCGCCATGGTGAGCCAGGCCGGCCAGCGTGGTTTCGGCCATCGGCTGCAGCGCCCCACCGATGGCGGCGGCGCTGGCTTCGGCACCTTCGCGCAGCGACTGCTGCAACGACAGCGCGAGGCGTTCCTGCAGCGCCTGGCTCTGGGTCAGGAACTCGGCCTGGCCGGCCAGCAGGCGCTCGTTGGCGGCCGTGCTGTGCTGTTCAAAGGTTTGGGTCATCGCCTGCACGCGGTCCACCAGCGCCGGCAACGCAGCGGACTGCGCCTGCAGCAGGCGCAGCGATTCGGCGCGCTGCCAGGCCTGCGAGTACGGATGCAGGTCGCCGGCAATGGCGCGGTCCAGCTGCTGCACGGCCTGCAGGCGGTCGCGGCGCAGCAGGGCGGCCAGCAGGCCGAGCATGGCCGAGCTGGCGACACCCGCAATCGAAGTGCCGAACGCCACCGCCAGGCCCTGCACCGGCGAGGCCAGCGAGCCACGGATGGCGGCCATGTCGGTCGCGCTCTGCAGGGCAAGGCCGGTGCCGCGCAGGGTATCCATCATGCCCAGCAGGGTGCCGAGCATGCCCAGCAGCACCAGCAGGCCGACCAGGTACGGGGTCAGAACCGGTGCAGGCAGGGCGGTGCGCTCGCCCTCCACGCGCAGGCGCACGGCGTTGCGCAGGCCCACCGGCACGCGCTCCAGCCAGGGGGCCAGGCTTTCCCGCGCAGCGGAAAGATCACTCAGTGCACTGCGCAGGCCGTTGCTGGCCTGGCGATAGCGGTACAGCTCCACGCCGCCGGCGATGTAGCAGGCCGCGATGATCGCCGCCACCGCCGCACCCAGGGGATGCACCGACACATAGCCAATGCCGATCCAGCACACGGCCAGCAGGCCGACAAGGAAGACAACGACATGGAAAGCAGTTCTGGACATGGTGTTCCGGTCAGTGGGAGCGCAGGGCGTCTTGCAGCCCTTCGATCGGGTGGAAGCGCAGTTGCAGCTCGGCAAGCAGCAGCGTGCGCATGTCGTGGCGGAAGGCCGCACGCCAGCCGGGCTGGCCGTGCACGCGCTCGAAACGGGCGCCGAGCACGGCCGGCGCGGTGGCCAGCAGGCTGTGTTCGCGCGGGGTGAGGGTCTGCTCCATCACCGCGTCGACTTCGGCCAGCCGGGCCTGTTCCGGCGACGCCTGTACCAGCTGGTCGCGCAGGCGCCCGCGCAGGCGCCCGGTGGCGGTCTGGATGGCCTGCTGCAGCACCCGGTAGCGCTGCCGCAGCGAAGCGAAGTTGGGCGCGGCGGCGGCCTCGGCCAGGTCAAGCAGGCGCTCGGCCTCGGCATCCTCGCTGATTGAGGCGCGCAGGCTGGCCTGGGCCTGGGCGCAGTCGGCCAGCACATCCTCGACCGCCTCGGTGGCCTCGCCGGGCTCGGGCAGGCGTCCGCCGAGGGCCCCGGACAGGGCCACGGCGCGGCTCCAGTCCACCCACTGGCCGAGGCGATCGGTCAGGGCGGGACTGCTGGCCGGCATCGCGCCGTCGCTGAGACGGGCGAGCAGGCGGAGGAACTCCGGTCCACCCAGGACCGGCTGCGCTGCGTTCGCCATCAAGGGGTGAGGGGCCAAAAACCGTTGATTTTACAACCAGATGACCCCGGCTGGATGAAGGGGCGTCGGCAAGGCAGCACCCGCAGGCGCGACAAGGCTTAGAATGACCGGCTGCACCCACCCGTTCGACCCTTGGAGTACCCCATGACTGTTGCGCAGTTCTATCCGATCGGCACCCCCGGACAGCCCTGGGGCGATGCGGAACGCGCACAGTGGCGGGCCCGCCAGCAGCGCCAGCGCAGCTACCACGACGACGTGGTGGCGGCCCTTGAGCGCCTGGACGACAGCGTCTTCGACGTGATCCAGTATGGCCAGCTGGACTATGCCCCGGACCACTACCCGCTGTTTGCCGTGGTCAACCACGACTGGAACCCGGCCCTGCCGGCCGTGCTGATTACCGGCGGCGTGCATGGCTACGAGACCAGCGGCGTGCATGGTGCCCTGCAGTTCCTGGAACAGCAGGCCGAGCGCTACCTGGGCCGGCTCAACCTGATCGTGGCGCCGTGCGTCAGCCCCTGGGGCTACGAGCGCATCCAGCGCTGGAACCCGGATGCGATCGATCCGAACCGCAGCTTCCGTGACGGTGGCCTGATCGAAGAGGCCGCCGCGCTGATGCGCTGGGTGGCCGAGCGCAAGCCGAACCTGCTGGTGCACCTGGACCTGCACGAGACCACCGACAGCGACCTGCACGAGTTCGACCCGGCACGCTGTGCCCGCGACGGCAAGCCGTTCGAGCGCGACACCATTCCCGATGGCTTCTACGTGATCGGCAACAGCGAAGATCCGCAGGCCGAGTTCCAGAAGGCGCTGATCGCGGCGGTCGCGCCGGTCACCCACATCGCCCCGGCCGATGCCGAGGGCAACCTGGTCGGCCTGCCGTTGCAGTCGCCGGGCGTGGTATGGGGCGAGTCGCGTTCGATCGGCGCCTGCGCCGGCTTCACCGACGCGCGCTTTGCCACCACCACCGAGGTCTACCCGGACAGCCCGCGTACCAGCCCGCAGGAATGCAACGACGCCCAGGTGGCGGCGGTGTGTGCGGGCCTGGATTTCGCCCTGGCCGCGCAGTAAGCCATTGCCGCATCGGTAGCGCCAGGCGATGCCCGGCGTGTATGTGGTCTAGCCCAGCAGAATCACGCCCCACACTGCGCCGACCATCAGCAGTCCGGTGGTCTGCGCGGCGCTGCCCATGTCCTTGGCGTTCTTGGAAAGCGGGTGATGATCGAGCGAGATGCGGTCGACCACCGCTTCGATCGCTGAATTGAGCAGCTCCACCAGCAGGCTGATGAAACACACGGCCAGCACCACCGCGCGTTCGACGGTGCTGATGTCGAGCACAAAGGCGGCGACCATCAACAGTGCGTGCAGCAGCAACAGCTGGCGGAACGCGGCTTCGCCACGGAAGGTGGCGATGAAGCCGTCGCGTGAGTGGATCAGCGTGTGCAGGATGCGGGCAAGCCCGGTCCTGCCGTGCGGGTACTTGCCGCTGTCCCTGGGATGAGGGGGCTGCATGCCGACCTTGCGATGAATGACCTCGCACCAGCATGGACAGGCGTGCGTCGGGAAATCGTCGGATGGCCGCAGGCCGTTTACCCGGCCGGGCTGCGCGAATCGCGGATCGAGTACACCACCGAGAAGATCTTCCAGCCCTGTTCGGTGCGGATCAGCTGCCACAGCTCCTTGCCCCAGTTGGTCTTCTCGCCGTCGTCATGGAAGCTGTAGTCGAAGGACACCGAAGCCACGTCACCATCGGTTTCGATCTTTGTATTGAAGAATTTTTCCTCCCTCGGCTTCGGCGACGCGACGGCGCCGTCGATCAGCGCGATGAAGTTGTTGGCGGGAATCTGCCGTGCCTTGATCGCATCGGGCTTGCCCTTGCGGATGTCCTGCAGGCGCACGTCCTCGGACACGAACTGCCAGCCGATGTCTTCCGGCTTGTCCGAGAAGAACAGGCCCATGTAGGTCGGCTTGTCCTTGTTGATCAGCGAGGTGCGGAAGGACTCCACGACCTGCTCGATGGCGTGGATATCCGCAGGCGCATTCTGTGCGGCGTAGGCGGGCAGGCAGACGGAAAGGCAGAGAGCAAGGGTGGCGAAGCGCGCATATTTACTGGGCATCGGCATGTCCATACTGATGAGGACGGGTATGCAGGCGCATCAACATGGACAGGTGCGCCTGCGCATCCGTGCACCAGATGAAGCGATTGCCGGCGCACGCTAGCACGGAGGCCTGGTCCGGAACAGTGTGGCTTCAACAGTGCCGGCGCGTTGACGTCGGGCGCGGCGTGCAGGGATGATGGGTGCCTGCGTTGCAAGGAGGCAACTGTCCAGGATGATGTGGGAGCCGGAAGCTCCCTGTCGGTTGGCTGTCTGGTTGCACTGGCCCTCACACCGGGAAACCGACGCAAGCGCATGCGTAACCACCGACCTTTCATCTTCGTTGCGTGCCTGGCCTTGGCGGCGCTGTGCATTGTGGGGGGAGTGCTGGTGCTGGTCTATGGTATGGGCCCGGGCAGTACGCGATGTGGAAGGCTGTGTGGGATTGGATTTGCCATCAGCCAGTACTTCGGTTGGCGGGCCTACGAAGTGGCTTCGGCGATGGCGATGTTTGGTGGTGCATTGCTGGCTGGGCGTACCGCTCTGTCCGAAGGACTGAGCACGCAACCTGCCCCGAAGCGGGGGCGCAAGCGGGGCAAGAAGAGGCGATCCCGGCGCTGAGGCCCGGTTCCGCCGGGCCTGGATGTACCAGCGTCGCCACAACGGTTGCCGGTGCAACGGCCAACAGGAGGAAGGCATGCGGTTGATTCTGGCAATGATGCTGGCGGTGTCGGCAGGCCCGGCGATGGCGATGGCGGCGGCAACGCCGCAGCAGTTCGACAGCCACATGCTGAGCGATCCGGTGCTGGGTGAAATCGGCTGGCATCTTGACAACGTCAATGCGGAGCAGAAGGGGCCTCTGGTGGTGTGGCTACCCGGCTCCGGGGCGTTCCCGCACTTCCAGCAGTTCAGCGACGGCCGCCGGGGAACCAGTTTCCCGCGCGATCTGTTCGCATTCCGCGATCGCGCGCATTTCCTGCTGGTCGACAAGCCTGGCATCCCGTTCTCGGCGGACATGCGCCTGGAGCCGGCCAAGGGGCGACCGGTTCCGCTGGATGGCCCCGCCTACCGTGCTGGTCTCTCGCGCGACAGCCTGATCGCGCGCACGGTGCTGGCCATTGCTGCGGCACGTCGCGCCCTTGGGGACAGGGTCGACCAGATCGTGATCATTGGCGGCTCCGAAGGCGCGCAGTACGTCTTTGCGGTGGCGGGCCTGGCACGCGCGGACAAGGCCGTGGGGTGGGGCGGGTTGGCGTTGCCGCAGTATCACGATTTCATCATCGAGCAACGGCTGCGTGCCGAACGTGGCGAGATCTCCCGCGCCCAGGCGCAGGCATCCGTCGAGGGGGTCTTCGCCGCCATCAAGGCGATCCATGCCGATCCGCTTGGGCTGGAGCAGGCCTTCATGGGTGAGACCAACCGGCGCTGGTCCGGGTTCGGTACGCATGCGGTGGTGGATGACATGCTGGCACTCGAGATCCCGCTGCTGCTGGTGCAGGGCGGCGATGACGACAAGGCGCCGATTATCAACACCGACTTCGCGATGGTCGCCTTCCTCTCCCGTGGCCGCAGCAATCTGGATTACTGGGTGTACCCAGAGGCCGACCACGGGATGCGGGTGCCCGATCCACTGCAGCCGGGCAAGCGCGTTTCTATTGCGCCGGGAATCCGGCCCCGTGTCTAGGAGTGGCTGAGCAAGGAGAGCCCGTGAGAAGCGTTAACCGCCCTGAGACTGTGCCTCGGCAGCTATCCTGATCGCTTCG
This sequence comes from Stenotrophomonas sp. CS3K5, assembly GCF_059515225.1. NCBI lineage: Bacteria > Pseudomonadati > Pseudomonadota > Gammaproteobacteria > Lysobacterales > Lysobacteraceae > Stenotrophomonas > Stenotrophomonas sp. CS3K5. The sequence goes on from NZ_JCAKRX010000002.1 coordinate 163,081, forward strand.
AGCTTCAGGAAATTCGGTTGATAGGGCTCGAACGCATTGCTGCCATCTGGGTAGTAGTAGATCGTCTTGTTGCCTTTGGCTTTGACCTTGGGGGCCACGGATCGGGTAAGGAACTGCGGATGTAGAACGGGTTCGAAATGCACGCTGCGCGCATTCTCTGTTGCATAAATTACCAAGTGAGGGCTGCGGCTTGTGAGGGCGATTGTCTTGATATGGCCCCCTGGGAACCGTTCGCTCAACCAAGGGTAATAGTCCCTGCGGATCGACAGGTCGCGATCCACTTTGGACTCGCGCCGGCCATAAGGCGAACCCATCGAATCAAATCTTACGGTGATCCTGCCCCCCCAACCCTGAGTTACACCTTCACCAAACGCGGAGGGGGTTGCATATTGCACGCCAAAATCCACACTGATGAGCCGCCAGTGACAGGCCCCGCCGCCATCAATGGCAAGCGTCGCTTTGTAGATGTCCGTGTCTGCAAGGCGCACAGGTTGTAGAACCAGTCGCGTATAGTTGTCGCGCGTGTAACGCTCTCCATCCAGCATCGAATAAAAGGTCGACGTGCAGGTCGTTGAGCGGTAGACCACCTTCATGTCGGCGGCAACCAGCTCGTTGGGTACCTTGACCGTGACGCTGACCATTCCCGCGTCTGTGGTGGGCGACAGGCTGTAGTCTCTGGTGTGACTACAGCCCATGAGTAGCAGCAGTGCGAGCAGGGACGCAGGCGTTCGTGTCATCGTCATTCTCTTGCAGTACACGTGGCGGGCAGACGCTGGCTGCGGTCAGCAGCAATGTGGCTCATCTGCTGGCATTGGCACACACCGATACGCTCCGCACCCTGACGGAACCACTCGCGGCTTCCTTGATACTGAAGTCGGCTGAGTAGTATCCAATCTGCGAGATGCTCCACAACCTTCCTCCTCGGCTGATTCTGAAGTAGTAGCCATTGTTCGTTTCAAGCCTCAGGGGGCGGCTGTTCACGCCCCGTGGTTCGAGTTGGTAGCCCTCGGGCACCGAGCCATAGGGGAAGCACTGTCCTGGCCCGAGCCTGATGGGCCTGGCGCCTTCTTTCAGGCGAATGCTCCACATTCCCGGCGGGAATGACTGGCTCTCCATCAAGAGTACGCTGGACACTGCGAACGACCGCGGCGCGTCCTTCGGCAGGCAGATCGCGGGAGTGCCATTGATCAGCGCGATCTCGGCCCGTCCTTCCACGAGTTGAGTCGCATGTGCAGTGCCAATGGCCATCCAGCAGGCGGCTGCAACAAGTGAAGTGCGGAAGTACTTGAGCATGGGCATTGCGGTTTGATCACTCCATCCCGGCAACCAATATGGGCGAGGACTGCCGCCTGGGTAACAGGGCAGCCCCGGCGGTATTGTCCGGCAGGTAACCGGAAGGACTGCAGGTTCTGACGCAAAAGGCCCGCGCGCCTCCGCATAGTGCAGACGACCTCGTCTTCAGGCGGTGCGGGCGCGCGGGCAAATCGCGGCAATTGCGACATGTTGCATTGGGGGCTGGCTGCTAGGGGTCGGGCTGCAACCGCACCACCGCCTGCGCACCCAGTGCCAGGGCCGCCTGTTTCAGTCCTTCCATCACGCGGTCGCCCACGTACTGGTCGGGTTCGCCGTTCTGCCGGGTGCGCTCGGCGGCCAACAGCAGTTCGTGCACCACGCGCAGGCCAGCCAATGCGCAGTCGGCGTCGGCCAGCGCCAGCCGGCGCCCGGGCAGCAGGTAGCGTTCCGGCCACGGTTGGCCGTCGGCGGCCGCACCGAAGCGGATGCGGTTCAGATGGCCAAGGAAGGTATTGCTGTCAGCGGGCGTTGCGGGGGCGGCTGATGGGTCCGCGTCGGCCGGGTGGTGGCTGGCGCGCGGATAGGGCAGGTCCGGTTCGTTCATGGCAAGGCTCCGTGCAAGGCAATCGGTAGCCGCCACCCGGAGGGTGGCGGGCGGTACGTGGTTCGAATCCGGGTTGGTCCCAAGCCGGTGGGCGCGAACGCCCCCAACGCACCGCCCGCCATGGCCGGCAGACGGATTGCCAGCCGGTGTCACGGAACGTGGACGCCGGCTGGCAAGCGCAAATCACTCAGGACCAACTCGGGATTCGAAACCCGGCCACCCGTTTTCGGTGGCGTGCCATCTGAACCCCCGATGCGGTCCCATGCCCATCAGGAGAGTTGCAAAATGGTTCTGATTGAAGACGCGTTTGGCATTGTTCCACACTGTTGAGTGCTGACAGCACTGGCTGGCGCAGGCATCCCTGTGTGCTCGGGTATCTGCGACAGGTGTCGTGATCGTGGCGGACGGTGCGGCGGCCCAGCCGAGTCGATAGCGACAAAGCATCCCAATTCAGCCGGGTGCTCCCCGGGTTGACGCTTTCGACGCCCCAGCGCACTCTGCGCACTGGGGTCGACAACCCGTTCAGGGGGCAGGCTGCAGGGTGGTGCCAGGAGGTGGAACAGCCATGAGCCAACTCACCGACAGCTTCGGACGCAGCTTCCCGTACCTGCGCTTGTCGCTTACCGAGGCCTGCAACTTCCGTTGCAGCTACTGCCTGCCCGACGGTTACCAGCCCGACGGCCGCCCGCGCTTCCTGCAGGTGGATGAAATCGCGCGCCTGGTACGTGCGTTTGCCGCGCTGGGCATGAGCAAGATCCGCCTGACTGGCGGTGAGCCAAGCCTGCGCAAGGATCTGGACGAGATCATTGCTACCGTGGCGACGGTGCCGGGCATCGCCAAGGTGGCCATCACCACCAATGGCACGCTGCTGCCGCGGCGCCTGCCGGGCTGGCACCGGGCCGGGCTGACTGCGTTGAACGTGAGCATGGACAGCCTGCAGCGCGAGCGCTTCACAGCCATCACCGGGCATGACCGGTTGCCGGAAATCGAGCAGGGCCTGGCGCTGGCGCAGGCACTGGGCCTGCCGTCGATCAAGCTCAATGCGGTGCTGCTGCGTGGCCTGAATGATGATGAGTTGCCGCAGTGGATGGACTACCTGCGCGAGCGCCCCTTCAGCGTGCGCTTCATCGAACTGATGCGCACCGGCGACAACGAGGCCTATTTCCAGCGGCATCACCTGCGCGCCGACGTGGTGATCGAGCAGCTGCTGGCGGCCGGCTGGCACGAACGACCGCGCGCGGCCGACGCCGGCCCGGCGCGCGAGTTCGGCCATCCGGGCCATCGCGGCTGCATTGGCATCATCGCGCCGTATTCGCGTGACTTCTGCAAGGGCTGCAACCGCCTGCGGGTGACCGCCAAGGGTGACCTGCGGCTGTGCCTGTTCGGTGAGTTCGGCGTGCCGCTGCGGCCGCTGCTGCAGAACGACGATGACCATGACGCGCTGCTGGCGCGCATCACCACCCAGCTTGGCCTGAAGGCGGCCGGGCATGGCCTGCACCAGGGCCAGACCGGGTTGACCCCGCATCTGGCCTCCATCGGAGGATGAGCAACACGATGAGTGGGGAATGGAATGCGGCGTTTCACATGGCCGATGTGCGCAACAAGCGCATCACCCGCCGCCGCGCGGTGGCAGTGGGCGAACTGCATGCCGGGCCGGTGGCGTATCCGCTGATTGTCGAGCGCCGCCTGCCCAAGGGCGATGCGCTGGTGATGGCCGAGATTGCCGGCCTGCAGGGCGCCAAGATGGCCTCGATGCTGATGCCGCTGTGCCACCCGTTGCCGCTGGAACTGGTGCAGGTGTTCTGCGCGCCGGTGCCGGAACGGCAGGCGATCCGCGTGTGGTGCGAGTGCGCCAGCGAGGCGCGCACCGGCGTGGAGATGGAGGCGCTGGCCGGGGTCAACGCGGCGCTGCTGACGCTGTATGACCTGAGCAAGCCGATGGAACCGGCGCTGCGCATCGAAGGCATCCGCCTGCTGTTCAAGGAGGGTGGAAAACGCGGCGTCTGGCTGCACCCCGAGGGCATGGACGAGGCCGAGCGCGCGCGTTTCAAGCCGCGCGCGCCGAAGGGCCTTGAGCGAGCCAGGTGCGCGGTGATCACCCTGAGCGACCGCGCCGCCGATGGCACCTATGAAGATGTATCCGGCCCGACGCTGGTGACCGGCCTGCAGAAGATGGGCGGAGAAGTGGTGGCGAACGAAGTGCTGCCCGATGGCATCGAGCCGTTGGCCAGCCGATTGCAGGCGCTGGCGGGCCAGGGCGTGCGCCTGTGCCTGTGCACCGGCGGCACTGGTCTGGGCCCACGTGACCTGACCCCGGAGGCGCTGCGTTCGTTGAACGCGCGGCCGGTGCATGGCCTGGCGCAGATGGTGCGCGCGCTGAGTGCGCAGCACACGCCGATGGCCTGGCTGAGCCGTGCCGAGGTGGTGCAGCTGGGTGGCATGCTGGTGTTCGCGCTGCCGGGCAGCCCGAAGGCGGCGGCACAGTGCCTGGACATCCTGGCGCCGGTGCTCGGTCACGCACTGGCGATGGTCGATGGCGGTGGCCACGCCGATGGGAGCGCGGCATGATTGCCTACAGTGAAGCGTTGCAGCATCTGCTGGACGCGGCCACGCCGCTGCCGGCCGAGCACCTGCCGTTGCATGAGGCGGCGGGCCGCATCCTGGCCAGTGACATCCACAGTGCGCAGTCGCTGCCGCCGTTCGACAACTCGGCAATGGATGGCTTTGCGCTGCGCGCCGAAGGCCGGGTGTTCGAGCCGGGTACCGAATTTGCGGTGCAGGGCTGGCAGGCCGCCGGTGATGCCAGCGCCGAAGGCGGCGAGGGTGCCTGGGAAATCATGACCGGTGCACGCATGCCGTCCGGGTTGGATACGGTGGTGCCGGTCGAGAATGTGCAGATCCTTGCAAGCGAAGCGGGCCGACCGACCCGCATCGCACTGACCTCAACGGTGAAGCCGGGCCAGAACGTGCGCCTGCGCGGCCAGGATGTGAGTGCAGGTGATCGCGTGCTGCAGGCGGGGCAGACGCTGGATATCAATGCCCGCACGCTGCTGCACGCGCTCGGCGTGGGCCAGGTGGCGGTGGTGGCGCAGCCGCAGGCGGCGGTGATCGCCACCGGCAAGGAGCTGGTGACCGAAGCGGCGCAGGCGCTGGAATCGGGCCAGATTCGTGACAGCAACCGGCCCTACCTGGTCGGTCGCCTGCAGGCGGCCGGTGCTGCGGTGGTCTGGCAGGGCACGGTGGGCGACGACGAGGCCACCTTCAATACGGTGCTGGATGAGGCGCTGGGCGCTGGCGCGCAGCTGCTGATCAGTACCGGCGCGGTTTCGGCCGGTCGCTACGACTTCATTCCCGATGCGTTGCGTGGGCGTGGCGCACGCATCGTCTTCCACAAGGTGGCGATCCGTCCGGGCAAGCCGCTGCTGTTTGCGGTGCTGCCCAATGGCGCGCTGTACTTCGGCCTGCCGGGCAACCCGGTATCGGCGGCCGTGGGCCAACGCTTCTTCGTCGAGCCGGTGCTGCGCCGCCTGTTGGGGCTGGCCCCGGAAACGGTGTTGCAGCTGCCGCTGCAGGCCGACGTGCGCAAGCCGCCGGGTCTGCGCTTCCACGCGCGGGCGCGGGTGGAGGTGGATGCACAGGGGCGGTTGAGTGCGCGCGTGCTGTCCGGGCAGGAATCGTTCCGCTTGATGTCCATGCTGCAGGCCAATGCCTGGGTGGTGCTGGAGGCTGACGGTGACCTGGCCCGCGCCGGCACTTACGTGCGTGTGCAGGGCTGGGGCCACCACGAACCGGTGCGGCTGGTAGGCCAGGAGTCGTGATGAAACAGGTGACAGTGCAGTTGTTCGGTGCGTTTTCCGATCTGGACGCCCGGCGCGAGATTGCGGTGGACGTGAGCGGTGGCACCGTGGCCGATCTGCGCCAGGCACTGCGTGAACTGCTGCCGGTGCGCTGGCCAGCGTTTCGCGCCGGCCTGCTGGATTATTCGGCGTTCGCCGACCAGCAACGCGTGCTGCGCGACCACGAGGCGCTGCCCGACGATGGCCGAGTGGCGATCCTGCCTCCGGTCAGTGGGGGCTGAGCGATGAGCGAGAAGATCATCGCCAGGGTGGTGGACCGCGCGCAGGCCGCGATCGATCCGGCCGAGGGCATTGCTGCGGTGTCCGATCCGGGATTCGGTGGCATCGATGTGTTCATCGGCAAGGTGCGCGACGTCAACGTTGGGCGCGCGGTGACCGGCATTACCTACGATCTGTTCGAGCCGTTGGTGCTGAATGAGTTCAAGCGCCTGGCCGCCGAGGTGGAGGCCACCTTCGGCCCGAAGTTGAAGTTGTATGTGGCCCATGCCCAGGGCCGGCTTGGCATCGGTGATGTGGCGGTGGTGGTGGCCGCAGGCAGCCCACACCGCGATGAGGCGTTTCGCGCCTGCCGGCAGCTGATCGAGGCGGTGAAGCACCAGTGCCCGATCTGGAAGCAGGAGCATTACGTGGACGGCGACAGCGCGTGGAGCGAGGGTTGCAGCCTGTGCCACGCGGACGACGGGCCGGCGCATGCGCACAGCCACAGCCACAGCCCCTGACGCCAGTAGATCCATGCCATGCGTGGATGGGGCCCTGCCGTGAGCGGGACCATCGACGGCATCGTGCTGGCCGGTGGCCTGTCCACCCGCATGGGGCGCGACAAGGCGCTGCTGCCATGGCAGGGGCGCGCCCTGCTGGAACACATGCAGACCCTGCTGCTGCAGGCCGGCGCACGACGGGTCTGGATCAGTGGCAACTACCCGGCTTTCGGTGGCGTACCGGACAGCGTCGCGCGTTGCGGTCCACTGGGCGGGCTTTACAGCGTGGCGATGCAGATGCCGGATGGGCCCGCCTGGGTGGTGCCGGTGGATACGCCGCTGTTGTGCGCGGCGCTGCTGCAACGACTACGCGTGGAAACCAGCACATCCTGCACGGTGTTTGCCGATGAACCGTTGCCGATGCGGTTGCAGATCGATGATCATTGCCGACGCGTGCTGCAGGAACTGATTCAAGATCCCACTGCGCGCCGTTCACTGCGCGCGCTGCAGGAGCACCTGGGCGTGACCCGGCTGCCCCTTGCGGCGGAGGATCGCGCCCTGCTGCTCAACTGCAATACCCCGTCGGAGTGGGAGTCCATCGCACCATGAAAGTCCAGCTGCAACAGCAATCGATGCGCCTGCGCGTGGATGAACAGGATCTGGCACGATTGCTGGCCGGCGAGTCGCTGGAGAACCTGACCCGCTTCGGCGGCAGTGGTGGCTGGGGTGTGGCGCTGTCGCTGCATGCCGGGGAGCAGGCGGTGCTGCTCGACGGTGGCACGTTCTGCCGGCTGGTGTTGCCGCGTGCAGAGGTCGAGGCGTTGGCGCAGCGATTGCCCTGCCGCGACGGCCTGGGCTTCAGCATCGCGCTGGATGACGAAAGCCTGCTGCAACTGCAGTTCGACGTGGACGTGCGCGACAGCGTGCGCCAGCGTGGTCCGCATCGGCGACCAGAGCCCACGCCGGAGTAGGTGCGCGCTGCACAGGGGGCGGTGCGGCGCTGTCGTATGATGGTGTCCTTCGTTCCTGCGTTGCTGCAATGCCTCTCAAGCCACCTGCTCCTTCCTTGCCCCGAGCGGCCACGCCGAACCCGGCGGCGGCCGATGATGGCGACGCACTGCATTTCTGCAGCACCTGCGCGTTTTCCGATGCCTGCATGTCGCAGGGCTACGACAAGACCGCGCTGGGTGAGCTGCATGTGCTGGTGGACCACGTGGGGCCGTTCCAGGCCGGTGACTACCTGTTCCGTGCCGGCGATCCGTTCGACTCGATCGCGGCAGTGCGTGCGGGCATGGTCAAGACCTTCGTCGACGACAGCCATGGCAACGAGCAGGTGCTGGGTTTCAGCCTGCCCGGCGAGGTGATCGGGCTCAATGCCATCCATGGCGCGCGTTTCCCCTGCAACGCGGTGGCGCTGGATACGGTGTATCTGTGCAGGATCTCGTTTCCCAGGCTGAGCCTGCTGGCCACGCGCATGCCGGGACTGCAGGCACGGCTGTTCAGCCTGCTCAGTGCCGAAATCGGCAAGGTCGCCACGCTGGCCGCCAACCACCGCACCGAGGAACGCATGGCGGCGTTCCTGCTGGATCTTTCCCAGCGCTACGCGCGGCGTGGCTTCTCGGCCACCCGCTTCAACCTGAGCATGGCCCGGACCGAGATTGCCAACTACCTTCGGATGGCGCCGGAAACCGTGAGCCGGGTGTTGCGCAGGCTGAGCGATGAAGGTGTGATTGCCGTCAACCAACGTGAGATGCTGTTGCTGCAACCCGAACGGCTGGCGGCGTTGGCCGTGGCCAGGGAATCCGATCCGGACTGACGAGACAGCCAAGGGGCCGACCATGAAGCGCGCGGGACTGTTGTTGCTGGGAATGCTGGCTGCGATGCCCGCGTGGGCGGCCGAGCTGACGGTGTCGGCGGCATCGAGCCTGACCGAGAGCTTCCGTGAGCTGGGCACGGCCTATGAGAAGGCGCACCCGGGCACCAAGGTGGATTTCAACTTCGCCGCCTCCGGGGTGCTGCTGCAGCAGATCAGCCGCGGTGCGCCGGTAGATGTGTTCGCCTCGGCCGATGAGACCACGATGGACCAGGCGCAGCAGCAGGACCTGCTGGCCGCCGGCACCCGCGAGGTGTTTGCGGTGAATGCACTTTGGGTGGTGGTGCCGCCACAGGCGAAAGCGGCGCCGCGCACGTTGAAGGACCTGGCCGGTACCGGCGTGCAACGCGTCGCACTGGGCAACCCGGACAGCGTACCGGTCGGCCGCTATGCCAAGGGTGCACTGGAAGCGGCTGGGCTGTGGCCGGCAGTGCAGGGCAAGGCCATCACCACGCAGAACGTGCGCCAGTCGCTGGACTATGTGGCACGCGGTGAGGTCGACGCCGGCTTCGTCTACGCCACCGATGCGCAGGCGATGCCCGACCGTGTGCGCCGCGCCTTCGCGGTGCCGGTGGCCGGGCGTATCGCCTATCCGCTGGCGGTGATCAAGGCCAGCGCGCAGCCGGCGGAGGCGAAACGCTTCGCCGCTTTCGTGCGCTCGGCACCGGGCCAGGCAATCCTGGCCCGGCATGGGTTCGGCAAGCCCTGAGGCATGGATCTGGACTGGAGTGCGCTGGGGTTGTCGCTGAAGGTGGCCGGATGGGCCACCGCGATCAATCTGGTGCTGGGCGTGGCGCTGGGCGCGTTGCTGGCCCGCCGTCGCTTCCCCGGGCGCGAGCTGCTGGATTCGCTGCTGACCCTGCCGATGGTGCTGCCACCGACGGTGCTGGGGTACTACCTGCTGGTGCTGATCGGGCGCAACGGCCCGATCGGTGCGTGGCTGCAGTCGTGGTTCGGCATCAATCTGGTATTTACCTGGCAGGCGGCGGTGATTGCCGCCGCCGTCGCGTCATTGCCGCTGGTATTCAAGCCGGCGCGGGCGGCCTTCGAAGAAGTGGACGGGCAACTGGAGCAGGCGGCGCGCACGCTGGGGGTTTCCGAGGCGGCGGTGTTCTTCCGCATCACCTTGCCGCTGGCCTGGCGCGGCATCCTTGCTGGATTGCTGCTGGCCTTCGCACGTGCGATGGGCGAATTCGGCGCCACGCTGATGGTGGCCGGCAGCATTCCCGGCCGCACACAGACGCTGTCGATTGCGATCTATGAGGCGGTGCAGGCCGGTCAGGATGGCCGGGCCAATGCGCTGGTGATCCTGACTTCCGTGGTCTGCATCGTGATCCTGCTGCTGGCTGCGCGGCTGGTGGGCGGACGCCGCCGGGAGCTGCGCGATGTGGCTTGATCTGCGGGTGCAGCGTCGACTGCGGGCTGCGGGCCAGGAGTTCGTGCTGGACGTGGCGTTGGAGTGCACGCAGCGGCAGGTGGTGCTGTGCGGCCCCTCTGGTGCCGGCAAGAGCCTGACCCTGAAGGCGGTGGCGGGATTGCTGCGGCCTGACCAGGGGCATGTACACCTGCAGGGCCACGCCCTGTTCGATGCGGCCCGTGGTGTCGATCTGCCGCCGCAGCGCCGGCGGCTGGGCTATGTGTTCCAGGATTACGCGCTGTTCCCGCATCTGAGCGTGCGCCAGAACGTGGCGTTCGGGCTGCGGAAGGGCGTGTTGAATCCGCGCCCCGCGCAGCGGTTCGATGCCGCGGAGCAATGGTTGCGGGCGTTCCGCATCGACGGTGTGGGCGATCTGTTGCCCTCGCAGGTATCTGGCGGCCAGCGCCAGCGCACGGCCCTGGCTCGGGCGTTGGTGACGCAGCCACAGGCGCTGCTGCTGGATGAGCCGTTCGCTGCGCTGGACCATGACCTGCGCGACCACCTGCGCCAGGAACTGGCCGCCGTGCTGGACAAGACGGGCATTCCGTTGCTGCTGATCAGCCACGACCCGCAGGACGTGGCGATGTTCGGCCAGCAGGTGGCGCGAGTGGTGGACGGTCGCATCGTCGGCGGCTGAGCGGTGGCGGGGAGTGCCGGCCGCTGGCCGGCAACCGGGAAATCGTGGACAGCCGGCCAGCGGCCGGCTCTACCCCATGGACACGTCAATACAGCTCGCAATGGATGCGGCCTTCATTGCGCAGCTCATCCCACCGTCCTTCATCACCGATGGCATTGATGGCGTCGCGTACCGCGCTTTCCAGATGGCGCTTGTTGCCGCACAGGTACAGATGCCCACCTCGGGCGAGCACGTCGCGCACCTCGCCAGCGCGCTGCTGCAGCACATGCTGCACATAGACCTTCTCGGCACCATCGCGCGAGAACGCGGTATGCAGGCCGGCTAGCACACCGCCTGCCTGCCAGTCCTGCAGCTGCTCGCGGTACAGGAAGTCGTGCGCGCGATGCTTCTCGCCGAACACCAGATGCACCTCGTGTTGGCCGGCATTGGCTTGCACTTCCTGTATCAGGCCCATCAGCGGTGCAATGCCGGTGCCGGTACCGACCAGCAACAACGGCGCTTCATCCGTATCAGGAAGATGGAAGTCGGGATTGGAACGGCAGTACACGCGGGCATGCGTGCCGCCATGCAGCAGGCTGCCGGTGGCGGTGCCGCAGCGTTCGCGACCGCGCAGGGTGTAGCGCACCTCGCGCACGCACAGGCTGAGCTGGCCGTCGCGCGGGTGCGAGGCGATCGAATAGGCACGTGGCAGGCACGGCGACAGCAGCTCGCGCAGGCGTGCCAGCGGCAGGCTGTCCGGGGTGGCGTGGTCGTGCAGCACATCCAGCAGGTCCAGGCCGTGCAGGTAGGCCTCCAGCTCGCGCTTCTGGCTGACCTTCAACAGGCCCTTCAGCTCCTCGCTGCCACCGAGCTTGGCTACTTCGCGCAGCACACCCTTGCCCAGCAGGCGCAGTTCGCGGTCGTGCAGCGTGGCCACGGCGCTGGCATCACCGTACCAGTCCGCCAGCCCCTGCAGCAGCGCAGGGTCGTTCTCCGGCACCACATGCAGGGTGTCACCTGCGCGGTAGGCGATGCCGCTGCCGGCGATATCCAGTTGCAGATGCCAGGCGCCAGGGTCACTGCTGTTCAAACGGCGGCGTTCAAGCACGCGCGCGGCAAAGGCGTTGTCTTCAGCATAGGCGGTGACCTGCAGGCGCAGGTCACGACCAGCGCCCAGGTCGCCCTGCAGCACCTGGCCCAGCACCGGCTGCCATTGCTGGAAGAACTGCTCGTAGCCGCGGTCGGCGTCCACGCGGCGCAGCAGTGGTTGCGCCTGGCGCTCACTCAGTGCGTTGTCCAGCGCCTTGGTGAAGCCGCAGAAGCGGGGGTAGCCGGTGTCACCCAGACCGAACACGGCGTAGCGCAGCCCGTTCAGGGTCGGCGTCTGCCGCAGGGCTTCGAAGAACTGTTCGCCATTGGCCGGCGGTTCGCCGTCACCGAACGAACTGGAGATCGCCAGCAGTACATCGCCCTGGCCGAGGCTGGCCACATCGATGTCGTTGAACGCAAGCACCTGCGGCTGATGGGGTTGCAGGCCCGCGCCGAGGCGCTGGGCCAGGGCGCGGGCATTGCCCGACTCGGAGGCGAAGCCCACCAGCAGGCGGCTGATGGGCGAGTGTGCTGGCAGGGCGTTCACGCTGCCTCGTAGAAGTCGTCGAACTTGTCCTTGCTGAACTCGACCAGGTCGTAGTTCTGCATCAGGTCGTTCACTACACGGCGGATGCTGATGTAGGAGGCGATGTTGCCCTCGGTGTCGAACAGCGGCTGCACGGTGGTATCGACCACGTAGAGCACGCCGCCCTTGCCGAGGTTGGGGACGATGCCGGTCCAGATCTTGCCGGCCTTGATGGTGTCCCACATGTCCTTGTAGACCGCCTTGGGCACATCCGGGTGGCGCACGATGCTGTGCGGCTGGCCGATCAGCTCCTCGCGGGCGAAGCCGGTGAGCGTGCAGAACAGGTCGTTGGCATAGGTGATGTTGCCTTGCAGGTCGGTGGTGGAGATCACCATGACGTTCTGCAGGGCATTCAGCAGCTGGGCGTTGTCGGGGGTGTAGCTCATCGCAGGGTCCTTGTGGAGGCCGGAAACGCCGGCGTGTTCGGGTCCTGCATAGAGATACGCCCGCACGGCGGCGGGCGTTTTGATATTGGTCAAGCGGGTGGCGCGATGGGCTGCGACGCGGTGTCGCAGGGCAGATTCGATCTGTAGGGCCGAGCCCATGCTCGGCTGCGGTTCGCGAAAGCCGAGCATGGGCTCGGCGCTACAGGTGGGGTGAGCGTTTCAGCCCATCAGGTAGCGCAGCACACCCGCCGAGACCACGCCGATCAGCACGGTCGGCAGCATCGACAGGCGGGTGGCGGCCAGCAGGGTGATCGCCAGCGCGGCCAGGTCGGCCGGCTTGTCGGCGACGAAGTCCGGGGCGATCACCGAGATCAGCACGCAGCCTGGCGCGGCTTCCATCACGGTGACCGCGCGCTTGCTCAGCGTGCGGTTGCGCAGCGCGAGGAAGCCGACGATGCGGGTGAGGTAGGTGGCGGCGGCCATCAGTACGATGGTCAGCACCGAGGTCCAGTGGATCAGTCCGTTGAAGATCATGCCGCGTCCTCCGCCAGCAGCCAGGCAGCGGCCAGGCCGGCCAGTGCACCGCTGGCCACGTACCACGCGCCCGGGATCAGCAGGTAGGTGGCAGCGGCCACCACCAGGCTCACCAGCCACGGCCGCGCCGCTTTCATGCCCTGCCACATGCCGCGCAGCAGCACCAGGAACACGGCGGGGAAGGCCATGTCGAAGCCATAGGCGTGGATATCGCCCAGCATCGGGCCGATGATCGCGCCCAGCGCGGTGCAGGCCACCCACACCGTGTACAGGCCGGCCGAGACGCCCAGGTAGTAGGCCAGGCTGAAACCCAGGGCGCGGCGGCGTGCGTCGGCCACGCCCAGCGCCCAGCTCTCGTCGCACATGAAGAACAATGCCGGCAGCACGCGGCGGCGCGGCAGGTGCTGCAGCAACGGGGCCAGGCTGGCCCCCATCAACAGATGGCGGCTGTTGACCAGCGCGGTGATCGCCACGATCAGCGCGATGTGCGGCGGCGAGGTCCACAGTTCAACGGCGGCGAATTCCGAGCCGCCGGCGAAGTTGAGGCCGGTCATCAGCGGCACTTCCAGTGCGCTCAGGCCTTTCTGGGCGGCCTGGGCGCCGAGCACCAGGGCGAAGGGAATGAAGCCGATCATCACCGGCACGGCGGCGCGCAGGCCGCGCAGGAATTCGGCGCGCGGGGCGGTATCGCAGGCGGCATCCGGCAGGGGGAGGGTGGTACGGGCGTCCATGAAGCAGCAACGAAGTGGGGATGGCCCATGCTAGCGGTCCGTTCGCGAAATCGGGTTGCGTTGCTGCCATTACTTTGAGGAATATTGGCATTCCATGCGGCCCATCCGGCCACGAGTGAAATGCCATGCACTACCAGCTCGACAATCTGGATCGCCGCATCCTCGATGCCCTGCAGCGCGACGGCCGCCTGCAGAACCTGGAACTGGCCCGCCAGGTGGGGCTTTCGCCCTCGGCCTGCCTGCGCCGGGTGCGGCTGCTGGAGGAGGGCGGTTATATCGACCGTTATGTGGCGTTGTTGAACGAGGCCAAGGTGGGCCGTGGCTTCACCGTGTTCGTGCGGGTGTGGTTGCGCGGGCAGGACGAGGACACCACCAACCACTTCATCAACAGCATCAAGTCTTTCCCGGAAGTGCTTGAATGTCATCTAATGGCTGGTGACTGCGACTTCCTGTTGCGGGTGGCGGTGGCCGACCTCGACGCCTACCGCCAGTTCCAGATGCAGCACCTGAATCGGATCGCCGGGGTGCAGAACACCAAGACCGAGATCCCGATGCAGCGGATCAAGCAGACCACCCAGCTGCCGCTCTGAGGGGGCGCCTGGCAGGGGTGCACCGCCCCCCCCCCGCCTTCGACGGTTCCCCGCGATCTGATCCCAGGCGCGGACGCAGGCCTGTTCGATTCGTTGAGATGCGTGACTGGCTCCGGGGAGCCTGGCCTGATCGTTGGCCGCCGGCGGCAGTCATCGCAATGACATGTGCCCCCGGTACGGTGTGTCCCGCTTGCAGCTGCTGTCGCTGCCGAGGGTCATGTGTTCTACGTCAGGGGGCTGAATGGACACCGTGCGATCAGAACGTGGAGGCTGGCCATCGCCGGATGGCTGCTGCTGGCCTCTGCCGCTGCGGTCGCGCAGGACGCGGTTCACGCCTACGACATGCCCGCGCAGCCGCTGGAACAGGCCATCGAGCGCTTCAGCGTCATCAGCGGGTGGTCGGTGATGTACCCGGGCGATCTTGCCGCAGGCCGCAGCAGCCATGCGTTGCGCGCCAGCCTGGCGCCGCTGCCCGCGCTGCTGGCCCTGCTGCAGGATTCGGGCATCGAGGCCGAGGTGATCGGTGAGCAGCGCGTGGTGCTGCGACGGGGTTCGCAGCCGATGGCCGACGCAGTTTTCGACGGCGGGCTTGGCGAGGCCGAGCGCCGGCGCCGTTACGGCGGCCTGCAGCAGCGCTTGCGTGAAGCGTTCTGTGATGACCCCTGGATCTCCCCTGGCCCCTACGCTGCGACGCTGCGCTTCGGTGTCGACAGCAAAGGCCGGGTGCAGGCGCCCGAACTGGTGTCCGGCAGTGGCAGTTCCCGCCGTGACGCGCGGCTGCTGCAGGCGCTGCAGGGCCTGGTGGTGGCGGCCGATGCCGCCGCGCTGCCGCAGCCGGTGACGCTGCAGATCCGTCCTTCCGGCACCGACCACGACTGTGGCCGGCGCTTGCCCCTTCCATGATTTCAAGGATTCGAACATGAGCAACGGTACGGCTGGGGCAGTTGACCTGATGGATCACCTTCTGGGGGCCTACGACGAGCTGAAGCGCCGGCTGGTGCGCAAGCTGGGTTCGGAGGAGCTGGCCGGCGACGCGCTGCAGGACACCTGGATGCGCCTGAGCGCGCGCCGTGATCGTCTGGACGCGGTACAGAACCCGGCGGCGTACCTGCTGCGCATGGCGATGAACACCGTGATCGACCGCCAGCGCGCCGACCACCGCCTGCTGAGCCTGGAAGAGGTGGACACGCTGATGGACATGGCCGACCCGGCGCCGGGCCCGGCGCAGGCGGCCGAGCTGGACTTCGCGCTGGAGGACATGGTCGGCCTGCTGCAGCGCATGCCCGAGCGCCGCCGCCGCATCCTGCTGGCGATCCGCGTCGATGGCCTGCAGCAGCGCGATGTGGCCGACCACCTGGGCGTGTCGCTGCGGCTGGTGCAGCGCGAGCTGAAGGCGGCCCAGGATTACCTGGCCGAGCGCAATGGGCAGGGGCGCCAGGTGCGGTTCTGAGCGACGGCAACCGTCTACACTTTGACGCCGAGCAGAACCCCGCAGCGTGCGGGTCCGGCATGAGCCCCCATGGACGCTGACGATCGCCCGCAACGCCCGCTGGATGCCGTCGAGCGTCAGGCCCACGCGTGGGTGGTGCGGTTGACCTCGGGTGAAGCGACCGCTGCCGATGGACGCAGGTTCCGCGCGTGGTGCGAGGCCGACCCGCGTCATCGCGAGGCGTTCGGCCGCGCGCGCCGCCAATGGGATCAGGTGCGACTGGCCGGGGAGCAGCTGCCGGCGGCCGCGCGCCAGCCGGTGGCTCCCACCCAGGTGCAGCGTTGGAGCCGCCGCGCGTTCCTCGGTGCGGCCATCTCCGCACCGGCCAGTCTGGTGGTGGTGGCGGCGATCCGCCCACCGTTGGGACTGTGGCCGTCGGTGACGGCGATGACCGCCGATTTCCACACCGGCACCGGTGAACGGCTGCAGTTCGCGCCCTCGCCGAAGCTGAAGATCGACCTGGATACGCAGAGCAGCCTGCGCCGTCGCGCTGACGCACAAGGTGAAGGCTTCGAACTGGTGCAGGGACAGGCCGCGATTGAGACCCGGGCTGGCCTGCACCTGGCCTTGTTCGCCGGGCCGGGGTGCGTGATCGTCGATGACGGCCCGGTGCGGCTGGACGTGCGCAACACCAACGCCCAGGTGCGGGTGACCTGCCTGCAGGGTACGGTCCGCATCGAACACCCGCAGGGCCGCCTGCAACTGCAGGCCGGTCAGCAGACCCGGTATGACGAGCGCCTCAGCGGGGTTGTGGCTGAAGCGGTGGCGTCCGAAGCCAGTGCCTGGACCGAAGGCATGCTGGTGTTCCGCCGCGCACCGCTGCGCGAGGTGGTCGACGAGATCAACCGCTATCGACGTGGCAAGGTGCTGCTGGGCGGGTCGGCGCTGGCGCGTGCCCCGGTCAGCGGCCGCTTCCGCATTGATGATCCGGAGGCGGCGCTGGAGCAGCTGCGGCTGACGATGTCGCTGGATCTGCGTCGCTTTCCAGGTGGCATTGCCGTCCTTGGTTAGGTGAAGACGCTGGCCGTGCGCGCCGCGGACGGTTGTTGCAAGCAAGGGAGGCCAAGGATGCGCAACGAGACCATCGGTGTGCTGGATCTGCGCCGCAATCTGTCGGCGTTGCTGGAAACCACGCAACGACGGCCATTGATGGTGCATCGCTACGGCTCGCCATGGGTGTGCGTAGTGTCCGACGCGCTGTGGCAGCAACAGGCGGTACTGCTGGACTTCGATCCCCAGTCGCATCCGTTGGGGATGCTGCTGCGCCTTCAGCAACAGGCCTTGCCGCTGGCTGAAGGCGGTGTGCTGCCGCCCGCAGCGCTTGCCCGCGCACTGCTGCTGGCAGGCATGCACGGCGTCGACACACTGGCGCAGCTGCACGAGCAGGTGCTGCACCATCGGCTGTGGCACTGGTTCGTGGCCGGCTCCCGTGGCGTGATGGACCGATGGCAGCTGCCAGCGCTGCGCGTTGCAATGGCGGCGTGCTGCGACGACGCAGGCATGACCGATGCGCTGGCCGCGTTCGCCGCCCGCAGTGATGTGGCGATGCTGGCGCGCCGCTGCGGTGGCGATGCGCCACGGCTGGAGCGCGAAGCCTGCAGGCGGATGACGTTGCGGTGACAGTACCGATGAATCGCCACCCAACGCACACCGCTGCGATTGCGCTGTCGCTTCACCTGCCTTGCTGACGTCTTCTCCAGAGTACGGCGCATCCGCGTCGCGGAGCACAGGCGACGCCGATGGCAGACAGTCGCAGGATCAGCATGCTGGAACTGGATCGCCACCTGAGCCAGTCACTGGAGCAGGCGCGGCACGCGCCCTTGAATGTGCAGCGTTACGGCCACCCGTGGGTCTGGGTGCTATCCAGTGACGCCTGGGCCGATGCCGCACGCTGGGCCACACTGGACAGCAGTTCGCACCCGCTGATGGCGCTGCGCAGTGCCCTCGATCTGCAGCTGCACCCTTGGCCCGACGCGGCCATGAGCGCTCTGCCACTTGAGGCAGGCAACCCGCGCACGCTGCAGCGAGCTGCACTGCTGGTGATGCTTCAGGGCCTGGACAGCGCGCAGCGCGTGTACGACGACCTGCGCTACCACCAGGCTTACCGGCAGTTCATCGGTCTCGACCACGGCACGGCCTGGTCGCCGATGCAGTGTGTGCGTCTGCTGCACGCCTGCACGCAGCCACTGCTGCGCGACTGCATCGACAGCGCGCTGGCCGCCGTTTCACCGCATCTGCTGGAGGCGGTGTGCCCCCAGCGTGCGCGTGGCACGCCAGCGCAGGCACCTGCGCAGCGAATTGCAGGCGGATGTTTATCGTACTGACACATGCACCGCTGACCATGGTGCAGCGGTCTCTTCCAGGATGACGAGGGCGGAACAATGGCAAGGCAGTTGGGTGGCCGCAGGGCGCGGCAGCAGGGTTTCAGTCTGATCGAGATCATGGTGGTGGTGGTGATCATCGGCATTCTGGCCGCGTTGATTGTGCCGCGCCTGATGGATCGCCCCGATCAGGCGCGCATGGTGGCAGCGCGTCAGGACATTGCCGCCCTGATGCAGGCGTTGAAACTGTACAAGCTGGACAATGGGCGCTACCCCAGTGCCGAACAGGGCCTGCAGGCGCTGGTGAAGCCACCGCAGGGCAGTGGCGCGGTGTCGGCCACGCCGTACCTCGACCGGCTGCCGAATGACCCCTGGGGGCATCCGTACCAGTACCAGGTTCCCGGCAGCCACGGCGATATCGACGTCTTTTCGCTGGGCGCGGACGGCAAGCCCGGCGGCGACGCCGGAAACGCGGACATCGGCTCCTGGCAGCTGTGAGGCGGGTCGATGTCACCCCGGAAGCGTTCGGTTCGGTTTGCCCATCAGCGCGGCATGGCGGTGATCGTGGCGATGCTGGTGGTGGCGCTGGTGGCGGTGATTGCCACCGCCCTGCTGACCCGCCAGGCCGCCCAGCTGCGCGCGCTGCGTGGCGACCAGCTGCGCGCGCAGGTGCGCATGGCGGTGGATGCCACATTGGAGCGCGCCGCGCAGCAGCTGCGTGAGGATGTGCGCGAGCAGCTGACCACGGTCCGCAGTGGCCGGTGGGCGCGCCCGTTGCAGTTGCAGGCGCCGTTGCCGGTGCAGCTGCAGCTGGTCGACGCGCAGTCGCTGTTCAACCTGCGCAACCTGCTCGCGCACGGCCAGACCGATGCCGACGCGCGCCGTGCGTTCGTGGCGCTGTGCAGCAGCCAGGGGCTGGGGCAGGGAGCGTGCGGCAGCGCTGCCGACTACATCCAGGCGCGCCTGCGTGATGGTGATATGCAGGCCCAGGCGCCGTTGCCACGTGAGTCGCTGATCGAACAGGCGCTGGCCGGTTCCGACCCGACGGTCGTGCAGGCGCTGTCGCGGCGCACGGTGGTACTGCCGGCGCAAACGCTGATCAACGCCAATACCAGTGACATCAGCGTGCTGCAGGCCGTTGCGCCCGGCGTCGAGCGCGGGCGGCTGCAGGCCTTGCTGGGCGACCGCGATGGTGGCCATTGGCTGCTCAACCGTGGCGACATCGCCAACCGACTGCAACTGAGCGACGAACAGATGGCGATGCTTCCCCTGGGTATCCATAGTGAATGGTTTCTTGCGGTCGGCCAGGTGCAGGCCGACGGCAGTGCGGTCGAGTTCCGCGCGCTGATCTGGCGCGAGTACCGGGATGACGGGGTGCGCGTGCAGCGGGTGTGGACGAGGATCGGTGCATGAACGCTCAGCTACGGGTACGCCTGCCGGTGCTGGAACAGCTGCGTGGCGACAGTCCGGTGGCGTGGGCGTTGATGCGCAAAGGCGAGGTGCTGGCGCATGGCTGTGACGCCCTGGCGGTGCTGGGCCAGCGGCACCCGCGGGGCGAGGTGCTGGCCTGCCTCGATGCGCACGATCTGATCCTGCTGGAGCTGGCGCTGCCGCCGCTGTCCGGGCGCCGGCTGCAAGCGGCGCTGCACGGCGAAGTGGAAGCGATGCTGCTCGATGACCTGCAGGACGTGGCGCTGGCGCATGGCAGCCAGGCCGTCGATGGCACGGTGCCGGTGGCTTGGCTTGGCCAGCAGGCAGTCATGCAGGCCCAGCAGGTGCTGGCCGCCAGCGGATTGCAGCTGCGTGCGTTGTATCCCACGCCGTTGCTGCTGCCGTGGGCGCCGGGTCAGGCCACGTTGCAGGCCTGTGGTGAACACCTGCTGGTGCGCAGCGGGCGCGAGCGCGGCTTCGTGCAGTGGTGTGGCGGACGTGACGCGGCGGCGGTGATGCAGGCGCTGGCCGCGCGCCTTCAGCAGACCGGTGCACACACGGTGCAATGGATCGGCAGCGTGCCATCGGCATGGCCGACGACGCTGCCGGCAACGGCGGTCGGGCAGCCACAGCAGGCGTGTGGACCGTTGCCCGGCTGGTCTCTGCCTTTGCCCGGCGACGCTCGGCAGTCGCCGCGGCTGGCGATCGGGTTGGCGCTGGCGGCGATGCTGCTGGCAGCGCTTGGCCTGCAGTTGCAGGTGTCGCGCTGGCGCAGCGAAGGAGAGGCGCTGCAGCAGGACATGGCACGGCAGCTCAGTGCGCACTTCCCGGAGATCACCGAGGTGGTGGACCCGGTGCTGCAGGCGCGGCGGGCGTTGGCGGTGCCGCTGCCGGCAGTGCCATTGCCGCCGGTGCAGCGCCAGGCGGCCAGCACCTTGCAGGCGATCCCGGCGCTGGCCGGGCGGGTGCGTGGCCTGCACTACCAACCCGGGCAGTTGGAACTGGAACTGGATGCCGATGCGCAGGCCGTGGCCGACGACGCTCAGCGGCTGGAGCAGTGGCAACAGGCGACGCAGGCGCAGGGCCTGCAGCTGGCGCGTGAGCGCAGTGGACGCCTGCGCGTGAGCGGAGGCGGGCAGTGACCACTCGTGCTGCGCGCTTCGGTGATTGGCTGGCCGGCCTGTCGCAGCGCTGGCAGCGCCTGCCACCGCGCGAGCGCCTGATGCTGGGGGTGATGGTGGTGGCGCTGCTGGCCGCAGGGCTCTGGTCGTTCTGGCTGGAGCCGCTGCTGAAGCAGCGCAGCCACTGGCAGGCCGAGCTGCCGCGCTTGCAGGCACAGGCCCGTGCATTGGCTCCGTTGCTGCGAGCCCGCGAGCGCCAGCAACAGGCACAGGGCCAGCGCCCGACGCTGGCGGGGCTGCGCAATGGCATCAAGGTGGCCGGTCTTGCCGACGGCCTGCACATCGAAGCGCGTGAAGGGCGCTGGCACCTGCAGGTGCAGGCCGTGCCCGCCGACGCGCTGTGGAACTGGCTGCTGCCGCTGCTGGCCGACCCGGCCATCGAGCTTCAGCAGCTGCAACTGACACGCACAGGGGATGCGAACATGCCGGCGGCACGGATTTCCGGAAACATCGTGATGGCGCTCGCTACCGGTGGCCATCCATGAGGGCGATGCGCAGCCTTGCCTGGAGCACTACCTTGGCGCTGATCGTGGGCATGGCCCACGCGCCGGCGTCGGCATGGGCGCAGGACGCCCACGATGAGCCTGTGCAGTTGAACCTGGTCGATACCGATATTGGAGGCGTGCTGCGCATGGCGGCCCGTTTCACTGGCCGCCAGTTCCTGGTCGATCCACGCGTGACCGGCAAGATGACCGTGGTTTCCGACGGCCCGGTCAGCCGTACCCAGGCCTACCGGCTGCTGCTGGGGGCGCTGCGCATGCGTGGTTTTGCCGTGGTCGAGAACGGCGGCGTCAGCCGGGTGGTGCCGCAGGCCGACGCCAAGCTGCTGGGCGGACGCGTGGGCGGCGGCGCGGGCGGTGAGATCGTCACACGCACCTTCGCGCTGCGCTACGAGAATGCTGGCGCGCTGGTGGCGGTGCTGCGACCGATGATCAGCCCGGACAATCCGATCACCGCCAATCCGGGCAACAACACGCTGGTGATCACCGACTATGCGGACAACCTTGAGCGCATCGCGCGGGTGATCGCCAGCGTCGATACCCCGGCCGGCATGGACACCGACGTGGTCAAGCTGCAGCAGGGCATCGCGGTGGATGTGGCGGCGATGGTCGCGCCGCTGCTGGATGCGCAGGGGGCCGAAACCAATCAGAAGGTGGTGGTGATGGCCGATCCGCGCAGCAACAGCGTGCTGCTCCGTTCCAGCAGCCCTGGCCGCACCCGCCTGGCCCGGCAGTTGGTGGAGAAGCTGGATCGCGCGCAGGACGAGTCGGGCAACCTGCACGTGGTCTATCTGCGCAACGCCCAGGCCAACCAGCTGGCTGGCGTGCTGCGTGGGGTGGTGGCCGGGCAGAGTGATGCGCCGGCGATGGGCAGCACCGAAGGCGTCACGCCGCTGCCCGGCGACGCCGGCCGCACCCCGCCGGTACAGCCGACGCAGCCACAGCAGGCAAAGAGCGGGGGAAATGCGCTGGAATCACAGCGGCTGGATCCCAACCGGCGTGATCCGATCGATGCCGGAAGCACCGGTTTCAGCCAGAACGGCATCTCGGTGCAGGCCGATGTGGCCACCAACACGCTGCTGATCTCGGCGCCGGAACCGGTGTACCGCAATCTGCGCCGGGTGATCGACCAGCTCGACCAGCGCCGCGCGCAGGTGCTGGTGGAAAGCCTGATCGTGGAGGTCAACCAGACCGACGCGGCCGAACTGGGCGTGCAGTGGATGCTGGGCAATGGGCGCGCCTTCGGCGGTACCCACTTCGGTGGCGCCACCGGTGGCAGCGGCTTGAACACCGCCGCGCGCACCACCCTGGACGTGCTGCCCAAGGATGGCCTGAAGATCGGCGTGATCGACGGCACCGTCAACCTGCCCGGGGTCGGCCAGATCCTCAACATGAAGGCCCTGGCCAATGCGCTGCAGAGCAAGGGCGGCGCCAACATCCTGTCCACTCCCAACCTGATGACGCTGGACAACGAGGCAGCCAGCATCATGGTGGGGCAGACCGTGCCGTTCGTCAGCGGCCGCTACGTGACCGATGGCGGCGGCGGCAGCAACAATCCGTTCCAGACCATCGTGCGCGAGGACGTGGGCCTGAAGCTGCGCGTGCGCCCGCAGATCTCCGAAGGCGGCACGGTGAAGCTGGACATCTACCAGGAAGTCAGCAGCATCGATGCGCAGAGCGCGAACAGTACGGCCGGCATCATCACCAACAAGCGCGCACTGGACACCAGCGTGCTGTTGGACGACGGCCAGATCATGGTGCTCGGTGGCCTGCTGGAAGACAGCGTCAGCCATGGCCGCGATGCGGTGCCGGGCCTGGGGAAGATCCCGGTGTTGGGGGCGCTGTTCCGCAGTGACACCCGCAAGCGTGCCAAGACCAATCTGATGGTGTTCCTGCGCCCGCACGTGGTGCGCGACCCGGCCGCCGGGCAGCGCTTGACCCGCGACCGCTACGACTACATGCGCAACGCACAGGCGGGTGCGCAGCCGATACAGAGCTGGGCGTTGCCGGCATTGTCGGCGCCACAGCTGCCGCCGCAGGATCTGTCCGTGCTCGGCCAGGGCAACGCGCGCGATGGCCAGGGCCAGCCGCTGCAGAACACCAGCCTGGCCGCGCTGTATCCGGCCGGCGACGGCGATGCGCAATTGGTGCAGTTTGCGCAGGGACTGGACCCGGCACGCGCGAGCCAAGGCGTGGCGCAGGTGCGGGCGCTGGGATTGCAGGCCTATGCCGAGGCCACGCCGGGTGAAACGGGCCAGCGCCTGCGGGTGCGCCTGCCGCGTGATCCGGCGAGGTTGGACCCGGCGTTGCAGCAGTTGCGCGGGCTGGGCTACACCCCGGAACTGGTGATCGGGCCGTGAGCGCGCCCGCGCCACTGCCGTACGCCTGGGTGCGCAGCCATGGCGTGATGCTGGCCGAAGCGGGGGGCGAGGCCGTGCTGCTGGGCACGGCCGACACCGCCGCGTGGGCGGTGGCCGAGCTGCGTCGCCGCCACGGACCGCTGCCATTCCAGGCGCTGGACACGGCCACATGGCAGCAGCGGTTGGGCGAGCAGTACCGTGACGGTGGCGATGCCGCAGCGGTGGTCGGTGCCGCCGAAAGTGAAGTGGATCTGGACCGGTTGATGCAGGACATGCCGGAGGTGACCGATCTGCTGGATGCGCAGGACGACGCGCCGGTGATCCGCATGATCAACGCGCTGCTGGCACAGGCTGCGCGCGACGGCGCCAGCGACCTGCACATCGAACCGTTCGAGACCCATTCGGTGGTGCGTTACCGCGTCGACGGCACGCTGCGCGACATGGTGCAGCCGCGCCGCGCCTTGCATGCAGCGCTGGTGTCGCGCATCAAGATCATGGCCCACCTGGACATTGCCGAGAAGCGACTGCCGCAGGACGGGCGCATCGCGATCCGGCTCGGCGGCCGGCCGCTGGACATCCGTGTCTCCACCGTGCCGACCGGGCACGGCGAGCGCGCCGTGCTGCGCCTGCTGGAGAAGGACGCAGGCCGCCTGCAATTGCAGCGCCTGGGCATGGCCGACGATACGTTGGCCACATTCACCGGGTTGATCCGGCAACCGCACGGCATCGTGCTGGTCACCGGGCCGACCGGCAGCGGCAAGACCACCTCGCTGTACGCCGCGCTGGGCCAGCTGGACAGCAGCACCAGCAACATCCTCACCGTAGAAGACCCGGTGGAGTACGACTTCGCCGGTATCGGCCAGATCCAGGTCAATGCGCGTATCGGCATGAGCTTCGGCGCCGCGCTGCGCGCAATCCTGCGCCAGGACCCGGACACCATCATGATCGGCGAGATCCGTGACCTGGAAACCGCGCAGATTGCGGTGCAGTCATCGCTGACCGGCCATGGCGTGCTGGCGTCGCTGCACACCAACGATGCAATCTCGGCGGTAACCCGTCTGGCCGACATGGGGGTGGAGCCGTTCCTGCTGGCCTCTTCATTGCGCGGCGTGCTGGCGCAGCGGCTGGTGCGGCGGCTGTGCGTGCAGTGCCGGCGTGCCGAGGTGGATGACGAGGGCCGCACGGTGTGGCGTGCGGTGGGCTGTCCGGCGTGTGCCAACAGTGGCTATCGCGGCCGCACCGGCATCCACGAACTGTTCGTGGTGGATGAGCGTGTGCGTGCGTTGATCCATGAAGGGCAGGGCGAGCCCGCGCTGCGCGAGGCGGCGCGGCGTGCCGGCATGCGCAATCTGCGCGAGGACGGCCAGCGCTGGGTTGACAGCGGGGTGACCACGCTGGAAGAAATCCTGCGCGTCACCGGCGACGGCTGAGGCGGCCATGGCACTGTTCGACTATCAGGCGGCCAACGCACAGGGGCGCATCGAGAAGGGGCAACTGGATGCCGACAGCCCGCGCGGCGCTCGCCAGCTGCTGCGCGGGCGTGGACTGACGCCGGTACAGGTGAGCGCGGCACGCGGTGCCGGTGCCGGCTGGGGCGCGCGACGGCTGTCTGCCAGCGAGCTGGCCTGGGCCACGCGTCAGCTGGCCAGCCTGCTGGCGGCGAGCCTGCCCCTGGAAGCGGCGTTGAGCGTGGTGATCGAACAGGCCGAACGCCCGCATGTTTCCCAGGCGCTCACCGCTGTGCGCGCCGACGTGCGTGCAGGTCAGCGTTTGACGGTAGCACTGGCGGCGCGCCCACGCGACTTCCCACCGATCTATCGGGCACTGGTGGGTGCGGGCGAAGACTCCGGCGACCTCGCGCGCGTGATGGAGCGCCTGGCTGACTACATCGAAGAGCGCAACGCGCTGCAGGCCAAGGTGCTGACCGCGTTCATCTACCCGGCGGCGATCAGCCTGGTGTCGGTGGCCATCGTCATCTTCCTGCTCAGCTACGTGGTGCCACAGGTTGTGACCGCGTTCGTGCAGGCGCGGCAGACGCTGCCGATGCTGACCCAGGTGATGCTGGCGGCCAGCGCATTCGTACGCAGCTGGGGCGTGTGGATGGGGTTGGGCCTTGCCGCGTTGGTGGTGGCGTGGCGGCTGGCGCTGCGCCGGCCCGAGCTGCGCCTGCGCTGGGATGCGCTGCTGCTGAGGGTGCCGATGATCGGGCGCTTCGTGCTGGGCGTGAACAGTGCGCGCTTTGCCTCGACGCTGGCGATCCTGCTCGATGCCGGTGTGCCGCTGCTGCGTGCGCTGGAGGCGGCACGGCAGACACTTGGCAATGCATTGCTGGCGCGCTGCGCCGATGACGTGTCCACGCGGGTGCGCGAAGGCGCGGCACTGGGCGCGGCGTTGAAGGTGCAGAAGGTGTATCCGCCGATCCTGGTGCATCTGGTGGCCAGCGGCGAGAAGACCGGCGCGCTGGCATCGCTGCTGGATCGCGCCGCACAGACCATCTCGCGCGAGATCGAACGCCGTGCGATGGCACTGACCGCGTTGCTGGAGCCGACCATGATTCTGGTGATGGGCGGCGTGGTGCTGACCATCGTGCTGGCGGTGCTGATGCCGATCATGGAAATGAACCAGCTGGTGCAATGATGCGCAGATGGCGTCAAAGGCCTGCGCTTCGCGCGCGAGTCGACCAACAGTCGGCTCTACACAGTCGACGCGGGACGCTACCCGTCACGACAGTCACGGTTGGCATGTCGCCACGCTTTCGATTCTCCACACAAAGCTCCACACCTTTTTCCGGTCCTCCACAGGTTTCTTAAGCGGCCTGTCATCGGCGCGGACCAGCATAGCCACGTCGCCGCAGAGTGGGCTGGGAGGCCCTCGGCGGCAGCAGGCGTGTAGTGACCGTTCCTCCCTTGGTGTTTCACCTTCGCAGTAAACCCTTCAGGAGAAGATCATGAACAAGTACAAGACCCTGGCCGCGCTGGTTGCCACCGCGCTGCTGGCCACCGCCGGTGCCGCCTCGGCCCAGACCGCCGTCACCGGCGGCGGCGCCTCACTGCCGGCCGACCTGTACAAGGGCCAGGCCGACAGCATCCTGCCGGCCAACTTCAGCTACGCCGTGACCGGTTCGGGCACCGGCAAGAAGGCCTTCCTGGAAAACAACTCCAGCCTGTTCCAGGCCACCGGCACCGTGCATTTCGCCGGCAGCGACTCGGTGCTGAGCGGCACCGAGCTGAGCACCTACAACAGCACCTACAACGTGTCCGGCGATGCCAACCGCTATGGCGCACTGGTGCAGATCCCGTCGGTCGCCACCTCGGTCACCATTCCGTTCAACAAGGCCGGTTCGGCGGTTGACCTGTCGGTCACCCAGATCTGCGGCATCTTCTCCGGCAAGATCAACAACTGGAGCCAGCTGGCGGGCCTGGGCCGTACCGGCGCCATCCAGGTTGTCTACCGCGGCGAAAGCAGCGGCACCAGCGAACTGCTGAGCCGCTTCCTGACCAGCGCCTGCCAGCCGGCTGACGTGTCGGGCACCAACCTGAAGCTGACCAACGGCGTGCCGGCATTCTCGGTACAGTCGACCTTCGCCAACCTGTTCACCACCGTGCCGTCGAACTTCATCGCCGCACCGGCCACCGGTGGCACCTCGCTGTACAACGCCGTCTATGCCGTTGACGGCCGCGTCGGCTACGTCGGTCCGGACGTGATCCCGAGCCTGACCGATGCCACCAGGATCGCCAAGGTCAAGGGCTTCTCGCCGGATGAAGTGAGCGTGCAGGCCACGCTGGAAACCGCTGCGCCGCCGACCGGTGCCGCTGCCGAGAACCCGGCGAACTGGGTGCCGGTGTTCGGCAACCCGAACGCGGGCTATCCGATTGCCGGTTACACCAACTTCGTGTTCGGCCAGTGCTACAAGAACGGCACTGTGGGCGCCAACGTGCGTGCCTTCCTGGCCCGTCACTACGGCAGCGTCGTCGATGCCAACGGCGTCGAGAAGGGCCCGAATGACGACGCGATCCGCGCGCACAAGTTCATTCCGCTGACCAAGGCCTGGCGTGATGCCGTCCGTACGCGCTTCGCCACCGCCAGCAATGCCGGTGCGGTGAACAATCCGAGCACCTGCTCGGGCATCGGTCGTCCGCTGTAACTGCAATTGCTTCTGTAGTTGCAGGAGATGCAGAAGGGCGCCGGCAGCAATGCCGGCGCCTTCTGCGTATGTCCGCCGCATGACAGTGACGGGCATGTCGCCTTCACGCCGCCAGCACCGTCTATGGGGTGCAGGGCGTGCCTGGCGCAGGCCCATCCGTATACGCCGCCGCCGACGCGGCCCATCAGGTTGACGAGGTCCCCGATGTCGCACCCGCATTCGCCCACCGCCCGCTTCCCTGCTGCCCTGTGGCGCAGCCACCCGATGGCCTGGGCCGTTGCCGTGGCCCTGGGCAGCGTGGTGGCCCCGGCCAGCCAGGCCCAGCAGGCGTTCAGCCCCGGCTGGTTCGCCGAACGCGGTGCGGCGCAGGGCGCGGCGGCACAGAGCGGGCGCATGCCCAATGGCGTGCCGATCCAGTTCCAGCTGCCCGCGCAGCAGCAGGATGCGGCGCGGCAGAAGCTGCAGCAGTCCATTGACAACCTCGGCACGGCCGCGCAAGCCATTGCCCTGCAGCAGCGCCTGCAGGAGCAGGCACGGCAGACGCGCCGCGAGGCGGGCTTCGTAGTGGCCGATGGCCTGGGCAAGGATGGCCTGAAGGTTGACGAGAATCCGTTGACGCGTGGCTGGATCAATGCCCGCGAAGCGATCCAGTCGCAGGCGGCCGACGGGCGGGTGCTGGTCAACATCGAGCAGACCGCCGATCAGGCGATCCTGAACTGGGAAACCTTCAACATTGGTGGCAACACCACGCTGAATTTCCTGCAGAACGCCGATTGGGCCGTGCTGAACCGGGTCAACGATCCCGCCGCACAGCCCAGCCAGATCCTTGGCCTGCTGAAGGCCAATGGCACCGTGTTCGTTGCCAACCGCAATGGCGTGGTGTTCGGCAACACCAGCCAGGTCAATGTCCGCAACCTGGTGGCGGCGGCGGCGCGCATCAGCGACGCGCAGTTCCGTGAGCAGGGTCTGTACAGTGCCGACGCGAACACCTCGGCGCTGACCGACGCCCTGGGCAAGGTCATGGTCGAACGCGGTGCACGCATCACCACCCACGAACCCACCACGGCAACGCGGGGCGGTGGCTACGTGCTGCTGGCCGGCCACAGCGTGGAGAACGCGGGCCAGATCGAGACGCGCAAGGGCCAGACCCAGCTTGCCTCCGGCGACAGTTTCGTGATCCGCCGTGGCGCGGGCACGGCGCAGAACACTGCATCGACCACCCGTGGCAACGAGATCGCACCGCGCTTCGTCGCCGACAGCACGGCCGGCAGCGTTCGCAACAGCGGTGTGATCCAGGCCCGCGAGGGCGACATCACGCTGGCCGGTCGCACGGTGGAACAGGCCGGCGTTGCGGTTGCCACCACTACGCTGAATCAGCGCGGCACCGTACACCTGCTGAACTCGGCGTCCGATGCGGCGGGCCGCGTGACCCTGGCTTCCGGTTCGACTACGGCCGTGCTGCTGGAAGACGATCGCAAGAGCACGGCGCTGGACAGCCAGCGCGATGCCCTCATCAAGGAGTCGGCCGAGCAGGACAAGCTTCGCGGTGCCAGCAACAGTGGCACCTTCGACAATCTCTCGCGCCTGCAGGACCGCCGCGAGCAATCCCGCATCGAAGTCGTCTCCGGCGGCGATGTGAACTTCCAGGCCGGCTCGCTGGCAGTGGCCACCGGCGGCCAGGTGATCGCCGACGCCGGCCGCCGCAGCTATCTGGATGATGGCGCGCGCGTGGACGTCTCCGGTGCGGTGGGCGTGCAGGTGGCGATGGAAAGCAACAACGTCAAGGTGAAGGTGCAGGGCAACGAGCTGCGCGATTCGCCCGACAACCGTGACAGCGGCAAGCTGATCAGCAGCGAGGTGTGGATCGACCGCCGCCAGTTGACCGAAGTCGCCGCCGGTACCGGTGGCTATGAAGGCACGCGCTGGTATGCCGGTGGCGGCCTGCTGGAAGTGGGTGGCTACCTGGACAATCAGGGGCATTCGATCAGCGAATGGGCGGCGCAGGGCGGCACCGTCCAGCTGGCAGGCAAGGAAGTGGTCAGCCACGCCGGTTCACGCATCAATCTGGCCGGTGGCAGCCTGGACGTGCAGTCCGGTGTGGTGCAGCAGAGCTGGCTGCGTGGCCGTAATGGCCAGTTGTACCGCCTTGACGATGCACCGGCGGAGATGCTGTACGACGGTCTGTACCAGGGCTACGAACTGAAGCAGGAGCGCTGGGGCGTCACCGAATCCTTCCGCAACCCGCTGGTCGCCCCCGGTCAACGCTTCGACAATGGGTACACCGTGGGACGCGATGCTGGCCGCTTGCTGATCTCGGCGCCGACAGCGGTGCTGCAGGGCCAGGTGGATACGGCGGCCTTCCAGGGCCTGCAGCAGACGCGCCGCCCCGACCCGGTGCAGGACGGGTACGCGCAGGCGCAGACGGCCGCGGCCCGCAACGCCCAGCTGTGGCTCGGGCGCTTCGACAACACCGGTCGCAGTGCGGTGTTCGATTCGAATGTCCGCATCGGAGAGATCCAGGCCGACCCCCGGCCGTGGACGCTGCAGGCGCCGATCGCGGAAGCACAGCGCAATACGGTGTGGCTGGACAGTCAGATGCTGAGCGCCCAGCGCTGGGGGCAGGTGGACCTCGCTTCGGCGGGCCGTATCGACCTTGATGGCACGCTCAGGTTGCAGGAAGGCGGCCGGCTGGGACTCACCGCAAGCCGCGTCAGCTTCGGTGGAACGGTGCAGATTGCCGGCGGGCAGGTGGACGCCGGCAACCTGCTTGCGGCGCTTGGCGGGCCCACGGCGCTGCTGAGGTCCGGGCGCGGCGCGGTGGACGTTGCGGCGGGCGCGCGGATTGATCTTGGCGGTGGCTGGAGCAACGCGCTTGCAGCGCCGGAGGGCGGTCCGGCACAGGCGTGGATCGACGGCGGACAGGTGCGCTTCAACAGCAGCCACGACATCGGTGTGGGCGAGGGAGCGACGATTCTGGTCGATGCCGGCGGCGCGATCGATGCCAACGGCAAGGGGCGCGTCGGCAAGGGCGGCAGCGTCAGTCTGCTCGCGGCCAGCACCGAGGTCGCCACCGACGGCAGCGGCCGGCTGCGCTTCGGCCAGGGCGCGCGCTTCAGCGCGCTTGGTAATGGCTGCGGCAACTTCACGTTGGCAACCGGCGGTGCGGTGTCCATCGGCGCGGCTGGCACGGATGCATCGGCAGCCTCGCTGCGATTGCAGGCAGCGCTGTTCAACAGCGGCTTCGCCGGCTATGACATCGCCGGTCACAACGGCTTGACGGTTGAACAGGGCACCCAGCTGCAGGTGGAGCGACCTGGGCTGCGCCTGGCCGACGGCGCAGCGCAGGCCCTGGCCCGCGAGCAGGGCGTGCAGGCCTGGACGCCATCGTTGTACGAGGCCGATCCGAGCAGTGGTCGCGTATCGCAGCGCGGCGGCGCGAGCCTGACACTGCGCGCGGGGCATCTGCTGTCCACGGCCGACCTGCGCGTTGGCAAGGGCGCCAGGATCGAGGTCGACCCGGGCCAGTCGATCGAACTGTTCAGCGCCGGCAACCTGAGCGTGGCCGGCCGTCTGAAGGCGGCCGGCGGTCGCATCCGCCTGGACGAGGCATTTGATCCGTCCGGTGTACGTGGCGATGCACGCCGCGAGCGCCAGTGGACGATCGCCGGTGGCGCACTGCTGGACGTGAGTGGCGATACCGTTTCGCTGCCCGACGCGCGCGGGACGTTGCGCGGGCAGGTGCGCAAGGGCGGAACGATCGAGATCGGGGGCGCGCTGGACTGGGAAGACCAGGACAACGTACGCCACCTGCCGCCCGATACCTTCGTGGTGGTGGAGCGTGGGGCGCGGCTGGATGCCTCCGGTACCTCGGCGCTGCTCGATATCGATGGCAGCGGGCGCACCCGCGTGGACAGCGACGGCGGCAGCATCGTGCTGCGCACCGGCAATGCCCTGTACCTGCAGGGTGAACTGGACGCCGCGGCCGGCGGCGACGGCGCGCGCGGCGGCACCCTGGGGGTTGCCTTCGGTGGTGGCACCTACGGCAGGGCGGCAAACGGCAAGGACGTGCTGGCACCGCGGGTGATCTCACTGACCCAGCACGCCGCGCAGGCGGCAGACCTGCCCGCACGCCTGGAATACGGACATGCGGCACTGTCGGTGGAGCAGATCGAAGCCGGTGGTTTCGATCATCTGGCCCTGTTCGGTGACATCCGTACGCAGGGGGATGTCAATCTGCGCATGGACCAGAGCCTGCGCATCCAGGGCTTGAACGAGCGTTACCTCGGCTTCGTCCCGGGTGGCAGCGAGGGCGGCCACCTGCAACTGGCCGCGCCGTATGTCCGCCTTGCGCAGGGCCGCTGGTGGCAACCGGCCGGCGAAGGCACGTTGCGCCCGCTGGAGGCGCCCCTCGACTCCGGCCGGCAGCATCGCCTGGAGGTGGGCGCCGATCTGATCGACCTGCGCGATGTGACCTGGCTGGCGGGCTTCGATCAGGTCGCGCTGCGCAGCAGCGGTGACATCCGCATGCTGGCCCCGGTCGCCAGCAGTTCACTGGTCTCCACGCTGGCAAGCCCGGGTTCGATCGACATCAGCGCCGCACGCCTGTACCCGGCGGCGCGGGCCAAGGGACGCATCGTGGCCGGCGTGCCCGACATCGGTCCTTCGGGCGAGCCGTTCTGGCAGAACCCCGACGCCGTGCTGCGCATCCATGGCGTTGCAGGCGGCGCGCAACCGGCACCGGACTCTGCGTTCGGAAGCCTGGAGCTGGTGGCGGCGACGGTGGGGCAGGGCGGCAATGTGCAGGCACCGTGGGGCCGTGTGCAGCTCGGTGGCCGGCAGTTCAACGCCAATGTGGCCGGCCGCGTCGACCTGCTTGCAGGCAGCGTGACGTCGGTGAGCGGAGCGGGCCTGCAGCTGCCGTTTGGCGGCACCGTCGATGGTGTGGGCTGGCGCCGCAATGGTGCCGACTTCGATGTACTGGGCCCCGGCTCGACCAACATCCCGATCGGTATCGACATCGTGGCCAACGCCTTCAATGGCGTGGCGGGCAGCGTGCTGGACGTGTCTGGCGGCGGCGAGCTGTCCGGTGCCGCATTCGTGGCCGGGCGAGGCGGTTCGGTGGACATCCTGCGGCACGCGCTGGCGGACGCGAACCCGCGCTACCGCTTCAGCGGCAGTGACAATGCGGTCTACGCGATCATGCCGGGACGCTCGGGCACGCAGGCGCCGCAGGCGATCGCTGACAGCAGCGCCGATCCGCGCGTTGGCCAGCTGATTGTCATTCCTGCCGGGGTTCCCGGCCTCCCGGCGGGAACCTACACGCTGCTGCCGGCCAGCTACGCACTGCAGAAGGGCGCGTTCCGCGTCGAAGTCGGGGCTGAGAGCGCCGTTGGCAGCCGCCAGCCCGTGGCCACCGGCACCGGCTCCTGGCGCGTCAGTGGACACCAGGCGCAGAGCCTGGGTGGTGCAGTCTCATCGCTGCTCACCGATCTGGTGCTGACGCCGGCGGATGTGGTGCGCCGCCATGCCAGCTACAACGAGACCCCCTACAGCGCGTTCGTACAGGGCGTGGCCGAGCGGCGTGGTGAAGCGCTGCGCTGGCGGCCAACGGACGCGGGCAACCTCAATCTGGTGCTGGGCGATGGCGCCGGACGTTCCAGCGTGCCGGCCGCGAACTTCCAGGGCGTGTCACGCTTCAACGCCGGCAGCAATGACGGACGGGGCGGCACCCTTTCGGTCAATCTGCTCGCTTCCAATGAGGCGATGCTGGAGATTGCCACCCAGGGCGCTAGTGCCGGCAGCGGCAGCGGCGCCACCCTCTTCGATTCGGCGCTCAATGCGTTCCGCCCGGAAACGATGCTGATCGGCGGCGTGCTGCGGCGTGACGCGACGACTTATTCGCTGGAGGGCAGCGCGCAGCACATCGTGGTGCGCAACGGCGTCAACCTGACGGCGCAGGAAGTGCTGCTGTCGGCCGCGTTCGGGGGCAAGGGAATCCTGGTCGAGCAGGGTGCTTCGATCGATACCTTGACCGCGGCCGATCCCTCGCTCGTTGTGCAGCCCACGGCGCCCTATCTGGTGTCGGGCGGCCTGCTTGCCGTGTCGAACCAGCGCTTGACGGCGCTCAGTGCGCAGGGCGGCACTGCCGCCGGTCCGGTGGCGATCGACATCGGCGGATGCGTGGTGGGCTGCAATGGCCAGACCCGGTTGCTGTCGGCAGGCAGCATCAATGTGGTCACCGACGGCGCCTTGAACATTGGCGACGCGGTGAGCTATGGCACGCGCCAGCTCGGCCTGGGCATGTCGGCCCTCAATCTCGGCAGCGCCGAAGCCATTGCGGCGGCAACGGCGGCCGGTGGCCTGCCGGCTGGCATGACCATGAACCAGGAGGTGCTGCAGCGGTTGCTGCGCGGAAACACCGCCACCGGCGCGCCGGCGCTGGAGGCGCTCAGCCTGACTGCGCGCGATGCCATCAACGTCTTCGGCAGCGTGGACCTGGACACCCGTGAGGGCGCAACCGGTCGCAGCAGCCTGCGCAGCCTGGTGCTGGGCGCACCGGCCATCCACGGTTACGGCAGCGCTACCGATCGCGCGCGCATCTTCGCCGATACGCTGGTCTGGGACGGTACGCTGGCCGGCACCGCATTGGCCGGCGGTGAGCAGACCCAACCGGCCGGCGAGGCGATGGTGGGGCGGCTTGGCCAAGGACAGCTGGAGATCAGTACGCGGGTGCTGGAGCTGGGGCGTGCGCCCTTCACCCGGCCCAGCTCGTCGGTGGCCGCAGATCGCCAGGTGCTCGGCTTCGCCGGCGTTACGCTGGCGGCGTCGGATCGCATGCTGTTCTCCGGCAAGGGCAGCCTGGACGTCTTCCAGCGCCAGGGCGACTACGTGGCAGGCAGCGGCTGGCAGTTCAGCGGCGGCGCGCTGGATATCGTCACCCCGCTGCTGACCGGCAACGCGGGTGCGCAGCTGGCCATCCGCAATGGCGGAACGGTGCAGCTGCGCGGTGCTGCGGCGACCGCGGGCAGCGATGCGTTGGGTGCGGAGTTGTCGATAACGGCCGAACGGATCGGCATCGACAGCCGGGTGGCGCTGGCGTCCGGCCGGTTCGAAGCCAATGCCCGCCAGGACGTGGCGCTTGGCAGCAACGCGGTGCTGGACATGGCCGGACGCAAGGTCACCCTGTTCGATGTGGACAAGTACAGCTGGGGCGGCGACGTGGCGCTGACGAGCCGCGAAGGTGACATCGTTGCCGACGCCGGGTCGCGTATCGACCTGTCCGCCCGCAACAACCGCGGCGGCCGCCTGACTGTCGCTGCGCTGGGCCCGCAGGGCGGCCGCGTCGATCTGGCCGGGATCCTGCTGGGCGGCGCCAGCGGCCGCTACGACGCCGGTGGCACCGAAGTGCCCTACGACGGTGGCGAGCTGGTGCTGCGTGCACGCCAGTTGCAGGACTTCTCCGGCCTGAACACTCGGCTTACCGCCGGTGGCATCACCGGTGGCCGGACCTTCCAGTTGCGTGAAGGCGACCTGCTGATCGGCGATGAGGTGAAAGCCCGCAATGTCGATATCAGCGTCGATGGCGGCAGCCTGCAGGTCTCGGGCCGCATCGATGCCAGTGGCGAACAGGTCGGCAGCATCCGCCTGTCGGCCCGCGATGTGCTGCGTATCGATGGCACGTTGGATGCGCATGGCAGCGGCCTGCGCGTGGACAGCTACGGCAAGATCATCGACAGCCCGAACCGGGCCATGATCGAACTGACCTCGGCCAACGGCAGCCTGCAGCTGGGTGCGGCGGCCTCGATGGACCTGCGCGCCGGCACTTCGGTGGCCACCGGTAGCGGCCCGGGCCGGAACGACGGCCGCGCACGCGGCAGCGTCAAGCTCAACGTGCCCCGCGTGGGCAGCAACGATGCAGCGATCGAGGTGGCCAGCGGCATCCGCATTGCCGGTGCCGGCGACCTCCAGGTCAACGCCTTCCGCAGCTACGATTCGGCGCCGCTGGCCAGCGCTCCAGATGTGCACGGCCATCGTCCGCAGGTGATCAACCAGCAATGGCTGGATACGGTGGTGGACCCGGACAACAGCCTGTGGATGAACGCCGCGCTGGCCAATACCGGATTGCAGCAGCGCACCGCCGCCCTGGGCAGCTACCGCCTGCGCCCCGGTGTGCAGCTGGTGGCGCGGAGCAGCAGCGACAATCCGCGTGGTGACCTGGTGGTGGCCGGCGATATCGATCTGTCCGGCTACCGCTACGGACCGCAGTCGAACCGTCTCAATCCTGCACGCCGTGGATTCGGCGAGTCGGCAGCGCTGGTGCTGCGTGCCGAGGGCGATATCAACGTCTATGGCAGCATCAACGACGGATTCGCGCCGCCGCCTGCCAACCCGGATGAAGACGGCTGGATGCTGCTGGAAGGGCGCAGCGCAGGCTCGCCGAACACCGCATTTGGCGGCGATCTGATCGTGCCCGGCGAGGGGGTCAAGCTTCAGAGTGGCACCGAGTTCCGCGCCGGAGCGACACTGAATTACGCGCTGCCGTTCCAGGCGCTGACCTTGCCGTCCGGTACGGTGCTGCCGGCGGCCATGACGCTGTCGGCAGAGCTCACGCTGCCCGCCGGCAGTGTGCTGGGAGCGGCGGTGACCACCGATGGCGGCCAGGTGCTGGCAGCAGGCACCGTGCTGGCCCAGGCGCTTACCCTGCAGGCAGGCGCACAGCTGGGTGCCGGCTTCCGCCTGCGCACGCCGGCGCCGGTGGCCGCACAGGTGTGGCCGGCCGGTGTCGCACTGCCCATTGCAATGAAGCTTTCTGGCGCACTGGATCTGCATGCCGGTGCCATCATCCCCTCGATGACCAAGGTGGAACTGGCTGGCGACGCTCCGGTGAAGCTGCGGGTGGCCGACGCCAGCGGCCGACAGGGGCGCAATTGGGCGTTGGCCGCGATGCTGCCCGAAGGGACCACGTCATGGGACCTGACCGCGGTGGCCGGTGCAGATACGGCGTCTGCCGATCCGCGCACGCGCCGCTGGGGCAGTGACGGCAGCATCGTGCTCGCCGACAGCCACTACAGCACCATCGGTACGGTGACCACCACGACGGAATGGAAAGGCGATCGTGTCGTCAACCTGGAAGGTTCGCTGTTCTGGTGGGGAGACGACAGTCTGGTCGGCAAGTCGCCGCGGGAGGCGGCGGAAATGCTCGGTGTCGCCGAAGGTGACATCTGCGAACTGGGGCCGTTCTGCGGCGCGGCGCCACGCCTGGTGGACAAGGAGGGTTCACTGATGTGGTGGGGCGACGAGTCCTGGGTCGGCAGGCCTGCATCGGAACTTGGCGCCGAGATGGGCATGTCCGAGGAAGATATCTGTGCGGTTACCGGCTACTGCTACGGCGGCGGCACGCTTACCGAAGTCACCACCTACGGCAAGCGCCTGGGCTCGCCGGCCTGGAGCGTGTTGCGTACCGGCAAGGGAGACCTGGCGCTGCTGGCGGCGCAGGACGTGCGCATGAAATCCGGCTTCGGTGTCTACACCGCAGGTACGCCCACCCATCTGGGCGATGGCAGCGATCCGCGCTTCAATGCGGCGCGTGCGCCGAAGCCGGAGAACACCGTGCTGCTCGGTTCGACCCAGGCCTCCGGGGCCTACGACGCGGCCCTCGCCAGCTATCAGGCGTGGTATCCAGACCAGGGTGGCAACCTGCGCATCGAGGCGGGGCGCGACATCATCGGCGATACATGGAGCTTCCGCGCGGAATCGGGCACGGTCCAGCGCGACCAGGCTGGCCACTCAAGCGCAGCGGTGGGCAACTGGTTGTGGCGGCAGGGGTCGGGCACCACCGGTGGTGTCGTGCAGACGCCGACCAGTTGGTGGATCAACTTCGGAACCTACAGCACGGTGAGGCCCGAACTGGACGCAACCCCCCGCCTGGTGGGCTTCACCGGGTTCGGCACGTTGGGGGGCGGCAATCTGAGCCTGGACGCAGGCCGCCATATGGGCATGCTGGACAGCATGGGCAACGCGCTGGGGTACGAGATCTCGCCGCATTCGGGTGCGCTTTCGGTCGCGGTCGGATCAACCGGGCGTGTGGTCGATGGCCAGTTGCATGTCACCGGCGGTGGTGACATGGCCCTGCGCAGCGCGGGGGCACTGAATCCGGGCCTGCGTGCCAGCAGTCGTGGCAGCACATCGGATCAGCAGGACCTGGACGTCAATGGCGTGGTGACCAATGTTCGTGGCAATACCCGCATCGACGCTGCGCGCATCGGTGGCCTCAGTGCCGTCCAGGCCAGCTATGGGCAGCTGGGCCTGAAGGATCCGCTGGTGGCCGACAGCCCGGTTGCGATGGCCGGACCGGTGCTGGTGCTGGGCGACTCAACCGCGCAGTTGCAGGCGCGCGGTGACGTGGTGCTGGGTAGTGCCGCCGATCCAGGCCGGGTTCCCGTGGCCAATTTCAACACCATCGTGCTGGATGATGGCAGCCGCGCGTCTGGCACAAGCTGGTTCTCGCTATGGACGCCGCGCACCGCGCTGGACCTGTTCTCCGCCGGCGGCAATCTCTCGCCGGGCCTGGTGGGCACGCAGCATGCGAGCGGCAGCAACCAGGCCAGGGAGGTGGTTGAGAGCAACGCCAGCAATGGCGACATCTATCTCAACTACTGGCTGTATCCCTCCCGGTTCACCGCCATTGCGGCCTCCGGCAACATCAATCTCGCCAATCTGCGCAGCAGCAGTGTGCCCGATGCCCAGGACGTCATCCTGCTGGCGCCGTCGGCGTCGGGGCGGCTGGAGGTGTTGGCGGGAGGATCGATCCTGGCTGCCAACCGGGCGACACAGATCGCGCGCTCCAGCAGTGATGCCCGCATCCCGGGCCCGTTCGATCCCGGCTTCATCGCGCAGGGTCCCGGAAACGCCGGAACCGTGCGCAGCAATGTATCCGTCGATGGGAATGCGGCCAGCCCCGGCACCGTGCTGCCGTACTTCGCGTTCGGTCCCAATACCGCGCTGGGTGCGTTGTTGCCGGCTACGCCGACTGCGGTCAGCCGGTTCTATGCCGTGGCCGGCGATATCATCGGGCTGGGCAGCGGCAGCAGGCGGCAGCTCTCGCGCAATGGCCAGAATGATGGGCGTACCGTATTTGACTGGTTTGAGGCGGGTTCGGCGGTACGGCTGCGCGCCGGCCGCGATGTCATCGGCGCCGATGTCACCGCGCTCAACACCAGCGGTACCGATATCAGCGGGATCGAGGCAGGCCGGGACATCATCCGCAGCAACCTGACGGTGGCCGGCCCGGGCAATGTCGAGGTCAGCGCCGGTCGCCAGCTGCGCCAGGAGGAGGCGGGCAGCATCGTCAGCCTGGGCGGCATCGTGCAGGGCGATACGCGCCCGGGCGCAAGCATTGCCTTGACGGCGGGCAACCAGGGCATTGATTTCGACGCAGTGCGCACCCGCTACCTGGATCCGGCCAACCTCGCCGATGCCTCGCAGTCGTTGGCCTCACAGCCGGGCAAGGCGGTGAAGATCTACGACAAGGAGTTGAGGCAGTGGCTGCAGCAGCGCTTCGGATCAGTTGTGGAGGGCGCCGAGGCCCTGGCAGCGTTCGACCGGCTGCCGAAGGAACAGCAGCGCATCTTCCTGCGCCAGGTCTACTACGCTGAACTGCGTGAAGGTGGGCGCGAATACACCGATGCCGAAGGCCCGCGTTCGGGTTCCTACCTGCGCGGTCGCGAAGCGATCGCCACGCTGATGCCTGACAAGGCTGCCACGGGCGCATCGGTCCAGCGTACCGGCGACATCGTGATGTACGGCGGTTCGGGCGTGCGTACCGAAGCCGGTGGCAACATCGAGCTGATGGCACCGGGCGGGCAGATCGTGGTCGGTGTGCAGGGTGTGGTGCCACCGGCCAGTGCCGGGCTGGTGACGCAGGGGCAGGGTGACATCCGGCTGTTCAGCCAGGACAGCGTTCTGCTGGGGCTGTCGCGGGTGATGACAACGTTCGGCGGAGACATCCTGGCCTGGTCGGAGCAGGGTGACATCAATGCCGGTCGTGGTTCGCAGACCACGTTGCTGTACACGCCACCGCGTCGCGTCTATGACGGCTGGGGCAACGTGATCCTGTCGCCGCAGGCCCCGGCCAGCGGTGCAGGCATCGCGACCCTGAATCCCATTGCCGAAGTGCCGCCGGGCGACGTCGACCTGATCGCACCGCTGGGCACCATCGATGCAGGCGAGGCTGGCATCCGCGTGTCGGGCAACATCAACCTTGCCGCGCTGCAGGTGCTCAACGCCGCCAACATCCAGGTACAGGGCCAAAGCAAGGGCCTGCCGGTGCTGGCCACGGTGAACGTCAACGCGCTGGCCTCGGCCAGTGCGGCCGCCAACAGCGCCAGCCAGGCCGCACAGGACGTGATGCGCAAGAGCCAGGATGATGCGCGGCGCAACCAGCCGTCGGTGATCAGCGTGCAGATTCTGGGCTTTGGCGGCGGA
Source organism: Stenotrophomonas sp. CS3K5 (assembly GCF_059515225.1). NCBI lineage: Bacteria > Pseudomonadati > Pseudomonadota > Gammaproteobacteria > Lysobacterales > Lysobacteraceae > Stenotrophomonas > Stenotrophomonas sp. CS3K5. The sequence goes on from NZ_JCAKRX010000002.1 coordinate 203,264, forward strand.
ACAAGCAGCATTGCTCCACCGGCGCGCGGCACCCAGGTCAGCAGCGGCTACGACAGCAACAGCGCCTTCCAGTTCCCGCAGGCGAACCCCGAGGAGGGCACGCAGCGCCGGTAGATCCACGCCCTGCGTGGATGCGACCAACCTGCAGGAACACGCAGCATCGGGCCAGCCGCCACGGAACGGCAGCGGCCCCAGCCAGGACGGCACGGAGGGCAGGGAGCGGCCATCGGCGGTGAGGACCACCGACAGGGCGCCGCCGGGTGCAGGAGTGCGCCCGGCGGCAGGAGGGAGGTAGATCCACGCCATGCGTGGAGGCGTTGCCAGGGAAGAATCCTACAGCGCCAACACCCGCCGGTAGCTCAACGGCCCACGCCCATCGCGCAGCCCCAGCCGCAGTTCCAGCCCGGTGGCGGGCAACACCTCAGCCTGGCCCGGCAACACCGCCCAGCCCGCACCGGGCTGCCAGGCACGCAGTTCGAACCGCTGTACATCGCGCGCCACGGCAATGCCCTTCGAAGGCTCCGGTGCCGGCAGAGGATAACGGTCGGTGGCTGCACCGCTGGCCCGCCACAACGTGTTGCCCTGCCGCCACCAGCGCACCCGCTGCCAGCGCAGCCCGTCGCTGCCCACGCTGCGGGTGATCTCCAGCGCGAAGCTGCCATCCGGATGCCGCTCGCTCGCCAGCGAAGGTGGCAGCAGCCGCTGCGGCTGGTCCGCAGGGCGCACCGCGCCGTTCATCAGCGCGTCGTCCGCGCGCATTTCGATGTCGCGCTGGAACTGCTGCAGTACCCGCAACGCGGTGGTGGTCTCGGCATCGGCCTGGCGCAGACGCTGGTCGCTGCTGGCCACGCTGTCCAGCGCGCGCCAGCAGATCAGTGCCAGTACGCCCATGATGGTGATCGCGATCATCACCTCGATCAGGGTGAACCCGCCGGCAGGACGTCTCATGGCGGCGATGTCCACGGCAGCTGCAGCCGTGCCAGCGCCTGCGCCGGCGCATCCTCGGCAACCACGCTCAGTTCCAGCTGCGCTTGCCCGTCCGCTCCCGGCCCCAGCTGCTGCAGCACCAGGAAGCTGCCACGCCCCTGCACGCAGCGCTGCTGCCCCTGCTGCGGCACCTGCCCGGAAAGGCGCAGTTCCTGCCAGCGATCCTGCGCGCACAGCAGCGCGAGGCGGCGATCACGAAAGCGTGATTGATCGTCGGTGGCCACGGCCACCGAGCGCATCACCGCGGCCAGCGCGATCGAAACGATCGCCAGTGCGATCAGTACTTCAATCAAGGTGAATCCGCCCGCATTCCGCTTCATTGCATGACCTGCAACTGTCCGCTGCCATCATCACGAAGACGCACGCTGCGGCCGTCCAGCGACAGTGTCAGTTCCCAGGAAACTCCGATCCATTCCGGGCTGAGTTCGATGGCGGTAGTGGGTTGTACCGTGACGCCTGCCGTCTGCCAGCGTTGCGGCCGCAGCAGATCGTCGCGCTGCACGTCCCCCCAGCGGAAGCCATCGCGGCGGCTGAATCGATAGCCGGAGGCATCGGCCTGCCAGCGCAGGGCCCTGCCATCGATACGGGCCTCGTCGCGCGCCACCTGCAGGCGCTGCGCGAGCCGTTCAGCCTCCTGCCGCAGCTGGCGGCTGGGGTCGAGCAGGCTGCCCAGCCCCAGGCCGATGCCGGCCGTGCAGATGCCGACGATCACCAGCACCACCATCAGTTCCAGCAGGGTGAAGCCGCGCGGAATGCGCTGCATCGACATCGCCTCCTGTCCTTGCCGACGCTTGGCAGCGTACGCGCCCATGATGAAACAAAAGCGTCAGCGGCAGCTGCTAGCGTGGGCATACACGAAGGTGGCGACGGTGCGGAACATGGATGGCAAGCGCTGGGATCGTAATCGGGTGTTGACCCTGTTGGCAGCCACGCTGCTGCTGGCGGTGGTGGTCTATTGGGGCGTGACCCTGGCCGCGCCGGTAGCGGCCGCCGCCGCCAGCGAAGCGCACGCCGGGCCTCCCGCACGGCCCGCCTTCGATGCGGCTGCAAGCATGCCGCTGGTGCGGCTGCTTTCACCGGGCGCGGTGCAGACCGACGTTGTCGTGCTGGGCGTAATGGCCGGCGACCACGCGCCGCTGGCGCTGCTTTCGGTGGATGGCCGGCCCGCCGAGGCCTACGCGCCTGGGCAACGGCTGGGCCCGTCTACGGTGCTGGCCAGCGTCAGCGCCAGTAACGTGGAACTGACACAGGCCGGGCAGTCACGCAGTCTACCGGTGCCTGGGCTGCCCCCGATGCCGACCGATGGCATCGTGCCGGCCGCACGGTAGAGCCGGGTCCACGCTCGGCTGCGTCTGCGAGAACAGTCGAGCATGGCTCGACGCTACAGACTCCTGCCGAGCGATGGTTCAGCGCGCAGGTCGCTGCGGCACTACCGAGCGACCAAAGGCATCGCCCATGCGCTGCCGCGTGCCTTCCAGGTTGTACTGCATGCGCTGGTTTCCCGGTAAGTGCATCACGCGTTCGGCCTCGGGCAGCGTTGCCGGTTTGGCCGCGTTCGCAGTCGGGGCCAGCTTGCGTTGCAGGCACTCCCACGCCGGGACGCGCTCGCCGTTGACCTGCACTTCGATGCAGGGCGCGGCGTCTTCCTGCTTCTTCGTCTCATCGGCGCGAGCCGACGGCAGCGACAGCAGCAGAGCAAGGGAGAGGGCGGCGCGCAGGCACGCCATCAACGATTCACGCATCTCGAATCTCCCGCAGCAATTGACGTTCTGCAATGAAGACGTGTGGCGAAGGCAGGGTCCGCCGGCAGGCGTTTCGGCGCTGTCAAAAGATGACAGTGCTGTCACAAAACTGTTGGCGGCTTTGACGCGGCGTACACGTCCTGTTGGTAGACCCACGCGCCGCTCCCTGGCCATTCCCTTCGATACGACGCGATGCCTTCGATGACTCCTGTTCCGTGCCGAGCCGACCGCCTCACGCTGCGCCTGCATCCGCTGGTACTGGCCCTGGCCGCGTTGCCGCTGCCACTGCTTGCGCAGGACGTGGCGCCGGCGCCCAGCGTCAACATCAACGAGTACATCGTGCGTGGCAACACGGTACTCGACCCACGCCAGATCGAACGCGCGGTGGAGCCGTTCCTGGGCCCTGGCAAGACGCTGGCCGATGTCGAGAAGGCGCGCGATGCGGTGAACGCCTTGTACCAGCAGGCCGGCTACCAGTCGGTCCAGGTCGAGCTGCCGGAACAGCAGGTCAGTGGCGGCGTGGTACTGCTGAAAGTGCAGCAGACCCCGATCGGCCAGCTGCGCGTGGTGGGCACGAAGCATGAGTCCCCCGACCGCATCCGCGAGCGCGTGCCTGCGCTGGCCGAGGGCAAGGTGCCGGATTTCGACCAGGCGCAGAAGGAACTGACCGCGTTGAACGAAGGCGGACGCCGCCAGGTGATGCCGCTGGTGCGCGAGGGCCAGGTGCCGGGCACGATGGACGTGGATCTGCAGGTGGAGGAGAAGTCGCCGTGGCGCGCCAGTGCGGCCCTCAACAACGACCACAGCGCCGACACCGAGAAGCTGCGGCTGAGCGCGTCGCTGGCCTACGACAATCTGTGGAAGCGCGGCCACAGTGCCAGCGTGAGCGTCTACATGGCGCCGGAAGATACCACGCAGGCCAAGGTGTTCTCGGCGTCATACACGATGCCGTTCGAGGGCACGCCGTGGAGCCTGGAGGCGTCCGGCTATAAGTCCGACAGCCGCGTGCTCAATGCAGGCGGCCAGGTCGGTACCGGCACCGGCACCAATGTGATCGGCAACGGCCATTCGATCGGCCTCAAGCTCAACTACCGCCTGGCCGGCAGCAGCCAGTGGTGGCGCCAGCTCAGCCTCGGTGTGGATTTCAAGGACACCGAAGAAGATACGCAGATGGGCAAGGACAGCCTGAAGACGCCGTTGAAGTACGCCCCGGTCACCCTGGGCTTCGTCGGTGTGCGCCAGGGCGAGCACGATCAGCTGAGCATCAATACCCAGCTGGTGGCCGGCACCCGGCGCCTGTTCGGCTATGGCAGCGATGCCACCGCGTTCGGCCAGAAGCGCTACTGGGCCGACCCGAGCTTCGTGGCGTTCAAGGCCGATGTGGCCAACACCCACACCTTCGGCAGTGACTGGCAGTGGTACGCGCGCGGCTCGTTGCAGGTGACCGACGCGCCGCTGGTGTCGGCCGAACAGTTCGCCGCCGGCGGCATGTACACCGTGCGCGGTTACCTGTCGGCCGAGGCGATCGGCGACTACGGCGGCTTGGCCAGCCTGGAATGGCGCACCCCGGCGTGGTCGCTGTGGAGCGGCACCGATCTGCGCGTCTACAGCTTTGCTGATGCGGCGTACCTGCGCCTGCGTCAGCCGCTGCCCGAGCAGCGTGACAAGTACAACCTGGCCTCGGTCGGCCTGGGCGCGCAGCTGCGCCTGGGCGAGCACCTGCAACTGCGCCTGGACTACGCCTGGCCCTACGCCGATGGCCCGGTCACGCGCAAGGACGACCCGCGCCTGCATTTCAATATCAGCACCAGCTACTGACCCTTTCCTTGAACATGCGTTCTCCGGAGACCCTTCGCATGGACCGTTTGCTTTCCCGAGTATTGCTGCTGCTGGCCGCGCTGGTCGCGTTGCCCGCCACAGCGGCCGATGCCAACTGGTGGCAGGCCGAATGGAAGTACCGCAAGCCGATCACCGTCGACGCTGGCCCGCAGGGCGCGGGCCTGGCCGGTGACCCGGGCCGCACGCCGCTGCTGCTGCGCCTGCATACCGGCAACTTCGGTTTCGACGGCACCCAGGATGCGGGCAACGACCTGCGTTTCGTCTCGGGCGATGGCCGCACCGTGCTGGCCCACCAGATTGAGCAGTTCGATCCCACGCTGGGCCTTGCCCTGGTCTGGGTGGACGTGCCGGCGCTGAGCGCCACCGTGCCGCAGACGATCTGGATGTACTACGGCAACGAAAAGGCCCCGGCCAGCGGCAACGGCCAGCAGGTGTTCGACCCGGATTACACGCTGGTCTACCACTTTGCCGAGGCCAATGCCCCGGCGCGCGATACCACCGCCTACGGCAACAATGCCGGTGCGGTGGCGCCGCCGGCGGAAGGTTCGGTGATCGGCCGTGGCGTGCAGCTGGGCACCGGGCCGCTGCCGCTGCCGGCCAGCGCCTCGCTGGCACAGGAGGCGGGCGCACCGCTGACCGTCTCGGCCTGGATCAAGCCGGGCAGCAACAACGCTGCACAAGCCATCTACGCCCGCCGTGACGGCGCGTCCGAGCTGGTGCTGGGCCTCGACAACCGGGTGCCGTTCGTGCAGCTCAATGGCCAGCGCAGCACGCCGGCGCAACCGATTCCGGAAGGGCAGTGGGCGCACGTGGCCATCACCGCAGAGAAGGGCGCCGTGCAGCTGTATCTCAACGGTCGCGTGGTGGCGCAGCTCAGTGGTGATCTTCCGGCGCTGTCCACCGCCCCGGTGCTGGGTGCCGACGCGCCCGGCGCGACGCAGCCACTGGCCAACTTCGAAGGCGCGCTGGATGAGCTGCGCATCTCGCGGGTCGCGCGTCCGGCAGCATTGCTGCTGGCCGATGCCACCGCGCAGGGGGCCGATTCGCGCCTGATCAGCTACGGCGCCGACGAACAGTCGGCCGGACAGAGCCACTTCGCCTTCATCCTCAAGGCGATGCCGTTCGATGCCTGGGTGGTGGTCGCCATCCTTGGCCTGATGATGTTGCTGTCGTGGGCGATCATGATCGCCAAGAGCCGCCACTTCGGCCGCACCAGCAAGGCCAATGCGGTGTTCACCGAGAGCTTTGGCAAGCTGTCCGGCGTGCCGCTGCGCACCCTGTCCGACATGGATCGCCAGGGCAAGGCGCCCACTGCGATGCACGACGGTTCGCTGTGGCGCATCTACCAGGTGGCCATTGATGAGATGCAGCAGCGCCATCAGCGCGACGGCAACAGTGGCTACCTCAGTGGGGCCACCATCGCCGCGATCCGCGCCTCGATGGATGCGGTGATGGTGCGCGAGCAGGAAGCGATGGCCCGCCGCATGAACTGGCTGTCGACCACCATCGAAGGTGCGCCGTACGTGGGCCTGTTCGGTACCGTGATCGGCATCATGCTGGTGTTCGTGGTGGCGGCGATGGCCGGCGCGGTGGACATCAACTCGGTGGCACCGGGCATGGCCGCGGCGCTGCTGTGTACGGCGGCCGGCCTCGGTGTCGCGATCCCGGCACTGTTCGGCTACAACTATCTGGGCGCACGCGCCGAGGCGATCGGCGCCGATATGGCGGTGTTCATCGATGAGTTCGCCGCACGCCTGGCCGAAGAGCAGGACGGGCGCGGCCCCGCCGCGGTCCAGGGCTGAGGGGCGCGCCATGGGCCAGAAGGCGAAGTTCGGCATCAAGAAGCGCGAGAAGGGCATCAACGTGACGCCCTTCGTCGATGTGCTGCTGGTGGTGCTGGTGATCTTCATCCTGACCAGCAACGCCTCCATTCCCGGCATCGAGGTGAACCTGCCGAAGGCCAGCAACAGCGTGGCACTGGAGAAGCCCAAGACCAAGGCGATCACCATCGACCCCAGCGGCCAGGTGTTTCTGGATGCGTACCCGGTGACGATGGCCGAGCTGGAGGACCGCCTGCGCACCGAGCGCGCGACCGCGCCGGATTTTCCGGTGATCGTGCGCGGCGATGCACAGGTGCAGTACGCCCGCGTGGTCGAGGTGCTGGACCTGCTGCGCCGGCTGGAGCTGGCCCAGGTCGGCCTGGTCACCGGCAAGGCACAGGGCTGAGGCATGACCGCCCATCAACCCCCTCGGCCAGAGCCCGGCATGCGCGGTCGCCAGCTGCTGGTGACCGTCGCGCTGGTGCTGGTCGCGTTGCTGGTGCTTGGCATCGCGGTGTGGTGGCTGCTGTTCAAGGACACCGCCAGCACGCGCCGGCCAGTGGTGCAGCCGCCAATGCTGGCGCTGCCGCCACCCCCTCCGCCGCCACCGCCGCCGCCGGAGAGGCCGCCGGAACCGGAGACACCGCCGGAAGAAACGATGCCCGAGCCGGAACCGCTGGATCAGCCGACGCCGGCTGAAGAGCCCACGCCGACGCCGGACAACGCCGACCCGGTGACGATGAACGCCGACGCGCAGGCCGGCGGTGACAACTTCGGCATCCAGTCCGGCAGTGGCGGCGGTTCATCCGGCGTCGGCCGCGGTGGCGCCGGCAATGCCACCTATGGTCGCTACCTCGGTTACCTCATGCAGCAGGCGATCTCGCGCGACGACAAGGTCAAGCGGCTGGCGTTCCAGCTGCAGGTGAATGTCTGGTTGGGCGCGGACGGCCGCCTGGAAAAGGTCGAGCTGGTGCGCGGCAGTGGCAACGAGGAGGCCGACGCGGCCGTGCTCGACGCCCTGCGCCGCATCGGCAAGGTCGACCAGGCGCCGCCGCCCTCGCTCGATTTCCCCGCACGCGTGCTGATCCAGGGCCGCCGTCCCGGCGCCTGATTCCCGACTTCCGTGATTTCCCTTCTTTCGATGAGAACCGTGATGAACGACCACCACCGCGCACGTACCGACTCCCGCCGCCCGCGGCCGGCCCGACGGGCGCTGCTGTGCTGCGCCGTGCTGCTCAGCCTGGCCGCCCCGGCTGGTGCGATGGCCGCCGAGACCACCATGGTCAAGCTGATCAAGGGGCTGATCGCCAGCGGTGCGCTGAAGCCGGAAGACGGCCAGGCACTGCTGGTGCAGGCTGAGGCTGAAGCCGCTGCGGCACAACGCACTGCAGCCACCAGTGGAGCCCCCGCCAGCGGCGGCGTGGCGCTGGAGGCCGGCGATGTACGCGTGCCCTATGTGCCGCAGAGCGTGCGCGATGGCATCCGCGATGAAGTGCGCCAGGAGGTGATGGCCCAGGCGAAGTCGGAAGGCTGGGCAGCACCCAACGAGGTGGCCGAGTGGACCAAGCGGATCAAGGTTACCGGTGACATGCGCGTGCGCAGCGAATCGCGGTTCTACTCCGAGCGCAACAGCGACATCGTGAGCAACTGGGCGGCGATCAACTCCGGCAGCGGCTTCGATACCAACACCAACACCAACCTGCAGCTGCCGCCGCTGCTCAACACCCGCCAGGACCGCCGCAACCTGTGGCGCATCCGCGCCCGCCTGGGTATCGAGGCGACCATCGGCCAGCACACCACCGCCGGCGTACGCCTGGCCAGCGGCAGCAGCAACGGCCCGGTATCGACCACCGAACAGCTGGGCGGCGGCCTGAGCAAGAAGGACGTGTGGCTGGACCAGGCGTGGCTGGCCTACAGCCCGACCGACTGGGTGACGGTGCGGGGTGGTCGCTTCGGCAACCCGTTCTGGACCAGCGACACGCTGTTCTCCAACGATCTGAACTTCGATGGGCTGGCCGCCAACCTGAAGTACGACTTCGACGGCGGTGATCTCGATGTGTTCGGCAATCTTGCGGTGGTCCCGCTGGAGTACACCTCCGACAATGCGCCGAACCGCAACCAGGTGAAGACACCCAACGAGAACAAGTGGCTGTCGGGCGCGCAGGTGGGCGTGAACTGGCGCTTCAATGAAGACAATGCCCTGCGCGCCGCAGTCGGCTACTACGATTTCAAGAACATCAGCGGCCGGCTGTCCTCACCGTGCCTGCTGTATGCCGGCGCCGACGGCTGCGATACCGACTGGTCGCGACCGGCGTTCATGCAGAAGGGCAACACCCTGATGCTGATCCGCGACATCGCGCGCAACCCACTGGATCCGGCCAACACGCCCACCCCGCAGTACGTCGGTCTGGCGTCGGCATTCCGCCTGGCCACGCTGAACCTGCGCTGGGATACGCAGCTGGCGCAGGGCGTCGGACTGCGCCTGGACGGCGACTATATCCGCAATCTTGCCTACGACAAGCAGGCGATGTTCAACCGCGCCAACAATGGCATCGTCAACAACTACGGTGCCGGCGGTGCCGCCAGTATCGATACCTTCCGCAGTGGCGATACCGCGTGGATGCTGCAGGCCACCTTCGGCGCCACCGAGTTGAGGGAGAAGGGCCAGTGGCAGGCGCTGCTGGGTTACAAGCGGATCGAGGCCGACGCGCTGCCCGATGCCTACAACGATCCGAACTTCCACCTGGGTGGCACCAATGCGCGCGGCTACTACGTGGGCGGCGCTTACGCGCTGGATGCGCGCAGCTGGATCAGCGGCAAGTGGATGGCGGCCAAGGAGGTGTCCGGTGCGCCGCTGTCGATCGATGTTTTCCAGCTGGAGTTCAACACCGGGTTCTAGACAGCGGGCGTGATGGCGGTCACGTGGCACGTGGCGGGGGCGCAGCGATGCGCCCGTCTAAGGAGAGGAGACCACGCGTTGTTCAAAAGGAGGAGTGGATGAGCCGTCGCAAACTGTTCGAGAGTCCCGAGCCGTCCAGCCAGTCGCTGGGCATCGGCCCGGCCTACGTCTCGGTGGAGGGCCTGCGCCAGCACCTGGCGGAGTTCCTGCTGTATGCGGGCCGGCCGGTGGTGATCATGCGCGGGCGCAGCGAAGTGGGCTATTTCCTGCCGGCGCGCTGCTGGCGCCAGCGTGACGACGATCCGCTGGCAGCTGCGGCGGCCGATCAGCTGCTGGATGCGGCCGGCTTCCAGGCCGAGGACATCCAGCAGGTGGAACAGGAATTCAACGCCATGCGCCAGCGCACCGTGCTGCACTCACGGCGCTGAGCGGCCTGTAGAGCCGAGCCCATGCCCGGCGGCATGCTGCGGAGCCGAGCATGGGCTCGGCTCTACAGTGGATCCACGCCATGCGTGGATGGGGCTACGCGGTCGCCCCGCGCTCACTGGTGATGCGCGCACCCTCACGCATCACCAGCGTCACCGGCGTCTTCTCCACCACCTCCAGCAAGCGCTGCCATTGCGCATCGCTCAGTTCGGCGCTGGCGTGCAGCACGCGGTGCACGTGGAAGCGTCCGTCGGCGTCGCGCTCCGAGCGCAGTTCGGCATGGAACTCGCCAAGGTCCCAGCCCTTGCGCTGTGCGTACATGCGCAGGGTGATGGCCGTACAGGCCGCCAGCGAAGCCAGGTACAGATCAAAGGGCGCGAAGCCCTTGCCCTGGCCGCCCAGTGAGGCGGGCTCGTCCGCGTCCACATCGAAGCTGCCATTGCTGATGTGGTGCAGGTAATTGTCGGCGGTCGAAACAACGCGTGCGTAAGCCATCGGGGTCTCCTTCTGTCTGTAGCGTCGAGCCGTGCTCGACGGCGCTCACTCGGTACGATCGTACGAGAACTGGATGCCGGCCGTGCAGCCAGTGGCGCGTTGACCGATTGACTCGTCGAGCGTTTCGAAGCGTTGGACGAGCCGTAGGCCCCCATCCATGCGTGGCGTGGATCCACTGTAGAGCCGAGCCATGCTCGGCTGCCGTTGGCGTACAACAGCCGAGCATGGGCTCGGCTCTACAAGGCGTTGCTTGCCGCCTGCGGCCGCGCGGCCCACAATCCACCTCCGGACCGTCGCCATCACGCCCATCATTCCCCGGTCCGGCCTTGGCACCTATGTCTCCCAATGCCCTGGCGCTGGTCGAACTGCTGATCCGCGAGCGCCGTGCGTTGTCACGCTTCATCGCACGCTACCTCGACCCGGCCAGTACCGAGGACACCCTGCAGAACCTGTACCTGAAGGCCAGCAGCGTGCCCGGCGATCCGCCGATCCTGGAGCCGCGCGGCTACCTGTACCGGATGGCCTACCACCACGCGCTCAACCGCAGCCAGGCCGACGCCCGCGAGCGGCGTGCGATGGCCGAGTACGCCGTTGACATGGCCGATGCCGGCCACGATGGCGAAGCCCACGCGCTGGACCAGGCCCAGCTGCGCGAGATCACCCGGACCATCCTTGCCTTGCCGGCGCAGGTGCGCGAGTGCTTCGTGCTCAACCGTTACCTGGGCCTGAGCGAGCGCGAGATCGCCGCCCGCCTGGGCATTTCCAAGAGCGTGGTCGGCAAGTACGTGCTGCGCGCGGCGCTGCTGATCCAGCAGCACCAGCAGGGAGCACGCCCATGAACCAAGATTGCCGTGGGCAGATGGCCCCCGCCGTTGTCACAACAGGAAGGCGCACCCGTTCGTGGTGCGGCAGGCCACAACCATGATCACGTCCGAACCCTCGCCGCGTCAGGCCAGGCAGGCGTTGCGCTGGGTGATACGGTGCAGTGCAGGCCCGCTGCCCGATCGCCAGCAACGAGCCCTGCAGCGCTGGCTGCAGGCTGATCCACAGCATGCACAGGCCTGGCGCCAGCAACAGGCGTTCTGGCAGCGGCTCGATGCCGCCGGGCCCGATGTGCTGGCGGCGCTGCCGGCGCTGACTGCCGATGACCGGGGCCTGCGCGCGATCGCGTCGCGTCGTCGGCTGCCCTGGCTGCTGGCCAGCGCGGCTGCGGTGGTCCTGATGGTCGCAGCGGCACCGCACGCGTTGTTGCTGGCGCGCAGTGACCTGCGCAGCAGCGACGCCCCACGTGTGGTGCAGCTGGATGACGGCAGTACCGCCGTGCTGGATGCGGGCACCGCGCTGGCGCTGGACTTCGACGGTGGGCAGCGCCGCCTGCGCCTGCTGCGCGGCCAGGCCTGGTTCCAGGTGGCGCATGAATCGCGGCCGTTCCGGGTCGAGGCCGGTGGCGGCCAGGTCCACGATATCGGCACGGCGTTCAGCGTGTCCCTGCACGGCCACAGCGTCAGTACCGAGGTCAGCGAAGGCGTGGTCGAGGTGCGTCCGGGCGACGGCAGCGCTCAGCGCCTGCACGCCGGGCAGGCGCGGACGTTCCGTGACGGCCGTTGGCTGCTGCCGGTGCAGCAGCGTGTGCCGGAGGACATCGCGCCCTGGCGCCGTGGCGAACTGGCCATCGATGATCGCCCTGCCGCGCTGGCCATCGCCGATCTGGCGCGTTATCGCCGTGCACCGGTGTGGGTGTTGGGCGGGCAGGGTGCGCAGGTGCGGGTCAGCGGCCTGTTCCATGTGCAGCAGCCGGAGACCGCCATCGATGCCGTGGCCGCGCAGGCCGGCCTGCGTGTGCAGCGCCTGCCAGGCGGTGCCATGGTGCTGTGGTGATTGGGGCGGAGCGTGGACGAATCGGCCGCATGAAAAAACATGAAAAAACCGTGGGCAGCCGCCACACCCCGCTGTCTATATAGGTATAGCCAGAGCGAAACACCGTTTCTCCTCAAGCCAGACCCACCGCCGGCAGCGGATCTGCCCGTGGTTCCGCCCCGCTTGAGGAGTTCCTGTCCATGCCGTCTACGGCATCTGCCTGTCACCGTCGCGCCACCGTTCTGGCCCTGGCCATCTCCACCGCACTGCTGCCGATGGCCTGGGTGCCGAGCGCGCAGGCGCAACCGGCGGTCGTCGCGCCGTTGCGCACGTACGCCATTCCGGATCAACCCTTGGCCGACGCGGTGCGGGCGTTCGGTCGCCAGGCCGACGTGCAGGTGGTGTTCCGCAGCGATCTGGTGGAAGGCCGCCGCTCCAGCGCGGTGAACGGCGAGTACAGCCAGATGCAGGCCCTGCAGCAGCTGCTGCGCGGCAGCGGGGTGCGCGCGCAGCGCGGCATCGATGGCACCTGGAGCCTGCGCGCGGCTGCGGAGGCAACCGAGGGGGAGGGGGTGCGGGTGACCGACACACTGGACGTGGCCGGTCGCCTGCAAGCGGAGGGGGGCGAGGCCCGCGATCGGCGTGGCTACGATGATGTGTTCGCGCTCGACCTGACCACGGCGTACTCGGGGCGTGACCGGGTGGAGCGCTATCGCGGCTCCAATCCGGCCGACGTGGTCAAGGATCTGGTCGGTGTGTTCAGTGGCGACGCACGCAACAGCGGCGCGCTGGACATCAACATCCGTGGCATCCAGGGGCCGGGGCGGGTGCCGGTCAGCATCGATGGTGGCGAACAGGCGCTCACCGTCTGGCGCGGCTACAACGGGGTCAGCAACCGCAACTACATCGATCCCAACCTGATTGGTGGCATCCAGGTCATCAAGGGGCCAGGGCTGGTGCGCGATGTGCACAGCGGGATCGGCGGTGCGCTGGTGATCAAGACCATCGATGTCGATGACATCGTGGCCGCCGGCGAGCGCTTCGGCGGGGAGCTGAAGATCGAAGGCAGCAGCAATGCAGTGGCGCCGCGCCTGCCACGCCTGCACACCGGCGAAGACTACCGCACGGTATCCGGCTTCCCGCAGGGCTCGCCGGCCTCGCCCTATGACGACCGCACCCTGGTGGTGCCGGTGAAGTCGCGCAGTGGCAACAGTCCCTTCGACGGTGAGGACCAGGCCTGGCGCCTGGCGCTCGGCTACCGTGGCGACACCGTCGACCTGATGGCGGCCTATGCCTGGCGCAAGCGTGGCAACTACTTCTCCGGCAGCAAGGGTAGCGCCTACTACGACCAGGACCCGCGCGAGCAGTACGAGTACCAGGGCATCGACTACATCACCACGTTGGCGCGCTACTTCAAGCCCGGTGATGAGGTGCCCAACACTTCCAGCGAACAGGAATCGTGGCTGCTCAAGGGCACTTGGCAGATCAACGACGACCAGCAGCTGAAGGCCACATGGCGGCGAACGCTGTCGCACTATGGCGAGATCATGCCCTCGCGCATCCTGTCGGCGCCGGACTACGGCCGCATCCAGTGGCCGCTCAGCCGCGTCGCCTCCGATGCCTGGAACCTGGAATACCGCTTCCAGCCAGCCGGCAGCCGTTGGCTGGACCTGTACGCCAACCTGTGGCGCACCGAGACCGACAGCGACACCTACACCGCAGGCGGTTTTCCGAACTTCGCGCCGGGCAACCCGGCCTGGAACCCGGACGCCAGCCCGATCCTGCGCAACACCGCGCTTGCCAATGCGCGCAACGACCGCACCGGCCTGACCCTGAGCAACCGTTTCGCCCTGCATTCCACCCTGGATCTGACCGTGGGCGGCAACTGGCAGTACGAAAAGCTAGGCTCGCGTGACCCGTACTTCGGTCCTTCCGATGGTTGGCGCATGTTCCCGCGTGCCGGCCGCCGCCAGGAAGGCGAGGGCTACCTCAACCTGGAATGGCGCCCGTTCGAGTTCCTCACCCTCAATGCGGGAGTGCGCTACAGCCGCTACTGGGCGTTCGACGACTTCCTGCAGGCGCATCCGGAGCTGCTGACCAAGGGCGTGGGCAGCAAGGAAGCAACCTACCGGACCAACGAGCTGCCCGAACGCCCGGCCAGCCTGCAGGCGCAGATCGATGCGCTGGAATCCGAGCGCGAGTTCTGGGAAAGCATCGGCATGGGCTGGTTCGTCGATGATTCGCTGCGTGGCCTGCTGGCCTACTACGAAACCCCCCAGGCGGTGGAGCACCGCATCGCCTGGCAGCCCGATGCCGATGGCAACTACAGCCGTGCCACCAACCCCTGCCTCAATGGCCAGGTGGCGGGCATTCCCGGTGCGTTGCCGCTCTACGCGGGCAGCGACCTGGTCTGCAGCATCGGCAGCACCCTGCAGTCGCGACCGGTGGACGGGCGCAACGAACGCCTTCGTGACCATGCCTGGCTGCCCAGCTTCTCGGCTACGGTAAACCTGTCGCCGGCCGCACGTGTCTACCTGCGCTACAGCGAGGCGGTGCGCTTCCCGAGCATGTTCGAAAGCACCATCGCCTTCTCCAGCAGTCTCAACCCGCTGCATGCGCTCAAGCCGGAACACGCCTACAACTACGAGCTGGCCTACGTGCACAACCTGTCCGCACTCTTCGGCAACACCGCCGACGCCGACGTCAAGCTGTCCTACTACGTGCACAAGACCCGCGATGTGATCGAGCGTGATGCGTACTTCCTGTTCGACAACATCGACAAGCAGACCATCCGCGGCATCGAGCTGCAGGCGCGCTTCGACAACCGCCGCTATTTCACCGACCTGGGCATCGCGCGCACGCTGGAAAATGAAGTGTGCGACGAAAGCACCGCGGTGCTGCTCGATGCCAACCGTGGACTGGTTCCGAACTGCGTGCAGGATGGTTTCGTCGGTGGCTACCTGCTGACCCAGGCCATTCCGAAACTGTCGGTGAACCTGTCGCTGGGCACCCGCCTGTTCGATGAGCGGTTGGAGCTGGGCAGCCGCATCGTGCACTACCGGCGCCACGACAACCCGGACCTGCAGGCCTACCGCGACCGACTGCTGGCCGGCGGCAGCAGCCTGCTCTGGCAGAACGTGCCGTTCACCTGGGGCAACATCACCACCGTCGATGCCTATGCGCGCTGGCGCTTCACCGAGCACGCCAGCGTGGAGCTGGTCGGCAGCAACATCGGCAACCGCTACTACGTCGACCCGGCCACCCGCTCCACGCTGCCGGCGCCGGGCCGCACGATCAAGCTCGGCGTCACCGCGCGCTTCTGACCTTCCGCGTTCAAGTGTTTCACCCGTAGTTCCCACAACCCAAGGAGCAATACCATGAAGATGATCTCCCGTTCGGTGCTTGCCGTTGCAGTCACCTTTGCCCTGGCCGGTGCCGCGCAGGCTGCCGATATCGTCGGTGCCGCCAGCCCGGTGACCGACGCCGAGCTGTATGTGGCCGTCGGCGATTCCCAGGTCAACGGTGGCCCGCACTCGGCCGGCAAGGCCGGTATCGGCGTCGGCACCGTTTCCGGCGCCCGCCGTGTCGACTTCCAGGGCCTGTCGGCCTACTCGGTGCCGACCACGGTCAACGGCACCACCGTGCGCACCCTGGCCATGCCGATCACCGGCGCGCCGGGCAGCCACTCGGGCATGGGCCACTTCAACTTCGTCAAGGTCGGCAGCGGCGATGTGTGGTTCGGCGAGTGGTCCAAGGCTGGCGCCGCCGGTGGCTTCAACAACCGCCAGGTCTACTTCGTCGGTGACCGCACCGGCACCACGCTGCCGGCCGGCGTGGCCACCTACAGCGTGGCGGGCCTGAACAAGTTCAACGGCAGCAACCTGCTGTCAGGTACCTTCCGCGCCAACTTCGGCAACGGCACGCTGGCCGGTGGCATCAGCGGCGGCGGCCTGTCGGTTGCGGTCAATGCCTCCATCAACAGCGCCAACGCCTCGTTCGCCGGCTCGGCCACCGCCAACGGCTCGGTCACCGGCACCACCCAAGGCCAGTTCTTCGGCGCCAACGCCGCCACCCTGGCCGGCATCGCTACCTTCGCCGGCAACAGCCAGTACGACACCGCCTTCGGCGGCAGCAAGAACTGATCGCCACGCCCTTGACGGGGCAGGGCAGGGACAAGCCGCGATCCGCCAGTCCCTGCTTCGGCCCGCTGCATGCATCATCACGGATCGACCATGCGCCATCCCATCTTCCTTCTCGTCCTGCTGCTGGCCGCCGCCGATGTGCGCGCCCAGCAGGACGATCTGCGTCGTGTGCTTGAACAGGGCAGCGAACTGCGCCATCAGCAGCAGGACCAGCAGCGCCTGCAACAGGCTGAATCACAGCGCCCGACCATCACCATCGACGGCCAGACGATGCGCGTGGAGCGCACCATCGACGACCTCGGCCAGGCCCTGTACCTGTCGTTGCAGCACCAGCAATGGCAGGCCGCCGCAGCGTTCCTGAGCGAGTACATCGAACTGCCCGGGCACGACCCGTTGCTGCGCCACTACGCACAGGGCGCGCTGGCCCGCGTGGCCGGTGACCATCGCGGTGCCGCACGCGAGTATGAAGCCCTGCTGGAGGCGCAGCCGGACTTCCTGCCGGCCCGGCTTGAACTGGCGCGCGTCTACGCCGAGGACCAGCGCGACCGTGAGGCGGCGGCGTTGTTCGCGGCGATCGCGGCCGGCATCGACAGCGACGATCCGGCCACTGCCGGCGTGCGCGCACGGGTCGATGGTTATCTGGCCGCGTTGCAGGCGCGCCAGCGCTGGAAAGGCGCGCTCGCGGCCGGGCCTGCCTGGAGCGACAACATCAACCGCAGCTCGGCCAGCCGCACCTGCCTGTTCGGCGTGGGCGACAACTGCATCATCGAACGCACACTGCCGAAGGCGCAGCACGCCGTCGGCCTGGATTACGATGCCAGCCTGGAGCGGCGCTGGGCGCTGGCCGGCCACCATGGCCTGTACGTGCGTGGGCTCGCGTTCGGCCAAGTGTGGCGCGGGCACAGCGCCTACAACGAACTCAACACCAGTGTGCAGGCGGGGTACAGCTGGCGCAGTGCGCGGCACACCGTGCTGCTGGCGCCCAGCTACGACTACCAGGCATTGGGCAACCACGCCCTGCAGGGCGGCAGCGGCGTGCATGGCGAGTGGCAGTACGCACTCGATGCCCGCAGCCTGCTGAAACTGGAGGCCGACTGGAAGCGCCAGCGCTATCGGCAGCCGGGCCTGGCCGACAACTACGATGGTGAGCTGGCCGCGCTGTATGCGACCTGGTTCGGCGCGCTAAACCCGCGTTGGACCGCGTTTGCCGGCGTGGACCTGACCGACAGTCATGCCGCCGCCGACGCCAACGGTTACCGCCAGCGCGGCGTGCGGCTGGGCGCGGCACGCCAGTGGAGCGGCACCACCGCCACCGTGTTCGTTTCGCTGCGCCAACGTGACTACCACGCCTGGAGCCCGCTGCTGGAGGCGCGCCGACAGGACGACGAACAGAACCTGATCGCCATCGTGCGCAGCGAGCGCTTGGCCGTGGCGGGCCTGGTGCCGAGCCTGAGCCTGCGCTATGCCCGTATCGACAGCAACGTCGGCTGGCTGTACAGCCATGACCGCAGCCTGTTCAGCCTGAAGTGGGAGCGTGCGTTCTGAGCTGTCTGCGTGCCTTGAGTGAATGCGCCGTGGGCGTGATCTTCGTCGGTCGTCACGCGCCCTTGTAGTCCAGTTCGCGCATCCTGCCCACGTTGCGGCGCGACAGGCCGCGGGTACCGAGGAGTGCGGCGCGTGCGGGATGCAGGGAACACAGCGGACGGGTTGAAAGGGCTGCGTGTGCTGGTGGCGGAGGATGAGTTCGCCATCGCGATGTTCCTGGTGGACTACCTGGAACTGAAAGGGGCGCAGGTGGTCGGGCCGGCCGGTGATCTGCAGGCGCTGGGACAGCTGGTCGATACCCACCCCATCGACGTGGCCCTGCTTGACATCAACCTGGGAGGTGAACAGGTCTATCCCTTGGCAGATCGCCTGGTCGAAGCCGGCACGCCGTTCCTGCTCACCTCCGGTTACGACGACAATCTGCCCAGCCGCTTCGCGGCGGCGCCGCGCTGCACCAAGCCTTACCACATCGAGGCGTTGGTCCAGCAGCTGGCCGGGTTGGTGGCAGCTCCGCAGGTGCCTGCGGGCGTGCGTTGATCGCAGCGCATGGCACGCCGTAGCGATGACATACATATCGACGGCCTGCGGGCGTCGATGCCCGCACCGCTGCATCGGCGCGCGCGCCGCGACGGCATGGCCGCACGCATTGCCCAGCACGAATGGTCCAGCACGCCGCTGGGCGCCATCGAGCACTGGCCGCCGCATCTGCGCGCAACGGTCGATCTGATGCTCGCCCACGGCTTCCCGATGATCGTGCTGTGGGGCGAACAGCTGGTGCAGCTGTACAACGATGGCTATGCCGAGATCCTGGCCGACCGCCACCCTGCGGGGCTCGGCCAGCCAGCCCGCGAATGCTGGCCGGAGGTGTGGCACATCAATGGCCCGCTCTACACGCGCGTCTGGCAGGGCGAAACACTCACCTTCGAGGACAAGCGCTTTCCGCTGGCGCGGCAGGGCCGTTTGGAGGACCGCTGGTTCACCCTGACCTGCAGCCCGATCCGTGGCGGGGAAGGGCGCATCTGTGGGGTGCTGGTGACCCTGTTCGAGACCACCGCCGCGCATCAGGCGCTGGCGGCGCGCGAACGCGAGGAGCAGCGCCGGCGCGAGAGCGAACGGCGCCTGGAACTGGCCTTCAAGGTACTGCCGGTGGGCCTGTGCATCGTCGATCTGCAGGGCCACATACAGTTGACCAACGATCAGATGCGTGCCTACCTGCCCACCGGCAAGGTGCCCTCGGCCGACACCGCCAACCAGTACCGCTGGCGTGGCTGGCATGCCGATGGCACACCGATCGAACCGCAGGATTTCGCCATTGCGCGGGCAATGCGCGGCGAAACTGTGGTGCCGGGGCTGGAGTTCCAGTTCCTGCATGATGATGGCCGCACCCTTTGGACACGGGTCGCGGCCGCGCCGCTGCGTGATGCAGACGGTGAGGTCAGCGGCGTGTTTGCCATCGCCGTGGACATCGACGATCTCAAGCGCGCAACCGAGCGCCAGTCGGTGCTGCTGGCCGAGCTGCAGCACCGGGTACGCAACATCATGTCCACCATCCATGCCATCGCCTGGCGCACCCGCGAATCGGTCGGCAGCGTGGATGAGTATGCCGACCGGCTGTGTGGGCGCCTGATGTCGCTGGCGCGCACGCAGAGCCTGCTCACCCGCGGTGCCAACGCCGGCGTCTGCCTGCGCGGCATGCTGGAGCAGGAGATCGCCGCGCAGGTGCCTGCGGCGGCGGCCTGCCAGCTGCAGGGCGAGGATGTGCTGCTGCCGCCAAAGGCGGCCGAAGTGTTGTCCCTGGCCATCCACGAGCTGGCCAGCAATGCGCTGCGGCACGGTGCGCTGGCCCATGAAGACGGCCGCATCCAGGTGAGCTGGCGGCTGCAGGAGCGGCAGGGTGAGCCCTGGCTGGAACTGCACTGGTGCGAGCGCCATGCCGAGGTGGAGGGCTGGGCGCTGCCGCGCCAGCGTGGCCTGGGCCGGGCTCTGATCGAGCAGCGGGTGCCGTACGAGCTGGCCGGCAGCGGCCAGTTGCGCTTCGGGCCGCAGGGCCTGGATGCCCGCATCGGCTTCCCCTTGCGGGAACGCGGCAGCCTGCTGCAGACCGACGCCCCGCAGGCCCGGTCTGGGGGCTGAGGCAGGGGGAATGGGGCATTTATCCCCAATTTGGCCAAATTGGGCATAATGGGCTCAATCGTTCCCGCCTGGAGCCGTGCCATGACCCTTCCGCTGGACCTGCCTGGCCTGGAAAAGGCCCCTGCCTCGTCGGTGAAGACCCGTGGCTGGCCGAGCCTGATGCGTACCGTGCGCGAGAAGCAGGCGCTGGTCATCACCAACCACAACCACCCCGAAGCGGTGATCGTGGACATCCGCACCTACCAGGAACTGCTGGCCAAGGCCGCCGGTGGCGATGCCGATGAGCGCAGCGAGGAACTGCTGCGCCTGCGCACCGAGTTCGACCAGACCCTGGCCGGGCTGCAGCGCGGCCAGGGCCTGGGCAAGGTGCTGGGCAAGCCGATCCGCCGCGGCCGCAAGGTGGCCCTCGGCCGCCCGCTCTGACCGATGGGGCGGATCCTGGTACTGGCCGGCGTCAATGGCGCCGGCAAGAGTTCGCTGCTGGGCACCTGGCTGGAAGCCGACGGCCTGGCCTGGTTCAACCCCGACAGCTTCACCCGTCGCCTGGTCGAGGCCGGCTGGCCGTTGGCCGAGGCCAACGCCGAGGCGTGGCAGGAAGGCACCCGGCGGCTGCGCCAGGCCATGGCCGAGGGCAGCGACTTCGCGTTCGAAACCACGCTGGGCGGCAACACCATTCCGCGCCTGCTGCGCGAGGCCTGCGATCACCACCAGGTGGCCATCTGGTTCTGCGGCCTGGCAACCGTAGAGCTGCACATCGCCCGTGTCGCCGCGCGGGTGGCGGCGGGCGGCCACGATATCCCCGTGGAGAAGATCCACGCCCGCTTCGATTCGGCACGCGAGAACCTGCTGGATCTGCTGCCGTATCTGGCCGAGCTGCACGTCTACGACAACAGCGCCCCGGCCGACGCCGAAGGCTGCGTCGAGCCGCTGCCGGTGCTGGCGATGGAACACGGGCGGCTGCAGTACCCGGAGTCCGTGGCTGAGCTGCTGCACACCCCGGACTGGGCCAAGCCCATCGTGATGCGCGCCATGGAATTGAACAGCGCGCACGACTGACCGCAGGGAAGTGTGGTGGGTGCAGCCAAGCGCTCTGGTGAGTGCGAACCTGGGTTCGCACGCTTGAATCAACCCGCGCGGGCCACCATGCCCAGCACCGTGCCGGCCAACGCAAGCCAAGCCGGCACCGTCAGCCGCCGGCTGACCAACGCCGCGCCCACCACGGCCAGCATCGAAAACACAATGGCCAATGCCAGCAGCGGCTCGCCGCGCAGGAACTGATGGATGCAACCGGCACAGCCGGCAATGGCCACGCTGGTGGCAAGGGAAACGGGGAACACGGAGCCAGCGTACACAGACGTACCTCGCGAAGATGCAGGCCATAGCGGCCGCGCAACGCGCGAATTTAGCCCCGGTTGAAGATTGCGAGGCGTGCATCACAGGCCGTGCGCGTTGCGCTTACATCGTGCTGCCTAGGCTGGAGCTCACCCCACATCCACTGTCTGCTGGAGATTGCAATGGCCCGTACCATTCCCGAAGGAACCCTGATTGTCGTCGCCGATGGCGGCTCGGCCCGTGTGTTCACCAACGTGGGCAGCGATCGCGAGCTCACCTTGAAGCAGGAAGGCGAACTGCGCCTGCAGGACATCAGCGCGCAGGGCGTATCGGGGCAGGGCCCGGCCGGTGCCGTGCCGAAGGATATGTCCGTGTCGCAGCTCAACGAAGCCACCTTCGCCAAACAGGTGGCCGAGCAGCTCAACGACGACGCCCTGAACAACCGTTACGCCCACTTGGTGCTGGTGGCCGACCCGACCACGTTGGGCCGCATCCGGCCGCTGCTGCACAAGGAGGTCCAGGCGCGCCTGCTGGGCGATATCGCAAAGGACCTGACCAACGCACCGTTGGCGGATATCCAGAAGGCGTTGGCCGCATAGGGGGCGATCACTCTGCTGTAGAGCCGAGTCCATGCCCGGCTCTCCCCTCTGCGGCCTCAGTGATACGTCACCTTCTGCGCTTCCGCGCGCAATTCCTGCAGCAGGCAACGCCCATGCTGGCTCAGCATGACCATCGCATTGGCGATCTGCTTGGCGTTGTAGCCCATGGGTGCGGGCGGCTTCGGCTCGCGGCCGTACTGCTCGCCGATGAGGATGGCCATGCCTTCGGCACTGTTGAGCGCATGCTCGATGCGCTGGAACAGTGACTCCATGGCCGGGCTGAGCGGACGTTGGGTCATGCGGGAACTCCTTGGGAAGCAAAGGCCACCGCAAGGGTGGCGGGCGATGCGAGGTTGGAACTTCGGCTGAGCTTTGGGAAAAGCCGGAGGGCCATGCGGCCGCCGCGCACCGCCCGCCGTAGTCACGGCAAGCAGATCCCAAAGCTCAAAACGGGGTTCCAATCCCGGCAGCGGGATATCCGCTGCGTCGCCATCCTGTGCAGGTCACGGCGCTGTTCACCAATTGATGGTTCGTTTCGGTTTCTGCCGTTCTGAAGGCATGGACTTTCAAAGGTGCGTGTATGGACATCCATTGGCGCATAGGCACCTATCAGGACTATGGAAACGGCAAGGCTACGAGGCGATTCGCCGCCCGGCCATGCAATTACGTGCAAAGCATCGTGCCGTTTCCGACGGCTGCACTGCAGCATGCGACAGGGCAGGCCCGGTGCTAGGATCTGACTACCACCTGAATCGATCCAAATGCCGATGCCCATGCTGGACCGTCGTCTCCTGATCGCTGTCGCCGCTACCGCGATGCTCGCCTCCGGCGCGGCCCTGGCGGCACCGCCGAAATCCGCCGCAGAACGCGCCTACGCCTCCGTCGACCCGTTCATCGGCACGGGCGGCGAAGGCCATACCTATCCGGGTGCGACGGTGCCGTTCGGCATGGTCCAGCTCAGCCCGGACACGCGCATCCAGCCGCGCGAGAAGGCCTACGGCTGGGCTGCGGGCTACCGCTACGACGACAGCAGCATCGTCGGCTTCTCGCACACGCATTTTTCCGGCACCGGGCATTCCGATCTGGGCGACATCCTGGTGATGCCGTTCACCGGCACGCCCGGCCTGGAGCGCGGTGATCCAGAAAAACCTCGCAGCGGCTATGCCTCGCGCTTCCGCCACGACGACGAGAAGGCCGAGCCGGGCTACTACGCGGTCACCCTGGACGACTACAAGGTGCGCGCCGAACTGACCACCAGTGCGCGCGTGGGTGTGCACCGCTATGCCTTCCCCAAGGGCACCGAGGCCAAGGTGCTGCTGGACATGCGCACCAGCATGTACGACTACCCGGGCAAGATCCTGTGGTCGCGGGTGCGCGTGCGTGCTGATGGCACCGTGACCGGCTTCCGTGAAACCCGTGGCTGGGCGCCGGGCCGACAGCTGTATTTCGCGATGCGCTTCTCGCGCCCACTGTCGGGCCACGCGCTGCACAACACCGAGCAGGACATCGTCTACAAGGGCTTCCCGCCGCCGGGCGAGAAGGACCCGGCACAGCGTGCGCAGATCGAGGGCCGGCAGCTGGTCGGCACCTTCAACTTCGGCAAGCTGGATGCACCGCTGGTGGTGAAGGTGGCGATTTCGCCGGTCAGCGAGGCTGGTGCCATCGCCAACCTCGATGCCGAAGTGGCCGACTTCGATTTCGACCGCGTGCGCGCGCAGGCCAAGCAGGAATGGACCCAGGCGCTGTCGGTGCTCGATATCGACGCGCCGGAACACGCGCGGCGCAGCGCCTACACCGCGCTGTACCACACGATGCTGGGGCCGACGCTGTTCATGGATGCCGACGGCCAGTACCGCGGCCCGGACAATGCCGTGCATCAGGCCAAGGGCTACACCAACTATTCCACGTTCTCGCTGTGGGACACCTACCGGGCGCTGCACCCGCTGCTGACCCTGGTGCAGCCGGAAAAGCGCAACAGCGATTTCATCAATTCGATGCTGGCCCACCACCAGCACAGCCCCTACGGCATGCTGCCGGTGTGGTCGTTCCACGGGCTGGAGGACTGGTGCATGATCGGCTACCACGCCGTGCCGGTGATCGCCGATGCCTACGTGAAGGGCATTCGTGGCTTCGATGCCGACAAGGCGCTGAAGGCGATGGTGGAGACCGCCAACTACGGCCCTTATGACGGCATCGCGCAGTACCGCGAGCTGGGTTACGTGCCGATTGATGAAGAAGGCGAAGCGGCCAGCAAGACGCTGGAATACGCGTTCGACGACTGGACCATCGCGCGCATGGCCCAGGCGATGGGCAAGACCGATGTGGCGGCAACCTTCGACAAGCGCGCCGGCAACTGGCGCAACGCCTTCGACAAGGACACCGGCTTCATGCGCGCGCGCAAGCGCGATGGCAGCTTCCGCACCCCGTTCGACCCCAGTGCCAGCGGCTACGGCACCGACTACACCGAAGGCAACGCTTGGCAGTACTCGTGGTACGTGCCGCAGGACGTGGCCGGCCTGGCCGCAGTGCACGGTGGCAGTGACAAACTGCTGGCGCGGCTGGACGACGTGTTCAACGCCAAGGTGGATCCGTCGATCTTCGCGCACATGGAAGACATCACCGGCCTGATCGGCTGGTATGCGCACGGCAACGAACCCAGCCACCATGTGGCGTATCTGTACTCGTACGCCGGCCAGCCGTGGCGCACGCAGGCGCGCCTGAAGCAGATCATGGACACCCAGTACGCCGACCGGCCCGATGGCCTGGCCGGCAATGACGACGTGGGCCAGATGTCGGCGTGGTATGTGTTCACCGCGCTGGGTTTCTACCCGGTGGCGCCGGGTTCGGGGGAGTACATCCTGGGCCGGCCGTTCCTGCCGAAGACCGCGATGCGCCTGCCCAACGGCAAGACCTTCACCATCGTGGCCGATGGTCTGGATGACAAGCACACCTATGTAGGCAGTGTGAACCTCAACGGCAAGCCGCTGCAGCGCACCTTCCTGCGCCACGACGAGATTCTGGCCGGCGGCGAACTGCGCTTCAGCATGCAGGCTGAAGCGAACAAGGACTGGCCGGGGCAGGGTGCGCAGGCGCCATATTCGATGAGCCGGTGATGTGGCGATGGCTGGCATGCGGGGATCCCCGCTTGTGGTGGGGGCCAACCAGGATTGGCCGCTACTGGAGCATGCCTACCGAGGAACCCCGCTTTGGTAGGTGCCAACCTTGGTTGGCACGCGGGAGATCAACGGCGCCAACCAAGGCTGGCGCCTATCCAGGTACGCCGCCAACGGCAGCAGAGCGTGGGCTCGGCTCTACAGGGGGGTGTTCTGTAGATGTCAGGCGAACCGCAGGCTGACCCGTGCGCCGCCGATGGGGGCGGTATCGATCGCCAGCATCGCGCCATGCCGCTGCGCGATCTCGGCCACGATCGCCAGCCCCAGTCCGCACCCGTCGCCTTCGCTGCTGGAACGATAGAAGCGTTCGGTGACACGTCCACGCTCGGTTTCGGTGATGCCGGGGCCATCATCGTCCACCCACACCTGCACACCGTCGGCATCCCTGCGCACCCCCAGCGTGATCACGCCGCGCACGGCGCCATAGCGCAGTGCATTGTCCACCAGGTTGCCCAGCGCCTCGCGCAATAGTTGCGGGTCTCCCTGAATCTGAACGCCTTCATCCGGGCCGTCGTAACCCAGGTCCACACCCGCGGCCAGTGCCCGGTCGGCATAGCGTTCAACCACACCCCGGGCAAGCGCGGCCAGGTCAACGGGCTGCAATGACAGCACGCTGCCCTGCGAATCCTCGGAGCGGCTCAGCATCAGCAACTGATTGACCAGGTGTTGCAGCCGCGCCAGCCCGGCCAGGGTGCCGGACAACGCCAGTTGCTGCGCGTGCGGGTCGTGCTGGCGCAGCGAACTCTCCAGTTCCACCTGCATGGCCGCCAACGGTGTGCGCAGCTGGTGGGCGGCATTGCTGACGAAACGCCGCTGTGCGTCCTGCATCGCGTCCAGGCGTTGCAGCAGGGCGTTGTAGGCTTCCACCGCTGGCCACAGTTCGCGCGGTGCTTCCTGTGCAGGGTCCAGTGGCGCCAACGGGTCCGGGCGGGGGCTCGCCAGCCGGCGCGCGACCTGGTTGGCATGGCGTGCGGCAGCGCCGGTGCCGGACCAGGCCAGCCATGCAGCGAGCGCCAGGATCGCGGCCTGGAACGGAACGCTGGTCATCAGCAGTTTGCGCTCCAGCCGATGGCGCTTGCGCAGTGTCTCGGCCACGCGCAGGCGGATCTCATGGCCGGGCCCGGCGCTGACCACCACCTCCACCATGCGTACGGCTTGGCCGCGCAGACGAGCGTCGTAGTAGACCGCGTCATTGCCGTCGGCGGCGAGCGCTGGGCGCGGCAATGCCTCGGGCAGATCCCCATACAGTCGCCCGCCGGCGGCATCGACCACCTCGCCATGCACTTCGTCGGCGGTGTCCCAGGTGAACATGCGCGAGACCGCCGGCGTGATCTCGATGGAGACGCGGTCGTCCTGCACCCTCACCAGCTCGGACAACGACATCGCCGAGTCCAGCAGCCAGCGGTCGTAGACCTGGCCGGCATAGAAGCGGGCCAGCGCGAACGAACCGACCGCGCTGCACAGCATCAGTACCAGCAGCGGCAGCCACAGGCGGCGCAGCAGCAGGCCGCGCAGGCTGTGCACGCGCTCAGTCACCACCGGCCTCCAGGCGATAGCCGAGGCCGCGCAGCATGCGGATGCCTACGCCAGCGCGGGCCTGTTCCAGCTTGCGACGCAGGCGGCTGACATGCACCTCGATCACCGACAGGTTGGCCTCGTGGTCCCAGCTGTACAACGCGTCGAACAGGCGCTGCTTGGTCACAGTGCGACCGGGGTGCTGCATCAGCGCCTCGACCAGCGCCAGCTCGCGCGCGGTCAGCTCGACACGCTGGCCCTCCACCTGCACCTCGTTGCGGATGCTGTCGAAGCACAAGCGGCCCAGCCGTTTCTGTGCCGGTGCATCGCTGCGCCGGCGTGACAGCGCACGCAGCCGCGCTTCCAGTTCGCCGAGCGCGAAGGGCTTTGCAAGGTAATCGTCGCCACCGCGGTCCAGCCCGAGGATGCGGTCTTCTACGCCGTCGCGTGCGGTAAGGATCAACACCGGCAGGGTGACGCCATCGTTGCGCAGCCGCGACAGCAGATCGAGCCCGTCCACGTCGGGCAGCGAGAGGTCCAGCACCATCACGTCATACGGCGCACTGGCCAGTGCCGCCGGTGCATGCAGCCCACGCGACAGGTGGTCGCACAGATGGCCGGCACCCTGCAGGGCGCGGATCAGCCCATCGGCCAGGGCGGCGTCGTCTTCGATCAGCAGGATTCGCATTGCAAGCTTCGTGCAAGGTTGGGGCAAGTTTGGCGCAAGTGCGTCACCTTAACGTGACGTGCATGAATTTCTCCCTTCATGTTGCGGCCGTGCTGGCCGCCCTTGTGTGCGCACCCACGGCGTCAGCGTTGTCGCTGGCCGACGCGCAGCGTGCGATGGACGCCCACAACCCGGACCTGCGTGCGGCGGCACTGGAGCTGCGCGGGGTCCAGGGCGATGCGCAGAGCGCCGCGCTGCGGCCGGTAGCCGAGCTTTCGATGGGCAGCAGCAAGATCAGCCCGAAGCATGGCATCGGCCCCGGTCGCTGGCAGGACAAGCGTGTGGACAGCACGCTGGGCCTGGGCTGGACCTGGGAGCGTGGCGGCAAGCGAGCGCTGCGCATCCGCCAGGCCGATGCGTTGCTGCAGGTGGCCGGGCTGGAGATGCTCGATACCCGTCGCCGCCAGCAGGTGGCATTGCACGAAGCCTATTTCGGGCTGAAGGGCGCGCAGGAGCGGGCGCAGATTGCCGAGGCCAACCGGCAGAGCTCGGCCCAGCAGATGGCGGCGGCGGACAAGCAGGTGGCCACCGGTGCGATGGCGCCGGTGGACCGCGCGCGGCTGGCGGTGGACGATCTGGCCGTGGCCGACGCCGCACGCGAGGCGGCGCTGGACCTGCGCGATGCGCGGCACACGCTGGGCCTGTTGCTCGGCCGCGACGACAGCGGCGAGCTGTGTGCCGATGACCCGTGGCCGGACGCCGCCGGTGTGGCCGATGCACGAGCATTCGATCCGCAGCAGCGTGCCGACCTGCGGGCCGCGCGTTCGCGCCTGGCCGCCGCCGATGCCGGTGTGGCGCTGGCACGCAGCGAGCGCCATCGCGATATCCAGCTGGGTGTGGAGGCCGAACGTGAGCCGTCCGATATCAGTGGTGTCACCTGGGGTGTGTCGTTGACCATTCCGCTGGGCGGCCCGTCGCGTGCACGCGGCGCGATCCAGCGCGCCGAAGCCGATCGGGAGACTGCCGCGCTGGAGCTACAGGTACTGCAGCGTGAAGCGCGTGCGGAGCTGGACCAGCTGCTGGCCAGCGCGCAGGCCGCCGCGCAGCGCCGCACCGACTATGAAGGCTTGCACGCCGACGCCGCACTCAAGGCGGTGCAGGGCATCGAGCTGGCCTACCGCCGCGGTGCTGCCAGCCTGACCGATCTGCTGGATGCGCGCCGTAGCTGGCGCGACTTCGAGGCCGCGCTGATCGAAGCGCGCGCCGACCATGCCATTGCCCTGGCGCGCTGGGAAGCGGCCACATCCGTTGCTGAAGGAGAATCCCGATGAAGTCCACCGTCGCCCATTGCCTGCGGGCGCGACATGCCGTGCTCCCGACGTTGCTGGCGCTGACCCTGCTCAGCGGCTGCGGTCGTGAGCCGGCGTCGTACAGCGAGGATGCGCCGCAGGTCAGTGCCGGGCAGATCCAGTTCCCTGCCGACAGCCGCCTGCTGGATGTGCTGCGCAGCGAGGCGGTGACTGCCGGTGCCAGCGCCAGCCTGCAGCTGCCGGGCCGGGTGGTCTGGGATGAATCGCGCTCCAGTGCACTGCGCACGCCGCTGCCCGGGCAGGTGGCGCGCATCGAGGCGCAGCCGGGACAGCAGGTGAAGGCCGGCCAGGTCATCGCCTGGATTACCTCGCCGGAGTTCGGCCAGGCCCAGGCCGAGGGCGCACGTGGCCGCGCCGAACTGCAGCAGGCGCGCAAGGAACTGGAACGCACCCGCGAGCTGCACGCCGCAGGCGTAGCATCCGGGCGCGAGCTGGATGAGGCCGAGGCGAACTTCGCCGGCAGCCAGGCCGATCATGCGCGCGCAACCGCCTTCGCCAAGGCCTATGGCAATGGCCAGCACGTGGATCAGCGCCTGCCGTTGCGCGCGCCCATCAATGGCGTGCTGGTGGAGCGGCGGATGAGCCCGGGCATGACGGTCAGCCCGGACAGCGAGCAGCCGTTGGCGGTGATCGGTGACCCGGACCGCCTGTGGCTGCTGCTGGACGTTCCCGAAAGCCTGGCCGGGCGCCTGAAGGCCGGCATGCAGGTGAGCGTGCCCGGCGCCGACGGCACGCCGTTGCACGCCACGTTGCAGCACGTGGACGACTTCGTCGACAGCGAGCGCCGCGTGGTGCAGGCACGCGCCGAGCTGGACAACCGCACGCGCGGATTCAAGGCCGGGCAGTACGTGCGCGCACAGGTGGCGTTGCCGGCCGAGGGGGGCGTCAGCCTGCCGGATGCGGCGGTGCTGCTGATCGATGGCAAGCAGGTGGTGTTCGTGGAAGAGGGCAAGGGTCGCTTCGTGCGCCATGCTGTGCATGCCGAGGAACTCGGTGATGGTCGCCTGTGGGTACGCGAGGGCCTGGCTGCAGGCAGCCGGGTGGTGGTCGAGGGCGGGCTGCTGCTGCAGCAGCTGGTGGACAGCGCGCGGGCTGCTGCGGGCACCGGTAGTGGCACGGGGCATGCCGCGCCATGATCGATCGCCTGATTGCCTATTGCCTGCGCCAGCCGTTGATGGTGATGCTGGCGTTGCTGTTGTTCATCGGCGCGGGCATCGCCGCGTTCCGCGTGCTGCCGGTGGAAGCCTTCCCGGACGTTTCCGATACCCAGGTGACCGTGGTGTCGCTGCATCCCGGTCGTGCCGCCGAGGAAGTGGAGCGCGAGGTGACGATGCCACTGGAGGTGGCGTTGTCCGGCATTCCGCATTCGGTGCGGGTGTTCTCGCATACGCAGTTCGGCCTGTCGATGATCATCCTGACCTTCGATGACAAGGCCGATGACTATTTCGCGCGCCAGCAGGTGCTCGAGCGCCTGCAGGGCGTGGAACTGCCGGAAGGGGTGACCCCGGAACTGGAGGCGATGAGTTCGGCGGTAGGCGAGATCTACCGCTACGTGCTGAAGGGCCCGCACATGACGTCCACCCAGCTGCGCACCACGCAGGAATGGGTGATGGAGCGCAGCCTGCGCACGGTGCCGGGCGTGGCCGATGTGATCAGCTTCGGTGGCTTCGCGCGCACGTTCCAGGTCAAGCCGGACCTGGACAAGTTGCGTGACCGCGGTATCAGCCTCGGCGAGTTCGCCGAAGCGCTGGAGAAGGGCAGTTCGAATGCGGGCGGTGGCTACGTCGAGCGCGGCCAGCAGCAGTTCCTGATCCGCGGCGTCGGCCTGATGCGTTCGCCGGCCGACATCGGCAACGTGGTGGTGGCGCAGCGTGGGGGCACGCCGGTGCTGGTGCGCGATCTGGCTGGCATCGCCGATACCGGCCTGTCCCGACAGGGCCTGGTTGGCCAGGATGACAACGATGATGCGGTGTTCGGCATGGTGCTGATGCGCAAGGGCGAGAATCCGTCCGATGTGCTCGACGCCCTGCATAAGCGCATCGCCGAGATCGAAGCGAACCAGCTGCCGGCCGGGGTCAGCATCGAGCCGTTCTATGACCGCTCATGGCTGGTCTCGACCACGCTGAAGACGGTGTTCCGCAATCTTCTGGAGGGCGCGGTGCTGGTGTTCCTGGTGCTGTGGCTGTTCCTGTACAACGCCCGCGCGGCGTTGATCGTGGCGGCGATGATGCCGTTGGCGCTGCTGTCGACGTTCCTCGGCCTGCACCTGTGGGGCGTGCCGGCCAATCTGCTGTCACTGGGCGCGATGGACTTCGGCATCATCATCGATGGCGCGGTGATCGTGACCGAGCACATCGTTTCGCGACTATCGAGACTGCCCCCCGACGCCGACCGGAAGACGCGCTTCTCGACCATCCTCTCGGCGGCATCGGAAGTGGGCCGGCCGACGTTCTTCTCGATGCTGATCATCATCGCCGCGCACATCCCGATCTTCACCCTGCAGCGCCAGGAAGGCCGCATGTTCGCACCGATGGCCTACTCGGTGACCTCGGCGCTGATCGGTGCGTTGATCCTGGCGCTGACCGTGGTGCCGCTGTTCTGCTTCTGGTGGCTGCGGCGCGACCGCATGCGTGACGGCAACCCGCTGATGGACCGCCTCAGCGGTTGGTACAAGCCGGTGCTGGAGCGCGCCCTGGCGCGACCGCGTGCGGTGGTGCTGACGGCGGTGGCGCTGCTGGTCGCGACGCTGGCGCTGGGTACGCGACTGGGCTCCGAGTTCCTGCCGGAACTGGACGAGGGTTCGATCTGGCTGACCGCCACACTCGATCCCAGCACCAGCCTGGCCGAGGCACAGCAGCAGTCGCGGCGTATCCGTGAGCTGGTCGGCACCTTCCCGCAGGTGTCCACGGTGGTGGCCAAGCTCGGCCGCCCGGAAGACGGCTCCGATGCCAAGGGCGCCAACCAGATCGAGGCGCTGGTGGCGTTGAAGCCGGAGAAGGAATGGCCGAAGGGCGTGGACAAGCGGCAGCTGGTGAGCGACCTGCAGCGTACACTCGAGCAACGCATTCCGGGGCCGGAGTTCTCGATCTCGCAGCCGGTGCGCGACAACATCCTGGAGAGCATTTCGCAGATCAAGGGCCAGGTGGTGATCAAGGTCAGAGGCTCGGACCTGGACGTGCTGAACCGGCAGGCACAGGCCATCCTGGCCCAGGTGCGCGGCGTGGATGGCGTGGAGAGTGCCTTCATCGACCGCGACGGTTCGCTGCCACAGCTGCAGATCGAGATCGACCGTGACCGTGCCGCGCGCTACGGCCTGAACGTACGCGACGTCGACGAGGTGATCGAGACCGCGCTGGGCGGACGCCAGGTGGGCGAGCTGTGGGAGGGCGACCGCAGGTTCCCGATCACCCTGCGCCTGGACGACGCCGACCGCGACCTGCAACGGCTGCGCACGGTGCCGGTGGGTATCGGCGATGGGCATACGGTGACGCTGTCCGACGTGGCTGACTTCCGCATGGCCAGCGGCGCGATCAATATCTCGCGTGAGAACGCACAGCGGGTGAAGGCGGTCAGCATCTTCATCGCCGGGCGCGACATGGGTAGCGTGGTGGCCGACATGCGCAAGCGCGTGGATGCGAACGTGCCGCTGACCGAGGGCTATGGGCTGGAGTGGTCCGGTGAGTTCGAGAATCAGCAGCGTGCGATGAAGCGGCTGGGCTGGGTGATTCCGTTGTCGGTACTGCTGATCTTCGTGCTGCTGTTTGACGCCTTCAAGGACATCAGCAGTGCGGCCCTGATTCTGGCCAACGTACCGCTGGCGATGATCGGCGGCATCCTGGCCTTGTGGTTGACCGGTATTCCGCTGTCGGTGTCGGCGGCGATTGGGTTCATTGCCTTGTTTGGGCAGGCGGTCTTGAACGGGGTGGTGATGCTCAGTCGGTTTGCGCAGCTGCGCGAGCAGGGCATTGACCTGCTGCAGTCGGTGGTGCAGGGCTCGCTGCAGCGCCTGCGCACGGTGCTGATGACCGCGCTGCTGGCAATGTTCGGACTGGTGCCGATGGCTACCTCGCATGCGATCGGTGCCGAGACCCAGAAGCCGCTGGCGGTGGTGGTGATTGGTGGTCTGCTGTCGGCGATGCTGCTGACGTTGCTGGTGCTGCCGACGCTGTATTACTGGGTGCACCGGCGACGGGAGGCCAGACTGTAGAGCCGAGCCCCCACTCGGCTGCTTCTGGCCTCCGCACGAAAAGCAGCCGAGCGTGGCTCGGCTCTACAGTAGATCCACGCCATGCGTGGAGGGAGCCTGCCGCTGCGCGACCGGCAGCACCATCTCGAACACGGTACCCGCCTCGTCGGAGACAACACTCACGCTGCCGCCGTGCGCCTGCGCGATGGCACGGGTGATCGCCAGGCCAAGCCCGGCGCCTTCATGCCGGCCACGCTCGCCGCGGTAGAAGCGGTCGAACAGGCGCAGCAGCGCCTCGATGGCTATCGGCATGCCGATGTTATGAACGCTGATCCTGCACAGGCCTTCGGCTTCGGCCAGCCGCATCCGCACCTCACTGCCGGCAGCGGCGTGCTTCAGTGCGTTGGAAAGCAGGTTGGCAATCGCCCGGTGCGGCATCAGCCGGTTGCCGTTGACCCTCGCCATGCCTTCCCGGCGCAGCGTCAACTGCCGATCCTCGGCCAGCGGCTCGTAGAACTCCAGCAGCGCGTCCGCCACGGCATCCAGCGGCACCGGCTCGCGTGAGGGCAGGGCACCGGGTGCTTCGGCCTGCGCCAGGTACAGAAGGTCACCCACGGTCTGGGCCAGCTGCTGCAGCTCTTCGGCGCAGGACGCCAGGGTTTCGCGATAGGCCTCGTTGCTGCGGGGGTGCGCCAGCACCACCTGCACCTGGGTGAGCATATTGGTGATGGGCGTGCGCAGTTCGTGGGCCAGATCACCGGAGAACCCGGTCAGCCGCGCGAAGTCCTGCTGCAGGCGTGCCAGCATGCCGGTCACCAGGGCCAGCTTCAACAGCAGCCAGCGCCCATGCGCGGTGCCGGTCAGGGTCTGTGCGGAGCCACCGAGATCGACATAGGTGTAGGTGCCTGTCATCGCCAGGGTGGCAACAATGATCGTGCCGGGCAGCGCAAACCCATGCGCGGCCTGCCACAGCGCATGGGTGCGTTCGCGCAGGCGCAGGCCCTGCTGGCGCAGCGCCAATTGCAGGATGGCGGCGATCGCGCCGACCCAGGCGCCGGCCGCCAGCAGGTGGACGATGCCTGCCGTCTGCCGCAGAACGCCGCCCAACCCATCGCCGGCGGCGGCGTGCCCATTCCAGGACAGACTGGCCAGGGCTGTGGCCGCAAGCACGAGTGCGACCCACCGGCGCATCACCTGTTTCGTCGACCACGTGACGCAGACGCTGGGGCAGCGCCCGTTCGACGAATAGAGATGGGTAGAGCCGGCCGCTGGCCGGCGTTGGCCGTTGGCTGCGGCAGAGCCACGCCATGCGGGGATGCCGGATTCCTGCCGGCCAGCGGCCGGCACTACCGGCTGCGCAATGCGCTTCGGTTCGCCAGGTGCGCCGCCGCCAGCAGCACGCCGCCACAGGCGGTCGCCAGGCCATGCCAGAGCAGCGATTCCTTCAACGGCGGGTAAAGCGATGCGGACAGCAGCAGCGTGGTGCCGGCCACCGCCAGCCGCCGGGGCCAGCGTTGGCCGTGGCGGTGCGAACCGGCGAGGGTGCTGACAAGGGCGATCACCGAGGCCAGCAGCGCGAACAGCCATTCCCAACGCGACATCAGCAGCAGGGTGGTCATCAGCGCGTGGCCGGGATGCTGGAACGAACGAAGCGCCATCATCGCTGCCGGCACGAAGGCCAGCAGCAGGGGCAGCGCGACGCAGTGCGCGGCACAGGCCAGGGACAGCCCGGCGCCAGCCAGATCGAAGCGGGGATGCCAGCGTGCCGATGCTGGCGGCTGGGGCAGGGCTCTTGCGGGCGTCGTGGGGTTGTGGTCCATAATGTTACATAGTAACACTTGGAGCCTCCCCCATGAAATGCCCTGCTGCTCTTTTTCTGCTGCTGGTTGCCAGCACCGCGCAGGCCCACGAACTTCGCCATCTGGGTGCGCACGTCCACGGCCAGGCCACCGTCGATCTGGCGCTGGACCAGGCCACCCTCGCGCTGGAGCTGCAGGCGCCTGGTATCGGCATCGTCGATTTCGAGCGCGCACCGGCCACCGCTGCCGAGCGCGCGGCGCTGGCACGCGCCACCGCTGTGCTCAGCAGTGGCAGCTGGGTGACCCTGCCCACCGCAGCGCACTGCCGCCTGTCCCGCAGCAGCGCGAAGGCCGAGGGCTTTGAAGCAACCGCCGCGGCCGGGCAGCACCGCCATGCCGGCTTCAGCGCCAGCCTGCGGTATCGCTGTGCGAACCCGCTGGCGTTGCGCGCTCTGGTCGTGCGCTTGCCGACACTGTTCCCGGGCCTGCACGAGGTCATCGTCCATACCGCCACCGACCGTGGCCAGGGTCGCAGCGTGCTCAACGCGGGCAATCTGCGCGTGGTGCTGGCGCCGTGAGCGTACGGCCGGTGATCGCGCTGGAGGAGGTGCAGTTCGGCTACGGGCTGCGTCTGGTACTGGATATTCCGCGGCTGTGGATTGAACAGGGCAGCAGCGTGCTGCTGCGCGGTATCAGCGGGGGCGGCAAGAGCACCCTGCTGGGTCTGCTGGCCGGGGTGCTGCTGCCGAGCCGGGGAAGGCTGGAAGTGGCCGGTCACGCGCTGCCGGGCATGCGCGGGCCGGCACGCGACCGTTTCCGTGCCGACCACCTGGGGGTGATCTTCCAGCAGTTCAATCTGCTGCCCTTCCTCAGCGTGCGCGACAACATCGCGCTGGGATTGCGTTTCTCTCCGCTGCGCAGTGCGCGCATCAGTGGACCGCTGGATCACGAGATCGTGCGCCTGCTGCGCGCCCTGCAACTGGACCCGGCGCTGATGCGGCGCCCGGCCGGCACGCTCAGTGTCGGCCAGCAGCAGCGGGTGGCCGCCGCACGTGCGCTGATCGGTCGTCCGGCGCTGCTGCTGGCCGACGAACCGACCTCGGCGCTCGACCGTGAGGCGGCCGCCGCGTTCCTGCGGCTGATGTCCTCGCAATGCCAGGCCGCCGGCACCACCGTGCTGGTGGTCAGCCATGACGACAGCCTGGAACCGCTGTTCGACCGTACGGTCGCGCTGTCGGCGATCAATCAGGCAGGGGCGGCCCATGCTTGAGCTTGCCTGGGCCAGCCTGCGCAGTCGTGCGTTGAGCGTGGGCCTTTCGGTACTGGTGATCACCCTCAGCGTGGTGCTGTTGCTGGGCGTCGAACGCGTGCGCACGCAGGCACACGAAGGGTTCGCCAGCACCGTCTCGGGTACCGATCTGATCGTCGGCGCGCGTTCGGGGCCGGTGAATCTGCTGCTGTACTCGGTGTTCCACATCGGCGACCCGACCAACAATGTGTCCTGGCAGTCCTACCAGGCACTGACATCGCTGCCGCAGGTGAAGTGGGCGGTGCCGCTGTCGCTGGGCGATTCCTGGCGCGGCTTCCGGGTGGTCGGCACCAGCGACGGCTTCTTCGAGCACTACCGCTACGGCGCGGGCCACGCACTGGCATTCACGCGCGGGCATGCGTTCGACGATCTGTACGATGCGGTGATCGGCGCAGAGGTAGCGCGCGCGCAGAAGATCGGCATCGGTGATGAGGTGGTACTGGCCCACGGCACCGGTACGGTGACCCTGGCCAGGCATGCCGACAAGCCGTTCCGGGTGGCGGGCATCCTGCAGCGCACGGGCACGCCGGTCGATTCATCGCTGCTGGTATCGCTGCCAGCCATCGAGGCGATCCATATCGATTGGCGTTCCGGGGTGCAGCTGCCCGGCCAGCATGTCAGCGCCGACCAGGCCCGACAGCTGGATCTGACCCCGACCAGCATCACCGCCTTCATGCTCGGGCTGAACTCGCGCGTGGCGACCTTCTCGGTGCAGCGCAGGATCAACGAGTATCCCGACGAAGCCATGCTGGCGATATTGCCCGGTGTGACCCTGCAGCAGTTGTGGCAGTCGCTGGGCACGGCCGAGCGGGCGTTGCAGCTGATCAGCGCGATGGTGGTGCTGCTGGGCATGGTCTCGCTGGTGGCACTGCTGGTTTCCACGCTGCAGGAGCGACGTCGTGAGATGGCGGTGCTGCGTGCCATCGGCGCGCGGCCGGGTTATATCGCCGGCCTGCTGGTGGTGGAAGCGGTGGCCACCAGCGCGGTGGCCTGTGTGCTGGCGTTGGCGCTTCTGGTGGCCGCCAGCGTTGCTGGGCGCGGCTGGGCCCTGGCCACCTTCGGCCTGTCGATCACCCATGTCTGGCCGGAGCTGCGCGAGCTGGCCTGGGTGGCAGGCGTACTGGCGATCAGCGCGCTGGCCGGGTTGTTGCCTGCGTGGCTGGCCTACCGCCGTACCCTGGCCGATGGCCTGTCGCCGGGAGCCTGAGCATGCGCGTACTGCGGCTGCTGCCGATGATGCTGGTGCTGGCGGCCTGCCAGCGACCGGTCGATACCGGTGTGCAGGCGTTGCCACCGTCGCCGGTGGTCGATCACGAACCTGCGGCGGCGATGCAGGAGCAGGAACTGGATTGGCTGCAGATGATGCCCGGTGACGAGCTGGCGGCGCTGGAGCGCGGCGAGGGCCCGCAGGTCGAACACAACGGCAACCGGCGCATGCCGCAGTTCGGCACCTTCCGCACCGTGGGCGCGGTGCTGCAGCGGCCGGTGCGGTTGCCGGGCTACGTGGTGCCACTGGCCACTGCGCAGGACGGGCGCCTGACCGAATTCCTGTTCGTGCCGTACTACGGCGCCTGCATCCACGTGCCGCCGCCACCGCCGAACCAGATCGTGCATGTGCTGCTGTCGCGACCGATCGCGATGCCGGACATGTATTCGCCGTTCTTCCTGGCCGGCACCCTGCAGGCCGAGCGGCTGGATGACGAACTGGCCGGTTCGGCCTACACGATGCGCGATGCGCAGCTGAGGGCGTATGAACCGTAGACATCTGTTGGTACTCGCAGGCTGCCTGGCGTTGGCCGGCTGCGGGCCGCGCGTTGATGATGACGTGACAGCAGCACGGGCTGCACCTGCGGCCAGCGCAGACGCACACGATGCCGCCATCGAGCGCTGGGATGCATTGCGCCCCGATGAGGTGACCTACCAGCGACCGCCGCCGCAGATCGGCCTGTCGCGCAACGGCATGGACGGCGTGGGCGGCCTGATCGACGACACCGGTTCCGGTACGCCGCCCGGTCAGGCGATCGACCATTCCAGCCCGGAGCGGGCCAGGCAGTTCGGTTCTTCGCGCGTGGTCGATGCTCTCGACGGTCGCACGGTGGATCTGGACGGCTTTGTGGTGCCGCTGGGTACCAATGATGCCGGGTTGGTGGACGAGCTTCTGTTCGTGCCGTTCTATGGGGCCTGCATCCATGTGCCACCACCGCCGCCGAACCAGATCATCCATGTAACCCTGGCCACACCGATTGCGCTGGGTAACCTGTGGGATCCGTACCGGCTGGCCGGGCGCCTGCAGATCAAGCGCTTCGATGCGGACATCGCCAGTGCCTCCTACGATGCGGCAGCGGCGACGCTGACGGCGATCGGCACCTGATGCGTGCGCGCTGGATCCTGGCTGCGGGCCTGCTGGCAGCGGCTGCGGTGCTGGTGGCGTGCTGGCCACGGCCCATGGCGGTGCCATTTCCTGCGCCGGCCGCCGACGCCGCGCGGCGCATCCAACAGCGGCTGGTGGAAGACATCGCCTTCCGCAACGACGTGCTGTTCCTGTTGGCGGCCACGCTGCGCGACCGCTGCCAACCGGCGCAGGCAGGTCTGCTGGCGCGCATGGCCAACCGTGCGTC
Source organism: Stenotrophomonas sp. CS3K5 (assembly GCF_059515225.1). Taxonomy (NCBI): domain Bacteria; kingdom Pseudomonadati; phylum Pseudomonadota; class Gammaproteobacteria; order Lysobacterales; family Lysobacteraceae; genus Stenotrophomonas; species Stenotrophomonas sp. CS3K5. The sequence goes on from NZ_JCAKRX010000002.1 coordinate 241,717, forward strand.
ATTGCCGGTGCTGGCGGCGGTCAGCGCGGTGACGTCGCAGGATCCCACCCTGGATCGGCCGATCTACCAGTACATCCAGCATCGCGCAGACCAGGTGCGGTGTGGCCAGCCGCTGCGGATGCCGCTGGCAGCCGGTGGCAGCATGGCGGTGGATGTCGAGCAGTACGCGCGTACCTTCCCCGACAGCTACTTCGACCCGCAGCGCAGCAGTGAGCCGCGCGACTTCGCAGGGTTGCCGCTGCAACAGCGGGCCGACAACGCCTGCAACAGCGTGGTGTACTCGGTGCTGCCGCTGGGCGGTACCTATTGGCGGTGCAGCAGCCTGCGCGCCAATGCACGCGCGCGGGTGCGGGGTCTGTGCGAGGACGAGCTGCGTCGCCAGCATGGCGGCATCGACGGTGAGCTGGACCCGGCCGTGGGTCAGGGCATGCAGGCGGCGGTGGTGGCGGCGATCGTTGCGTTGCCGCAGGACTGTCGGTGACGCCGGGTTGCGCTGGAACATGAACATTGCCCGCCAGCCAACCTGAATCGCTGCACTGATGCCTCATAACTATACAGGACGTCCTGTATAGTTATGGCGGTATCCCTCCTTGTCAGGTTGTCCCATGGCTTTGTCCCAGCCCTTGGCCGGTGCTCCGGCCCTGTCGCGCGCCCGTCGCTGGGCGCTGTTGTTCAGCGTTGCCGCCGGCTTGTTGCTGGTGACGCTCGACAACTCCGTGCTGTACACCGCGCTGCCCACGCTGACCGAAGAACTTTCGGCCAGTGCTGGGCAGGCGCTGTGGATCATCAACGCCTATCCGCTGGTGATGGCCGGCCTGTTGCTGGGTGCAGGCACGCTGGGCGACCGCATCGGCCATCGCCGCATGTTCCTGATCGGCCTGGTGGTGTTCGGCATCGCCTCGCTGGGCGCGGCCTTCGCTGGCAGCGCGGCGCAGCTGATAGCGGCACGTGCATTTCTGGCGGTGGGCGCGGCGGCGATGATGCCGGCCACCCTGGCGCTGATCGGTCTGAGCTTCCACGAAGAACGCGAGCGCAATATCGCCATCGCCATCTGGGGCTCGGTGGCGATTGTCGGTGCAGCACTGGGCCCGATCATCGGCGGCTGGTTGCTGCAGTACTTCTGGTGGGGCTCGGTGTTCCTGGTCAACGTGCCGGTGGTGGTGGTCGCCTTCGTGGCCACCGTGCTGCTGGCGCCGGAAGGACAGCGCGACACCGCGCGCCGGTGGGATCTGCTGTCCTCGCTGCTGGCACTGGCGGCGCTGTCCGGGCTGGTGCTGGCGATCAAATCGCTGATCGCCACGCCGCCGTCGTACTTGTTGGGCGCCGGTGCACTGCTGCTGGCCATGGTTTCCGGCGCGGCGTTCGCACGCCGCCAGCAGCAGCTGCCGTACCCGTTGCTGGATTTTGCGATCTTCCGCAATCCGGCGTTCCTGGCCGGCACGCTGTCGGCGGTGTTCACCCTGTTCGCGATGGCCGGGCTGCAGCTGCTCACCACCCAGCGCTTCCAGCTGGTGGCAGGTTTCACGCCCCTGCAGGCTGGCCTGCTGGTGTCGGTGGCAGCGTTGGGCAGCCTGCCCAGCGCGCTGCTGGGCGGCAGCATCCTGCATCGGGTTGGCCTGCGCCCGCTGATCTGCTGCGGCCTGGCGGCCGGCGCACTGGGTGTGGCGGTGGTGGCCTTCGGCTTCCCGCATGGCCTGGAATGGGTGGTGGCGGGCATGGCGATCACCGGCCTGGGCATGGGCGCGGCGATCTCGGTGGCGTCCACGGCCATCCTCAACAACGTGCCGCCCCACCGTGCGGGCATGGCCTCGTCGGTGGAAGAGGTGTCCTACGAATTCGGTGGGTTGTTGGCAGTGGCGATGCTCGGCAGCCTCAGCGCGGCGATGTACAGCGCGTTCCTGCCGGTCTCGGCCGATATGCCGGCGCTGGCCCGCGAAGGCTTCACCCAGGCGCTGCATGCCGCGCGTGCGGGCGGGCAGGGCGAGTGGTTCGCGCTGGCCGCGGCGGCCTATGACCGCGGTTACCAGATCGTGCTGCTGGCGATCACCGTGGTACTGGCCGCAGGCGCGACGATCATCGCGCGCCTGCTGCGTGGCCGGGTCGGTGGCCGCGAGGGTGCGGCCGATCGCGTAAAATGACGCGATGAGAACCAGCAAGCGCGACCGTATCCTCGACGCCGCCGTCAACGTGATCAATCGTGACGGGGTGCGTGCGGTGACCTTCGAGTCGGTAGCGGCCGAAGCCCAGCTGACCCGCGGTGGCCTGCTGTACCACTTCCCGTCGCGCGAAGCGTTGCTGCGCGGCATTGACGAGCATCTGGTGCAGGCCTGGGAGGCGTCGATGGAGGCGCTGCTGGGCAAGCGTGCGGATGAGGCGACCGCACTGGAGCGTTACCAGACCTTCGTGCGGGTGTCGGCGCAGAGCGCCACCCGCGCCGAGTTGATGTTCATGCTCGAATCGGCCGACCCGCAGGCCGATGAGCGCCCATGGGGGCCGGCGGTACGGCGCTGGGCACCCTCCGCGCCGGAGGCAGGTCGTGTTGATTCCACCGCGCTCGACAATTTCGTGGCGCGGCTGGCGGCCGATGGCCTGTGGATCTACGAAGCAATGTACGAAGGCCAGCTGGATGAAGCGGTGCGCGCGCAGGTGGCCGAGCGCATCGCCGGGTTGCTGGCGAAGAACCACGGGGAGGCCAGTTAGGCCATGGGCCAACGCGCGGACATCGCTTGTGGCAGAGGCGACCGCTGGTCGGCTGCCACTTAGAGTCGAGCCATGCTCGACTGCCTTCCGGTCAGGCCACGAAAACCCCGCGCTTCGCGCGATAGTCGACCAGCGGTCGACTCTACCTGTCATCCATCTACCCAGCCTGTGCTGCGCTTGCGGCCAACCACGCACGCGGCGATGCGCCCAGCCGCTTGCGGAAGGCTTTGGACAGTGACGCGGTATCGGCAAACCCCACCTCGATCGCCACCTGCTTGACCGCCACGCCGGCCCGCAACTGCGCGCACGCCAGGCTCAGCCGCCAGTCCAGCAGATAACTGGCCGGTGTGGCCTGCATCACCTCCTTGAACACCGCAGCGAAGGCGCTGCGAGACATCCCGGCGGTTGCAGTCATGCGTGGCAGCGTCCATTCGTCCTGGGGCGCCTGGTGCATCGCCACCAGCGTGCGTGCCAGCCGCGCATCGGACAGCCCGCGCATCAACCCATGGCTGACCCCGGCCGCATCCGGATGATCGACCACCCAGCGCAGGATCTGGATCAATGCCACTTCGAACAGGCGATTGGTCAGCAACCGCGACCCGCAGCGCTGGCGGTCGGCCTCGGCAAACAACAGGCGCAGGGTGTCGTCCAGCTCGCCGACGGCGGCCAGCGGTACCACCATCACCGGCGGCAGCGACTGCACGATCGGGTTGCGCGCGCCACCATCGAAATCCAGCGTGGCGCAGGTGAAGTCCGGGCCATCCAGCGGTGCGTTGTGGAACACATGGTGCAGCGGCTGCGGGTACAGCAGCAGGCTGGGGGTGTCGATCTTCAGCCGTGGCAGGACCGCATCCCCATCGGGGTGCCGGACTTCCATCTGTCCCTGGCGGAGGATGTGCAGGAAGGCGCGCCCGGGCTGCGGCGCGAAGTCATGACGCCCGCACAGTGGCCCGCTGTGGTACAGCGCGGCCTGCACGCGGAAGCGCTCCAGCAGGGAGGAGAGGCGATCAGGCGCCGGGCGGCCAACGGGGTCGGCGGAGAAGGTCATGGACGAATGGACAATGGATGTGGCTTATAGGGCACGTATCGTCCATGGAGTCTACCTAGGATGGCCGGGTCGTCCAATCCCGGGCGCGTTTCCAAGGAGATTCCCCATGTCCCGTATCCCCCTGATCGATGCCACCCACACCACCGCCGATCGCCAGGCCCTGCTGGGCCAGGTCCACGCCGCCTTTGGCGCCACCCCGGCGATGTTCCGCGCCGTGGCCAACTCGCCGGCCGCCCTGCAGAGCATGTGGGCTTCGTTCGGCGCCTTGGCAGGCGGGCGACTGTCGCCGCTGCTGGGTGAGCAGATTGCCGTGGCCATCGCCAACCGCAACGCCTGTGAGTACTGCCTGGCCGCGCACACCGCGCTGGGCCGCAAGGCCGGGGCCAGCAGCGAGCAGATGGCGGCCGCACAGATCGGCCAGTCCAGCGATCCGGCCACTGCGGCAGCGCTGGTGTTCGCGCTGAAGGTGGTCCAGCAGCGTGCACAGATCGCAGACGGCGACGTGCAGGGGCTGCGCGCGGCGGGCTTTGATGATGAGCAGATCGTGGAGATCCTGGCGCACGTGGCGCTCAACCTGTTCACCAACTACGTCAACGTAGCCTTCGATGTGCCGGTGGATTTCCCGAAGGTGGCATTGCGCTGACCCACCGTTCCGCGTTCCGGTAGAGTCGACCGCTGGTCGACTGCCTTTCGCTCAGTTGGCCGACCAACGGTCGACTCTACCGAGATGGTTCGTCGGCCTGCAGCCGCTCTGGATGGGTGTACACATTGAACCCGCTCTCACGCGCAAACCCAATCAGGCACAGCCCGGCGCTGCGGGCCAGGTCGATCGCCAGTGCGGTCGGCGCCGACACGGCGGCCAGCACGCTGGCGCCGGCACGCACTGCCTTGCTGACCATCTCGTAGCTGGCGCGGCTGGAAATCACCAGCAGGCCGCCGTCGATGGCGTGCTCGTTGTGGTGCAAGGCGCCGATCAGCTTGTCCAGCGCGTTGTGGCGGCCAACATCTTCGCGCACCCAGCCGATCCGCCCGCTGGCGTCGGCCCAGGCCGCGGCGTGAATGGCGCCGCTCGCCGCATTCATCGGCTGGTGCTGTGCCAGTTCGGCCAGGGCACGCTGCAGCGCAGCCGGTGCGTAGGTGCGGCGTTCGCGGATCGGCGGCAGGGGCCGCAGCACATCCTCAAGCTGGCGCGTACCGCACAGACCGCAGCCGCCACGACCGGGCAGCAGGCGTTCTTCATCCGGATCCAGCGCGGCGCCGGGCGCATCCGCGGCCACGGTCATCTGCAGTTCGATACCTTCCAGCTGCGGCCTCACCTCGACCGCCAGCAGCTGCGCGGGCGCCGTGATCAAGCCCTCGCTGAGCGAGAAGCCCAGCGCGAAGTCCTCCAGGTCACACGGCGTGGCCATCATCACCGAGAACGCGGCACCGTTGTAACGCATCGCAACCGGTACCTCCTCGGCCACCACGTCCAGCTGCGGCTGCGGGAGTCCGCCACGCCAGCGATGCAGCGGGCGCTGGGCCGTGCCCGCAGGCGGGGTGTGTGGCGGCGTCGGGTCGGGCATGCAGCGCATCCGGGCAGGGAAGGTGCGCAGGCAACGAAGTGCCTGCGAAATCGAGGATAGCGCAGTACCCGACCGCTGACGCGGGTGTAACCGTTGCCATGCCAGGCTGGCCGCAAAGCAGCACGGCCCTCTGGCGCGCTGGCAGGGCGCCGTGATTGACTGAAGCGGCGGGCAAGGCGCCCGCAGGCGGCCGATACTGTGCGGCCGTTCGTCGTGGAGTTCCTCAGACCGGGTCGCCGAACATGTCCGAGCAGAAGCCGCCGCGTTACAAGCCCTACAACCAACCGGCCGGTGGCTGGGGTGCCGCCGGCGCCACCGCCAAGGTGCTGCTGCAGCAGAGCGTGATCGGCAAGGGTTCCAAGGCGCTGCTGGCGATGAACCAGCCGGGCGGATTCAAATGCCCCAGCTGCGCATTTCCCGATGCCGACCAGCGCAAGAAGCTGGAGTTCTGCGAGAACGGCGCCAAGGCCCTGGCCTGGGAGGCAACGCAGTTCCGCGCTGGTCGCGAGCTGTTCGCGCAGCACACGGTCACCGAGCTGATGGCGCAGAGCGACTACTGGCTGGAGATGCAGGGCCGGCTGACCGAGCCGATGCGCTACGACGCGACCACCGATCACTACGTGCCGTGCAGCTGGGACGAGGCGTTCGCGCTGATCGGTCGTCATCTGCAGGCGCTGGACAGCCCGCATCAGGCCGAGTTCTACACCTCCGGGCGCACGCCCAACGAAGCGGCGTTCCTGTATTCGATCTTCGTGCGCGAGTTCGGCACCAACAATTTCCCGGACTGCTCGAACATGTGCCATGAGCCGACCAGCCGGGGTCTGCCGCCGGCCATCGGGGTGGGCAAGGGCACCATCGTGCTGCAGGACTTCGAGCACGCCGAGGCGATCTTCGTGATCGGCCAGAACACCGGCACCAATTCGCCACGGATGATGAGCAACCTGGTCGAGGCGCGTAAACGCGGCATTCCAATCGTGGCGGTCAACCCGATGCCCGAGCGCGCCCTGATCCGCTTCGCCGAGCCGCAGGACGTGGTGCAGATGGCTACGTTCGGTTCGACCGAGATCACCAGCGAATTCGTGCACATCCGCATCGGCGGCGACCTGGCGCTGATCAAGGGCATGATGAAGGTGATGTTCGAGCGTGAAGCGCAGGGCGAACGGGTGCTCGACCACGACTTCCTGGCCGAACACACAGTGGGCCTGGAGGCGCTGCGCGAGGATGTGATGGGGCAGGACTGGGAGGAGATCGTGCGGGTCTCCGGCATTTCGCAGGCGCAGATCCGCCGCTGTGCGGAAATCTACATCCGCTCCAAGGCCACGGTAATCTGCTATGGAATGGGCCTGACCCAGCACCAGTACGGCTCGCGCCTGCTTCAGCAGGTGGCCAACCTGCTGATGCTGCGCGGCAATTTCGGCAAGCCCGGCGCGGGCATCGGCCCGATCCGCGGGCATTCCAATGTGCAGGGCGATCGCACCGTGGGCATCGACGAGAAGCCCAAGCCGGCCTATCTGGACCGGGTGCAGCAGGTGTTCGGTTTCGATCCGCCGCGCGAACATGGCCATCATGTGGTCGAGTCGATCGAGGCGATGCTGGACGGCAGCGCCAAGGTATTCATCGGTCTGGGCGGCAACTTCATCCATGCCGTGCCCGATACACCACGCGCCTATGAGGCGATGCGCGGCCTGGAGCTGACCGTGGGCATCGCCACCAAGCTCAACCGCGGGCATCTGGTGCATGGCCGTGATGCTCTGATCCTGCCGGTGGTGGCACGCTCGGAACGTATCGTGACGCCCGCCGGCGAGCAGTTCGTCACCATCGAGGATGCGATGTCGAACGTCACCGCATCGCGCGGCGTGCTGGAGCCGGTCAGTGCCGAAGTACTGCCCGAAGTGGAGATCGTCTGCCGCATGGCGATGGCCACATTGCCGCACAGCCGGGTCGACTGGGCAGGCTGCATGTACGACTATGCGCCCATCCGCGAGCTGATTGCTGCGGTGTACCCGGAGATCTATACCGGCTTCAACACGCGCATCCAGCAGGCGCACGGTTTCCATCTGGACATCCCGCCGCGCCGCCGGGTGTGGCCCACGCCCAATGGCAAGGCCAACATCCTGCTGATGCCCGGGCTGGACGTGGATGACCCGGTGGACGACCCGGAGATGCTGCGGCTGGCTACCGTGCGCTCGCATGACCAGTACAACACCACCATCTACAGCTACAACGATCGCTACCGTGGCGTGTACAACGACCGCATGGTGCTGTTCATGAACATCGAAGACCGGCTGGCACGCGGGTTGGCCAAGGAAGCACTGGTCAGCCTGGAAACGATCAGCGCCGACGGCGTGGACCGGCGCATCGAGGGGCTCACCGTGCTGGACTACCCGATGCCGCGCGGTGCATTGGCAGGCTACTACCCGGAACTGAATCCGCTGCTGCCGCTGGATTACCATGACCGGATCAGTGGCACCCCGGCGGCCAAGTCGATTCCAGTGCGGATGCGGGCGATGGCAACGGTCTCTGCGTGACATCTGCATCGGCTATCATCGGCGGGTGAACCTGCCTGGCCTGCTGCTGCGATGGATGCTGCTCGTTGCCCTGGTGCTGAATGCACCGGCGCTGGCGTTTGCCTTGCCTGCATACAGCGGAACAGCCGGGCAGGAGCACTGTGCCGCACCGCACTCGGCCGCGATGACCGCGGCTGGCTGCTGCGATGATGCGGCTTCGATGGCCTGCCAGAGCGGAGAGTGTGAGTGCCCGCCTGCCTGCCTGGGCATGCTGGCGACCGCGAATCGAACACCGGCCTCGCCCTGGCGCGAGGCTCCGCTGGCGGCGAGTTCATCGCAACGCGCGCCGCCGCCGATGCTCGATCCGTTGCGCCCCCCCATCGGTTGATTCCCTGCGGGCGTGCTGCGTCCGTCTCGATTGCACGACACATTCTTGTCTCTGCCTGTGCCTTCAACGCGCGGGCGGCGGGCTGCGTTGCCCGCTACTGCAAAGGAATCATTCCATGAACCGTTCTCTCTCCCTCGGCCTGCTGCTGGGCACCGTTCTTACCACCGCCGCCTGCGCGCGCGCTGCCGACGAATCCAGCGTCGCTCCGGTCGCCAGCGAAGCTGCACCTGCACCTGCACCTGCACCTGCACCGGCCGTCGTGGCCCAGGTCGATCCGGCATTGCCGGTTGCGATCGTGCACAAGACCGCCAGCTGTGGCTGCTGCGGCGTCTGGGTGGACCACCTGAAAGCCGCCGGCTTCCAGGTGGATGTGCGCGATACCGACGACATGAACCCGATCAAGGTCCGCCTCGGCGTGCCGGTCGGCAAGGCCTCCTGCCACACCGCCGAGATCGGCGGCTATGTGGTGGAAGGCCACATTCCGGCTGCGGACATCAAGCGCCTGCTGGCCGAACGCCCGGCTGCGCGTGGGCTGGTGTTGCCGGGCATGCCGGCCGGTTCGCCGGGCATGGAAATGCCCGATGGCTACGTGCAGCCATACACCGTCGAGTTGGTGCGCACCGATGGCGGCACCGAGCCGTTCGCCCAGCACCCGTAATCGCCTTCCCTGTAGAGCCGAGCCCACGCTCGGCTGTCTGCGGCCGGCAAGCCGAGCATCGGCTCGGCTCTGCAGGATCAGTGCGATGCGGTTTCCTTGGCCAGCTGCGCGTCGAATTTCTTCTCGGCCTCATCGGCGTAGGCGTTGCAGCTCATTGCGTTGACCGCCGCCTTGCTGCCGGCCGCATAATCCCAGCGGCTGGCGCCCGGATGCGGGGTCAGCAACAGGTCGCAGGGCAGGCCGCGCACCGTAGCGAAGCTGCGTCGGTAGTCCTCGACCATGCGGGGATAGCGGGCGTTGCCACGCAGCTGGTAGCCCGGTGCACTCAGGCTGTCGGCGTAGGCGATGCGCAACGGCTTGCCATCGCGGGTGTCGGTCCAGGTCCAGGCGGTGCTGCCCGGGGTGTGGCCGGGCATGAAGTGGGCGGTGAAGGTGATGCCACCGAGGGAGACAGTCTCACCGTCCATGACGATGCGGTCGGCGCTGGCCGGCGGGTAGGTGATCCCATCGCCGAAGTGCAGATCGTTGCTGCCGCCGCGCACCAGCAGCACGGCCGATTCAGCATTGGCGACCAGATGCGCAGCGGTACGCCGCTTCAGTTCCGCCACCGGTCCTGCGTGATCGGCATGCGCATGACTGAGCAGGATCCATCGCAGATCCTGCGGGGCCACCCCACGTGTTTTCATGTTGGCCAGCAGGTGGTCGGCCATCTGCGGCATGCCGCCGTCCAGCAGCACCGCACCTTCGCTGGTCTGTACCAGCAGCGCGGTCAGGTTCTCGGTGCCGATCTGCCAGGTGTGGTCGGCAATCTGCAGCGGTGCCATCGGCTGCAGCCAGGACGCGTCCACGGTGTACGCCCGCAGCTGCGGCAGCGGCGCCTCATTGGCATGCGTCTGGGTGGCAGGCAGTGTGGCAGTGAGGGCGAAAGCAAGCAGGGAACTGCGCATGATGCATGTTCGTATGAAGGAGGCCCAGAAACTAGCATGGGCCTCCTTCATCACGTCGCGCATAGATTTCATGGCTCCCATAAGGGCGCCATGGCTCAGTACCGGTACTGCCAGCCCAGGCTCAGCACCCGTCCACGGCCGGCGAAGTAGCTCGGATTCGACGGCGTGGTCTGCGAGTAGTAGCTGATGTACTGCCTGTTGGCCAGGTTCTGCACGCCCAGGGTGAAGCTGTGCTTGTCCAACGCGTAGCGCGCCACCAGGTCCATCGTGGTGTAGCCGTTGAACGTCGCCACGCGGTTGCCGAGCTGGTCGAAATCACGGTTGAAGGCATGGCTGGCCTGCAGGCGCGTACTCAGCTGCGGGGTCCAGTTCTGTTCCCAGAACGCGGTCAGCCGGTTCGGCGCGATGTTGACACCGGCCAGGTCGCTGTCCAGGCGGCCATCGACGTTGGCGTCGTAGCGTCCGTTGGCGCGCGCATAGCCCAGGCCCAGGCGGGCATCACCCAGGCGCACGCGCAGGTTGCTTTCGAAGCCTTCCACGCGGGTGGCCTGGCGCTGCACGTTGTAGGCGTCGATGCCCGCATCGTAGACCAGCACCGAACCGAGCTTCGATTCGGAGGTGTAGTAGGCAATGTCACCGCTGAAGCGGCCGTCGTCGTACTCCAGGCCGATCTCGCGGTTGTCCGACACCACCGGCGACAGGTCGACCAGGGTGTCCACGCGCTGGCCGTCGCGGTTGATCGCGCGCAGCACGCGGCCGACGTCGGCCACCGTGTAGCCTTCCGAATACGAGGCGTAGGCATTGAGGCGGTCGTTGATGTACCAGACTGCGCCGATGTTGGGCAGCGTCTCGCTCATGGTCGGCTTGCCACCGGCCACCTTGCGCGCGCCGTAGCGCGGCAGGGTGGTGTAGTCACCCACTTCCAGCTCGCCCTTCTCGTAACGCAGGCCGCCGGACAGCATCAGGTGATCGGTCGGCCACCAGTGCAGCTGCAGCAGCGGCGACAGGCTCTGGTAGGTGGTCAACGGTACCCAGTTCATGCCGCTGGCCAGCAGCACCTGGTGGGTACGATCGCGCAGGCCATCCAGGCCCACGGTCACATCCAGCGTGGTATCGGCAATGCGGGTCCAGCTCTGGGTCAGCTTGAAGCCGCGCTTGTCCGATTCGTTCTGGGTCTGGTCCCAGGCCGCGCTGGCACCGGTATTGCCCCACGGATCCCACTGGCTGGCGCCATAGCGTCCTTCGAAATCCACCGCGAAGGCCTGGGCCTGGAAGCGGCCACCCAGCAGATCGGCGGCGCTGTAATCCACGGTCAGTGAACGCGAGCGGTTCATCGGCGGGTCCAGCGGCGTATCGCCGGGCACCGAAAGGGTCGGCCGGCCGGTGCGGAAATCACCATTCACCGCCACGTAGTTGTCCAGCCCGCGCAGCTCGTAGCGATTGGCCATCACCTGCAGGCGATGGCCCTCGGCCAGGTTCCAGCCCAGCTTGGCGAACACGTTGGAGGAGGTCGAGTCCATCAGCTCGCCCTGCGCATTGGTACCGATCGAGCGGCCTTCGCCGTCATGGAACAGGCCCTGGCGCTCGTAGGCGAGGCCGGCGACGAGGTCGAAACGATCGCCGCGCACGCCCACCAGGGCCGAGGCACGCTGGCCGTTGTCATCATGGCGATTGGGCAGGGCGCTGCTGTAGGTCAGGTTGCTGTCCAGCAGGAACGCGCCGGGCTCGGTGGGGGCACTGCGGGTGATGATGTTGACGATGCCGCCGGTGCCGCCGATGCCCTGCAACGCGTTGGCACCGTGGATGACCTCGATGCGCTCGATCATCGCCGGGTCGATGGTGTGCGAATCGCGCGAGCCATCACGCAGCGGGGTGGACTGCGGCACGCCGTCGACCATGTAGAGGATGCCGCGGCCACGCATGCTCTCGCCGTAGTTGGACATCTTCTCGCGCGCGGGCGCGAAGGCCGGAATCTGCGCCGACAGCACGCGCGATACGTCCGAGCCCAGCGCCAGCTGCTGGGCGATGTCCTCGCGGGTGAGCACGGTGATGGTGTTGGGCATGGCGGTTTCACCCTGCGGCATGCGCGCGGTGGAAGCCGAGACCGTGACGCGTGCCAGCGAGGTCGGGCCCGCGGCCGGGGTGGCCCGCGCCGGGGCGCTGGCCTTGGCGGGGGCCGGTGCCGGTGCCGGTGCCGCAGCGGCACTCACCACGAACACGCCGGGCGAACGTTCCTGCAGGGTCAGCGCGTGGCCGGCCAGCAGACGTTGCAGCGCGTCGCGCGGGGTGTAGCGGCCCTCCAGCGCGGGCGCATTGCGGCCGCGGGTGCTGTCGGCGGCAAACAGCAGCTGGATGCCGCTCTGCCGGGCCAGTGCGTTCAGCGACGCCTGCAGTGGACCGGCCGGCAGGTGCAACTCCACGGTGGCGGGGGCGCGGGTCTGCGCGGCAACGGGCAGCGCGGCGCACAGGCAGGCCGCGAGCAGGGCGGGGGCCAGCCGGCGCAGGGCGGCGGGCGGAACGGGGCGGGTCATGCAGGGTCCTTCGGAGGGGTTCAAGCACCTGCCGGATGGGACGGCGCGCAACCCACCCTCGGCCTTGCAGGGAGGATCACCGGCGCGCGCGCAGGTGCAGGCTGCCGTCGGCGGCGGTAAGCACCTGCACCGGCAGGATCTCCGGCAACAGCGCCACGGCGGTTTCGGCGCGGTCGGCATCGAACACGCCGGAGACCTGCAACGGGCCCAGCGCCGGATCGTCCAGCACGATCGGGCGGTCGTGATAGCGCTGCAGGATGCGCAGCACTTCGGACAGCGGCAGGCGATCGAACTGCAGGCGGCCGCGGGTCCAGTCGGCGCGATCCGGGCTGGCCGGCTCCGGCGGCGACAGTGAGCCCGCCTGCGCGAGCACGCGCTGCCCAGGCTTCAGCCGCTGTTCGGCGCCGCCGCCCTCCACGCGCACGCCGACCTCACCGCGCCACAGGGTCACCTCGCTCAGGTCGCCCTGGCGGTCAACATCGAACACGGTGCCGTAGTTGCGCACGTGCACCGGCCCGGCCTCGACCTGGAACGGCCGCCACGCCGAATGCTGCACGTCGAAGCGCGCCTGGCCCTGTGCCAGCAGCACCTGCCGCGAACGCAGGTGGCGGCGTACCTGCAGCCGGGTACCGGCATCGAGCAGCACATGGCTGTCATCGGGCAGCGTGATCTGGCGCCGTTCGCCCACGGCGGTCTGGTAGTCGCGCACCTGCCAGGCCGGGTCGGCGATGTACACGGCGCTGATGGCCACCAGCAGCGCGGGCAGGACGATCTTTGCGATGCGTCCGCCGCGTCGGCGCTGCAGGGCGGCCGGCGGCGGCAGCGGAAAGCGCTGCTTCAGCGCGTCGCGGTGCTGCTCCAGCACCTGTTCGGTGGCAGCCGGCTCGGTCGGCGGCTGCGGTGGAGGTACCGGCTTCATTGCGGCCCGGCGTGCAGTCGGCAATCGGCCATGGCCAGGCGCAGGTGGCGCTCGACCGCCTTCAGGCCGATCCCCATGCGCTGTGCCACTTCGGCCTGCGGCAGTTCGTGGATCTTGTGCAGGATGAACACCTGCTGGCGCCGGCAGGGCATGCGTTCAATGGTGGTGCTCAGGCGCTGCAGCGCCTGCTGTCCTTGCGCCCGCTGTTCCGGCCCGGGTCGCGCGCAGGCGCCATCGGGCAGTTCGGCGCGCGGCTCCACCCAGTGCCGGCGCAGGTCTTCGGCACGGCAACGGTCGACCGCAGCATCGTGGGCGATGCGGCGCAACAGCGCGATCGGTTGCCGTGCGTCCTGCACGGCCGGGCGCTCAAGCAGGCGCAGACAGACCTCGTGCACCACTTCGCGGGCCAATCCGGGCGAGCGGAAGCGACGGCGCAGGTAGTCGACCAGTTCCTCGTAGTGGCGCACCAGTGACGACAGCAGCGGTGCGGCGGGCAGTGGCGATGAGGGCGACTCGTGCATCCGGAACGGGCGAGGGTGAAAGGCGGGGCGCGCAACAGGACGATCCCTGCGCGGTGATGGGATATTAATGGGAACGGTTCGCATTTGCTATCCATGCCGGATGCAGGCCATTGTTCGGTGGGCCTGGAGGGTGAAAACACGATCATCGTCTGGCGCGCAGAATCGGCCCGTGCCAGCCTGCACCCGGGCTGAGGGGAGTGAGACATGCACGTACTTCTGGTCATCATCGCCGGTGTGTTGCTGCTGGCGGTGTTCATGCTGTTCGGGCGTCTCTGGAGCGTGGGCAGCTCGCAGTTGCCGGCGGCGTTGCTGGCCTTCGTTGCCACCTGGCTGGTGCTGGCGCTGGCCAATCTGTGGGTGGGGGTCTGCCGGGCCGGCTACGCCTTCAGGGAAGAGGTACCGATCCTGCTGCTGGTGTTTGCGGTGCCGGCGCTGCTGGCCGGTCTTGTCTACTGGCGCCTGGCGCGCTGAGGGCGTCCGATGAGCACACCCCTGCGCCTGCCGGCGCTGCGCCAGCGCGATGGCCACCACGCCCGGGTCACCTACGAAGAGCTGTTCTTCGATCTGGTGTACGTGTTCGCGGTCACCCAGCTCAGCCACCACCTGCTGCACCACCTGGGGCTGGCCGGGGTGCTGCAGACGCTGGTGCTGTGGTTTGCGGTCTGGCTGGGCTGGCAGTACGCCTGCTGGGTCAGCAACTGGTTCGACCCGCAGGCGCCGCGCATCCGCGGGCTGTTGTTTGCCACGATGCTGCTGGCACTGCTGATGTCCTCCTCCATTCCCGAGGCCTTTGCCGACCGCGCCTGGGTGTTCGCCGGGGCCTACGCGACGATGCAGGTGGGGCGCACCGCCTTTGTGCTGTACGAGGTGGGAGGCACGCATGCGTTGGCGCCGAACTTCCGCCGCATGCTGGCCTGGGTGTGCGTGTCGGCCTGTTTCTGGCTGGCCGGTGCGGCGGCCGAGGGCCATGCACGGCTGGCGCTGTGGGTGCTGGCGGTGGCCTGCGAGTACGTTTCGCCGATGTTCGGTTTTGCCTTTCCCGGGCTGGGCCGCTCGCACACCCGCGAATGGACCATCGAAGGTGGGCATCTGGCCGAGCGCTGCCAGCTGTTCGTCATCGTCGCGCTGGGAGAGACATTGCTGGCCACCGGCGGTGTGCTCAGCGAGGTGGAGCACTGGAGCGGTGCGGTGGTGTCTGCCGTGCTGGCCACCTTCGCCGGAACCCTCGCCATGTGGTGGCTGTATTTCGGCATCTCCAGCGGCGACGCCACCGAGGCGATCACCCATGCCGACGATCCGGGGCGGATGGGCGCCAACTTCCACTATGTGCATGCGCTGCTGATCGCCGGCATCATTGCCACCGCGGTCGGCAACGACCTGGTGATGGACCACCCGGAGGCGGCGGTGACGCCGGCGTACGCCGCGCTGATGGTGGCTGGCCCGCTGATCTACCTGCTGGGCAGCGCGCTGTACAAGCGCGTGGTGTATGGCCGGGCGCCACGCTCGCATCTGTACGGCGCCGTGGCACTGCTCGTGCTGGGCCTGCTGCTGCCACTTACCCACCTGCTGGCAGCCGGCTGGTTGACCAGCCTGGTGCTGCTGGGTGTGGGGCTGCTGGATACACGACTGAAGCGGCGCATCCAGCAGGCAAGCGGCTAGAAGCCGCCCCCGGTCTTGAAGCCGCCACCGCCGCTGATACCGCCACCGCTGCGGAAGCCGCCGCTGCTGGAACCGGAGTCCGAGCGGGTGCTGGAACTGGAACTGGAGCCCGACCAGAAACTCGAACGGGAGTCCGAGCTGCTGGAACTGCTCGATCCCCAATCGAACAGGCCGCCGGAAGAGGTGGTGCTGGAGCGCCGCGGGCGGCTGCTGGCGGTGGCGAACAGCGAGGTCATGATCGGCTCGGCGACGCTGCGGGCCGGGGCGCGATAGCTGCTGCGCTCGGCATCGAGCGCCAGCTGGTAGCTGCGGCGGGTGGCCTGCAGCGATGCCAGCGACGCCTTCAGCGTCTCCATGTCGCTCGTGTGCTGGCCGACGCTTCCTTCGATCTCTGCCAGGCGCAGGCGACGGGCATGGATCCGCTCCAGCACCGCATCGTCCTCGGCCGTGGCAGTAGCGGCGACGCGGCGGTACAGATCGTCGAGGTTGCGCGAGGACAGGGCGCGCGCCAGGGTGACCAGCACCGAACGGCCCTCGGTGTCGGACCAGCTGCGGAAGTCGGTGATCCTCGCCTGCTGGGCATCCACCGCCTGGCGTTGCCGCTGTTCGTCCAGCAGTGCCTGGGCCAAGGCACCCTGCGCATCCCGCAGGATGCTGCTCAGCACACCGCCACCGGACAGCGCCGCGGCTGAATCGCGGGCGGCCTGTACCGGGGCGTGCGCCTGCTCGGCTTCTTCGCGGGCCTGCGCCGCATGCTGTTGCAGGTAGCCCGGCAGCTCGGTCAGGGTACGGTACTCGCGGCGGGCACGGTCGTAGCCGCACAGCTCGGCCAGCCATCCATCGACGGTGCGCAGCAGCGGCCAGCCACGGTAGCCGCTGCCGCCGAAGTCGCGCGACAGCAGGTACATGAAGATCGGGTCGGCCTGGTAGGCACCAGCCTTGGCGTCATGTTCGGCATGGGCCGAAGCGGCCATGCGCTCAGCGGTATCCCATCGCGCCTGTGCCAGCTGCAGCGTGTCCAGCTGGGCCAGGAAGTCGCTGTCACTGCGCAGTGTGGCCTCCACCTGATCCCGCAGCTGCTGCAGCCGCTCGCCGGCGGCATCACGCGCGGCTGCGGCATCGAGCGAGCGCTGCTGCAATGCCTGCTCCTCATCCAGCAGCCGCTTCAGTTCGTCGTCCAGCGTACGGCCTTTGCGTTCACGGCGGTCCAGGTCGGCACGCGACTGCAGCAGCAGATCGCGGGCAACGGCAGGTTCAACCTCGTTGCTGGCCTCGGCCTGCAGCCGGGCCAGTGCATCGAAATCGGCACGGGTCTGCTCGCGCAGCACGTCCTGTTCCTTGACCAGCTCCCGACATTGGTTGCCCTGGCTGGCCAGGCGGGCCTGCAGGTCGGCGATCTCGGTTTCGACGTCGGCCAACGCGGTATTCAAGTCAGTCATGTCAGTTCCTCAGGCATCACCATTGGGTGATGTAGCCGCCGGTGGTGGGCATGCGGAAGCGCGGCGACAGGCTGCCGCGCGGCTTGCTGCCGATCTGGTCGTCTTCGATGATGCCGTTGTCCTGCTTGTCGGCCGCCACACGGTTGTAGGTGGCCTGTGGCACGCGCACGCCAAACAGCGTGACCTGTTCGTCCTTGCCGGTTTCCTCGTTGCGGACGGTGATGGTGGCGGCGTTGCCTGATTCGTCCAGCGCCTCGGTCACCAGGTAGTAGTTGCGCCCGCCATTGGCGTTCTCGTTGTATCGCCAGACGCCGGTGCGCTCATCGTCGCGGTTGACGATGCGGTAGACCAGGGTCTGCTGCAGCATCGCCACCAGCCCGGCGACCTGGTCCAGCGCCGGCCCGGCGTCGGCCAGTGTCTCGACGCGGATCAGGGTGGCCGCATGATCCAGCGCACGCTGCAGGCGCTTGCGGTCGTCGCCGGCAACCCCGGTGGCCAGGCCGTCGGTCCTGAGCTGGGCCAGGCGCTCATTGAGCGCGGCCAGCTTGCCGGCACTGCCGATCAGCTCCTTGAGGGTGGCCGTGGCCTGGCCAGCTGTTGCGATGTCGCCAGCACGCAGGGCCACGTCGCCGTCGGTGTAGATGCGGGCGCGCAGCCGTTCGGCATCCGGGGTCAGCCGTGCGGCCTTGGCGGCCAGGTTGGTGGCATCGAGCAGTTCGCTTGCATCGGCGGCCTTGCCAAGCGTGCCGACCCGTTCGCTCAGTACCGGCAGGGCTTGCTGTGCCCGCGTCAGCGCCTGCTCGGCGGCCTGGCGCTGCTGTTCCACCCAATCAGCGGCCTGGCCGGCGGTGGCCGTGCTGCCGTGGCTGACCCGTGTGACCTGGTCGCGGCGCACCAGGGTTGGCAGCAAAGTGTCCGCTGCCGGCACCTCGGCGAAGCGCCGCTGCGCTTCAGACAGCGCGGCCTGTGCCCCCTCGGTCAGCGGTTGCAGGCGCTCACCGCTGGCCGTGGTACGCGGCAACAGCCCCTGCAGCGCCTGTTCCTGCGCGGCCAGCGCGTGGCGAGCGAGACCGATGGCCTGCTGCTGCGCGGTGACCCTGGCGTTGAGTACCTGGACATTCTTCTCGATGTTGACCTCACGCACGAAGGCGCCGAAGCCGCGCGCAAGCAGCAGCACCATGCCGAGTGCCAGCAGCGCCGCCGCGACGATCAGCGCCCATCTGAGCACCCGCCTGCGATCGATCCAGCGCCTGGCCAGCCACGCCTTCCAGCCACGCGGCGCGGTGTACACGTAGCGCTGTTCGCGCTGGGCCCCGATGCCGGCCTCAAGGATCTCGTCGGAAACCTCGATGCCCTGCGAGCGGTACAGCTCGAGCAGGCGTTGCTTCAGCGTCGCGTTGTCGTGGCCACTGTCGGCCAGTGCCTTCATCTCGGCATTGCGGTAGCGCAGCTGGTCGACCACATCCATGGTCAGCAGCGCATCCTGCAGCTCGGCAGGTGCCATCGTCGCACTCACGTCAGCGCGGCTCCGGGCTCGGCGGTGCCTGCAGCAGAGCGGCGAAGCGCTGCTTGCCCTGTTCGACATAGCTGGCGATTTCCGCCGAATCGCGGCTGGCCTGGCTGCGCAGCTGCTCGATCTCCTGCAGCGACGTCTCCTGGAAACGCACCACCGCATCGACCAGCTTGCGTACCGAATCGACACCGATGGTGCCGCCGTAGCCGGCCTTCAGGCCCTGGTGCAGTACCTCGTCGCCGATGCCGGCGACCGCCTCCAGGCCCTTGGAGGTGCCCTCGGTCATTGCGTTGAGCGCCTGGGTGGATTCGTGCAGGCCCATCTGCGTGGTGAAGGCCAGGTTCAAGGCGGTGAAGCTGGTTTCATTGGTGGAAAAGAACACCACCGAACGCTCGTTGACGCGGCGCTTGACCTCGTGCGACTGGTGCACGCGCAGCATGATCGCCTCGGAGGTGGCGTAGTTGACCTGCAGGTTCTCTGCCAGGTCCTTGGCCAGCTGGAAGCGCGATTCCTCGTTCTGCTGATTGCGCAGGGCCTCATCGCGCGCCATCACCAGGCGCCCGGTGTCGGCGGCATCGGCGGCCGGGTCGGCGGATTCCACGCGCTGCTGGGCCTGCTTCAGTACGTCGCGCGCATCGGCCAGCGCCTGTTCCTGTAGTTTCAGCAGCTCGTGGGCCTGGATTTCGGCGTCCTTGATCGACAGGCGGAAATCGCCGTACATCTCCAGTACGCGCGACTCGCGCTGCAGCTGCTCGGCCGAATCGCGGCTGACGTCAAGGAAAGTGTGGCGGATCTTTTCGAAGCGGCTGGGAATGTCGCCGCGGGTGACCTTCATCCACAGGTTCTGCAGGCGCTCGCCCATGTCGATCTTGCCGTCGCTGACCTGCTTGACCATGTTGCTGGCATCGTCACGGATGCTGTCGAAGGCGCGGATGATCTCGGTGTAGCGGTCGGAGACCTTGGCCGAGCTGATTTCATCACGCATCACGGCATTGAAGTGCCCCGACTGCTGCAGCACGCGTGCGATCGCCACCACGCGGCCCTGGTCCAGCGTCGCCAGCTGCGAGACCAGCGCGACGGCAGGCGCGTTGTTCTCCTGCGGTGCAGCCAGGCCCAGGCTGCGCAGGGTGGCCATGGCGCGGTCCAGGTACTTGATCGGCGCCGCAGCGGCCGGCGTGGCAAGGAGGGTGTTGTCGGACATGTCGATGGCTCCGGTCAGGGCGTGCAATGAGGAACCTGCCGCGCCGAGCGGGCAGGGTGCTGCGCAACGAAGGGAATGGGGCGCGGCAGCCATCGGCTGCGCGGCAGGGTGGCCCGGGCAAGGGCCACCGGCCCGATGCGGGCGGGGAGGGTGTCCTGGTCGAGCATGGATGACGCGTTCCCTGCAGATCGCCCCCTGGCGATTCTGGGCCCATTGTAGCGAGGGTGAGGGTCAGGTGAAGCCCCACCGATGGCAGGGTGGAGTAGCGTTTGCCGGACGTCCATCGAGGGCGACCTGCGAGGCGACCGTGCAGAACCTACCGCAGTGGCTGGTGTGGGCCGGGTTGTCTGCCGTGTTCGCGGCGCTGACCGCGTTGTTCGCCAAGATTGGCGTCAAGGGGGTCGATTCGGACCTGGCCATGGCCCTCCGCACATTGGTGGTCGCTGCGGTGATCGTGCCGATGGTGGTGATGACCGGTAAATGGTCCAACCCGTTGTTGCTGCCCGGGCGTACCCAGTTGTTCCTGGTACTGTCGGCGCTGGCGACCGGCGCCTCGTGGTTGTTCTACTTCCGTGCGCTGCAGGGTGGCGAACTGGCCAAGGTGGCGGTGGTCGACAAGTTCAGCGTAGTGCTGGTGATCGTGCTGGCCTACCTGCTGCTGGATGAGCGGCCGAGCCTGCGCGAATGGAGCGGCATCGGCCTGGTGCTGGCCGGGGTGATCGTACTGGCGACGAAGAAGTAGCCGGAATCCATCCATCAACCGGGGGTGCGGGATGCAGGGCGAAGCACGCGGGACCTTTGAGGTGACTCTGCTGCCGATCGGCGGCAACGACGGCCCGATCGGCGTGCTGTCGATCGACAAGATCTTCCATGGCGATCTGCAGGGCAGCAGCGTCGGCCAGATGCTGGCATTCCGCACGCCGGTGGAAGGCTCGGCCGGGTACGTGCCCGAGCTGAGCGTGGTGGTGGTGCCTGATTCGGGCAGCGATGGCCTGCAGGGCCTGGCCGGGACGCTGGAGATCAGCATCACCCAGGGACGCCACGACTACCGGCTGCTGTACAGCCTGCCGGATGCGGGCTAGACGGCTGACCGCAGTCAGCCCGGGCCTGCCTGCAAGCGGTCGTACATGCGCACCAGATCGACCAGGGTGCGCGCGCCCATCTTGCGCATCACCTGCGCGCGACGCACCTTCACCGTGATTTCGCTGACCCCGAGGTCGCCGGCGATCTGCTTGTTGAGGCGGCCGCGCACCACGCCATCAACCACCTCGCGCTCGCCTGGGTTGAGCGTGTTCCAGCGCTGCTGCAGCGCGTCCAGCGCCTCGCCTTCGCGGCGCCGCTGGCGGTCGATGTCGATGCCCTTGTGGATCGCATCCAGCAGTTCCTGGTCACGGAACGGTTTGGTCAGGAACTCGATGGCGCCGTCCTTGATCGCGTTGACGCCCATCGCGATGTCACCGTGGCCGGTGATGAACACCACGGGCAGCTGCAGGCCGAGGTTGCCCATCGTGCGATGGAACTCCAGACCACTCTGGCCGGGCATGCGCACGTCCAGCACCAGGCAGGCCGGTGCATCTTCCCGTTCGTGCTCGAGGAAGGCCTGGGTCGAGGCGAAGGCCCGAACCTGCAAGCCCATCGAGGCCAGCAGGTCTTCCAGCGCGGCGCGCACCGACGGATCGTCGTCGACCACGTAGACGATGGGTGCCGGATCGGCGGGGGGGGCAGCAGGCTTACGCATGGGGCGCTTCCGTGGCGATGGGCAGCTCGAACACGAAGCAGGCGCCACCACCGGCGGGTCGCTCAGCTCGGATCCGGCCGTGGTTGGCCTCGATCATCGAACGGCTCAGGCTCAGGCCGAGCCCAAGCCCGTGTGACTTGGTGGTCCAGAACGCATCGAACACCCGCTCGGGCTGGTCGGCCGGCAGGCCCACGCCGCGGTCGCGCACGCTGAGGCTGATCCAGGGGCCGTCGCGCCGGGTGTGCAGCGACAGGCGCCTGTCGGCGGTGGGCACTGGCTCCATGGCGTCCACGGCGTTGAGGATCAGGTTGCCGATGACCTGCTGCACCTGCACACGATCGGCTCGCACGGGGGGCAGATCGGCCTCCAGTAGCAGGGCGACGACTACGCCATGCCGATCCAGCTCGCTGCGCGAGAGTGCGAGCATTTCCTCGACGGCCTGGTTCAGGTCGAAGGCGCGACGTTCCGGCGCCGCGCCCTGGGTCAGGCCACGGATGCGGGCGATCACATCGCCGGCGCGGTGCGCGTCGGCCAGGATCCGGGCCACGGTCTGCCGCGCCTTGTTCACGTTCGGCGGGTCTTGTGCCAGCCAGCGCTGGCACGCCTCGGCACTGCTGGCGATGGCCGCCAGCGGCTGGTTCACTTCATGCGCGATGGAGGTGGTCAGCTCGCCCACGGTGGACGCCCGCGCGACCCGCAGCAGCCGGCCCTGCGCTTCCTGCACCGCCGCCTTGGCCGCTTCCATGTTCAGCGCGAGGTAGGTGGTGATGCCGATGACCAGCATGCCGATCACCGAATTGACCAGGCCGATGCGGTAGGTGCCGAAGCGGGTCAGGAAGAAGCTCAGCGCGGTGAGTGCGACGCAGGCGATGGCCAGGGTGATCAGCCCGCGCGCGCCCAGCACGCGCGAGGCGGCAAGAATGACCGCAGCGTAGAAGCAGGCCGCCGCGACGGCATAATCAGTGAGGGTATCGAGCAGGAAGATCGCCGCCATCACGACGATCAGGGCCAGCAGCACCAGCGGGCGACGGGGCGACAGCGATGGCATCGGAACAGCTCCCTGGCGTGGGTGGAAAGGATAGCAAAGCGCCGTCGGCCGGCACGCGCGCGCCCGGTAGTGCCGGCCGCTGGCCGGCAGCTGCATGGTGTTGCCGGAGTCCATGAGGTTGCCGGCCGGCGGCCGGCACTACCCGTCAAGGCTGGCGTTCCAGAATCCCTGCAGCACGCCGGGCGTGGTGGCCAGGGTTGCCAGCACCGCATCCAGCTCGGCGGCATCGACCGTGGTGGCGTACAGCACCGCTTCGAGTTCAACATCCCGTTCGCCGAAGGGGCGCTGGTCCACCGCACGCACCGGGTACTGCGCCTGCTCCAGCAGCAGCAACAGCTGGTCGAGCACCTCGGCCTGCTGCTCGCGCTGGCAGACCACGTTGATCGCATAGGTCGCCTCGCTGAAGGCTTCCGGGAGCGGTTGCCGCTGGATGCGGTTCACCACCGGTCGCAGCAGGGTATTGGCGGCCAGCACGAACACGGCAGCCATCACCGCTTCCGGCAGCAGCTTGATGCCGGCACATGCGCCCACTGCTGCCGAACCCCACAGGGTGGCGGCGGTGTTCAGGCCGGACACCTGCGCGCCATCCTTCATGATCGCGCCGGCACCGAGGAAGCCGACGCCGGAGATCACGTAGGCCACCACATGCAGCGGCGACGGCGGGCCGCCATACAGGTCATGGAAGCGTACGGCCAGGTCGACGAACACCGCTGCGCCCACTGCCACCAGCGTGTTGGTGCGCAGGCCGGCGGTGCGCTGGCGCAGCTGCCGCTCCAGGCCGATGACCGTGCCCAGCACGAAGGCCACCGACAGGCTGATCAGCGAGCTGAGGGTCGCGCCGGCGTTGAACGCCGGCAGGTTCGGATTGATGTCCAATATGTTTCTCCCTGGACAGGGCGCCGGGCCGTTACTGCCAGCCGTAGCGACGGATGTAGAAGCGTTTCAGCGCGGTGGTCAGCACCGCATAGCCGAACAGGATCGCCACCAGGAACGGCCAGTAGCCGGCCGGCAGGGCCTGCAGCTTGAAGTAGCCGGCCAACGGGCTCATCGGCAACGCCACGCCCACGGCCATGATCAAGCCGGTCATCAGCAGCAGCGGCGGCGCAGCGATGCTCTGCAGGAACGGCAGCTTCGGGGTGCGGATCATGTGCACGATCAGGGTCTGGGTCAGCAGGCCAACCACGAACCAGCCGGACTGGAACAGGCTCTGGTCGGCGGCGGTACGCGCGTCGAACACGTACCACATCAGCGCAAAGCAGGTCAGGTCGAAGATCGAACTGATCGGCCCGAAGAACACCATGAAGCGCCCGATATCGGCCGGATTCCACTTCAGCGGCCTGCGCACGAGCTCTTCATCCACGTTGTCGAACGGAATGGCGATCTGCGAGATGTCGTACAGCAGGTTCTGCACCAGCAGCTGCAACGGCAGCATCGGCAGGAACGGCAGGAACGCCGAGGCCACCAGCACCGAGAACACATTGCCGAAGTTGGAGCTGGCGGTCATGCGGATGTACTTGAGCATGTTGTTGAACGTGCGCCGGCCCTGGATGACGCCTTCCTCCAGCACCATCAGGTTCTTTTCCAGCAGGATGATGTCGGCGGCCTCCTTGGCAATGTCCACGGCGCTGTCCACGCTGATGCCGATGTCGGCCGCACGCAGCGCCGGGGCGTCGTTGATGCCGTCACCGAGGAAACCGACCACCTTTCCCTGGGCGCGCAGCTCGCGCACCAGGCGCTCCTTGTGCAGCGGCGTCAGCCGGGCGAACACGCGGTGGTGGTGCAGCGCCCGCGACAACGCGCCGTCATCCATGCGCTCGATCTGCGGGCCGGTCAGGATGGTGTCGGCATCCAGCCCGACCTGGGCGCACACGCGGGCGGTGACCAGCTCGTTGTCGCCGGTGAATACCTTCACCTCCACCCCGTGCGTGGCAAGTGCCTGCAGCGCCTGTGCGGCCGATTCCTTCGGCGGGTCGAGGAAGGCGACGTAGCCGACCAGGGTCAGCGCACACTCATCGGCCTGCGAGTACACGCTCTGGCTGGCGGCGGTCTCCTTCATCGCCACCGCCACCACGCGCAGGCCCTGTTCGTTCAGTTCTTCGGTGGTCTGCCGCACGCGGGCCAGGCGCTGCTCGTCCAGCGGCATGTCCTGGCCGTTCTCGCGCACGGTGCTGCACACCGCCAGCATCTCCTCCACCGCGCCCTTGCAGATCAGCTCATGGTGGTCCTCGCGTTCGGAGACCACCACCGACATGCGGCGGCGCTGGAAGTCGAACGGGATCTCATCCACCTTGTGGTAGTCCTGCGACAGCCGCAGCGAGCTCTGCAGCTCCACGTGCTCCAGCACCGCGCGGTCGAGCAGGTTGATCAGCCCGGTCTGGAAGTGGCTGTTGAGGTAGGCGAACTTCAGCACGTCCTCCGAGTCATGGCCGAACACATCGGTGTGCCGCTCCAGCGCGATCCGGTCCTGGGTGAGGGTGCCGGTCTTGTCGGTGCACAACACCTCCATCGCGCCGAAGTTCTGGATCGCGTCCAGGCGCTTGACGATCACCTTGCGCCGCGACAGCAGCACCGCGCCCTTGGCGAGGGTGGAGGTGACGATCATCGGCAGCATCTCCGGGGTCAGGCCCACCGCCACCGACAGCGCGAACAGGAAGGCTTCGGTCCAGTCACCCTTGGTCCAGCCGTTGATCAGCAGCACGAACGGCACCATCACCAGCGCAAAACGGATCAACAGCCAGCTGACGCTGTTGACGCCGGCCTGGAAGGCGGTCGGCGCACGGTCGGTGGCGGTGCTGCGCTGGGCCAGCGTGCCGAAGTAGGTGCGGTTGCCGGTGGCCAGCACCACCGCGGTGGCGGTGCCCGAGACCACATTGGTGCCCATGAACAACAGGTTGTGCTGCTCCAGCAGGCCGGCCAGGCCGTCGCCCGGGTGGGCAAACTTCTCTACCGGCAGCGACTCGCCGGTCATCGCCGCCTGTGCGACGAACAGATCCTTGGCGGTCAGCACGCGGCAGTCGGCGGGAATCATGTCGCCGGCCGACAGCACGATGTGGTCACCAGGCACCAGCTCGCGGATCGGCAGGTCCAACAGCCGCGCCGGGCCTCGGCTGTGCAGATGCGCGCCGAAGTACTGGTCGGCCACATCGGCCGCCTCGGTGCCCGGATTGCGTCGCAGCACGCGCGCGGTGTTGCCGACCAGCGCCTTCAGCCGCTCGGCGGCCCGGTTGGAACGGCCTTCCTGCACGAAGCGGATCAGGGTGGAGAGCAGCACCATCGCACCGATCACGATCGTCGCCTTGACGTCCTCGGTCAGCCACGACACGGCTGCCAGCACACTCAACAGCAGGTTGAACGGATTGCGGTAGCACTGCCACAGGTGCCGCCACCACGGCAGCGGCTTTTCGTGATCCACCTCGTTGGGGCCGAGCGAGGCCAAGCGTGCCTCGGCTTCATGCGCGCTGAGGCCATCGGCATGCGAGGCCAGCGTGTCCAGCAATCGAACTTCATCCTGCTGGGCGAGGGTGACCAGGCCGGTGGTCAGCGTGAACGGTGCAGCGTCCGCGCTGCCCGGGCCGAAACCAGCCTCGGGCATTGCGCGGCGGCGGAACAGATTGCCTGCGCGACGGCTGCGCAGGAAGGCATTGAACCAGGCGTTGAGCAGGCTCATGGGAACTCCTCGAATGTCAGAGCCGGCCGCGGCCGGAACACGAACGGATGGGATGGAACAGCTCAGGCGTGGCGCATGGCCAGCACGGCCGGCGACCATGGCTGCATGTGCAGGCGCTGGCTGCCGCCGATGCACAGCGGCTTCATCGCATCGCGCAGCGGGTAGGGCAGGTGGCGCAGCACGTTGATGCGCTCGCTGATCGGCAGCAGTGACAGCGCATCGGCCACCACGCGTGGCGAGCCCAGCGACAGGGCGCGGGCGAACATGACCGGGCCGTGCTGCAGCAGCTGGCTGCGCAGGGCGGCGACATCGCGCTCACCGATCAGGCGGCGCAACGTGATGTAGAGGATCTTGTAGGACATGGGGCGATCTCCAGGCAGGCGGCGCCTGGCGATCCCCCGTCACTCAGGCAGGCAGGGACCGGCGGCCAGGCACCAGGAACAGGCAGCAAGCGGGCGTGCGGGGCGCATCGCGCCCGGCAGGGTCGGGGTCCATCTGCGTCTCCTTGAGGGAAGGGGCGGGCCGGGGTTGCCCTGGCCAGTGGCGCTATTGTCCGCCGCTGAATGGGACAGTCCTAGAGGCCCGTGGGTTAGCCGGGCTATACCTTGGTATAGCCGGCTGCCGGGCCGCGCCATAATCGTGATCAGTGCGAACCGCTGGTGTTCCTGCACACGTCGTACTCCCCGCGGGTCAGCGTCTTGTCACGGTCGGTATCGCAGGCGTGCAGGCGCTGTGCCCAATCGGGTGCCACCGCATCGACCTCGGCCAGGGTGACGATGCCGTCCTTGTCCTTGTCCAGCGATTCATACGGCGGAATCAGCTTTACCTCGGTTACCTCATCGGCGGCGGTCTTGCTGGGCTCCTGTGGCTTGGAACACGCCCCCAGCAGCAGGCCGGATGCAACAACGAGGGCGGCGGGAACGAAACGGAAACCGGTCATGGCGTGCTCCTGTTGGCGGGGGCAGCCACCACGGCGCCCACCGCCGGATGATCGGCGCCGATCTGTAAGGGGTACGCGAAGAATCGTGCGCTGCCGGCGCTGGCATTGGGACCCCGTTCACCCGCGCCTGCGCGCAGCTATCGGAGATCCACCTGTCGAAATTGTCAGGCAGGCGACAGCAGGGTGCCCGAGCCGGCCGGAGAGGATGGCAACAGGCCCGCGCAGCCCCCGCGCCGGCACCGGCATGGACCCCCACAATGCGAATTCCGCTGCTGTCCGCACGATTGCGTCGTCGTCACTTGGCTTTGGGGGCGCTGCTGCTGGTCGTGCTCTCGCTGCTGATGCTGTTCCATGGTGTGTCGCGCGGAGATGCGCAACCGGCCAGCGCGCCACCGCCGGTGCCGGTGGTCACCGGCCGGGTCGAACAACAGGACATCGCCCATTGGCGAAATGGCCTGGGCACCGTGCAGTCGCTGCAGAGCACGGTGTTGCGGCCGCAGGTGGATGGCGTGCTGACCGAGGTGCTGTTCGAGGAAGGTCAGAAGGTACGCAAGGGGCAGCTGCTGGCACGCATCGATGATCGGGCGATCCGCGCCGATCTGGGTGGGGCGCAGGCCGCGGTAGCCCGTGACCGGGCCACGCTGGATGCCGCGCGCTCCGATCTGGCGCGCCTGCAGCACCTGTCCAGCGACCAGCTGGTGTCGCGGCAGATGCTGGAGCAGCAGGCCGCCACCGTGCAGCAGCTGCAGGCCACCGGGCGTGGCAACCAGGCGGCGGTGGATGCCGCCCAGGTGCAGCTGTCGTATACCCGCATCCTGGCGCCGATGGACGGCCGCATCGGCCTGCGCCAGGTCGACCCGGGCAACCTGGTGCGCGCCAGCGATACCCAGGGCCTGGTGACCGTACAGCAGACCGATCCGATCTCGGTGGTCTTCGCGCTGCCGCAGGACACGCTACCGCAGCTGCGCCAGGCCCTTGCGGTCGGGGTGGTGCCGGTGCAGGCGCTGGACCGCGATGGCGGCCAGCTGCTGGCCGAAGGCAGTTTGCAGGTGATCGACAACCAGGTGGAGGAAACCTCCGGCACCGTGCGCCTGCGCGCACGCTTTGCCAATGCCGATGATCGCCTGTGGCCAGGCCAGCTGGTCAGCGTGCGCGTGCGTACCGGGCAGAGCGCGGCCACGCTGGTGGTGGACGCCGCCGCGATCCAGCGCGGCATCGAGGGCAGCTTTGTGTATCGGGTGGTGGCCGATGGCAGCGTCGAAGTGCTGCCGGTCAGCGTCGGTGAATCCGAGAACGGCAAAGTGGCGGTGCAGGGCGAGCTGCGGGTGGGCGATGTGATCGTCCGTGATGGCCAGTCGCGGTTGCGCCCGGGCGTGGTGGTTGCCGAGGCCGCGTCTGCGCCGGCAGCCAAGCGCGGGGCCGCACCGTGAGCGCGCGGGTTTCGCTGTCCAGCTGGTTCGTCAGGCATCCGGTGGCCACCACGCTGCTGACGCTGGCGGTGATCCTGCTCGGCGTGGCCGCGTTGCCGCGGTTGCCGGTGGCGCCGCTGCCAGAAGCGGAATTTCCCACCATCCGGGTCAATGCCAACCTGCCCGGAGCCAGCGCCGAGACGATGGCCTCGGCGGTCGCCACGCCGTTGGAGACGCAGCTGACCGGCGTGCCCGGCATCATCGAGATGACCTCCACCAGTGCGCTGGGCAGCACCTCGATCACCCTGCAGTTCGATCTGGAAAAGGACATCGACACTGCCGCGCAGGAAGTGCAGGCGGCGATCAATGCTGCCGCCGGGCGCCTGCCCAGCGATCTGCCGAACCTGCCGACCTGGCGCAAGGTCAACCCGGCCGACAGCCCGATCCTGGTGCTCAGCGTGGTCTCGGCGCAGATGTCGATGACCGAACTGAGCGATCTGGCTGAAAGCCGGCTGGCGCGCTCGATCAGCCAGATCAGTGGCGTGTCCGAGGTCAACATCGTCGGCCAGCAGCGCCCGGCCATCCGCATCCAGGCCCAGCCCGAGCGGCTGGCGGCGATGGGCATGACCCTGTCGGATCTGCGCGGCGTGGCTCAGAACGCCAGCCTCAACCAGGCCAAGGGTGCGCTGATGGGCGGCCAGCGCACGTCCACCTTCGAGGCCAACGACCAGTTGTTCGACGCGCAGGCCTATCGGCAGCTGGTGGTGGCCTACCGTGACGGCTCGCCGGTAACGCTCGGCGATGTGGCGCAGGTGGTCGACGGTGCCGAGAACGCGTATGTGCAGGCGTGGCCGAACGGGCAGCCGGGAGTGGGCCTGATCATCAGCCGCCAGCCAGGGGCCAACATCGTGCGCACCACCGACGCGGTGCTGGCCGCGTTGCCGGCGCTGCGTGCCAATCTGCCGGCCAGTGTCGACGTGGAGGTGCTCAATGACCGCACACGCACCATCCGCGCCTCGCTGCATGAAGTGGAAGTGACCCTGGTGCTGACCATCGTGCTGGTGGTGCTGGTGATGGGGCTGTTCCTGCGCCAGCTGTCGGCCACGCTGATCGTCGGTGCGGTGCTGGTGGTCGCGTTGGTGGCCACGTTCGCGGCGATGTACGTGGCCGGTTTCAGCCTGAACAACCTCACCCTGGTCGCGCTGGTGGTCGCGGTCGGCTTCGTGGTGGACGATGCGATCGTGGTGGTGGAGAACATACACCGCCATCGCGAGGCCGGATTGGGACCGATGGAAGCGGCGCTGAAGGGCGCCGGCGAGATCGGCTTCACCGTGGTCTCGATCAGCCTGTCACTGATCGCCGCGTTCATCCCGTTGCTGTTCATGGGCGGCGTGGTCGGCCGCCTGTTCGCCGAGTTCGCGCTGACCATCACGGTGGCGATCCTGATTTCGATCGTGGCCTCGCTGACGCTGGCGCCGATGATGGCCGCGCACCTGATGAAACGCATGCCCGCCCATCGTGACGGCCAGGACACGCTGGCCGGTCGCCTGTTGGCCGGCTACGACCGCAGCCTGCAATGGGCGCTGGGCCATCAACGTACGGTGCTGCTCGGCTTCGGCGCCACAGTGGCGGCGGCGGTGGCCTCCTACGTGATGATCCCCAAGGGCTTCTTCCCGTTGCAGGACACCGCCTTCGTGATCGCCACCACCGAGGCGGCGCAGGATATCGGCTACGAGCAGATGGCTGCCAAGCACCGGCAGCTGGCCGCCATCGCTGCCGAGGACCCGGCGTTGCAGGCCTACAATCATGCGGTGGGCGCCACCGGCGGCAGCCAGACCCTGTCCAACGGCCGCTTCTGGTTCGTGCTGAAGGATCGCGGCGACCGCGATGTGGACGTGCATGCGTTCATCGACCGACTGCGCGCGAAGATGGCCAGCGTGCCGGGCATCACCGTGTACATGCGCGCCGCGCAGGACATCAATCTGGGCGCAGGGCCGGCGCGCACGCAGTACCAGTACGCATTGCGCGGACAGGACAGTCGCGAACTGTCGCGCTGGGCCGAACTGCTGACCGAACGCCTGCGTGGCCTGCCGCAGCTGCGCGATGTATCCAACGACCAGCAGGTCGGCGCCAGTGTCACCCGCTTGCAGATCGATCGCACCGCTGCGGCGCGGTTCGGATTGACCGCCAACGACATCGACCAGGTGCTCTACGATGCGTTCGGCCAGCGCCAGATCAACGAGTTCCAGACCGAGACCAACCAGTACCGGGTGATCCTGGAGATCGCGCCGGGCCTGCTCGGCGAGGTCGACGCGCTGTCCTACTTCCACCTGCGCTCGCCATTGACCGGGCAGATGGTGCCGCTGTCGGCGGTGGCCCAGGTACAGCCGCCGGGCAACGGGCCGCTGTCGATCAGCCACAACGGCATGCTGCCAGCGGTGAATCTGTCGTTCAATCTGGCCCCGGGTGTATCGCTGGGCGAGGCGGTGCAGCTGGTTGAACAGGCCCAGGTCCAGCTGGGCATGCCCGCCAGCATCAGCGGCCGCTTCCAGGGCACCGCGCAGGCGTTCCAGGAATCGCTGGCCAGCCAGCCATGGCTGATCCTGGCCGCGCTGCTGGCGGTCTACATCATCCTCGGCGTGCTGTACGAGAGCTTCGTGCACCCGCTCACGATCCTGTCCACGCTGCCTTCGGCCGGCATCGGCGCGGTGCTGATGCTGTGGCTGTGGGGGCTGGAGTTTTCGATCATGGCGTTGATCGGCATCGTGCTGTTGATCGGCATCGTCAAGAAGAACGGCATCCTGATGGTCGACTTCGCGCTGGACGCGCAACGCAACCGCGGATTGTCGCCGTTGCAGGCGATCCACGAGGCCTGCCTGACCCGTTTCCGCCCGATCATGATGACCACGCTGGCCGCGCTGCTGGGCGCCATTCCGTTGATGATCGGGTTTGGCACCGGTTCGGAGCTGCGCCAGCCTCTGGGCGTGGCAGTGGTCGGCGGCCTGCTGATCAGCCAGCTGCTGACCCTGTACAGTACCCCGGTGATCTACCTGGCCCTGGACCGGCTGTTCCTGCAACGTCGTCGCGAGCGCAGGGCAGAGGAAGGTGCTGCGCTGACGGAGCCCGGATGAAACTGCTGATTGTCGAGGATGAGAGCAAGACCGCCCATTACCTGCGCACCGGCCTGGGTGAGCAGGGCTGGGCGGTGGACCTGGCTGCCGACGGCGTGACCGGCCTGCACCTGGCCCGCGAATTCGACTACGACGTGATCGTGCTGGACGTGATGCTGCCGGGCATGGATGGCTTCAACGTGCTGCGCGAGCTGCGCCGCAGCAAGCAGACCCCGGTGATCATGCTGACCGCGCGTGATCGCGTGGATGACCGCGTGCACGGGCTGGGGCAGGGCGCCGATGACTATCTGGTCAAACCGTTCTCGTTCATCGAGCTGCTGGCACGGCTGCAGGCACTGGTGCGACGTGGCCGGCAGCAGGAGCCGACCGAACTGCAGGTGGGTGACCTGCAGGTGAATCTGCTGGCACGTCGCGCCTATCGTGACGGCGCACGCCTGGACCTGACCGGCAAGGAGTTCGCGCTGCTGGCCCTGCTGGCGCAGCGGCGTGGACAGATCCTGTCCAAGACGGTGATTGCCGCGCAGGTCTGGGACATCAACTTCGACAGCAATACCAACGTGGTGGAAGTGGCGATCAAGCGCTTGCGCGGCAAGCTCGATGGCCCATACCCCAGCAAGCTGCTGCACACCGTGCGCGGCATGGGCTATGTGCTGGAAGTGCGCGAAGACGAGGACGGGCCGCGATGAGGTGGTCGATCGCGCAGCGCCTGTCGGCGATGTTCGCAGTGGCCGCGCTGCTGGTGTTCACCCTGCTCGGCATCGGTGTGTATGGCGTGCTCGAACGGCAGGTCGTGCGTTATCAGCATGCCGAGCTGCAGACCAAGCTGCACGCGGTGAGCGGCAGCGTGGCGATGTGCGATACCCGTGAGCGCTGGACCAAGGTGCGCGAGAAGGTCGGCAACCTGATTTCTGGTGACCGCGACACATTGGTGTGGGCCTGGAGCGATGACCCGACCTTCCGCATCGGCAGCGCGCAGCCGCAGGTACAACCGCCCGGCAGTCATGACGATGGCATGGGGACCCTGCAGCGTGAGGGTGCGCACCCGCTGCGCACGCTCTACGAGCGCGTGCCCGGCAAAGGCGTGCGGCCGCCGGTGGACCTGTGGATCGGCATCGACTCCGAGCCCTATACGCATGCACTGCAGCGGTTTGCTGTAGCACTGTGGGTGGCCGGTGTGCTGGGCGTGCTGCTGGTGGCCGGCCTGGGCTACTGGATCGCGCGGCTGGGATTGGCGCCATTGCGGGCGCTGTCCGACGAAGCGCGCTCACTCAGTCCTCAGCGGCTGTCGCAGCGGCTGGACACTGCGGGGCTGCCGGCCGAGCTGGGTCACCTGACCGGTGCCTTCAATGGCGCGCTGGATCGACTGGAAGCCGCCTATACGCGGCTGGATGCCTTCAATGCGGACGTGGCGCATGAACTGCGCACGCCTCTGGCCAACCTGATGGGCCAGACCCAGGTCGCGCTGTCGCGGCCGCGCGATAACGCCGACCTGCAGGAAGTGATGCAGTCGAATCTGGAAGAGCTGGAGCGCCTGCGCGCCATCGTCAACGACATGCTTTTCTTGTCGCGTGCCGGGCAGGGTGACATCGCCATGGACACCCGCACCGTGTCCCTGGCCGAGGAGGTGGCCACGGCCGGGGAGTTCCTCGAGTTGCTGTTCGAGGAGGCGGGGCTGACCCTGCGCATTGAAGGTGACGCCAGCGCACGCATCGATCCGTCGCTGCTGAGGCGTGCATTGACCAACCTGCTGCACAACGCCGTGCAGCACGCGCGGCCTGGCAGCGTGGTGCGGGTGCAGCTGCAGGCCGAAGGCAGCGGTGCCCGCATTGCGGTGCTGAACGAGGGCGACGGCATCGCCCGCGAACACTTGCCGTTGCTGTTCGAGCGCTTCTACCGGGTGGATGAAGCCCGCGAGTACCGAGGCGAGCGTCACCACGGGCTGGGCCTGTCCATCGTCAAGGCCATCGCCATGCTGCACGGCGGTGAAGTATTCGTGGCCAGCCAGGACGGGCTGACCACGGTGGGGTTCAGTGTCGGCTGAAGGAATCCAGCTGGGTAGAGTCGACCAGTGCTCGACCCTGCCAGGAGCGGGGCGCCAGCCATGTCCCCGGCCCATTCTTCACGAGTTCTCCGAAGATCCGCGGCTGTTCGCCCTCGATGCCCCGTCAGAATCTGTCCGCAAACGCATCGGTGGCGCGCACCAGTGCATCGGTCGTGGCCGCTTCATTGGCGCTGTGGCCCGAGGTCACCATCAGCAGCTGCGCTTCCGGCCAGGCCTTGGCCAGATCCCAGGCGCTGCGCGGGGGGCAGATGATGTCGTAGCGCCCCTGCACGATCACGCCCGGCAGGTGGCGGATGCGGTCGATACCGTGCAGCAGCTGGTCCGGCTCCAGGAAAATGCCATTGCGGAAGTAGTGCGCTTCGATGCGTGCCTTGGCCAGCGTATCGAGCGGGTCATCGCTGGATTCGGCGTCCACCTGGTGTTGCAGCGTGGCGGCGTTGTCTTCCCAGCCCAGCCAGGCCTGGGCCGCGGCGATGCGGGTCGCCTCATCCGGGCTGTCCAGCCGCGCCCAGTACGCCTCGATCATGTTGCCGCGCTCGGCCTCGGGAATATGGGCCTCGTAGCGGTCCCAGCGCTCCGGGAAGATCCAGCGCGCACCGCCATCGACTTCGGCGAACCAGCGGTTCTCGATCTCGCGGCCGAGAAACACGCCGCGCACGATCAGCCCGGTGGCCCGCTCGGGATGCGCCTGCGCATAGGCCAGCGACAGCGTGGAACCCCACGAGCCGCCGTAGACCAGCCAGCGCTCGATGCCCAGGTGCTCGCGCACCTTCTCGATATCGGCCACCAGATCCTGCGTGGTGTTGTCGCGCAGTTCGCCGAACGGGGTAGAGCGGCCGCTGCCGCGCTGGTCGATCAGCACGATGCGGTAGCGCGCCGGGTCGAAGAAGCGTCGATGAGTGGGCGAGATGCCAGCGCCGGGCCCACCGTGCAGGTACACCACCGCGATGCCATCGGGCGTGCCGCATTCTTCGACATGCAGAGTGTGCAGATCGCTGACCGGCAGCATGAACTCGCGGTAGGGCGCGATGGCGGGATACAGGGTGCGCATGGCAGGCGTCTCACGAACGGGGCCGCCAGCATAGCGCCCCCAGCGTGCCCGCACAGGGCATGCCACGTTGCCGATGCTGTAAATGCACTGGTCGATGCGCGTACACACGGTGCGATGCATGCGCAACTGAAATTGCTGCAAGCGCGTTTGACAGCATTTGGAGTCGCGCTTATAAGTTTCAGGCGGCGTTGACAAGGATCAATCACGACGCCGCATTCAGCAGTGTTCATCTCCCAACAAAATAAGGAAGTGAAGAATGAACAACGTACTTGCTCTGCAGTCGCTGGAAATCGAGTCGCTGGAAGCTGAAGCCGAGTGTGTGGTCTGCCTGTCCTGGTACAGCTCGGGCCTGGGCATCGACGAAGGTTCGGACAAGGCGTAGTCCCTCGGGCTGCCCTGAACCTTCTGCCACCGGCCGGCCTCCGCCGCGCCGGTGGCGAAGTCTTCAACGGTTGAAGTCGCTGCGCCGTTCACCTGGGTGGACGGTGCAGTCTGGCGGCGCGTGCGATGCGGACACGGCGGATCCCGCCGTGTCGACAAGGAGGTGTGGAGTGAGTGAGGTAACGGCACGTCTGTACACGCTGGCTGACAGCCTGCATTTTGAATCGCCGGACCGCTACCGGCCGACCGATGAGTATGCAGCGATCGCGCGCAGCCGCTTGCCATCCAGCTGGACGATGCAGGCGCGGGGCTTCTGGACCACCTGTCGTCCCCCACAGAGCGTAGCGGCCAGCCACGGCTGGAAGATCCATCTGTCCAGTATTCCTGAAAACGCCGAACGCACACTGTCTGCGATCCTGCCGGTGGTGCTGGAGGCCGGCGTGGCGTTCAAGTTCTGCTCCGATCCTTTCATGCTCGGGCTTTCGCTGGGCAAGGGATGGTCGCGCTTCCAGGTGGGCAAGTTCATCACGATCTACCCGCAGGACCCGCAGCAGTTCCAGGCGTTGCTGCCACAGCTGCATCAGGCCACCTGCGATCTGGCCGGCCCGCATGTGCTGACCGATCGCCCCTACGCCGACAGCACGGTGGTCTACTACCGGTATGGCGCGCATGCCGGCGTATCGCGGCCGGATCCCTACGGCAGTCTGCAGCAGGGCTACCCGCTCAGTGACGGCGCATGGCAGGAAGACGTGCGTGGCCCGGCATTCCGGCTGCCGCCCGGCGTCATCGATCCGGTCACCCGCGCCGCCGAAGCGGCGCCGCAGTCACCGCAGGGGCCGATCACCCTCAACGGCCGCTATGAAGTGAAGGGGGTGCTGAAGTTCAACGGTACCGGCGGCATCTATCACGGGCGCGATACCGCGACCGGGCGCAAGGTCGTCATCCGCGAGGTACGTGGCTTTTCCGCCGCCGATGGCAGCGATGTGCCCAACGGCATGGTCAATGCGATACAGCGCGAGGCCCGGATCCTGCAGAAACTGTCCGGGACCGGACGGGTGCCGGTGTATGTGGACCTGTTCAAGGAATGGAACAACTGGTTCCTGGTCCAGGAGCAGCTGGAGGCGATCACACTGTGGGACAGTGCGATGGCGTTCTACTTCGCCGATGAGGATCAGCGGTCGCGCGACGGTTTTGAGCGTATCCGCACGAAGATACGCCAGATCGGCGAGGCGCTGCAGTGCGTTCACGACCACGACGTCGTGCTGCGCGACCTGACCCGCAGCAACGTGATGTTCACCGCTGATGGGGAAGTGAAGTTCATTGATCTGGAGTTCGCGCACGAGATCGGTGTCGACTCGCGCTGGGCCAAGGGCTGGACGCCGGGCTACGCCTCGCAGCAGCAGCTGGAAGCGCAGCGCCCTACGGTGCAGGAGGATCACTACGCGTTCGGCGCGCTCATTCTGGACATGATCACCTTCTGTGCCTCCGGCCTGGATCTGTGCCGACAGGCCCTGCTTGAGCGCAAGCTGCGCCAGGTGCTGGATGATCTGGGCCTGCCCGCCGATCTGCACGAGATCGTGACGGGCCTGACGCTTCAGGACGTGGAAGAACGCTGGAGCATCGCGCGTGCGTTGGCGCACCTGGCCAAGGCGCCGGCGCCCGCACCGGACAGATTGATGTTCCCGACACGCGCGCAACTGCTGGAAGTGGCCGCGCCGGCAGCGCAGACGCGAGCGCGCATTGCTGCCGTACTGGACGGCTACGAACGCTACCTCGCCTCGACCTGCGATCTCTCACGCAGCGATCGCCTGTGGCCGGCGGGCCTGCAGATGTTCATGACCAACCCGGTCTCGCTGCAGTTCGGCGCGACCGGCGTTGCGATGTTCCTGTTGCAACGGGGCGGCCAACTACAGCCGGCTGTGCTGGACTGGATCGAACGCGGCGCCACCCCGCAACGATGCCCGAGCGGGCTGTACTCCGGCCGCGGCGGCGTCGCCTTGCTGATGATGTGCGCAGGCCGCCCGGACACGGCGCGCCGCCTGCTGGCCGAGATCAACGATGACCCGGCCGCGCGGGTGCTGCCCGGGCTGTACTTCGGCGCCGCGGGACTGGGCCTGCTGAATCTGCACGCCTGGCGGTCGTTGCGCGACCCGGCCTACCTTGAGGCGGCTGCGCGCATCGGCGATGCGTTGTTGCAGCAGGGGCAGCGCGGTGCCGTCGGCGTGTACTGGAAGGCCGGGGACCGCACCGGCCTGGGGCTGGGCGATGGACAGAGTGGTATCGCGCTGTTTCTCACCTATCTGGGCAAGGCGACCGGCGCGCAGCGCTATCTCGATGCCGCCGCCGATGCACTGGATTTCGATCTCGCCCATGGCCTGCGCATTGCCGGGAGAACGGTATGGCCCACGCACGTTGAAAGCGGACCGGCCGCGCCGGCCAGCCCGCATACCCGTTTCGGATCGGCAGGCATCGGCATGGCCTGCGTGCGTCACTTCGTCGCTACCGGCAGTGAGCGTTTCCGCGAGGCGGCGCTGGACTGCGCGCATTCGGTGCGGCCACGGGTCACCAACAAGATCTGGCAGGACAGCGGCAATGCCGGCTTCGGTGAGTTCATGCTGGACATGGCGCATTTTCTCGGCGATGAGCGCTTCGGCCATGCCGCCTTCTACCAGGCCGAGGCGATCCTGCCACACGCGATCGACTGCGAGGGAGGCATCGCCTTTGCCGGGCCGGCACACTATCGCCTCTGCAACGACTTCGGCATGGGGGGCTCCGGCATTGGTGTGTTCCTGGATCGACTGCAGAACCGCCGCCGTCGCCTGCTGATGCTGGATGAACTGCTCGAGCCGTCGCCGGCACCTGGCGCATGATCCCGCGACGTTGCCGGTGCGGCGCCCGGCAACGTCGCGTCCTGGACGGGCCAGGCGCCTCAGAAATCCATCGTGGCCGAGAGCAGCACCGTTCTCGGCGCACCCAGTGCCAGGCTCGACAGCAACGGCATGCCCCAGTACGCCTTGTTGGCCACGTTGTTCACCGTGGCACGCAGCGCAAACGGCCGGCCCGCCAGCGTCGTGCTGTAGCGCGCGCCCACATCGAACAGCGTGCGGCCCGGCACCGACAGGCGGTTGTCGGCACTGATGTACTGCTTGGACATGGCCGTCGCATTCCCGGTCAGGGTCAGCCCCTGCAGCACCGGCACATCCCATTCCACGCCCAGCTTGGCCTGGCGCTGGGCCACGGCAGTGGCGATGCGGCCCTCATTCACGCCGCCGGCGGTACGGGTCAGCTTCGGTTGCACATAGGCCAGGCCACCCATCATGCGCACGCCGTCCAGCGGTGAACCGAAGAAGCCCCATTCCAGGCCACGGTTACGTTGCTCGCCACCAAACGAGAAGATGTTGGTGACCGGGTCGGTGTAGCTGCTCGGACGCTTGATTTCGTACACGCTGAAGGTGTGCGCGAAACTGCCCTGGTCCAGCTTCAGGCCCAGCTCCTTCTGCTTGGTGCGGAAGGGTGCGAACACATCGCCGGCGTTGGCCGCGGTCATCGGTGCGGTGGCGCCCTGGCTGAGGCCTTCGATGTAGTTGGTGTAGACCGAGACGTTCTCGCTGGCTTTCACCAGCAACGCGGTCGCCGGGGTGGTGGCGCTCTGGTCATAGCGCGAGGTGCGCGCACCGGTGGCCACGTTGAAGGTCTCGCTGAGTACCTGCTGGCGACGCACGCCCAGCGTCAGCTGCACGCGCTCATCGGCGAAGGACAGGGTATCGGCGACGCCGAGGCTGTCCAGGCGCAGCTCGGTGTGCGAGATGTGCGGCGCGATGAACGGCGCGGCCGGCCCCCACACCGGGTGGTAGAGGTGGGTGGTCCAGTCCCAGCCCGGCACGCTGCGGCGGCCATAGTCGTTCTGGGTGTGCTGGTAGTGGGTCACATTGGCGGCCCACTGGTGGCCGACGCTGCCGGTACGGAACGTGCCGCGCAGGCCGGCATCACCGGACTGCTTGCGGATATCGAACGCCAGCTGGCCGATCACTGTGCTGAAATCGCCGGCCGGGTTGAGCACCTGTGCGCTGATCGAGCCGTTGTAGCGGTAGTCGGTCCTGCTGGTGCCATAGGCCAGGTAGGCCATCAGGCTGTCATTCATGTCCAGCTCGCCGCGCAGCATCGCGCCCTTGTCCCGGCTGTCCACGTACGCCCAGTCCGGGTTGATCAGGGTATCGCCGCGCGGCGGGCGCGGAATCGCCACCCCCGGGGCCAGACCGACCCCGCGCGCCGGGCCGTCAACGCGGTCGTCGGCGCTGTACAGATCGGCCGACAGGCGCGCACGGCTGCCGCGCCAGTCCAGTGCCAGCGACCCCAGCTGCACCTTCTTGCGCTGCTTGCCGACGGCGCCGTCGCCATCACGCCAGGCGCCGTTGAAGCGGATGCCGAACTGCCTGTCGGTGCCCAGCCGGCGGCCGAGGTCCACATGGGTGCCGAACTGCGCATCGGAGGCGAAGTTGGCACTGACCCGCAGCAGCGGCTGCTCGCCGGCACGCTTGGGCACCAGGTTCACCGCGCCGCCCACCGAGCCGCCCGGCGGCATGCCGTTGAGCAACGCCGACGGGCCCTTGAGCACCTCGATGCGCTCGAACATTTCCGGCGAGGTGCGGTAGAACGGCGCCATGCCGCTGAGACCGTTGAAGGTGGTGTCGCTGGTACTGGAGGCGAAGCCACGGATGGCGTAGTTCTCGCTCCACGAGCCGGTGACGCCGTTGCTGAACACCGTGGGGTCGGTGGCGGCGATGACCTCGGTGATGTCCCGGGCCTGACGGTCGCGGATGAACGCTTCGGTATAGCTGACCGTGCTGAACGGTGTGTCCATGAAGTCCTTGTCACCGAGCAGGCCGACACGGCCGCCGCCGGCCACCTGTCCGCCCGCGTAGTCGCTGGTGACCCGCCGCTGTTCCTGCACCTGCACCGAGGGCAGGGTGGACGGTGCCGATTCGGCAGATTCAGCAGATTCGGCCAACGCGGCGAACGGGGCCAGCAGGCCCAGCGCGAGGGCCGAAACGCGATGGCGCTGGTCCGCGCGCGGCGGAGGTGTCGGCAGCCGCGCAGCGGCCATGGCCGGACGGACGGGCGAAGCGGGTAGATCAAACACGGTCATGCCAGGTTCCTGTAGATCGCAGGCGCGAACGCGCCTGGCGCGCTGCCATCGGCAAGCACGGGGAGAGGGCGCAGCGCACGGTTGTTGGCTGGGTGGGGACCTGGCGGGAGATGAGCCAGCGGCTCGATTCGGGTGTGGGCCACGGTGACGAGCCGGGCGCACTTCCATTTAGTTGAGTAAAGTAAACTAAATCACAGGAAGCGGACAAGAGGGTCCCTTTGCTGTCACCCTGCCAACGCTATGAGTACGCAACCCGACCCCGCACTGCCGCCCCGTGGCCGGCCGCCCACCATCACCCCCGAGCGTCTGGCCGACATCGGCATCCGCCTGGGGCTGCCCGGCCTGACCATGGCCACCGTTGCCGCCGAACTGGCGGTGAGCCAGGCCGCGCTGTACAAGCGCGTGGCCAATCTGGAGGCGTTGAAACGGCTGGTGGCCGATGCCGTGTTCCAGCGCTGGCAGATCCCGCGCGCATCGCGTGATGCCGCGGGCGGACTGCAGGGCTACCTGCTGACGTTTGTGGCGTCGCTGTGCGAGCTGGTGAAGGCGCATCCCGGGCTGCCGCCGTATCTGCTGCGGCGTTCGGTGGCGACCACGCCGATGCTGGAAAAGATCGCCGCCCACCAGGTGCATGTGGCCGAGGTGTACGGGCTGCCGATCGACAAGGCGCGCTGGTTGTTGGCGACCCTGGCGTTCCACTGCATCGCTGGTGCCGACACCATCTACGCGATCGCCGACGATGAGGATGGCCAGGTCATCACCGAGTTCAGGCAGGGTCTGCGTGCGCTGGTGATCGGGTCGTTGCAGGTCTTGAAAGAGGACGGCGCGGACCGATCGCCGTGACCCCATCCACGCATGGCGTGGATCTACAATGCGGCCATGCCTGCCACGCCCACCCTCGATGACCTGCGCCGCTTCGCTGTGGCGCGCACCCTGTTCGCACCCACCACGCTGATGGCGGCGATCCGGCGGCTCGGCTTCGTACAGGCCGACCCGATCCGCGCCCCGGCGCGTGCGCAGGACCTGACCCTGCGACACCGGGTGAAGGACTACCGCGCGGGAGATCTGGAGCGGCGCTACGCGCGCCTGCCGGTGGAAGAAGACTGCCTGGTCAACTACGGTTTCCTGCCGCGTGAGCATCTGGCGCTGATGCATCCGCGCGTGTCCCGGCGCGTGTGGGATGCGCAGACCCGGCGCCGTGCAGCCGATGTGCTGGCCTTTGTGCGCGAACGCGGCAGTGTGCACCCGCGTGAAGTCGATCAGGCCTTCGCGCATGGCCGGGTGACCAACTACTGGGGTGGCACCAGCAATGCCAGCACCCAGTTGCTTGACGGCATGCATTACCGCGGACTGTTGCGCGTGCAGCGCCGCGACAGTGGCACGCGCATCTACACGTTGGCCGAACACGCCGAGGCCGATGCCAGCGAGGCTGCGCAGATCGAGCGCGCGGCGGCGCTGGTCAACCTGGTGGTGCGCAAGTACGCGCCTCTGCCGTCGGCCAGCCTGACCTATCTGGTGCGCCTGCTGGGCTATGGCGCACCACATCTGGCCGAGCAGACCCGGCACGCGCTGAAACTGGCCAGGCAGCAACTTGCCAGTTGCACGCTGGACGGCACCACGTGGTACTGGCCGGCGGATGAGAATCCACGCTCCCGCCGCCACGCGCCGGACGAGCAGGTGCGCCTGCTGGCACCGTTCGATCCGGTGGTGTGGGATCGCCGCCGCTTCGAGCAGTTGTGGGGCTGGGTCTACCGGTTCGAGGCGTACACGCCTGCACCCAAGCGCCAGTACGGCTACTACGCCCTGCCGCTGTTGTGGCACGACCAGGTGGTGGGCTGGGCCAATCTCAGCGTGCGCGACGGCGAGCTGGCCTCGAGCGTGGGCTATGCCGGGCGATCGCTGGCGCGCGATCGGGTGTTTGGCCAGGCGTTGCAGGACGAGCTGGAGCGGATGCGCGTGTTCCTGG
The DNA here is from genome assembly GCF_059515225.1 of Stenotrophomonas sp. CS3K5. Taxonomy (NCBI): domain Bacteria; kingdom Pseudomonadati; phylum Pseudomonadota; class Gammaproteobacteria; order Lysobacterales; family Lysobacteraceae; genus Stenotrophomonas; species Stenotrophomonas sp. CS3K5. Next base: position 283,852 of record NZ_JCAKRX010000002.1, read on the forward strand.
AGGCGGCCGGGCGCTAGCACCGGCGGCAGGGGAGGCGGCGTTCAGTGCCCGGAATCGGGCGCCTGCGCCGGACGCATCTGCTGGCGGATGCGGGCGCGTGTCCGGTACAGCTGGGTATCTGCGCGATGGATGGTCTCGGCCAAAGCCTCACCCGGGCGGTGCTCGGCGCTGCCCATCGAGAACTGCGTGGGTGCGGCGGCGGCATGCTGCCGGTACCAGCCTTCCAGCGCGGCCAGGCGCGCGGGCGGGGCATCCAGCACGACCAGGAACTCATCGCCGCCCAGCCGCACCACGACTTCGCGTTCGGCCAGCGGCCGGCGCAGGAAGGTGGCGAACTCCACCAGCACCGCGTCGCCGCGCCGATGCCCCTGCAGATCGTTGATCTGCTTGAAATGGTCCAGGTCGAACAGCAGGCAGGCCCAGTTCGCGTCAACCAGGGCCTCGAGCCGATGCAGGTAGCGGCGGTTGTGGCAGTGGGTCAGCGGGTCGCGCTGGGACAGCTCGCGCAGGATGCGCTCCTGTTGGCGCAGCGCAGTGACGTCCTGCGCATGCCCGAGCACATAGGGCGGATCGGCCTCTTCGTCGAGCACATTGTGGTAGGCCCAGTAGCGGCGATGGCCATCGGCGCCGATCAGCTCGATCACGCCCGAATCGGTGTGCGCCGCGGCGATGCGTGCCAGGTAGGCGTCGAACGCGTCGCGGCGATCTGCGGGCATCAGCGCGCCGAGGCTGCGCCCGACCATCTGGCTCTCCTCGAAACCCAGCGACTGCACGGCCGCCGGGTTCACCGAGGTCAGCGTGCCGTCCAGGGTATGCGTGCAGATCAGGCCCAGGCTGTAATGGAACAGGCGCCGATAGCGTGTTTCGCTGGCTTCCAGCGCATCCAGCACGGCGCGCTCGTCGGTGATGTCCTGGATCGCGCCGACCAGGCGTGTGTGGCCATCGACCTGCTGCCGCCCGCCCACCACGCGCACCCAGATGTCGCGATGGTCGGCGGTGGTCATCGGTACCTGTATTTCCCAGGGTGTGCCTTCGTCTATGCAGCGCTGCACCGCGCTCTGCATGATGCTGCGGCTGTCGGCGCGATAGAACGACAATGCCGATTCCAGTGTGGGCTGGTAATTGCCGCGGACGCCGTGGATATGCTTGGTTTCGCGGGTCCAGCGCACCACGTTGCTGTGCAGGTCCAGCTCCCAGCCCCCCACGCGCGCGGCGCGGTTGGTGCGCTCGAGGAAATCCTCGCTGCGCTTGAGTTCGCGATGCAGTGCCTTGGCCTGGCCGACCTGTGCCAGCAGTGCGCTGCGCTGTTCCAGCACCTGGGTGGTGACCCGCGCCAGGTGCACCATCAGTTCGCGCTGCGAGGGTGACAGCACGCCGGGCATCGGGTCGAGCAGGCACAGGGTGCCGATGCGGGCGCCGTAGGCCGAGCCGAGCGCGATGCCAACGTAGTGGCGGATGCACGGGCCGCCGGTGACCAGCGGATTGCTGGAGAAGCGGGGGTCCTGGCGCGTATCGGCGACTTCGAACAGGGTGTCCTGCTCGATGGCATGGGTACAGAACGAGATGTCGCGCGAGGTCTCGCTGACACCTTCCAGGCCGATGTTGGCCTTGAACCACTGGCGCTGCTCGGCGACCACCGAGATCAGCCCCATGGTCATTCCGGTGGCGGAACGGGCCGCTGCGACGATGGCGTCGAACACCGGCTCCGGCGGCGTATCCAGAAGGCTCAGTCGGTCGATTTCAAGCAGTCGGTCGGCTTCGTCCATGGTGCGTGACAGGGCAGGGGCGTGGGCGGGAGGCTGCGACGGCACCGGCGATGCTAGCGCCCCCGGAGTTATCTAGTGCCAAGCACGGGTGATGCCAGTGTGAGGCGAGGGCGGTCTTTGGTCCGCGCGCATCGCCTCGATCAGAAGCCGATCACCACATCGTTGAGCGGCAGCTGCTGCCGGCGTGGCTGCGGCGACGGGCTGTTCCAGGCTGGCCCTTGCCCGAACAGCTGCGCCTCCGATTCCGGACCGAAGTACTGGAAACGATCGAAGACATAGGGAATCCCCTCCGAGCCCTCGAAGTGCACGCTGTTGCTCAGCTGGAAATGCAGGTGCGGAGCCGCCGAGTTACCCGATTGGCCGAGTTCGGCCAGGGCCTGCCCGCGCTGCACCGCTTGCCCGAGCCTGACCTTGATGCTGCCCTTGCGCAGATGGGCATAGCTGGCGAACACGCCGGGCGCGATTTCCAGTACCACGTAGTTGCCGAACAGGCCGGCTGCGGTAAGCGATGTGGGCTCCGGCTGCGCGGTGAGCGGTGCATGCTCCGTTTCGCCATCGCGGGCATCGCGCACTACGCCGTGGGCCACCGCAATGACCGGTGCCGCGTAGCCGACCCAGTCCTGGTGGCGGGTGTGCTGCAGGCGCTCGGCGGCGGCGTGCACCGCGCGGCCCTGTGCGTCCACCCCCACCAGATCGAGCGCGAACCGCTGCGGGATGGTCAGCGCACCGTTCACCGCCACCAGGCTGCCCCAGTGATGCGACTGCGCCGCCCCGGGGCCTTCGTGCGCGAGCCAGCGCCCTCCCTTCAGTGGAGGGCCCAGCTGCGGCGGTGACTGCGCAGCGACGGTCACCGCAGCGCCGTCGAGGGAGACGGTGGCGCCCTTGTCCGTGGTGAAATCGATGTGGTGGCTGAGAACGTGCGGAAGCGGTGCATCGGCCGGCAGGCTCAGCCAGATGAACAGGGTCAGGCGCTTGCCGGCAGCGATCGACAACGGTGCGCCTTCTGCGGCGGCCGGACGCGCCCATGCTGACAATGCCGCAGCATCCAGCTGCAGCAACGGCGATGCGGAGGTGTCTGCACGCACCTCCAGTCCCTGCGGTGCCAGCGCGCCGGTATCCCCGTAGAAGTTGCTGATGTGCAGTTCATAGGCCAGGTGGCGCGCGCCGTCGCTGCCGGTGAACGGCGAGGGGGCGAACGGTACGCGCGCCTCAACCGGGGCCAGCGCCGGCGCCGCAGCGGCCGCGCCGGCGCCAGACAGGACGGGCAGCAGCAGGGCGGCATGCAGTGCGCAGGCAATGCCGGCCGGAAACAGATGCAGCCTGCGCAACATGTCAGCGCCCCGTCGGGTTCAGATACAGGCGCGCCCCGTCCGATTCGCGGGCGCCGGACCAGCGCCCCCCACCGGAGGCACGGAATCGGCCCAGCACGGTGTTGTTGGTATCGGTCAGCAGCAGCTGGTTGCCCGACAGCAGCCAGCGGTTGGCCGAGAAGAAGCCGTCCGGGCAGCCGGCGGGCACGTAGGCGCTGTAGCCGCCAAACCACTCGTTGTTCTTCAGTTCGATGGTGCAGCTGCTGCCGTTTTCCTGGCCCAGCGTCCAGCGGCCGAACAGATCGCCGTCGCGTACATCGCGTTCATTGCGGCGGTGCTCATGCCCCCAGTCGTCACTCCGGTCGTGGAAACCGACCTCGACATCCATGCCGCTGCTTTCGCTGCGTGACTCGGTATGTGAGCTGCCCTGTGTGGTGGTCTGGGTGGTCATCGCACCACTGTTGCCGGCGGCGGAGACGTCAGTGCTCTGGGTCTGGGTGCTGCTGGTCTGTGTAGTCTGGTCGGTGCGGGTGGTCTGTTTGCCCACGCCGAACGAGGCGTCCTGGGCCAGGGCGGGCAGTGCCAGACAGCACAGTGCGGACAGGCAGGTACGGGCAAGCACGGCAGCCATCGCCGGATCCTCGGGCGGGAGTCCGGGCGAGTATCCGGCCGGCGGGGCGGGAGAACGCGTGATGGTACATCGATGCGTTCCGAGCCACCGTGGTCGCCGCTCTCAATCGGCCATCACCCAGCCGATGGCATCGGCCAGCAGGGCGCGCACCCTGGTTGGCGGTAGGTCCGGATCGCGCACTGCGCGCATCGCCAGGCCCTCCACCAGCACACGCAGCAGCAGGGTGCGGCCGGCGATCCGTTCCTCGTCGATGGACTTGCCCAGGCGCTGGTCGCCGATGCACCGCAGGCCGTCGCGCCCCAGGCTACTGCCGCCAACGTGAAGCCCGTGGCCGCCGACGATGATGACCCACTTCCCCGATTTTCTCGGCGAGGCCGATGTGCAGAGGCTGGGCCACAGCCAACCGCCGCCCAGGCAGGTGTTCCAGGGCATCGCCGCACAGCAGGATGGCGCGGTGACGTTCCATTGCATGGCCGACACGGACCGCACCGGCATCATTGCCGGCCTGCTGCTGGACCTGGCCGGCGTGCCGAAGGCAGGTGCCGGACAGTGCCGGCACCTGCCGTACGCCATCATGGCTGCTGCGGTGCCACAAGAATGGACGCATCCAGCACCGGGAATGTCTGCGGCGCCTGGCCGGACGACGCAACCAGACGGATCTCCAGCGTCCTCGCCCCGCCAGCGGCGGCGTTGAGTGCCTGTAGTGCCCCCAGTTTCTGCGGCAACGGCACCGCAAACGTGGTGGGATGACTGTGGTCCATGCCGGGCATGCTTGGGCCAAAGAACGATACGGTGCCCGCGTAGTAGGGGCTGTCGGCCGCTACCGAGGTGGTGCCTGCGGGCGCGTTGATCAGCACGTCGAACTCGCGGGTGTTGTTCAACCCGCGTGGTCGTTCCAGCGTCACCTCGGCGATCAGCTGACGTGGCCCTGCCGATGCCAGGTGCGCGCGCACCGCCTCATCGGGGATGGCCACGCGCACCGCGCCGTCGGAACGCGTGCCGCGCACCAGCCGCACCGCACCGGCGGCGGCCGGTTGCGCGGCGGTCTTCAGCAGGGCGTTGCGGCCCGGGTAGATGTAGTCGTAGTCGAAGGCCGTGGTGGAGAAGAACGCACTGGCCGGACGCTCGCCGACGAAGCCCCCCTGCGCGTTGACGAAGAAGCGGAACGGCTCGTTCATGAACTGGCGCCGCTGCTCGACGTCCACCGGCATGATCGGCTTGCCTCGCTGGTACTGCAGCTGCGTCCACACATCCCACAGGCGGTCCATGTTGGCGTGGTGCAGGTAGAAGATCGGATCCAGCGGCGACAGGAAGTTGGTCATGTTGCCGTACGGGCCGGGATCGACCGCGCCGACACCGCCGATGCAGTTGTGCACCTTGTTGTGCGGGAAGCCTTCGAGCACCGAGAATTTCGTGGCGCCATCCGGTTGCACCACGTGTGAGGCCGTGCGCGAACTGGTGAAGCTGCGGCTGACATCGGCGTTGTAGAACTCCACCGGCGACAGCCCGGCATGGAGGGTGTCGGGTGAAACCGCCGAGCGCGTCTTGTCGTCGAAGCCGGGGTTTTCCCGCCACAGATAGCGCGCGCCGCAGGTGATCGCGTAGGCCGCGTTGCCGGAGATGCCGGTCTTCTCGGTGGCGCTGTAGCCGGTCACATCGTTCCAGACATCGTCTGCGGTGAGATAGCCGCGCAGCTTGAGTTGTCCGCGCTGCCCGGCATCGAGCGAATCCCAGTAACGCTGCAGCGCCGGCCGCATGAAGCGGGTGAACACCGCCAGGTTGCGCGTGTAGGGGGCATAGGCGCTGTCAGTAGGCGACAGCACCCCATCGAACATCGCCGGCGGAATGCGCGGCAGCTCGGTCCAGTCCCAGTAGGGCATCGCGAACTGCGGATCACCACTGAGCGTGCGGATGGTCTGCTCGAAGTAGCCCACATAGCCACGGTGCCAGACGTAGAACCACCAGTTGCCGTGCGGGCAGTCCATCAGGTGCACGAAGGCATTGCGGAACCAGTTGCGCGGATCATTCGCCGGCAGTTTCAGCATGGCCTCGATGCCGCGCGCGTAGCTTTTCAGCATGCCCTGGCCTTCGGGGCTGGTGACGCTGTAGCGGTGGTAGCGAGCCTGCACGGCCTTGTCGGCCGGCGCGGCGCCGCTAGCCCAGGCCCCGGGTGCGATCAGTGACGCCAGTGACGCACTGGCGGTGCTGGCAAGAAAATTACGACGTGTGTAGCGCATGGCCTTCCCCCTGGTGATTGGTTGAACCGCGTTGGGTTACAAATCACTGGCAGGGCCGGCGGCAGCTGGGCGGCCGGCCCGACGGGGCCATCCAGCCCCGCCGCTTCCACCGGCTGGCGCAGTGATGGCCGGGGTGGAAGCGGCGGTAGTATAGGCATGCGCCTTCGCGACGATCTGCGAAGCAAGCCACAGACAGCGGCGCGCGCACCGCGCCGCGGCTGAAGCTGTTCACCGTCGTCGTCGGGGCGTCTTCGGATCTCAGCCAGGCACGGCCTGGCTCTACGGCTCCGGTTTCACGCGGACCACGCGCCGTCGATACTCGTACACGTTGTCGCCGTCGATGCGCGTGGCTTCAGTGCCCCGCACCTGGCCCACCTTCTGGTTGGAGCCGGTGACCGGTTTGGCCTTGACCTCGGTCTCGTGCTCGAAGGCGTGCGATTTGTCGGTATTGCGGTAGTAGCGGTACAGCGCCCAGTACAGCGCGGTTGCGCCGGCCGGGCCTGCCGCCAACAGCCAGAGGCCACTGTCGTCGCTCATGAGGTTGCCATCAGGATTGCAATTGCGAGGGTTTCGATGACGGTGCCGGCGGCCAGTGCCGCCAGCAGCATCTTCCATTGCTGCACCGGCACGCTGCCCATGGTTTCGCCGGTGCGGCCGTTCACTGCGATGTAGTGCAGCATGCCGCCATTGCGGCCAGGCTGGTGGTAGGAGTAAAGCCAGACCGGCAGGTACATCGATACCCAGCGGGTGCCGTGGACTTCCAGCTGCTCCTGCTCCCAGCGCACGCCGCGGTTGTAGCCGCGTACCGACGCTTCCACCTGCGAGCGCGCGATCGACAGCAGCTGGTCCTCCAGCCGCGGACGCAGTTTCTCCACGTCCACGTTGCGCTTCTCCGAGGTGAAGCCGGCCAGGTAGGAGGCGTTCCACTTCACCGCGTTCTTGGTGTCGAACGGCAGGATGGTGTTGATGATGTTGTTGGTGTTGGCGCTGACATCCAGGTTGCCGCGCTCGGCCGAGGATTCCATCTGCAGATCGTCGACGGTGAAATCGACCTGGCGCTCGATCTGGTAGACATCGGCGTCATACACGGTGCGCTTGTTCTTGTCGTTGCCCACTTCGTAGCGGCGGGTCTGGATCTCGCCCTTGCCGGCCACCGCTGCGCTGACATTGCTGTCGACAATCATGTAGGGCAGGTACACGCCCACCACGTTTTCCGGGGTGAACTGCTGCTTGAAGGCCTTCAGCGCGAACAGCCGGCGCTTGTCCACGAACTGGCGGATGCGCGCCACCGCATCGTCCTTGCTGATATGGAAGGGCAGCACGGCATCGGGCACGGCACCGTTGGCGATCTGCTCGTTGACGCCGAACACATGCCGGCACCAATGGCAGCGTGCGGTCATGGTGCTTTCGGTGTTGACCGTCACCTCGGCACCACAGCCGCTGCACTTGAAGGTCATCAGCGCTGAGGTGTCGGTATCGATGTCACGCGCACCGGAGGCGATGACGGTGCCGCGCAGCTGGTCGATGTCCTCGCCCAGCCCGAATGCCTCTTCCACCCGCTCGCCCTGCCATTGGTGACGGCAGTACAGGCAGATGAGGATGTCGGTGCCGGGCTTGGGCCGGATGTCGGTGGCGCCGCACTTGGGACAGCGGTTGAGGCCGTCCTTCAGTTCGCGGGCCGAGGTATCGATGGCCAGCGGGTCGGGCGCTTCCACTTCATCGCGGATCGCCTGTGGCAGTTTCGAGGTATCCAGCGGAAAGCTGCCGGGCAGGGGAGGTACGTCCTGCGGCGAACCCGGGCCATCGAGCGACGCCGCCGGCAGCGGCGGCGGTGTCGCAGGCGCGGATCCGGGCAGCGGCGGTGGGCCGTTTCGGGAATCGGACATGATCGTCGTGCGTCCTGCCGGTTACAGGCCCAGTGCCTTGGCCTTCAGCGCGTCGTAGTCGCTCTGGGTGATCAGGCCCAGATCCAGCATCTCCTTGGCCTTCTTCAGCTTGGCCACCGGGTCATCGGCGGCCGGCGTCACCGGCTGCTGCATGCCGCCCACGCCGAACATGCCCGAGGCCATGCCGACGCCCACCAGGCCCGCCGCGCCACCGTTCTCGCCGGCCGACTGGATGCCCTGGGCTACGCTGGCCTGCAGGTTGGAATTGCCGCGCGAACCGGACAGCGCATCGGCGCGCTGCACGGTCTTCAGCAGTTCGCGGGTGTTGGCGTCGTACTCGATGGAGACGATCGCGGTCTTGACGATGGCCAGGCCGCGGTCGGACTTCCACTGGTAGCCCTGTTCCACCGCGGCCGACAGGCTCTGCGCGAAGCCCAGCGAATCCTGCTGCAGCTTGGTGATGCGGTTGCCCTTGCCGGGATCGTTGGTATACAGGCTGAACGCCGGCGCCAGCGAACCGACCACTTCATTGAACAGCTGGCTGGCCGCCGCATTGTCCAGGTCGGTGAAGTCGAACACCTGGCCCGGCCGCAGGTAGCTGGCCGGTACGAAGTTCTTCACGAACAGGATCGGGTCAACGATCTTCAGCGTGTACGAACCGCGCGTGACCGCGCCGACCTGGGTGTTGAGGAAACCGTCGTCCCAATAGATTTCCGACTGGGTGCCGAAGCGGTTGTCCGGTAGTTCCTTCAGCGACACGAAATAGGCGGCCTGCTGCGAGCCCGGCTGGCCACCGAACTTGAAGCGTTCCCAGCTCTGCTTGATGAAGGTGCTGACCAGGCCGTCACCGGCGAAGATCGACTGCGAATTCAGATCGTCCGAGCGCCACTCGTAGCCGCCGGGTTCGGCAACGAACGCGGTAATGGCACCGTCCTGGAACAGCAGCAGGCCATAGCCCTCCGGCACAATGATCTTCGAGCCGTTGCTGATGATGTTGGACGAGCCGCTGGTGTTGGAGCCCCGGCCGCCATTGGTACCCTGGGCCACCGCGGCGAACAGTGCGGCGGTGGACGGCAGCCCCGTCGGCACGGTGTAGAAGTCCTTCCACTGGTCGGCCAGCACGCCGCCGACTGCACCCTTCACTGCCTGCACCAGACCCATGATCCGCTCCCTGAGATTCGTAGGCAGGCACCATGCCTGCCAAGCTGGACCGAATATAGCAGCGGGCGCCGACCGCTGTGGTGCCGGAAGATGAACCCGGGCCAGCGCGGGTCAGTGCCGGTCGGTGCCGGCCCGTCCGGCACGGATGGCCAGCAGTACGGCGGCCATGTCCAACTCACCAAGACCCATCTGCTGGGCACGGGCGAACAGCGCGTCGCTGTCCTCGATCAGCGCGGCGTGCATGCCGGCCTCGCGCGCCGCACCGGCCACCAGTCCGCTGTTCTTCAGTACATCGGTGATCGATGCCTGCACCTGGAAATCGTCGCGGATCATCTTGTCCAGCTTGATCCGCGACACGTCGCTGGCCATCGGGCCGGCATTGAGCACCTCGGCGAAGCGCTCCAGCGCGATGCCGTGCTTTTCGGCGAAGTGCACTGCCTCGGCCAGCCCGGTGACCAGCGTGATGAGGTACAGGTTCACCGCCAGCTTCATGCGCAGCGCCGACGGAACAGGGCCGCAGGCGACGCATTGCCGGCCCAGTGGCGCCAGCAGGGCTGTGGCCTGCTCGATATCGGTCGGTGCCCCGGCCAGAAGGATGACCAGCTGTGCGGCCTCGGCCTGCACGCGCGATCCGGACACCGGCGCCTCCACGTAGCGCCCGCCCGCACCGCGTACCTGTTCGCACAGGGCCTGTGAAAACGCGGCGGAACTGGTGCCCATGTTGATCAGCAGGCGGCCCTGCACGCGTTGGCGGAAGGCCGCGCCGTGACGGTCCAGCACGCTGTCGATGGCCTCGTCATGGGCCAGCATCAGGATCAGGGTGTCGCACGCCGCGAACACCTCGTCGAGCGATGCGCACACCGCGATGCCCGCCGCCTGTGCAGCAGGATAGGTACGCCCGGAGCGCGACCAGCCCAGCACGGCGGTGCCTGCGCGCGCCAGGTGACCCGCCATCGGCGTTCCCATCACGCCAAGGCCGATGAATCCAACAGGCATGACAGACTCCGGATCATGGCAGGGCGCCCATCATGCCGCAGAACGGTCCTGCCTGGCTCAGGCGCCGGCGCGCAGGACCAGCGCGTAACCCACCAGCAGCAGTACGCACAACGGAAGCGTGACGAATGAAGCGATCAGCCAGCGCAGTGCCTTGCGCGAGGCCACGGTGGCGGCACCGATCTGGCCGGCGGCCAGCAGTGACGAGGTGCGGTTGGCGTAGACCGTGGCGACGATGCCGAACGGCCAGAAGCCACCGAAGATGCTCAGGATGGCCCACATCAGGTAGTTCTTCGGGGCCGTGGTGGTGCCGGTGGTACGTTCCATGCAGTGAATCTCCGTGATTGGGTCGCGGATTATGTACGGCGCGTACGGCGCTGGAAACGGGCTGAACGCTGAGCAATGGCCAGTCATCACTGGCAGGCGCCAAAGCAACGTCTCGGCCTGCCATTGGTGCCTCCACTACGAGAGGCGCCAAGCCGGTTCTGAATATTCACGTGATTATCATCACGATTTTCCTGAAACTCGCTTTCGATAATCGGGAGCAGCGACGCCGGCCAGGGTGTTGCAGGTATCCCGATCCGTCCGACGTCCGCATCGTCGAGCTACCGACGGCAACTCCCTGGGGGCATGGGGGCGGACAGCGTGAACGTTGATCTGCGTATGCAACGGCTGGCGCGGGGTGCGGCGACGGCATCGCAGCATCACGCAATGAGGCCAGAACGCTACGCATTGCGCGATCGGCTGGTGCAACGGCACCGGGTCGCCATTCGAAAGGGGAGTTTCAATGCACAGGCAAGTCAGTGAGATGTTGCAGCGCGCCTATCGGCCACACCGGTCCCTGCCCGATCTGCTGGGCGCGTTCGTGAGGGAGTTTTCGCAGCATCAGGCCCTGCGCGGTGGGCGCGTGCATCTGCGTGGCACCGGCACCGGCAGCGCGGAGGACGCCGCGACTGCAGCGCCGCCGCAGGCACCCGGTGCCAGCCAACGCGTGCCGATCCGCTACGGCGGGGAGGTGCTGGGTGAGCTGCAGCTGGAGGGAGAGCCCGGCGGTCTGGACAGCCGGGCGCTGGCGCTGGGCGAGCTGTTCGCGCACCGTTGTGCGCATCTGATCAAGCGCTACGAAGCGCAGGCCTGGGCCGAGCAGGCCCTGAGCCGGCCGCTGCTGCTGGTCGGTGCCTGTGACGCGCTGAAGCGGATGGAAGAGTTTGTCGAGCGCGCAGCCGCCAGTCGTCTGCCGGTATTGCTGCGCGGTGAGTTCGGCACCGAGAAGATGGAGCTGGCCGCGGCACTGCACAGCGGCGGGCCGAGACGGCGCGGGCCGTTCGTGGAGATCAACTGTGCGCACCCCCAGGGTGAGCCGGCCGATTGGTTCAGCCGTGCCGGCGGCGGCACCCTCTACCTGCATGAAGTGGATGAGCTGCCAGCCGCTTTGCAGGGCCAGCTTTCGCACAGCATCCGCGGCCTGCAGGCGGCAACGGTCGACGCCGACCCGGTGCACGCCATCCGGGTCATCGCTTCCACCAGCGCCGACCTGGAACAGCGCGTGCGCGAGCGGCAGTTCTCGCGTGCGCTGCTGGCCGGGCTGGAATTCCTCACCGTGGACATTCCGCCGCTGCGCGAGCGCACCGAAGACATCGGTGCCCTGGTGGCGCGCTCGCTGCAGATGCATGGGTTCAACCCGCAGGTCATCGGTGGTGACGTGCTGGACACCCTGCGCAGCCACCACTGGCCCGGCAACCTGCTGGAAATGGAACGGGTGGTGGTGCGGCTGGCGGTGATGACCGGTGGACGCAGCATCCGTCGCGAGGACGTGCTGCGCCACGCACCGGGGCTGGTGGCCAGCGCCGATGCGGCGGCCCCAGTACCGGAATCGCAGGCGATCGACCCGCCTGCGGCCGAGGCCACCCGCCAGGACGACGCGTCGGCCGCGCCGGTGTCGGCACATGAAGGGCTGCATGACGGCCTGAAACGGGCGCTGGCCTATCTGAAGGACCATGCCGCCGAGCCGGTGACCCTGGGCGACCTGGCCCGCCAGGCGCATGTGAGCCAGTCGCACCTGGGGTTCCTGTTCCGCAGCGAACTGGGCACCACCTTCAAACTGCTGCTGCAGCAACTGCGCATCGAACATGCCAAGCAGCTGCTGCGCGGCGGCCAGCGCCTGCGGATCACCGATGTCGCCCTGCAGGTCGGCTTCGGTGACCTGAGCCATTTCGAGAAGAGCTTCCGCCGGGTGGTCGGGGTGAGCCCGCGCAGTTACCGCCGCACGCCGGAGCAATGAAGAAGCCCGGCGCAGGCGGAAGCCTGGCCGGGCCGAGTCACCGCCGCAGCGGGCGCTACCTGGCGTTCGCTTCGGTTGCCCGGCGGACCGCTTCTTCGGCTGCCTCGTCGGCACGCCGCGCCGCTTCGTTGGCGGCCTCGATCGCCTGCTGAGAGACCGCCATCGCCGCGCGGATGCCGGCCTCGCTGGCGGCCATGGCCGCGTCGGCCATCTCCTGCGCGATCTGCATCGGTGTCTTGCCACCCGGGTTGTCCGGGGTGGGTGGTGAGGGCAGCGGGGTCGGGAAGGTCATCGCAGGAACTCCTTCTGGGGCTGGGGATGGGGCGCCGTCGCGGTGGCCGCCCAGGATGTGGCGCAATGCCGCCTGGGCATCGGCCAGGATCTGTTGCGCCTGTTGCCGCGCCGCAAGCCGGCCAGCGGCCACGGCCACACCGGCGGCGCTGGCCAGAGCGGCGGTGGCGGCCGGAACGCCGTCTTCGGGCGCGGCAGGCTGGTCCGGGCTCACACTGCGCCCGCCTCGAAGCCCTGCTCGGCTTCATCGTGGGTGAAATGACGGATACGCCGATAGTCCTGCAGGGTGATGACGTTGTCCTCCACCTGCACCCGCGCCTGTTCCTTGGAACCATCGATCGCAAACAGCAGGCTTGCCCCATCCTGGCCAAGCTGGCCACGGGCAACCGGGTGTTCATTGAGGAAGACCTGCGCGCTGCGCAGCTGCCGCCGTGTGGCCTCGCGCAGGCGCTCACCGTCCGGCGGCAGCCCCGAACCATCGTTGAGGAACAGGGCGACCTGTTGCGCCGCCAGCGAGATGCGCGCGTAGCCGATCTGGCGGTTCGCGGCCAGGGTCTCGGCAATCGCCGCGCGCACCTGGTCCGGCGACGGCAGGCTGGGAAGCTGCGGTCCATCCAGGTAACCGAACAACATCGGCAGCAGCGTCTGCAGCGCATGCGTAGCGCGCTCCATGCGCAGTTCGCTGCTGCTGCCGGTCGGGTGCACGCGCTGGTAGAAGCGATAGTAGTCGGCGAACTCGATCGGCCTGCGCGCATGCAGCAGGGCGAACCGCGCGGCCTCGGCCTGGGCCTCGGTCGCCTGGCCCGCGCTGCCCTGCTCAGCGGCCAGCTGGTACAACGCCAGCGACTCACGGAAATCGAGCTGGCGCAGCAGCGGCGCATCGCCGGCGTCGACGGCCACCAGGAACGGGCGGAAGGCCTCCAGCTGCGTGTTGCTCAGCAGACCGTGGCGGGTCAGTACCGCGTGAGTCTCGTTGACGAGCGGGCTGCTGGACGGGCCCATTTCAAGCTGGCGCAGCACATCCAGTTCGTCGTTCCCCAGGCTGAGCAGCTTGATGGGGCTGACCTGCAGGCCAGCCTGCGGCAACCACGTCATGCGCGAACCATGCAGGCCCTGCTGTACGCCGTCCAGCATCGTGCCTTCGTCGGGGAACATGTAGCGATGCTCGTGGGAATCGATCGCCCATTGCAGCCAGTAGTGGCCGCCGTCGATGAAGTGCAGCACGCGCCGGGTGCGTGGACCGAGCTGGCCGAGGTGAGGAATGGAACGACCGTCAATGAAAACGCTCATGCGTGGCTCTCCTTGCGGCCCTATGCGGCCGGAAAATCCTTGAGGACGGTCGCAGCCGCACTGCCGACCCGTGTGAAGTCGTCGGTAGCCCCTTGCATCATGGTCTGCGCCTGGGTCAGTACCCTCGCATACTTTTCGTCTCCCGTCGCCAGGTACTGGGCCATGGCCACACCGGCGGCGGTGGTGGCGATGGTGGAGACGTTGCGAAGCGCATCGGCGGCGTCCTGGACGGCGATCGCCGCCGACTGCGCGACCGACTGGTAGGCCTTGCCGGCACCGCTGGTCTTGACCACGGTGCTGGCCATGGTGGCCGTCTGCACCTGGTTGATCACATCGATGACCTGGGCGTTGACGTTGCTCGGGTCCATACAGGCTCCTTGAGGGGCGGTGGGCGGCCGGACGCATCCGGCGCGGCGTCACGCGGCGGGATCAGTGCCGTCGCTCGCCGGGGTGGAAGGGGAGTCGGGCGCGGGGTCCTGGGCGGGACCCGCTGCCGGATCCGGACCGGGCGTGGAGTCGAGCGCAGGGCCGGGCGCGGGCGCCGCGCCTTCGCCTGCAAGCTGTTCAAGCGTGTGCAGGCTGGCGGTGGCGGCCGCAGCGTCGGCGGTGGCACCGTGGGTCTGTGCCTGCAGGACGCTGATGGCGGTCTTTCCTTCTGCGGTGGCCGCGGCGATTACCGCCGTCGGCGAGGGTGGGGCCGGCACCGGGCCGGGCAGCGGGATCACGTTCGGTGGCGGGGGCGGTGCCGGCGCGGGCGGGGGCGGCGGTACCGGCCACGGCGCGTTGATCATCTTCGCGCAGGCGGCGGTCACCGCCGCCGAGCTGACCATGCCGGCGCCCTGCTGGCGCGCGACCGCGTTGTGCATGGCCGTGCCCAGGGTCTCCAGCATCACCATGTCCAGCATGCCGAAGGCCTGCGCCGGCGCCTGGCCGACCAGCAACGTGGCGGCGGCGCTGACGCTGTCGACGATCTGGCTGTTGACCGTGTTGTCACTGCTCATGATGGAACGGCTCCCTTCTGGATGATCAGGGCCAGGACCTGGGCCAGGCTCGCGCCGGCGGTCACCTGGCCACGTTGTTGGTTCGCCACCGCGTTCTGCATCGCCAGGCCGATGCTGTCGGCCATCGCCAGGTAGGTGGCGGACATCGCAAACGACGGGGCAAGGCCGATCGCCAGCGCGGACCCACTGCTGGTGGCATCCAGCAGGTAGCCGATGGCAGGCGGCGCGGCCATCAATCAGGGGCCCGGCGTGACGCCACCCGGGGCGGGGGCGCGGTGGGCGACGTCACGCCGGGCCAACACGTCAGCGCAGGCCCAGGATTTCGCGGGTGGCCACGCCATTGGAGGCGGTGTCGATCGCATACAGCGTGGACACCCCCTGGGTGGTCGACGCCTGCATGGTCACGTAGGACTGCTGCTGGTTGTTGGTGGCGTTGTGGGCGGCGTTGGACAGCGCCTGGCTGGTGGCCACGAACAGGTTGCCCATTGCGATCGCCGGCGCATCACCGAGAACCTTGGTGTTGACCTGCGAGACCGAGTCGGTGATCTGGCTGTTGACGGCGGTGGGAAATGCCATGATGAAAGCTCCTTGGATGGACTGCACTACAGGAACGGAGATCGACGACATTCAGCTGGATCAGCCGAGGATCTTCCGGGTTGCGGCGCCGGTGGCGCCGGTATCGACGGCATAGAGCAGGGCCACGCCCATCGTGGTGGCCGCCTGGGCGGTGACATACATCTGCTGCTGGGCCAGCGTCGCGTTGTGGGCGGCATTGGCCAGGGCCTGGGCGGTGGCCTGGTACAAGGTGCCCATCGCCGTGGCCGGTGCCACGCCCAGCATCTGCAGGTTGGCCTGGGTGACCGAATCGGTGACCTGGTCGTTGACGGCCGTGGGAAACGCCATGGATCAGCTCCTTGCCTGCCGGCGCGTTACGCGCCGAGGATCTGCTTGGTGGCCACGCCGGTGGTGGCCGTGTCGATCGAGTACAGCGTGGCCACGCCCATGGTGGTGGCTGCCTGCGCGGTCACATAGGACTGCTGCTGCGCGTTGGTCGCGTTGTGGGCGGCATTGGCCAGCGCCTGCGCGGTGGCCTGGTAGAGATTGCCCATCGCCACGGCGGGGGCGTCACCCAGCACCTTGGTGTTGGCCTGGGTGACCGAATCGGTGATCTGGTCGTTGACAGCGGTCGGGAATGCCATGTCTTGCTCCTTTGGGTTGGCGGGTCAGCGGCGGGACGACGGATCAGGAACCCAGCCCGCGCACGCGGGTGCTGAGGATTTCCTTGCTGGCCACAGCGGTGGTGGCGGTATCGATCGAGTACAGCGTGGCCACGCCCATGGTGGTCGCCGACTGCGCGGTCACGTAGGACTGCTGCTGCGCGTTGGTGGCGTTGTGGGCAGCGTTGGCCAGCGCCTGTGCGGTGGCCTGGTAGAGATTGCCCACTGCCACGGCGGGCGCATCGCCCAGCACCTTGGTGTTGGCCTGGGTGACCGAGTCGGTGATCTGGTCGTTTACCGCGGTTGGAAATGCCATGTGCTGCTCCTGCGGAAAGTGGAAGTGCGGGGTAGTCACGGTGCGTTGGGGGGAACTGCCTGTGCTTCACCGTGGGCCCAGCGTAGGAAATGACGACGCCGCCGGATTGGCGGAATCGACGAAGAATGCGGGGCGATCCCCGTGAAGGCGCGGCCGGGATGCGGCGGATCTGCTGATCGGCACCGTCGATGCCGCGGGGCAGGGGGCCGTGCGCCCCCTGCCGGTGCAGCGCAGGGGCTGCTAGAGCATGTACGGGATCTTGAACGCCAGGGTGAAGTCGGGTGCATCCGGCGTCAGGCCGATGCCCAGCAGCGTCACCAGGGTGGTGTGCTGGTTCAGCGCATAGGTCACGCCCAGGTTCAGCGACGCGGCGTTGGCGTCGCTGCCGATCACCTTCACCCACTGGCCGCCCTCGAAGCGGGTCGAGGCGCGGGCGCTGATGCGGTCGCTGAAGGACAGGCTGAGGCTGGTGCGCTCGTTGAAGGCGAAGGCCACGCCCGCGCCGAAGTACACCGAACCGCCCAGCTTCACTTCACCGGGATTGACCGTGTCGGGGTTGCTGTCGATATCGTCGAAACTGCGCGCGAACGAGTGCACGTAGCCCACATTGGCAAACAGGATGGCCGGATCGGCGGTCTTCACCATCGACAGGCCCAGGTTGGCCTGCCAGACGCCGTTGCCGGTGGGTTGCTCGCGAGGCACCGCGAAGCGGATGTAGTCATCGTCATCGCGTTCGATCACTTTCCAGTCCAGGCCATACGGTGCGCGCCCGGTGGGGGCGGTCACCCCTGCGGTGAGCACGGTTTCCGGGCGCCAGCCACGCTCCCCGAACAACCGGTAGTTCGCACTCAGGCCGATGTCACCCAGGCCATTGCCGTTGGTCTCTTCCTGGGCGATCGCCGCCGCCGCGCCACCGGCACCGCCTTTCTGGTAGACAGTGCGTCGCGCCAGGTACGGCACGTCCAGGTTCAACGTCAGGTTCGGGCTGACGCCCCAGCGCGCCGCCAGGTTGTAGGTGAGCGAATCGGACTCCACGTTCTCGATGGCGATGTTGCCCAGGAAGATCGCATCCAGCGCCAGGAAGCCGTTGAGGGTGAGCTGCTTGCGATCGTAGCGCGCGTAAGTAAGGCTGTTTTCGAGGGTGAAGCGACGCGAGAACAGCGCCGATTGCTGCTGCTTCACATCATCCACGCTGCGTCGCGATTCCTGCTTGGCCTGCTGTGCCTCGGCGGCAGTGCTGGCATAGCCTTCACTGCTGGGAGGAACGGCGGCGGCCGCGGCCTGTGCCAGCGGCGCCGCAGGAGCGGCGGCGTC
The DNA here is from genome assembly GCF_059515225.1 of Stenotrophomonas sp. CS3K5. Classification (NCBI taxonomy): domain Bacteria; kingdom Pseudomonadati; phylum Pseudomonadota; class Gammaproteobacteria; order Lysobacterales; family Lysobacteraceae; genus Stenotrophomonas; species Stenotrophomonas sp. CS3K5. The sequence goes on from NZ_JCAKRX010000002.1 coordinate 301,546, forward strand.
CGGCCCGGCCCGGCCCGCCAGGCGGGCCTGCATCGCCTGTACCTGCATGTCCAATTCGCGCAGCCGTCGCACTTCCTGGGCGTAGTTGCTCTTCAGCTGCTCCAGCTGGTTGGCCAGTGCCTGCACGTCGGCGCCGTCGTCGGCGCCAGCGCCGGGTGTGGGCGGCGCGGCAAGCGCGGTGCCTGCCAGCGCCGCCAGCGCCAGCGGGGTGATCCTCAGTAGGGTGTGCATGTTCGTGCCCTGCGTTGTGACTCGCTTCCCCCAATGCCGGGCCGCTGTTACTGGCCCGGCCCCATGCCGCGGTTCAGTGCAATCGCCTGGGCCACGTTCTGGCTCAACGGCAGGTTGCCACCCGCGGTATCGCGTACCAGCTCCAGCCGCAGCTGGTTGCTGGCGCTCTGGCCATCGCCCACCAGGGCAATGCCCTGGCCGACACTGCCGTTGCGTATCCACTGCTGCACCAGGCCCTGCCCATCCACCTGCAGCAGCAGGCGCGCCTGGTTGCCATCCAATGCCGCAGTGGCATTGATGCCGGCCTGCTGTGCGCTGGCCGAATGCGCGCCGTCGGTGAAGCCGGCGGGCACGGCGCCATCGCGCACGGTCAGCGTGGTCGCATTGCGCGCCACGTTGCCGTCGCCGGCCACCTGTACGCTCTGCACCAGTCCGCTGGCATTGGCCAGCCCGCTGCTGTCGATGCTGCGGCCGGAGGTGTCCGGCAGCGGCGCATCGGCCGCGGTGACCTGCACGCTGGGCTGGAAGCTCAGCCGGGGGGCGCCGCCGCCGCGGAAATCCATGCCCAGCGTCAGTGCGCCCTGCAGTGCGGCGCCATTGCCGGCCTGCCACTGCGACACCATGGTCACCCCGAACCAGGCCACCGTGTTGCCGCCCACGGTGTAGCGCCCCCGCATCAGGTTCAGTTCCGGGTCTGGAATCTCGGTCAGGCCACGGCCGGGGGCGGCCTCCGCTGCCCGGATCGGCAGGGCAGGCGTCGCCAGCAGAAGGGCCATCCAGCAACATTGACGAAACATGTGCATGCCTCCTTCAGAACAGATCGGCGTGGCTGAAGCCGAAGTCGACCAGTTCCGCATCGGTGATCGGCCCCTGCCGCGCGTAGAGCGCGCGTGCACTGGGCCGTTCGCTGGGTTGCAGCAGTACGGTGTTGCGGTCGAAATCACTGCCGATCACCACGAACACGGCGCGTGATGGCCAGGCCGCCAGAAAGTCGGGCAGGGCCAGGCTGCGATTGCCGAGAATCGGGTCGGCCACCTCCACGTAGCCGTCGCGCACCTGCTTGAGCACCACGAAGTGGCGGAAGCCGCGCACATCCATCAGCACCAGGCCGGGAACGCGCAGCGTGCGCAGCCGCGCCTCGTCGATGCGATAGCCACGCCCGCGCATGCCCAGCGACTCCACGTAGCGCTTGATGTCCAGCAGCGAGAAGCCGCGCTCGGCTACCAGCGCAGGATCCGATACCCCCATCATCCCTTCGATCACCGTCGCTTCATCGGTCTGCAGGTGGTAGGCATGGCGCAGGATGGTGGCCAGCGCCGCCGCACCGCAGCTGTAGTCAGTGTGCTGGCGCACCACGTTGCGGTAGCGCCGCTCCTGCATGCTCTCCACCTTCTGCTGCAGCAGCGCGCCGTTGGGCAGCACGCCGCTGAAGCGCACATCGCCCGCCCACGCCGGGCCCGTGCCCAGCAGCAACAGGGTCATCAGCAGCAACCACGCGCGGCAACCGGACATGTCGTTCTCCGTCAGCAGGGGGGAGCCCCTGTTCCAAGGGGGAGGAGGAACAGGGGCTCCCGGGGACCCGGCCATTGGCGGACGGCCGGGGTGTTGCGCTTACTCGCCGTTGCCACCACCGCCGCCCGTACTGGGCTGGGCGACCGCCAGGGCGAGGCTGTTGGCCTGCAGGTTGCCGGTGCCGGCGGCCACGTTCACACCGATGTTGCCGGAGGCGCCGGAGAACGCACTGCCCGACAGTGCCGAGGTGTTGGTCGCATTGACATTCACCCAGCGCGTGGTGCTGACCGTGCCGCTGAGGCTGGCGTACAGGTCGGCCACCCCCAGTTCGACGAACTGGCTGGTGCCGCTTTCACGCGTATCGAAGCCCAGGCCGCCCACCCCCGGCCGGTTGGGGTTCATCGTGGCGTTCTGGATCTCGTTGTCCAGATCGATGTGGCCGGTGCTGTTGCCACCCGGGTGCGGCAGATCGCCACTCCACGTATCCAGGTAGTAGTTGGCCATCTGGTAGGCGTTGCCGGTGCCACGGTAGGTGCCGGCGCCGTAGGCCAGGGTCAGGCCACTGACGCCACCGCGCATGCCGACCTGCACCGTATCGGTGTAGGACTGCACGAAGCCGGCATTGCTGACCGTGTTGCCGGTGGAGACCTGGTTGGAACTGATGCTGGACTGGGCAACGGCGGTGGTGGCCACCGATGCGGCCAGTGCGTTCTTCTGCTCGTTGTTGTTGCCCGAGGCGATGTTCACCCCGATGTTGCCCGACGCGCCGCCAAAGGCATTGCCACCCAGCGCCGCGGCGTTGGTCACACCGGAGTTCATGGTGGCGTTGCCGAAGCCGGCCTGGTTGACGAACACTTCGGCGTCGGCCATGCCGAAGCTGAAGGAGGCGTCGGCCGCCGACAGCGAGGCCGCGTTGTCCTGCGCATTGTTGTCGCCGGAGACGACGTTGAAGCCCAGGTTGCCCGAGGCACCGGCGCCCACGCTGTCACCGATCGACGCACTGTTGGTGACCAGGCTGTTGCTGGTGGCGTTGTTGCTGATCGACTGCCGGTTGTCGATAACCGCGATCGCGGCCGAGTCCAGGTCGATGTCGCCACTGATGCTCGGATCACCGGAGAAATTGACGTCGGTACTCAGGCGCAGGTCCTTTTCCAGGTTCACGTCGACGCCGTGGTTGTTCTTTTCCTTGCGTTCGTCGGCCTGGATGTTGCTGTGCTTCTGTACGTTGACATTGACGGTGCGGTTGCGCACGTCGTTGTCGGTGTGGTTGTGGGTGTCGTTGCGGGTCTCGCTGACGGTGTGGTTGTGGTTGATGTTCGCGTTGGCGTTCTGGTTGTCCCAGCCATTGGCCGCAGCGGCGGTCGAGGCAGTGGCAATCGCCATGGCGAGCATGGTCTGTTTGACGGTCGCTTTCATGGTGCCCTCTCTCTCATCGGATGGTGCATCGCTTGGGTGGTTGTCACGGGCGGTCCTGCACGACCAGGCCCAGTACGTTGGCCGTATCGTTGCCGCTGCCCGCGACCTGATTGAGTTGCAGGACTCCGTCGAATCCCCGCAGCGCGGTGCTGGCTACACCGGCGCTGCGGGTGCCCGTCGCAACGCCGCGACCGGCGTCGTCCCGCCCCCCTGCCAACGCGGAACCTTCGGCGGCCAAGGCCGTGTCGTCGGTTTCGCGTATGCCCTGTCGGGCCAGCGTCGCGCTGACGACGTTGAGCGTCGTGTTGGCGATGCCGCTGGCCTGGTTGATTGATGCGATGCCGCTGGCGCCCGCCAGTGCATCGCCGCCGATGTCGGCGCGTGCATGCAGCGGCGCCGACAGCACGCGGTTGCCGCCTTGGACCTGCTGCGCGTTGATGGCCACGTCGGCGCGCGCGCCGCTGGCGATGCCGCGCAGATTGCCCTGCAGGTTGAGATCGCCGGCGGCCTGGTTCACCGCGATCGCGCCGTTGGCGCCGGCCAGGGCGCGGCCGTCGATGCGGGTCACGTCGAGGTAGGCCAGCATGCCGGTGTAGTCATCGGCGTGTGCCTGCAGCGGCGCCAGGGCCACCATCAGCAGCGGCCAGCAGTGGCGTTTCACTTGCCACCTGCCGGGGCCGGGCCCTGCAGCGGGAACTGCGCAAGCGCACCGCGGACGGTATCGCCGATGCCGCGTGTGCTGTTGCCGACCGCGCCCAGTGGACCGCTCATGGCGCCACCGAGGCTGCTGCCGAGCATGCCCTCGCTGCTGCGGCCGAGCGTGCCGCCCAGGGCCTGCTGGGTCTCCCGCTCGACGGTGGTGCCGTGTGGCGCTGCAGGCCCGGCGCTGCGGCCGGCGCCCATGCCGGCGTAGTCTTCCTCGCTGAGTTCATCCATTCCGCCGCCTGCGGCTCCGGTGCCCAGTGAGGTGGCAATTTCGCGCTGGGGCTTCGGGTCGGCGATCAGGGCCATGCCCGGCGGGGCCATCCGGTATGCCGGCCGCGCCGCCACATCGCGCAACAGGACAATTTCGCCCGGCTGCGCCTTCACCCCCTGGCGGGCACCGGAGGCGCCGACGCCTGGGGCAGCCGACAACGAGGCCAGCGCCAGTGCGGCTGCCAGGCTGCGAATGAGGGTAGTGCCGTCCATGCCGATCTCCCGCGGTGGGTGCGGCGGAGGGACGCATCAACCGTGCCAACTTCACGAAGCCCGCCCGCCAACAGATGGCCACGGCGCGCGCGCCCGGGGTGGCGCCAGGGTGTTACAACCGTGTGGGAAAAGTGTTGGGATTGCGCAGCACCAAGTGCCGCAGGGCAAGGCGGGGCGCGGCCTGTCGCATTCCTGTTACAGGTGCGGCCGCCGACTGCAACGGTGCCGCTTCAGCTGGCGAGATCTTGACGCGGCGCTCATTGCGCAGCCGTTTAGCGCAGCGCTAGGATCCGCCAGACAAAGGCCGCCGTGGTGGCCGTTGGAAGTCCCGGTGGGGGGGCGGCACGCCGGTGATTGCTCGACAGTCCGCCGACGGTGTCCGGTTGCTGGGGGAAGCATGGCGGCGGTCCCGGAAGCTTCTACATCGCGTTGCGTACTCTGGTTTGGTGAACCGCTGGCGATTGAGCGCAGTGCGCTGGCGGCCGCAGGCTGGTACGTGCGCAGCATCCATCCTGATCCGGGCATGGCCATCGGGCTGCGCGGGCGTGACCGGCTGCTGGCCGTGCTGGACCTTCGCCACCTGGATGCAGCCGCGTTGCAGCTGCTGATGCCGTGGATCGAGCAGCACCAGCATCTGCCCTGGCTGGCGGTTCTGCCGCCCAGCGCAGGTGCGATGCCGGCAGCGTGGCTGCCGTTGCTGCAGCACTGCCTGGCACGCTTCACGCTGCCATTCGGGTTGCAGGATCTGGTCAGCGCGATGCGCCAGCAGTTCGATGCGGACCAGCCGCCCGCTGAGGCGGGGTGCAGCGGTCAGGGGCCGCGCGCCCTGATCGGCGAGAGCCCGGCGCTGCATGCGGTGCGCACGGTGCTGCACAAGTTTGCTCCGGTGGAGCTGCCGGTGCTGGTGACCGGTGAGACCGGCACCGGCAAGGAACTGGCCGCACACGCGCTGCACGCGCTGTCGGGGCGCGCGGGCAAGCCGTTCATCGCGGTCAACTGCGGGGCGATTCCGGCCAATCTGGTGCAGTCGGAGCTGTTCGGTCACGAGCGCGGCTCGTTCACCGGCGCCGACAAGCGGCAGATCGGTGTCTTCGAATCCGCGCAGGGCGGCACGGTCTTCCTCGACGAAGTGGGGGACCTGCCTGCGGAGGCGCAGACCAGCCTGCTGCGGGTGCTGCAGGAAGGCACCTTCGAGCGGGTCGGCAGCAGCCAGCCGTTGCGCGCCGATGTGCGGGTGCTGGCCGCGACCCACGTCGAACTGGAGCACGCGGTGGCCCACGGCCGCTTCCGCAGTGATCTCTATTACCGCCTCAACGTGCTGCGCTTGCTGATGCCGCCCTTGCGCGAGCGTGGCGCCGATGTACAGCTGCTGGCCGAGCACTTCCTGCGTTGCTTCCGCCTGCGCCATGCCGTCCGCGCGCGTGGCTTCTCGCCGGCGGCGATCCAGGCGATGCGCCGCTTCGACTGGCCCGGCAATGTCCGAGAGCTGCTGAACCGGGTACAGCGGGCGGCGATCATGGCCGAGGGCGAGCTGATCAACGAGCGTGATCTGGAGCTGGGCGCACCGGTGCAGGTGCTGCCCGGTGCGGTGCTGCACGATGCGCGCGGCCAGGCCGAGCGTGATGTGCTGCTGCAGACCCTGCGCCAGACCGGTTACAACGTGTCCGAATGCGCCCGGCAGATGCAGATTTCGCGGGTGACGGTGTACCGCCTGTGCCGCAAGCACCGGCTGGAGCTGCCTGCGCAGCGCTGATCAGTCCGCGGCCCTGTGCTTGAACAGTCGAAGCGGTTTGCCTGGGACACGTTCGATCACGCCCTTGGCTTCCAGGTCCAGCTGCACGGCCTTCAACCACCATCCGGCCGTTGCACCGGCCGGGAACAGCGATGCGGGCAGCCCCGGCAGCAGCGCCTGCTTGGCCTGCGCCACCGTCATCCCCGGCGGTTGCTTTGGCAGCGCGTCCAGCAGGGCATTGCGCATGGCCATGTACTTGGCGCGATCCACGCGCTGGGTGTGGCCGGGCGTGGTGATGCTCTCGATCTCGATCCGCCCGGACTCAGCCATGAGGGTCTTCGGCGATCTCGATGCGCGGACTGCGCAGGCCCATGGCGATCCATGCTTTCATCAGGCGGGCGTAGAAGCACAGGGAGCGGGTCTTCAGGTTCGGCACATCGTTGGGAAGGGCCGAGGAATCGGGAAGGTCACCGACCATCGTGCGCATTTCCACGGCCGGTCTTGCCGATGCGGGCCAAAGCAGTCCGTACAGGCTCAGCCAGTGGCCGCCGCTGAACTCCAGGAACAGCGGTGTGTTGCAACAGCGTGCCAGCACGCGACGACTGCCGCCCTGGGTCGATGGCCGGAGCGCGCTCAGCAGGGAGTGCCCTGCGTCAATGCTGACGCGATCCTTGCGATGCATGACGAACAGCGTCTCGCCATGCAGCCCCAGCACCTCGGGGGCGCCGGGCCGCGACTGCAGCTGCACACCCGCCCTGCGGCAGCTGTCGCAGCAGCATTCGACGGTGGCGATGGGACTGCCTGTGACGGTCAGGCGCACCTGGCCGCAGGCGCAGGCCAGCAACTGTTGAGACGGCATCTGCATCTTCTCCTGGGGTGTTCACCTTCTCGACGAACCGCCATGCCAGACATCGACAACAGCCGCCTTCAAGGCGGCTCGATGCGGTAGCGGACCCGGTACAGGTCCAGCCCTTCGCCACCGGGACGTCGTGCTGAGTAGGTCAGCGTGCGGGGGTGCGAACCATCCAGCATGGCGCCGTAGCTGTCGCCAGTGGGTTCGTTCACCGGCGAGGGCAAGGGCTGGCCCGCGCCGTAGCGGCCGCCGTATGCGGAGGCGATGAACTGGCGGACCGGTGCCTTGCCGAAGTCCAGGGCGCGCGCGAACACCACCGTGTGGCCATCGTCGAGGAAGGTAGCATCGAACTCCTGCGCGGCGGTGTTGATGTCTCCTGGCAGCCGCCGCGCAGGCGCAGCCTTCCCGTCCTGCATGCCGGCGCTGTAGAGATCATGTCCACCGGCGCCGCCCGCCCGATCGCTGGAGAACAACAGCGTACGACCGTCCGGCGAGAGCATCGGCGCGAACTCGTCTGCTGCGCTGTTCACTGCGGACCCCAGATTCTCGGGGTGGCCGAAGCGGCCGTCGCCATCCATGCTGACCCGGTACAGGTCGTCACCGCCCTGGCCGCCTGCGCGGTCCGAACAGAAGTACACCGCGCGCCCGTCTGCAGAGAATGCGGGATCGAAATCACGCCCAGGCGTGTTGAACGGCGCCGGCGTCGCCGGTCGCCAGCGCTCTCCATCGCGCCGCGAGATCCAGATGTCATGGCCGCCGGGACCGCCGGGGCGGTTGCGGCTGAACCACAGCGCGGTGTTGCCGTCGGGGCTCAACGTCAGCCGCACCTCGTCATAGCGCGTGGATGCAACGCCGGGCGCGAAACGTTCGACCGGATCGAGGAACTTCAGCACCCGGGAGGGTGAGGGCACGAGCACCGTCGATGCCAGCAGCACCGTGGCCAGCAGCGCCTTCATGCCTGTCGCTCGAAATCGCTCACCCAGTTGGTTTCCCAACTGCGTCCACCATCGATGGAGGCGGCCTGCTCCCAGCGCGCCGACCGTGGGGTGATGCGCGACCAGACCACGCGTGTCTGCACCGCGTGACCGTTGTGCTGGTCTTCACCGAAGAACCTTCCGACACCGCGCTCGAAGGCGCCTCGCAGGGGGGCGCCGATCCGGGTGGGTGCGCGACCATCCAGCCACCAGCTCAGCCAGTGCCGCCTGCGCGCGTTCCAGGCGCGGATGCCCATTCCGCGCACTGGCGCGGCAGGCACGTCCATCAGGTTGTCGCCCACGTTGCCGTACCCGCCCAGTACCGGCCAGTTGTGCAGGGTTCCGTTGAAATGCTCCCAGGCATCGCTGCCTACCAGGCGTGCACGCAGGCGGCGATGGTGGACGTTCCAGTGGCCCACCAGGAAGTCGAAATCAGCCGGGGCATCGGGTAGCGTCGAAAGGGGAGCTGGTGCCGCAGCGGTTCGGCGGAACCAGTTGCGCCAGTTGATCTCCCAGTGCATGCCTCCATCGGCGGAGAAGGCCTGCTCCCACCACGGTTCCTTGCCATGGATGTCGTGCCAGCGGAACCGCACGTCGATCGGCCTTCCGTCGAGCCGATCGGTGCCATGGAAGGTGCCGCCGTTTGCGTCGAAGCGCCCCCGTACGGGCGGCTCGATGCGCCCAGGGTTGCGTCCATCGATCCACCAGATCGACCAGGTGGATGACACCGGATCAAAGGCGCGCACGCCGAGGCCGCGATAGGCGCCTGAAGGCAGAGCCATCACGTTGTCATCGATGGTTCCCCGTCCGCCCAGGGTCAGCCAGACCGCACTGCTGCCAGCGAAAGACTCCCAGCGCGTATCGCCCACCAGGCGCTCCTTCAGCCGCTGGTGGCGTACCTGCCAGTTGCCCTGCAGCCATCGCCAATCCTCGGCGGGGCCTGCGGGCGCGGTGCCGGAGGGCAGCGCACGGGTGGCCGCTGCGATGGCCAGGGAGGCCAGGAACTGCCGTCGATCCATGTGCGTGATCCTGCGCCGAAGATGCCCCATGCTTGCGGTGGCAGGGGGGGATTGACCACACAGGTATCGGGGCTCAGGCTAAGCCACACTTATGGTGAACCAACGCCAGCTGCCATCGCTTGTCGCCATCCGCGCCTTCGAGGCGGCGGCGCGGCTGGGCAGTTTCGCCCGTGCCGCCGAGGAACTGGACACCAGCGCGGCGTCGGTGAGCTACCACGTACGGCGGCTGGAGGCGCAGACGGGCACCTGCCTGTTCCTGCGACATGCGCAGCATGTGGAACTGACCGCAGCCGGTGCCAGCGCCGCGCAGGAGGCCACACGGGCCTTTGATGCGCTTCGTGCCGGCTTCATGCGTGCGGCGGGCATGGATGCGTCGCATCTGCGCCTCTCCGCGCTGCCGACACTTGGTACCAGCTGGTTGACGCCGCGCCTGGGCAGCTTCCGCGCGCGCCATCGGCAGATCGTGCTGGAACTGGACCTGTCGGCCGAGCCGCAGGACCTGGCCGCCGGGCGCTTCGATGCGGCCATCCGCAACGGGCATGGCCAGTGGCCCGGGCTGCAGGCCACGCCGCTGTTTCCCAGCATTTTCACTCCGCTGTGCGCGCCCTCCCTGCTGCCTGCGGCTGCGGATCTTGGACGTCGGGTATTGGATGTTCCGCTGCTCGGGCGGCCCGACTGGTGGGCCCTGTGGTTTGCCGCGCACGGGCATATTCCGGCGCCAGCGCCGGAGAGCGTGGTCAGCCCGTTTGCCGCCGAGCATCTGGATATCGGGGCTGCGATTGCGGGGCAGGGCATCGCCCTGGGGTCGCCGATCCTGTTCCAGGCCGAGCTCGACAGTGGACGCCTGCTGCAGGCACATCCGGGCGTGGCCAGCGACGGGCGCAGCTTCTGGTTCGTGGCCCCGTCTGCACGTAGTCGCAGCGGAAAGGTCTGCGCATTCCGTGACTGGCTCGGCGAGCAGGCTGACCAGGCCCGGCGTGCGGCACGCCAGCACCTGGCCCGCGCGGTGATGCCATGAGCCAGAGCCCGGAACTGCTGCGCCGCCTGCTGCGTGCCAAGGACCGCATGGACCGTGCCAGCCACGAAGACTGGCCGGTCTCGCGCCTGGCCGAGGTCAGTGCGGTGTCGACCGCGCATTTCGCGCGGGCCTTCAAACAGGCCTTCGGCCTGCCGCCGCATCGTTATCTGCTCAGCCGCCGCATCGAGCGGGCGGTGGCGCTGCTGCGCGAGACCGATCTGCCGGTCACCGAGATCGCGGCGCAGACCGGCTGGGCCAGCCTCGGCACCTTCGGCCGGATCTTCCGTGACATCACCGGCGACAGCCCAGGCAATGTGCGCCTGCGCGAGCGGTCCGGCCATGCAGGTGCCGATCACGTTCCCGAATGCCACGCCCGCGCCGCGCAGCGCCCGGACCTCAACATCGCAGTTTTGGAGAAGCGTCGCCGCCAGGCGGTTGCTAACGTGGACTCCACCTGAGGGAGGTCCCATGACGAACACCGTGAACACGGTCGGCCTGTATGTACGCGACCAGGATGAAGCGCTCGATTTCTACGTTGGCAAACTGGGCTTCGAAGTCCATAGCGATGTCCGCAACGGCAGCTATCGCTGGCTGACTGTGCGCAGTCCCGGCCAGGACGGATTCCAGCTGGGCCTGTTCGTGCCCGGACCGCCGACCCACGATGCGGCGACGGCACTGTCCCTGCAGCAGCTGGTGGCCAAGGGCGCGATGCCGCCGCTGGTGCTGGCCGTGGAGGATTGCCGGGCGCGCCATGCGCAATGGCAGGCGCAGGGCGTGGAGTTCACCCAGGAACCGATCGAGCGCTTCGGTGCGATCGATGCCGGATTCCGTGACCCCTCCGGCAACGGCTGGAAGATGATTGAAGCCCGTTCCGAAATGAGGCAGCGGCAATGAGCCGCGGCAGCTGGTCGCGACCGGTGCATCGCTGGACCTCGATCGTGTTCACTGTGGCGGTGATCGCCAATTTCATCGCCCGAGGCCTGGGGCAGGGGGAGCCGGCGGCGTGGATCACCTATTCGCCGTTGCCGCCGTTGTTCCTGCAATTGTTCACCGGCCTGTACCTGTTCGCGTTGCATTACGCAGGCAGACGGCGCAGCACCGCGCCCGGTGCTGCGGGGTGATGCAGGCTCAGGCCGCAGCGTCGGCGGCGTAGGAAGCCAGCAGCGCCGGAAGATCCTCCATGCGTTGGAAGATCACCTGCGCACCGGCCGCACGCAGTGCCTCCGGCGTGCTGTGGTGCGGGCCGCCTTCGCTGAAGCCGAACACGGTGGCACCGGCCGCAACGCCGGCGGTCGCGCCGGTCACGGTGTCTTCGATGACCGCGCAGCGCTTCGGGTCCACGCCCAGCGCGGCCGCGGCGGCCAGGTAGACGTCCGGGTGCGGCTTGGTGTTCGGCTGGTCCTGGCCGCTGTAGACGTGGCCCCCGAAGGCGTCGAGGATGCCGACCTTGCCCAGCTGCAGCTGGACCTTGTGCAGGTCGGCACCGGAGGCGCAGGCAATACGCCCGCCGGTCGCTGCGGCGATCGCGCGCACCGCCGCCGGCGCGCCCTGGATGGCTTGCAGGTCGCGTTCCAGTGCGATGTTGCGCTGCTGGCGGAATTGCTCCAGCCATGCCTCGGTAAACGGCTTGCCGGTGCGTTCTTCGATCAGCCCGGCCAGGTGGGCCACCGACTGGCCGAGGAAGACCTCGCCGGCCTGGGCCGGGGTCAATGGCCAGCCGCGCTCGGTCAGCATTTCCGAGAGCACGCGGGCCACCAGCGGCTCGGAATCGACCAGCACGCCGTCACAGTCGAACAACACGGCATCGAAGGGGTAGGGGGACATCTGAAGCTCCTGGAACAAGGCTGCGCTGCCATGACCGGCCATTGTCCCACAGCGGCCGAAGCCGGGCATGCGCTCAGGGCCGCATGCCCGGATGCCGCCCTTGCGCCGTTCAGCCCAGGTCGCAGCCGGCCGGCTGCGGCCAGGTGGTGGCCGGCAGCATGTTCTTCAGCGAGGCCGGTGCGTTGATGGCCACGTAGCTGGCACCCAGCAGCTCCTCCAGATCGGCGATGGTCACCAGGTAGCTGTCCAGGCTGCCCAGGTTGGCTTCATTGGGGATGATCCAGCTGATCGCCTTGGCGGTACCGGTGTTCGGGTCGCGGGTGATGATCGTCTTCCAGAAGAACTCCGGCGTCGGAATGCCATGGCTGGCCAGGAAGTAGTCGTTGGCGGCATCGCCGTAGACCACGCCACCGTAGACGTCCACCGGCGCGATGTCGCGGTAGCACTCGGCCACATTCTCGGCCTTCACCCAGATGCCCTGGTTGAAGCTGGACACCTGCGGAACGATGTTGGTCATGTAGTTGGCGCGACGGATGTAGGTCGCGTTGTAGTCCATGTGGTTGGAGGTGACCAGATGGCCGCGGTCGTAGCCGGACTTGATGCTGGCGTAGGAGGCGGTACTGTTCTGGCCCAGGCAACCGGCCGGCAGGTCCGGGTCCTTGTAGAAGCTGGACGGCCGCGCCGCCGAACCGGTGTCAGCGGTGAGCGTGTATTCGTAGCGGGTGGCGCTGTGGATGCTGCAATCGTAGGTCAGCACGAAGCCGCCCTTGTTGAGGGTGACGACCTGGGCCTGGGTGGCGCCGGCGAAGGCGCTGAGGACGAACGCGAAGACGAAGCTTGCAAGGCGCATTGCAGTTCTCCAGCAGAAGATTCAGGGCGCAGCGGTCCACCTCGCCCTGGCCGTAGCCAGGTCGTTGGGGAGGCACTGCGGATGCGGAATGCGGGTGCTGCCGATTGCGGTGGAGCGTGACCGCGGCGAAGCGGCCAGACCGGCCGCGCGGTGCCACAAGCGTCACAAGCTGTCGTCTTTCGGTCAACGAGGAAAAGGCGAACCTGTGACAGTGCGCAAGCACTGGCGACGTGTCAGATCAGGCGATGGGTGGGTGAAATGCGCGCGTGCTAAGGCCCGGCATTGCCTGCCGAACAGATCAGGGCTGCGCCTTCAGCATGTAGTCGCCAGCGCGTGCACCGGCCACCACCGCCCAGCCCGGCGCGAGCTGCAGCGACCACCCGTCACCCTGCAGAAGCGGCCCGCCCGTTGCCGGGGCCTGCACGAGCACGGCTTTCCAGTCGCTCTGCATCAGCGCACCGTCGGTCACCTGCAGCGTGCCCCAGTCATCGGTCAGGCGCAGCGTCGGATACACCGCGCCGCTGCCCGGCAACGGCTGCACGCTGTTGGGGTCGAACTGGATGCGCATGCGGCGCAGATCCAGCCGCAGCACCGGCCCGGTCACGAAACGCGCGTGGTTGCGTTCAATCTGTGCCTGCCGATGCTGCGCGCGCAGCGTTTCAGCGCGGTGAAGCGCTGCACCGTCGTAGCGGTTGGCCGCCGCGCGCATCGCCGGTTCGTCCAGGGCTGGTTCGATGCGCGACGCCTGCGCAAGCAGCGTACCGAGATCGCGGGCGTGCTGGCCGAGCGCGCTGCGCCAACGCGGTGCGGCCTGGTCCAGCAGCAGGCCGTAGGCCGGGCCGGTGGCATAGGCGAACGATCGGACGAAGCTGCGGTCGTCGACGTGTGCGCGAAGATCGTGCAGCGCGGCCTCGATACGTGCGGCCGGTGTCGGATTGCCGACCCGCACGCCGGTGTATTCAGCCAGGCCCTCGTTCAATTCCAGCGCCGCTTCCTCCTTCGCGGCCGCGGGGAAACGTCGATGGCGCTCGGCCCGGAAGGCGAGGGCGTCGCTCAGCGCGACGCGTCGGGCGTCGCCGTCGTTGGCCGACAGTGCGGCGGCCAGTGCGCGCCATTCCAGTTGCAGCAGATAGCGCCCATCGAGGGTGTCGAGATGATCATTACCGCCTTCGGCCGGCCTGGCGATGGGTAGTGCCGGCTGCAGGCGATGGAACATCTCGTGCGCCAGCAACGTGCGGCGCCGCGCGTCATTCTGTGGCAGTGGCCACAGCAGTTGTGTCCAGCGTTTGCCGGACCAGTCGATGGCGGTGTTGGCCACCAGTGCATCGGGGGGCAGCTGGCCGACGAAGACCGCGCCACGCGCGCTCAGGGCGCCCTGTGCATCCTGCTGCGATGCCTTCAGCTCACGGCTGGCGGCATCGACCAGCATCATCGGTCCACAGAGCGATGCGCCCCACAGCGCGCCGTCGTCAGCGCGACACAGCGCATCGGCTTCCCTGAAAACAGCATGCGCCGCAGCATCGGCCATCGGTGTTTCAACCGCGCCCGCCCGCCCGATCACGCAAGGCAACAGGCACATCAGTGCGTAACGTCGCAACTCCATGGCATCCCTGCATCGGTGTGTGGCGTGCGCGCATGGTAGCGGTTGCGGCCGATCGCCGTTGGCGGGGCGATGGCGCCGTCCATACCCGGGCGTACAGCGGGGCGCCGCGCCGTCGTGCGACAAAAACTGTGCGACACGTCAAATTTTAGGGTAGTGTCGGGGTCGCTGCCGGGGACGCAGCGAGGTGTGCAGCGTTGGGGACGACGCGCGGCACCAGCAATTGAAGCACCAGACACCACAGCGCCGGCGCTGCGCCGGCGTGCATCTCGGGCTTTCATTGAAGGGGTATTCGATGCGCAATGCATGGATCAAACGAAGCAAATGGGTCGCGCTGACACTGGTGGCCGGTGCCGCTCTGGCGGCCGCCGCCGTCGGCGTGCGTAGTACCACCACCCAGTCGAAAACCGGCAATCCCTCGGTGGATGCGCGTGCCGGCAACCCTGCCGGTCCGGCCGCCACCGGCCCCGGCAGCAGCCTGGGCGAGCTGTCCAACCGCTACATCGTGGTCTACCGCGAGGAACCGCTGGCCACCTACAAGGGCGACATCCAGGGCCTGGCGGCGCCGGAACGCCTGCGGCCCTCGGCCAGTGCCGCACGCGCCGCGGCGGCCACCGGCAATACGCCCACCCCGCGCATCGCCGTGCAGGGCGCACGCTCGCGCGACTACGTGCGCTTCCTGGCCGGTCGCCAGGCGCAGCACGAAGCGCGCATCAACGCCACGCTCGGCCGCAGCGTGCGCGTGGAGCGCCGGATGCAGCACGCGATCAACGCCTCGGTGCTGCAGATGAATCCGCAGGAAGCCGAGCAGGTGCGCCAGCTGCCCGAAGTGGAGCTGGTGGAGGAGTACAAGGAGTACGAACAGGACACCGATGTCGGTCCGGGGCTGATCGGTGCCACCGCGCTGTGGAATGCCACCCCGACGCCGTATCGCGGCGAGGGCATCGTGGTCGGCGTCATCGACTCGGGCATCAACTTCGGCAGTCCGGCTTTCACTGCCCGCGCCGAAGATGGCTACGAGCACATCAATCCGCTGGGCGCAGGCACCTATCTGGGCACCTGTGCCCCCGGTGGCGTCGATGAGGGACGCTGCAACAGCAAGCTGATCGGTGGCTACGATTTTGTCTGCACCGCACCGGGCAACCAGTGCGGCGTGGCCGATGTACGCGAAGAGCCTGGATTCGGCGATACCAACGGCCACGGCAGCCACACCGCGTCGACTGCGGCAGGCAATCCGCACACCGCGTCCTACCGTGGCAACCAGATCCACATTTCCGGTGTGGCCCCGCGCGCCAACCTGATCGCCTACGACGCCTGCTACACCGAGGTGTCCAGCGGCCGTGGCCTGTGCCCCAACACCTCGACACTGGCGGCCGTGAACCAGGCGTTGGCCGACGGCGTGGTCGATGTCATCAATTACTCCATTGCCGGCGGCACCGCACCCTGGGGTGAAGCGGTGTCGCTGGCCTTCCTCAATGCGTCCGATGCGGGCATCTATGTGGCGACCTCGGCCGGCAACTCCGGCCCGGGCCCCAATACCCTGGGGCATCTGGAACCCTGGACCGGCAGCACCGCCGCGGCTACCCACGGGCGCGGCGACATCGAGCTGTACGCCGCGGTAAGCGGGCCTGGCGTGGTGCCGCCGGAGCTGAGTGTGATCCTGCTGACCGAGGGCTCCGGTGGCGTGCCGTTCACCACGCCCATTGCCGCCAGCACGCCGCTGCGGGTCAGTGCCGGCATCGACACCGCCAATGATGGCTGCGCCGCATTCCCGGCCAACACCTTCCAGGGCGCGATCGCGGTGGTCCGGCGTGGCTCGTGCAACTTCAGCGACAAGGTCAACAATGCGGCCGGTGCCGGCGCCATCGCGGTGCTGATCGCCAACAACCAGCCCACGCCGATCCTGCCCAACGTGGCGGGCGCCACCATCCCGGCCTTCGCCATCGACCAGGCCGACGCCAATGCGCTGCGCACCTTTGCCAACAGCGTGGGCAATGCCGCTACCGGCGGCATCGCCTATCCGGCCACCAAGGTGAGCAACACACCGGATGTGCTCGGTGATTTCAGCTCGCGCGGCCCGGCCGGCGTGTTCGATCTGGTCAAGCCGGACGTGACCGCGCCGGGCGTGCGCGTGCTGGCGGTGGTGGCCGGTACCAGCGTGACCGGCTCGGAGAACGCGGTCGGTCTGATGGATGGCACCTCGATGGCCTCACCGCATCATGCCGGTGCGGCCGCCCTGCTGCGCCAGGCACGACCGGACTGGACCGTGCAGGAAGCGCGTTCGGCGCTGATGATGACCGCGCGCCAGGAGGTGATGAAGGAAGACGGCGTCACCCCGGCCGATCCGTTCGCGATGGGCGCCGGTCGCATCCAGGTCGATCAGGCACTGCGCGCCGGTCTGGTGCTGAACGAGACCAAGGCCAACTTCCTGGCCGCCAACCCCGCCAACGGCGGTGATGTGGCCTCGCTCAACATCGCCAGCATGGGCAAGCGCAAGTGCCCGGACAGCTGCAGCTTCACCCGTGTGTTCCGCAACGTGCTGCCGACCCGGCAGACCTGGACGGCGAAGGTGACCGGCCTGACGGCAGTGGTGTCGCCGTCGGTGTTTACCCTGGCGCCGGGCGAAAGCAAGGCGGTTCGGGTGATCGTCACCACCGGTGCGGTGCCCAACGATGGCAGCTGGCGGTTCGCACGCCTGACCGTGGCGCCGCAGGGCGGTGACACCAGCCAGCCGTTGCTGCGCCTGCCGATTGCAGTTTCGGTGCCGCCGCCGCAGATCGCCGCCACGCCGCCGACCAGCTCGCTGACCCTGCCCACCGGAGGCAGTGGCTCGGTGAACCTGCAGATCACCAACACCGGCGGTTCGCCGCTGGAATGGCAGATCGACAACTCCGGGGTAGGCACCCGCACGCTGGTCGCGCAGGCGCCGAACAACGCCAACGGGCGCCGCTCCACGCGCTTCACCGATGCCGCTTCGGTCGGTGCGCGCGCGCAGTTGTCCGCCGATGACTTCACCCTCGGCGAGACCACCGGCATTACCCGCATCGTGGCCGATGGCTTCGTCAACGGCGGCTCGCTGGCCACCTCGACCAACCTCAACTGGTCGATATTCCGCGACGTCGGCGGCAACCCGGAAGGCAATCCGGAATCGAGCCCGCAACTGGCAGTGTGGTCGCATACCGCAACCGTTGGCAGCGCGGGCGTGAGCACGTCTGCCACCCTGGCCAGCATCAACCTGGACATGGCCGCCGCCGGGCAGAACGTCAGCCTGCCTGCCGGCCGCTACTGGCTGGTGGTATCGGTGCGCGCACCGCTGGCCACCAGCTGGTTCTGGTTCAACGCCACCAGCGGCGACAGCGTGTACCGCGGCGCGATCATCAACCCGGACGGCAGCGGGGCCTGGTCGGCCACCACCGGTGCGCCGGGCCTGGCCTACGGGCTGGGCGGCAGCAACGCCTGCGGTGCCGGCTGGATCGGTACGCCCTCGCGTGCGCTTGGCCGCATCGTGGCCGGTGCCAACCAGACCACGCAGGTGCAGATCAACGCCGGTGGGCTGGCGCCAGGCAACTACTCCGGCTTCGTCTGCGTGGGCAGCAATGACCCCACCACGCCGAAGACCGCCGTGCGTGTTGCGTTGACGGTCACACCGTAAGGCGCGCGCAGCATCCGGGCCGGTCCCGCAGGGGCCGGCTCGTTCTCCAGCGTTTCCGGCCGTGGCCGGAGACCTTCCTTGATGGACCTTGGGGGTACCGTGAAGACGATGCACAAGCACATCCTTGCCGTGGCGCTGGCCATGGCAACCGCGCCGGCGTGGGCCGGTGATACCTGCCAGCTGGACGATGGGTTCGGCGGCGTTTCCAGTGGTGGCGCGACCGCCGGCGGCGCCGCGTCGATGGCCTGTGGCAACGGAGCCGATGCCAGTGGCGATCTGTCCGCTGCCGTTGGTACCGGCGCCAGCGCCAGCGGCACCGGCAGCACCGCCGTCGGTGCCGCCAGCAGTGCCTCGGGCGACCAGAGCGCGGCGGTCGGCGTGGGCGCCTCCGCGTCCGGCGCCAACAGCGCAGCGATCGGTGACAGCAGCACCGCCAGTGGTGATTTCAGCAGCGCCAGCGGCTCCGGCAGCTCCGCCACCGGTTCGTTCGCAACGGCGTCCGGTGCCGGCAGCACGGCCAGCGGCGAGAACAGCACCGCGGTGGGCAGTCTGTCCGAAGCCAGTGGTAGCAACAGCAGCGCACTGGGCAACGGTGCCGTGGCCTCGGCCAACGACAGCGTTGCACTCGGCAACGGCTCGGTGGCCGATCGTGCCAACTCGGTGTCGGTCGGCAGTGCCGGCAACGAACGTCAATTGACCAATGTGGCCGCCGCCACCCAGGGCACCGATGCGGTCAATCTCAACCAGATGAACGCCGGCAACGCCGCCACGCTGTCGTCGGCGAACGGATATGCCGACACTCGGGCCGCCGCTGCCGTCACCACGGCCAATGCCTACACCGACGCCAGCAGTGCGGCAACGCTGTCCTCGGCCAACGGCTACACCGACACCCGCGCCGCGGCCGCCGTCACCACCGCCAACGCCTATACCGATGCCAGCAGCGCAGCCACGCTGTCGTCGGCCAATGGCTACACCGACACCAAATCGGCGCAGGCGGTCACCACGGCCAACGCCTACACCGATCAGCGCCTGGCCCAGTTCGCATTGGACAACAACGGCCTGCGCCAGGAGATGGAGCGCCGGCTGCGCCACCAGGATCAGCGCATCGATCGCATGGGCGCCATGAGTTCGGCGATGTTGAACATGGCCATCAATGCGGCTGGCTCGCAAAGCCCGCGCGGTCGCATTGCGGTGGGTGCCGGCTTCCAGGGCGGTGAGCAGGCGCTGTCGATCGGCTACGGCAAGCGCATCGGCGAGCGCGCTTCGTTCTCGCTGGGTGGGGCCTTCAGCAATGGCGAGAAGTCCGCGGGCATGGGCTTCGGCGTCGATCTGTAGTCGAGGGCCGCGGGCAGGGGGCGGGTAACGCCCCCTGTTCAGCATTGAATGCCTGACAACATGCCTCCAACGGCGTGTTGCGTCGCAAGGTGCCAGCCACCATTCGCACTGGTACGGTCCAGCCCGTTGCATACCAACAACGGGGAGAGACGACGATGCGCAAGCTGGTGCTGATGTTGATCCTGCTGACGGGCCTGGCACCCTCCGCCTGGGCGGCCACGGTCAAGACCACCCATACCACCATCAACAGCTGGGACGGAACGCCACTTGGCGCCTTCGTCATCGAGCCGCAGGACGCCGGCAGCGGACGGTTCCCGCTGCTGGTGATGCCCAGCAGCTGGGCTGTGCCCAGCGCCGAGTACGTGGGCGTGGCGCAAGCCCTGGCCCGCCGAGGCTACATCGTCATCAGCTACAGCTCACGCGGCTTCTGGGAGTCGGGCGGCAACATCGACATTGCCGGCCCGGCCACGGTCGAAGATGTCAGTGCGCTGATCGATTGGGCCCTGGACAACACGCGCGCCGATCCGGCGCGGATCGGCGTTTCGGGTATCTCCTATGGCGCCGGCACCAGCTTGCTGGCGGCCGCGCGCGATCCACGCATCAAGGTCGTGGCCGCCTTGAGCGGCTGGGCCGACCTGGAGGCCTCGCTGTACAGCAACCGCACCCCCAGCGCGCAGGGCATTGCCTTGCTGGTGGCGGCCGGGCTGGCCACCGGACGCCCGGGCTCCGAGCTGGCCACCATCAACCGCAACGTGCTGCTGGGCAATTTCCAGGGTGCAGTCGATTCGCTGTTGCCGGTCGCGGCCCAGCGCAGCCCGGCCAGCAGCGTGGATGAGATCAACGCCAACCGGCCGGCGGTGTTCCTCGCCAACGCCTTCAATGACAGCCTGTTCCCGCCCGGCCAGCTGGTGGACTTCTTCAACCGCCTGCAAGGGCCCAAGCAGCTGCAGCTGCGCCACGGCGATCACGCACTCAACGAGCTGCTCGGTGCGCTGGGTATTCCCAATGAAGTCTATGAGCAGGCGGGCGACTGGTTCGATCACTACCTCAAGGGCGTGGACAACGGCATCGATCGCCAGGCCGCGGTGCAGCTGAAGTCGCAGAAGGGCCTGTGGAGCCGCTATCCCAGCTGGCAGGCCACCGGCAATGGCGCCGTCAGCTACGCGCTCACTGCACCCGGCGGCCTGCTGCTGCCCACCGGCGGCCTGGCCGAGAACGGCCGCAGCACCGGCTGGAACTATCGCATCGGCAGTGGCCTGTTGACCGTTGCCAACTCGGGCGTGGCGATGGCATCAGGCGCCCTGCAGATGATCAACCTGCCCCCGGGCGCGTACATTCCGTTCGTGGGCCGCAGTGCCGCCGGCGTCTGGCAGGGCCCAGTGCAGTGGAGCGCGCGCCGGCTCGATGGAACGCCCGAGCTGCGCGTCACGGTCACGCCCAGCCGCGCCAATACAACGCTGTATGCCTACCTTTACGCCGAAGACGTGCTTGGCAATGGACAGCTGATCAGCCACAAACCCTACACGCTGCGCGATGCGACGCCGGGCCAGGCACAGACCCTGGACCTGCGCCTGGAGGCCAGCAGCTGGAGCCTGCCGGCCGGCAGCCGCTTGACGCTGGTGATCGACACGGTGGATCTGCGCTACGCCGGCATAAGCCAGCTGGGCGGAGCGGTGACCTTCAGCTCGCCGGCCGCGTCGCCTTCGCTGCTGAAGGTGCCGCTGCACTGAGGCGCACCGGCAGCCTGCATGCCACAGCTCAGAGCGGCTGTGGCAGCAGGGTCCGGATCGCCTCGTGCTGCTTGGACAGTGTGGCCCTTTGCACGAAGCCCTGGATGATCGACGCGGCAACCTTGCGCTGGTTGTCCATGTCCAGCAGCGGGGCGACCTGTCCGGCCCCGGTGGGGGAGTCACGGAACGGGCAGCCCACCGCATCGGCCGTGGTCAGGGTGATGATCGCCTTGGCCAGGCGTGCCGAGGGCGCGCGCTTGGCGTGGAAGATCACCAGCGTGCGCTCGTAGCTGATGCCGGTGGGGCGCACCGTCGAGTGCAGGGTGTCTTCGATGGTCACGTGCCGGCCGTCAATCCAGTCCAGCGCCTGCATGCAGTTGGCGATCGTCGCACGGCACAGCGTGGCGTAGTCGGTGCGGATGACCACCGCGTAGTCCACGCCGGAGACCGGCACCCGGTTGAGGTCCAGGTAGGGGTTCTGCGCCAGTGTTGCCACCAGCGCCAGGTCATCGCTGAAACCGCAGGCGGTACCGAGGGGGGCGCCCAGGCGCTGCAGCAATGTTTCCATCCATTGCATGCCCCACTGGCGCCCCGCCATCAGCTGATTCCGTTGCCGGACGGTCAGCGCACCCTGTTCGACGCCTGCCATGGCGTCGCGCATGGCGTCCTTCACCGCCGTCATGCAGGCATCGACCTGCTTCATGCAGTCAGCGCCAACGGTATGGACCGGCGTGGCGGAGATGCCGTCGATCACCCGCTGGAACACCGACAGATCACGCTGCTGATTCAGATACCAGTCGTGGATGCGCTGCACGTTGCGGCGGCGCTTGTCCAGCTTGTCGGCGCCGGGCCAGTTCGGATAGGCCGCGATCTCGCACAGCATCGTCAAGCCTTCCCAGAGGTGATACTCCATGCTGGGCAGCGGCAAGCGCCAGCGCTCATCGGCACCGGCATCTTCGGTGATCACCAGATGGTTGCGCACGATGTCCGACCACACCGTGATGGCTTCAACCGTGTCGCGGCGCGGCGTGGTGACATCGATCAGTTCCATCAGGATCGGCCGTGGCGTCACTGGATCATCGCCGGTGGGTGCGCGCGGATCCTTCACCCAACGCGCATGCCAGGTATACCCCAGGCGATACAGCACGAACGGCTTGATGCCATCGTTGAGAATGATCCCAGGTGGAGGTGGGGGTGCTGGCGCGGGTTGCACCGGCGGCACCACCTGCGGCGCCGGCGCCGGCAGCACCGGCGCATTGGATGGTGCGGTCGCTGCCTTGGTCGATCCGATACCCTTCAACGGCGTGCTGGTGAACAGATGCAGCCCGGCGCGGTCGCGCTCGTAGACCTTGCGGAAGGTCTGCGGGTTGTCACAGGTCACCAGGCACGATTGGCCCGGCGGAACGTAGATGTCGACCGTGGTCAGATCCACCACCTGGCCGCACAAGGGGTTCTGCGCGGGCGGGGCGAGGCTGATCTCCAGCGCGATGTTCAGACCGGCCGGGCCCATCACCTCGATCACGATGTCCTCCACCCCTCCGTGCAGGGCGTCCTGGGCCGGAATCGGAATCCAGGGATTGATCACCATCTGGGTGTCCCAGTCGGACCTGCCGAAGTCGAACAGGGTCGGCGGCGGCTCTGCCGGGCGTTCGATCAACGCGTCGAGGGCGTTGCCACCTTTTACGTAGAAGAACAGCAGCGCCTGCTCAGGCCTCAGGTTGTAATCGCGGCGGACCGTGCTGACCAGGCTGCGCAGGCGGTCCTTGATGTCCGACAGGGCCTTGACCACCACCGAGCGCACCTCCGGGTACGCCTGGGCGTTGTTGATCTGCGCGGTCAACTGCTTGCTGATGTGGCGACGCGCCTCGCGTTCCGGCGTGCTTTCTTTCATGGGGAGCCTCGCAGGGAAAGTGGGGCAGGGGGGGCGGCTCAGCGCGGGGCCAGCAGTGCGGCGATCGCGCCGTACCAGTCGATGGCCTGGCTGCTGCGCCGGGCGCGCGCCAACGCGCGGGCCGCACCCGGTACCGATACCGGTATGCGCACACCGAGATACCGGCGCAGATCGCGGGTGGCGACCAGCACGGCGGTGTCCACTTCCCAGTCCGAAACAGCCGTTGCCGCAGGGCGCGCACTGCCGAGCAGGCCGCGGGTGTTGCGCGCGGCCAGATCCGCAACCCGTTGCAGCTCGTGCGGTGTGGTGCGGAAGCGGACCAGCGAGAAACTGCCGCCGCCTTCCGGGAACACGCGTGCACGCAGGTCACACGCAGCGTGTCCCTGCGACAGCCAGATGCCCAGCTCTTCGGCAAACTCGCGGCGTGCGGTGTGCTCGCGCCATTCGTCGTTCAGGCGCCCACCGCCGGGCAACGACCACTGGCCGGCCTGGTTGACCAGCACCGGCACGATCGCATCCGACCATTCGCGAACCTCCACCACCAGGCGCGCGGCCAGCACCTGGGCGCCGGCCCAGTCCGGCGCGGTTCCCGCCTCGGGCTGCAACGCCGCCGACAACTCAGCCACGGTGGTGCGCGCCACACTTCCAGGCGGCGGTGTCTCCGGGCGCTCGGTGTACAGCAACTCAAGCGCGGCCAGGGTCTGCAATGCCACCTCGGCAATGGGGGCCCTGTGATCCGCGTTGTCGCGGGCCTGCGCCAGCGCGTCGCCGGTCTGCGGCAGCGAACGCTCGCCATCGCGCGCCACGGAATCAGCGGCGCGCAGGGCATCGGACAACAGGTCCGCCGCCTGGTTCCACTGCTGTTCGGTGGCCGCGGTACCGGAGGTGCAGATGGCCAGCACCGCGACCATCGCCTCGGCAGAGAGCACGACGACGGCGTTGCTGCCCCACCAGCTGTTGAACACCCGCTTGCGGGTGATCAGGTAGTGGTCGCCATCCCATAAAGCGACATAGACCTGGTTCATGGCATCACCCTCCTACTCGCAGAAGACGATGAGGGACGGTGGCTGCGCACCACACTGCTGTCGGGTTCCACGAAGGGGTTGCCATGTCTCGCTCCTGCGGGCTTGAGGGGTGGAGGCGGCAACACAGCGCGATGGACCACGGCACGTTGCATTGACGTGCGATCACTCTAGGGGCCGGTCGGAAGCGACGATTGGCGCCAGCCACGGAAAATGCGGTGCGATTCGACGGAACCCGGTCGATTCGATGCATTGATTTCGCCGCAGGCCAAGTACGGGCAAGGCACGCGCGCCGCCCGGGCCTGGACAGGCCGGGCGTTGCCTCAGGGCTCAAAAGGTGATTGCCGCGGCGGCATTGCGCCGCCTGGCGGCTATCGAATCGATTGCGGCACGCGCCGCAGCCTGCCCACGTCGTAGCCCATCTGCGCGATCCGCTGCACGGCCTGCTGGTAATCCTGCTCGGACACCTTCGGCGTGCGCGCCATGTACCAGACGTAGTCGCGCTTGCTGCGCGCGACGATGGTCTGGCCATAGTCATCGTCCAGCCAGGCGATGATGTACTCGGCCTGGATGGGCCAGACGAACTGCATGCCCCAGACCGCGCCCTGGCCTTCTTTCTCCACGCGTCCGATCGGGTGCATCGACCGCTGAGGGGCGGCAAAGCTGCCCTTGCGATAGGTGAAGGTGGTCTGGATGCGCCCGTCCGGCCGCAACGCGTAGCTTTCAACCGCGTCGTAGGCCTCGCGCTCCGGCCACGAGGGAATGTGCGCGATCACGTACCAGTCGCCCATGAAGCGTGGCACATCCACCGAGGGTGGGCGTGGCAGCGCACGGGTGTCCTGGGCACTGCAGCCGGAACCGAACAGGCCCACGGCCAGCAACGGAAGCAAGGAGAACAGGCGCATGGATCACCTCAGCGAGGGCGGAACAGGTAGTGGGCCACCAGCCATTGCTGGCCGCCGTCATAGCCGAACAACTCGGCACAGGCCATCCAGAACATCCGCCAGCGCTGCCACCAGATCCGGGCGGCGGCCTCGCCGTAGGTGGCGATCAGCACCGGCATCACCCGCTCGCGTGCCGCGTCCTGGTTGGCCAGCCAATGCTCGGCGGTGCGCTGGTAATGGGTGCCATCGAGCAGCCAGCGCTGCTCCAGCCGCAGGTCGCGCTGGAAATGCAGCAGGGTATCGGCCGCCGGCATCAGGCCGCCGGTGAAGAAGTGACGGCCCATCCAGTTGTCGCCGCCATCGGTCTCGAACGGGTACATCAGGGTGCGGTGCGCGAAGATGTGCACGAACAGGGCGCCATCGGCCTTCAGCCAGCGGCCGATGCGCTGCAGCAGCTGCGGGTAGTTGCGTACGTGCTCGAACATCTCCACCGAAACGCAGCGGTCGAACCGTGCGTCGGGCAGCGCCAGCTGGTTGACGTCACAGGTGAGCACCTCCACGTTGCCCAGCCCACGTGCAGCGCACTGCGCCAGGATGTGCTCGCGCTGGCTGTGCGAGTTGGAAACGGCGGTGATCCGCGCATCTGGATAACGCTCGGCCATCCACAGCGTCAGCGAGCCCCAGCCACAGCCCAGCTCCAGGATCTGTTGGCCATCGGCCAGTGCAGCGCGCTCGCCATACAGCGCCAGCATCGCTTCCTCGGCCTGGTCCAGGCTCTCCTGCCCGCTGGCGTAATAGCAGCTGCTGTACTTCAGGCGTTTACCCAGGCAGGCCTGGAAGAAGGCAGCAGGCACCTCGTAGTGCTGGCGATTGGCCGCGTCGGTATGCAGTGCCACCGCGCTGCCGGCCAGCTCGGCAATGCGCTGCCGGAAGCGCGCGGACTGCGCCTCGATGCCGCCGCGTGTTTCTTCATGCAGTCGCTGCGCGCACAGGCGGCGGATGCCCGCGCGCAGCGCCGCATCGGGCACCAGGCCGCGCTCGGCCCAGCCGATCAGGCCGGTCTCTTTCGTGTCGTTGGCGGGCAATGCAACGGTGGCGGTCATTCTGGCTGCTCCTGGGTACGACGGGGAAACCACGGGAAGAACATCGGCGTGCTGCGCTGGTAATCGCGATAGTCGTCGCCGCGGCTGCGCAGGGCCTGTTTCTCGGTAAAGGGGATGCCGCTCAGGTAGCGCAGGAACACGTACATCAACAGGGGCCCGGTCCAGGCCAGCCACCACAGCGGTGAACCCACCGCCAACAGCACGTATGTGAACCAGTGCAGCCATTCGAAGAAGTAGTTGGGATGCCGCGAGTACCGCCACAGGCCGGTACGGCAGGTCCGGCCCTGGTTGGCCGGATCGGCGCGGAAGCGTGCCAGCTGGTGGTCGGCCAGTGCTTCACCGCCCACACTCAGCAGCCATACGGCCACGGCCGCCAGCAGCCAGGGCGACAGGCCTGGGCGCGGATGGGCGGCGGCGGCCACAAAGGGCAGGGCGAACATGGCCACCAGCAGCGCCTGCGCCATGAAGAAGCCGAAGATCCGCCGTTGATCACCCTGCCAGTGCTCGCGCAGGTAGCGGTAGCGACCGTCCTCGCTTTCATGGCGCACGCGATGCCACAGGTGCAGCGCGAGCCGGCTGCCCCACAGGCCGCCAAGCACACCCAGAGTTACCCGTGGCGCCAGCGCGCCGTCACCCAGCACCGCCAGCAGCAGGGCCGATGCGCCTACGCCTTTGGCCCACAGCACATCGACCACGCCGATGTTGCGGTGGCGACGTTGCCAGGCCCAGCCCCAGCACATGATCAGCACCGCATACAGCAGCACCCACAGCAGCGCGCTCATGGTGACACTCCTGCCAGCGGTGGCGTCGCCGCTGCCCAGCGCCGGGCGGCAAGGCATAGCAAAGAAAGCGCGATGCTCCAGCCTGCGCCGAGCAGCAGCACCCCACGCCAGGCTGGTGCGATGAACTGCACCGCACCGAAGCCGCGCGCGGCGGAAAGATAGGCCAGCGGTGCCAGCAGCAGACCGAACAGGAACGGCAGCGCGGCATGGCGCTGCAGGAAGCGCATCGACGAGGTGAGCGTCATCGCGAACGCCGCCCACAGCGCCAGGATCCACGGTGGTGGCGCCCAGCCCAGCGGCGCTGCGGCATAGCGCACGGTGCCACTGGCGGCGGCGCTGGCATCCACCAGCCAGGCGCACGCCAAGGCAAGCAGGATCAACCGCAGGTCCAGGCGGACGTGCGGAGAGCTCGACAGCTGGCTGCCGATGTACAACGCCGCACCCAGCAGCGCAGGCCACTGCAAGCCGCGGCCCGCGCCGGCCACGGCGCACAGCCAGACCAGCTGGTTGCCCACCAGGTTGACCCAGGGCCGGCGCATCTCAGCCTTCCCGCCCTGGCGCCAGGCTGGGCCGGTGACCCGGCCGCGCCATCAGCAGGTGCGAGACCCCGATCGAGCGCTCCAGGAAGCCCCCCTCGCAGTACGCCAGGTAGAACTCCCACAGGCGGCAGAACCGCTTATCGAACCCCTGCGCGTGCACCGCCGCCCGCTGGGCCAGGAAGCGCCGGCGCCAGGCGCGCAGGGTCAGCGCATAGGAATGGCCGAAGTCCTGCTGGGCGATCAGCTGCAGATCGCTGGCGCGGGTCTTGGCGGCCATGATCGCGTTGATCGAAGGAATGAAGCTGCCTGGAAACACGTAGCGCTTGATGTAGTCCACGCTGCGCCGCGCCTGTTCGTAGCGGTGGTCTTCGATGGTGATCGCCTGCAGCAGCGCAAGGCCATCGGGCTTCAGCAGCCGCTGCAGGGTGGCCATGTAGGTGTCCAGATACTCCGCGCCAATGGCCTCGATCATCTCAATGGACACCAGCTTGTCAAACTGTCCCTCCAGGTCACGGTAGTCCTGCATCAACAGCGTGATGCGGTCCTGCAGGCCAGCGGCGTGCACGCGCTCGGTGGCCAACGCGTGCTGCTCGGCCGAAAGCGTGGTGGTGGTGACATGGCAGCCATGATGGCGGGCGGCATGCAGGGCGAAACCGCCCCAGCCGGTGCCGATCTCGATCACCCGGTCCCCGGGCCCCAGCTGCAACTGCCGGCAGACCTGTTCCAGTTTGCGCTGCGAGGCCGCCTCCAGCGATTCGGTTTCACTGGCGAACAGGGCCGAGGAGTACATCAGGTCCGGCGACAGGAACAGACTGAAGAAGTCATTGCCCAGGTCGTAGTGTGCGGCGATGTTGCGGCGGCTTCCTTCGCGGCTGTTGCGGCGCAACCGGCCCCATCCGCGAAGCAGCCAGCCGCCGATACGGGCCGGGCCGTGCTCCATGCCGTCCAGCAGTTCGCGGTTGCGCACCAGCAGCTGCACCAGCCCGACCAGGTCATCGCACTGCCATTCGCCCAGGATGTAGCTCTCGCCGGCGCCGACGCTGCCCTGCGCGGCCACCCTGCGGAAGAAGGTCGGATCGTCGATGTGCAGCGTGACCCGCAGCGCGGCGTCCGTTTCCCCCAGCCAGACCTCGCCCAGCGCATCGCGTACACACAGGCATCCACCACGCATCGGTGCCAGTTGTGCCAGCAGTCGCCGGCGCAGGAAGCTATCCAGGGCGCCAGGCCGGGGCAGGGCCACGGCGGGGGTTACGTCGTTCATCGTGGTTTCTCGGCAAGGGAAGGGTGGTCGTGTACCGGGTTGCGCTTGAACCACAGGCGCAGGGCCTGCCAATGGATGGCCGCCACCACCTGCACGGTCATCAGCGGATAGCAGGCCAGTACCCGCGCCAGGCCGCGCCCGTCCAGTGGGCGCCGCCGCAGGGTCTGGGTCGCGTCGAACTGGCGCACGCCGTGCTGCAGCACCTGCATGTGCACGCGCAGATCCTGCCCGGGCATGCTGAAGCGCCAGTCGTAACGGCAGTCCATGGCCATGAACGGCGAGACATGGAAGCCCTTGTCGAACTGCCAGCGCAGCGAAGCGCCTTCGCGGCTGGCGGTCGCCGCCGGCAGGACGTAGGCGTGGCGCTCCTTCCATGGGGTGTTGGTGATCTCGGCAACGATGCACTCCAGCGTGCTGCCGTCGGCGGCATAGCAGTAGTAGAAGCTGACCGGATTGAAGACATGCCCGCCATAACGTAGATGGGTCAGCAGGCGCACCGGCCCCGCCGGGCGATGGCCGAGGGTGGCTGCGGCATGATCACGAATCGCATCGGCCAACGGCCTGGCCGCATCGCCGAAGTAGTCGCTGCGGCGGAACTCGGCCAGGTTGCGGCGGTTCACCGACCACAACCAGCGGCCGGCGAACACCGACTCCAGCTCGTCCAGGTCGAGCAGCAGCTGCGCGATCGGGTAACGGAACTGATGGGGGTGCGGCTGGTGCCGGCGATGCACCACCTGGCCGAAGTAGAGGGCGCTGGCGCTCACGCAGCCACCTCTCCCGGTACCGGCACCGGACGTTGCTGCATCTGCCCGCGCAACGCATCCACCACCTGGCGCGCACTGCGGATGCCATCCTCGTGGAAGCCCCAGCCCCAGTAGGCCCCGGCGAACCACGTATGGCGCCGTCCCTGCAGCTCGACCCAGCGCTGCTGCGCGCGCACCGCAGCGTGGTCGTGTACCGGGTGGGCGTAGTGCAGAGTGCGCAGCACCTTGTCCGGGTCGATGGCCTGGCTGCGGTTGAGCGTGACCACCAGCGGCGTGCGCCCCGGCAGGCCCTGCAGCAGGTTCATGCAATAGCTGACGGTACAGGCCCCAGAGGTGTCGCGCGGCACATGGGCGTTCCAGGCGGCCCAGGCCTTGCGGTTGCGCGGCAGCAACGAGGCGTCGGTATGCAGCACCACCTCGTTGGCCTGGTAGCGGATGGCGCCCAGTACCTCGCGCTCGGCGGTGTCGGCATCGGTCAACAGCGCCAGCGCCTGGTCGCTGTGGCAGGCCAGGATCACCTGGTCGAAGACCTCCAGGCCGGCAGCGCTGCGCACCTGCACCCCGTGCGCCATGCGCTCGATGGAATGGACCGGGCAATTCAGCCGTTCATGCACCCGCCAGCGCTGGCGCAACGCATCGACATACCGCGCGGAGCCGCCACTGACCACCCGCCACGGCGAGCGGCCGCGAATCTGCAGCATCTGGTGATTGGCCATGAACTGGGCCAGGTAGCGGGCGGGAAACGCCTCCACGGTCGCGCTGGGCGAGGACCACAGGGCCGATGCCATCGGCAGCAGGTGCTCTTCGACGAAGGCGTTGCCGTAACGCTGGCTGCGCAGGTACTGCCCCAGCGTCGGCCCTTCGGCCTCGGTCAGCAATCGTGGCGCATCACGATAGAACCGGCGCAGATCCGAGAGCATGCCCCAGAAGCGCGGCGAGACCAGGTTGCGGCGTTGGCAGAACAGACCATCGAGCGAGGTGGCGTTGTACTCCACGCCACTGCGCTCGCTGTGCATCGAGAAGCTCATCGTGGTCGGCTGCGAGGCTACCCCCAGTTCATCGAACAGTGCCGTCAGCAGCGGGTAATGCAGCGGGTTGAAGACGATGAAGCCGGTATCCACGGCCAGTTGGAGGCCGTCGACTTCCACCTCGTGGGTATGGGTGTGGCCGCCCAGATGGTCGCCCGCCTCGAAAAGCGTGACCTCATGTTCTCCGTGCAGCCACCAGGCGCTGGCCAACCCTGCGATGCCCGATCCGACAATGGCAATGCGCATGTCAGTACCTCGCCTTGGCCAGCACCCAGGCCGGAATCGGCTTGAGTCCTTTCACAAGGCCCAGCAGCGCCATCACGCGCAGGCCGTACCAGGTCAGGTCCACCTCCCACCAGCGGAACCCCTGGCGCACGGTGCCGGGGAAGAAGTGATGATTGTTGTGCCAGCCTTCGCCAAAGGTCAGCAACGCCAGCCAGAGATTGTTGCGGCTGTCGTCACGGGTTTCGAAACGGCGGCGACCGAAGCGATGTGCCAGTGAATTGATGGTGACGGTGGCATGGAACAGCACCACCGTTGAGATGAAGAAGCCCCACACCAGCAGTTGCGGTCCATCGGTGTGCAATGCCGGCGCCCAGCGCTGCAATGCTTCACCGGCGGCATAGAGGCTGGCCGCGAGCAGCACAGGTACCGCCGTATCGAAGCGGTCCAGCCAACGCAGCTCGGGAAAGACCGCCAGATCCGGTATCCGTGACAGATCGGTCGCGAAGGCGTCACGGGTCAGGAACCACCCCATGTGGCTGCGCCAGAAGCCTCCCTCGCGCGGCGAGTGCGGATCCAACGGCTGGTCGGCATGGCGGTGGTGGTGGCGATGGTGCGCGGCCCACCATAGCGGCCCGCGCTGCACGCTGGCGGCACCGATGGCCGCGAACACGAACTGCACTCCACGCGAGGTCTGGAAGGTACGGTGGGAGAAGTAGCGGTGGTAGAACGCGGTGATGGCAAACATGCGGACCGCGTAGAGTGCCGCGGCGACGATGACCGCCGTCCACGAAATGCCGACCCAGATCACCGCCAGGCAAGCCAGGTGCATCAGCGCGAACGGCACCGCACGCAGCCAGTCGATGCGCCCGCCGCACTCGACTGCAGCGTCGGGCGCACTGCCGGTGTCAAACCACCGTTGCAGTGTGCGCAACAGGCGATGGCGACGACGGGGTAGGGACTCGACAGCGGCCATCATGCGATCCGGGTTGGCGTATGCATCCTCTACGCAGCATCGGCGGGTTTGGATGCAGAACGTGTGGAATTCACTTCTCCGTAACAGCGCAGGTGGCGACCAGCGGCTGTTCCCATGCGTGCCGCCACTGCGCTTCGTCGCGCGGCTCCGGGGCGGTGGCAAAGCGCACCACAACCTGCGGGTAGCGGCCCTGGCCGTCGCGCAGATTGCTGGTGCCGCGGAATTCCAGCAGGCGTCGATCGGCATCGGCATAGGTCAGTGCCAGCCGCGGTGCGACGCTTCCATACCACGCGTCCAGGCCCACCTCGAAGGACTGCGCGGCGATGTTCTTCCAGCGCAGCGCGCCGCGGTGGACAACCTTGACCGGAAAGAAGCGCTGCCGACCTGGCACGAGGAAGGGCATGCGCAGCACCTCACCGCGCATCAACGCCTGCCAATGCAGGCGGATCGCGGCGTCGAACCCGGCATCGACCACCGCGCCCTCGGGTAGCGCGAGCTCGCCCGAGCGCGGCGTGGCGGACTGCGATTCCTTCCATGACACCTGCACCTTGGGGCCATCCACACGCACGCTCGCCTCCTGGCCGCTGCGCCGGTCCTGCAGCTGATAGCCGCGGGCCTGCACCACGTGGCTGGAGGGCAGCCGCTTGCGGGCGAAGGGGGCGCCCTCCGGACACAGATACTGTACCCAGCGTTCGGCACCTTCCTGGGTGCTTTGCATCCAGTGCACCTCACGATAGGCCGGCGTGCCATCGGCGAGGCTGGCCACCCCCTCGGTTCGCAGCATCGGGGCGGACCAGGCCATCTGGGGCAGGCACAGCAGGAGCCAGACAATACGCATGCGCTTGCTTCCGGCGGGGATTGCAGAGCCTACGGCTGGCCCAGGCAGATGGATGCAACGGCGGCCTGCATCCAGTTGCGCCCTTCTGCCGTAGAGGAGGCAAACCTTCACCCGCCCGCTGCGAACGCAGATGTACCCTGACGCCGCCCCCACCTCCCTTGACTTCGACACCGCCCGCATCGTGTCCAGTTCCCAGCAGCCGAGCAACGAGCCGATGAACTGGACAGGCGACATGGACGGTGTCGCGCGCCTGCGCGACCGCGACTGTTTCATGCGCATCTA
Organism: Stenotrophomonas sp. CS3K5; assembly: GCF_059515225.1. Taxonomy (NCBI): domain Bacteria; kingdom Pseudomonadati; phylum Pseudomonadota; class Gammaproteobacteria; order Lysobacterales; family Lysobacteraceae; genus Stenotrophomonas; species Stenotrophomonas sp. CS3K5. Next base: position 334,072 of record NZ_JCAKRX010000002.1, read on the forward strand.
CGACCACTTCATGCCGCGGCTGTGCGTCTACCTGCGTGGCCTGGGCGCACCCGCTGCGGTGGCCGAGGAACTGGCCCAGGAATGCCTGCTGCGGCTGTGGCTGCGTGCGGCCGATTTCGACCCGGCGCAGGGCGCACTGAGTACCTGGCTGTACCGCATCGCGCGCAACCTGCACATCGACCGGGTGCGCCGTGAGCGCGGCTGGATGCAGGTGCAGGCGGCGGTGGAGGAGGCCGCCAGCGCCGATCTGGTGGAGCGCAGCAGTGCAGAACAGTTCGCCGACCAGATGCGGCTTCGCCAGCGCATCAATGAACTGCCTGCCGTACAGGCGCGGCTGGTGCGCATGTCGTACTTCGAAGCCAAGAGCCATGCGGAGATCGCGCAGGCGCTGGGGATGCCGCTGGGTACGGTGAAATCGCACCTGCGGCGCGCATTCCTGCAGTTGCAGGCGAGGATAGGGGGTGGCGCATGAGCCCGCGCCACCACCTGCACGAATCCACTCTGATGAGCTACGCCGCCGGCGCCTTGCCTGCGCCGTTGAGCGTGGTGGCAGGCGTCCATCTTGAGCAATGCCCACACTGCCGGCAGCGGCTGCGTGAGGCCGAAGCCATCGGCGCGGCCCTGCTGGAACAGACCCAGCCGGTGACGCAGGAATCGCGGCATGCGCAGTTGCGCGGCGCCATGCTCGCACAGCTGGACCTGGCCGGCGAGGCCGCCCCAGGCCGCGCGCCTGCGCCCCGGGGCCACGTCGAGCCCGGCGCGGATCCCGATGCCTTGCCGGCATCGCTGCATCCGTATTTCGGCCGCTCGCTGCGCAGCCTGCCATGGCGCTGGATGGCGCCGGGCGTGCACTGCATCCGCGCCGAGCAGATGCCGTCGCTGATCATGCTGAAGATCGCCCCCGGCAAGTGCCTGCCGATGCACAGCCATGGCCGCTCGGAACTGACCCAGATTCTGCAGGGCTCCTACAACGATGCGCTGGGCCTGTTCACCCCGGGCGACATGGCCGATCTGGATGAGGACATCGAGCATCAACCGGTGACGGCTCCTGGTGTGCCCTGCATCTGCGTCTCTGCGCTGGATGCACCGCTGGTGTTCAGTGGCTGGTTGGCGCGGAAGATCCAGCGCTTCGTGAAACTGTAGGCGGGTGGGTGATGGGCGACGCAGGGCGAGTGCGGGTTCTGCTGGTCGGCGCAACAGGCCTGGTCGGGCAGGGCGTGGCGCTTGCGTGCCAGCGCTCTGCCGAGGTCGCTGCGCTGACGGCGCTGGTCAGGCGGCCGGGCGGTCTCAAGGGGGTCGGCAGCGAGCGGGTCGTGGCGGATTTCCTGCGCATCGATGCGCGGGTCGATGATCTGGCGGGGTTCGATGCCTGCTTCTATTGCGCCGGCGCCACGCCGATCGGGACGGGCGAAGATGAGTATCGGAGGGTGACCTTGGACACCACCGTTGCTGTTGCCCGCACTTGGGCCGATGCAAATCCACAGGGTACTTTCCTGTACGTATCCGGTGCCGGTGCCAATCCGCGAAGCCGCTTGATGCCGTTGCGGGTCAAGGGCCAGGCCGAGGAGGCGCTACGCGCACTGCCGGTGCGTACCGTCATGCTGCGTCCCGGAGGCGTGCGGCCCGTGCCAGGAACCGGCACCCGTCATGCTCTGCTGAAGCCCCTGTACTGGGGCGGTGCGCCGTTGATGAAGCTGGCCGGGGCGCTCTCGCCATCGCTGGTCACCAGCAACCTCGCGCTGGGACGGGCGATGATCGCGCTGGCCGGCATGCAACGCCCACCGCAGGCGGTGGAATGCGATGAGATCAACCGGATCGCCGCCGGAAGAGGCGATCCGGCCGGCTGAACTCAGTGCGCCGCGCCGTCCAGTGCCCCCCTGACGGCCTGTGCGAGGTCGCTGCGGGTGAACGGCTTGGGCAGCAGGGCGGCCACGCGCCCCTGGCTGCCAACCGCATCATGGTCGCGCGGGTAGCCTGAAGTGAACAGGACGGCCACCTCCGGCCAGCGCTCACGCACTTCGCGCACAAGCTCCCAGCCTGACATGCCGGGCATGACCACGTCCGAGAACAGCAGGTCCACCCGGGTGTCCGGCCGTTCCAGCAGACGCAGTGCAGACGGCCCGTCATGCGCCTCCAGTACGCGGTAGCCCAGCAGCCGGAGCGCATCCACGGTGTGCGCGCGCACATCGTCGTTGTCCTCTGCCACCAGGATCGTTTCCTCGCGTGGCTCGTAGCCGGCCAGCCCGGGCAGCGCCGGCGCCGGCTCACTGGGAAGCGCCAGCGCCGAGCGCGGGAACATCATGGTGATGCTGGTGCCACCGCCTTCAACCGAGTCGATGAGGACGTGGCCGCCGGACTGCTTGACGAAGCCATGCACCATCGACAGGCCCAGCCCGGTGCCGCGGCCGACCTGTTTGGTGGTGAAGAACGGCTCGAACACGCGGGCCAGCGTATCGGCGTCCATGCCGTGGCCGTTGTCGCGCACCCGCAGCATCACGTATTCGCCGGGCAGTGCATCGGGGAACAGGGCGGCGTAATCGTGGTCGAGGTGGCTGTTGTCGATCTCGATCGTCAGTCGCCCGCCGTGCGGCATCGCGTCGCGGGCGTTGACCGCCAGGTTGAGCACGGAGGCTTCCAGCTGGCTGACATCGATCTCCACGCACCAGATATCGGCCGCTGCGCGGATCTCCAGCTGCACCAGCTCGCCGAGTGCACGTTGCAGCATGTCCTGCATGTCCATCAGGCGATCATTGAGGTTGGCGGCCTGGCTGTGCAGGGGCTGGCGCCGCGCGAATGCAAGCAGCCGCTGGGTGAGGCTGGCGGCGCGGCCAACCCCCTTCAGCGCGTTGTCCAGGGCGCGGCTGACCATGACGCCGGTCTCGCCGGCGCGCTCGCTCAGCAGCATGGCGTGCTCGACGTTGCCGGAGATGACGGTCAGGATGTTGTTGAAATCGTGGGCGATGCCGCCGGTCAGCTGGCCCACAGCCTCGATCTTCTGTGACTGGCGCAGCGCGTGCTCGGCCTGCAGTCGGGCGGTGGTTTCCACCGCCTCGGATACCACGGCGGTGACCGCACCGTCGCCATCGAGCAGCGGGCGCAACGAAAAGTCGAAACTGCGCCGGCCGGTGGGCAGCTCCAGGTCGAGCGAATGCAACGAGCTGCGGCCCTGCGCGGCCTCGGCAACTGCACGGTCCAGCCTGGCGCCGACGTCGTCGGTGGTGGCGAACCACGGCGATTGCCCGAAACGCTGGCCAACCACTTCGTGCTTCTCGGCCAGGACAGAGGCCAGCGAAGCCACGTTGGCATCGACCACATGGCCGTCCAGGTCCAGCAGCACCTGGTGCTGGAAGCTGGATTCGAAGATCGCCTGCAGGCGCCGCTTGCTGCCGCGCAGCTCGGCCGTGCGCGCCTGTACCTGGCGCTCAAGCAGCTGGTTGTCCTCACGCAGTGCAAGTTCGGCCTGTTTCAGGCCCGAGACATCGCTGCCCAGGCAGATATAGCCGACCACGTTGCCATCGGTGCCGCGCTGCGGCACGCAGTCCATCTGCACGAAGCGCGACTGGCCACTGCGATGCACCAGCTCAACCTGGAAGCGGGTGCGCTCACCCAGCAGCACGCGTTCCAGGCTGGGCAGGGCGTGTTCGAACGCGGAAATGCCGCTGACCTCGCGCGCGGTGCGGCCGAGCAGTTCAGCCAGGCTGATGCCGTGCCAGTCCAGGAAACTCTTGTTGGCGAAGCGGTAGCGGTGTTCGTTGTCGAGCTGGGCGATCAGTGCCGGCACCGCGTCGGTGACCTGCTGCAGCTGCGCCTGGCTGTCATCCAGGGCCGCCTGCGCCTGCGCGAGCTGGTTGCGCTCACGGGCTTCCTGCTGGGTACGACGGATCGCATCGGGCAGGCGCTGCAGGCGCTGCTTGACCACGTAATCGCGCGCGCCTCGGGTCAGCGCCTGCACTGCCAGCTCTTCGGTCAGGGTGCCCGAAACGAAGATGAAAGGCGTCTGCGGTACCCGCTCGCGGGCCAGCGCCAAGGCGGCATCACCATCGAAGCCGGGCAATACGTGATCGGCGAGGATCACGTCGAAGCGCCGGCTGTCGAGCGCCTCGATGAAGGCGTTGCGCGTCCACAGCCGCTCGGCCTCGAACTCCAGGCCGGCACGCTGCAGCTGCGCGGAGATCAACTCCGCGTCAAGCGCACTGTCCTCCAGCATGAGGATACGCAGGCGCTCGCTGCGGCGTGATCCATCATGCATTGTGCTGCCCCGAGCCATTGGGACGATGCGGCGGTGGCTGGTTGGTGATGCCCCAGAACATGCCCAGGCCCTGGATGGCGTCGAAGAATTCCTTGAAATCCACCGGCTTGACCACGAAGGCGTTCACGCCCAGTTCGTAACTACGCACGAGATCCTGCTCTTCGCGGGAAGAAGTCAGCATGACGATGGGCGTGCTGCTCAGTTGCGGATCACCGCGGACGTGTTCCAGCACTTCCAGCCCATTGATCTTGGGCAGTTTCAGATCCAGCAGGACCACCACCGGCCCGCCGTGGTTGGCGCCGGCAAACTTACCCTCGCAGCGCAGGTAGTCCAGCGCTTCGGCGCCGTCGCGTACATGGATGACATCGTTCAGCAGCTGACAGCGCGACAGCGCGGCCAGGGTCAGCTCGGCATCCTTGGGGCTGTCCTCGACCAGGAGGATCGGCCGCAGGTCCCTCATGGGTTATCTCCTGTGGAACGGGGTAGGGTGAAGTGGAGGGTGGCGCCCTTGCCGGGCTCGCCTTCGGCCCAGGTGCGCCCGCCATGGCGGCCGATGATGCGGCGTACGTTGGCCAGGCCGATGCCGGTGCCTTCGAATTCCTCGACGTGATGCAGGCGCTGGAACACCCCAAACAACTTGTCGACGTAGCGCATGTCGAAGCCGCAGCCGTTGTCGCGCACAAAGAAGTGGTCTTCCTCGGCCTCACGCACATGGCCGACTTCGATCAGCGTCGAGTCACGCTCGCGAGTGAACTTGATGGCATTGGCCAGCAGGTTCTGCCAGACCAGGCGGATCATCGTCGGGTCGGCCTCGACCTCGGGCAGCGGCGCGATGTGCCATTGTACCTCGCGGCCGGCATAGTCCAGGGCCAGGCTCTGGCGTACATCCTGGACCACTGCGGCCATGTCCAGGCGGACCCGGCCGAGCGTCGAGCGCCCCATCTGCGAGAAGCTCAGCAGGTCATCCACCAGCGTGCCGGCCGACTTGGCCGATTCCACGATGGTGTCCAGGAAGCGGCGCTCGGTATCGTTGAGGCGCTCACCGGCCGAGCTGCCCAGCAGCTCCGAATAGCCCACGATGTGACGGAAGGGGGCGCGCAGGTCGTGGCTGACCGAATAGGAGAAGGCTTCCAGCTCCTTGTTGCTGCGCAACAGCTGCTCGTTGAGCTCAGCCATTTCCTCGGCCTTGCGCAGCACGATGTCGACGATCGCAGTTCGCATCTCGTGCGCGGCGTCGCAGTCGGCATCGCTCCAGGGCAGGCTGCGCTGGTGCACGGTTTCCTTCCACGCATCGAACGAGTTGCGCGGTGACAGCGGCGTGCCAGGTGCAGCGGTCTTGCGCGGGTCTCCGCCCCAACGCACCGTGCGCACCACTTCGGGCCGGAACCACATCAGATAGCTGTCGTGCAGCTGCGAAATGGACACGGCCAGCACGCCACTGGCCACGTCGCTGAGTTCAGCTGCCGGGGCCCAGTCAGCGGCCAGGTGCTCGGTGCAGTAGGTTTCCTGGCCGGCCTGCTGGCTGGCCAGCCATGCGGCCAGCGCCAGCACATCGTTGGCAGCGGGGCACTGTCCCACGCGCAGGCACTGGCCCTTGTGCACGATGGCGGCACCGGCCGCACCGGTCAGCGACAGCAGGCTGGCCTCATCGTGACGCAGCGCCGCCATGAAGTCCTCATCGCCGGCCATGCGTGCGAGCAGCTTGACTAGCACCGAACGGCGCGCCACGCGCTCTTCGATCGCGCGCGCGCGCTCCTTCAGGGCGATCTGCAGTGACAGGATCTGGCCCATGAACTCGCAGGCGGTGCGCACGTGGTACGGCAGGCGCCGCGGCAGCACGGTGTGGCAGGACACCAGCCCCCACAGCTGGCCTTCATGCACCAGCGAGACCGACATCGACGCGCCGGTGCCCATGTTGCGCATGTAGTGCAGGTGTACCGGCGAAACACTGCGCAGCACGGCCAGGCTCAGGTCGGTGGCGGGCGCGTCGCGATGGTGCTCGGCACGCATCAGGGGGGCGGGCGTGTAATTGTTGTCGGCAATCAGGCGTACACGGTTGCGGCGATACAGCTCGCGGGCCTGGGCCGGGATGTCCGACTCGGGGAAGCGCAGGTCCAGATAGGACGGCAGCAGCCCGTTGCCATCCTCAGCCACCACCACGCCGTTCCAGCCGGGATCGAACTGATAGACCAGGGTGCGGTCGAAGCCGGTGAGCCGACGCATGTGCGCTGCGGCCAGCTGGCAGAGATCCTCCACCGTAGCGGCGGATTCAATGTCGGTCATCAGCTGGCGGATGGCGGGGTAGAGCTCCTCCAGCGAACCGGGCTGGCCGGCAACAGGCGCCTCCAGCTCCACCAGCAGGTCGGTGGCCGAGCGGTGGACCAGCAGTTGATGCCGGCCATGTCCATCCAGATGCACGGCACCGACATGCGCGCTGCTGCCGATGGCCGCTTGCTGGAACAACGCCGTGAAGGGGGCGAGCACGCCACCCAGCACTTCATCGATGCGTTGTGTCAGCGGCTCACCATGCTGCTGCAGCAGTGAGGACTGGCTGATCGCGCGCTCGTGCACGCGCAATGATTCCGGATCCACGACCAGCAGTACGCCGTAAGGCTGGATGGCGCCGGGCGTATGGATTGGTTCGCGCGCACAGCTGGTGAGCGGGGAATCGTGCGCGGGTTCGACAGATGACATCAAAGGCGGGGCTCTCGATTGAAAGGTCGCGCGCGGTGGATCTCAAGCGCAGCGTTGTTTGATGGTGAAGCAAAAGTCCCCATTGGCCTACAACTTCCTGCAGGTGGAAGGGCATTTCATTCGAAACTGAATTCTTCATCCACGCAGCGGCGTACGAACTGGAAGGCATCCGAGGCGCCGGCACAGGCCTGCGATTGCCCGGTACTGTCCAGTGCGACCGCATCGAGCCGCTCGCGTGCGCGCCTCCAGTATTCGGCGACGCCCAGTGGTGACGGCGCCAGGTGGCGCGCACCGTAGCGGCCGTGCAGGTCCAGCGCCGCTGCCGCCTTCAGCAGAACGGCGGCACCCAGCGTCGAGCCTTCAGCCACGTAGTGCCAGCCGAGCGCGGCGGCGGGGCTGGCAACGTGCAGCGAGGGTCGCCAGCCATGCGCGGTGGGCGGTCGCGCGCCCAGATCAGCGAGGTCGTGCACTATCAACTGCAGGCGTCCCGCTGCGGCGTCTGCGCTTCGGTCGAGGGAAGCAACCGCCTCGTGGAAGTGCCATTGGACACGCAGAAAGCAAAGATAGCGTTCGCGGGAGGCAAAGATACGCTGCTTCAGCAGGTGCTGGTCCAGGCGATCATGCACGTCGCGGGTATGCGTCTTGAGCACAACACTGAGAAGGGCCGCCAAGGGCGGTTGCGGGGGCGGGGGGGGAGTAGGCATTGCGGGGCACGGTAGCAGAGTCGGCCGTAGAGGCACGTGCAGATTTCGCGGCCAGTGCATGTGCGCTGCACGCCGGCTCGACACCCGCTTTCCTACGCTGAACGCACACCCACCCGCCCTTACGCCCGTGAACCTGCACACCCTGCCATCCAGGCCGTACCGCCTGCTGCCCGACAGCTGCCAGTTTGAACTGCTGGACGTGGATGCGCTGCAGGACCCTGCCGGTGGCCGACTCCTGCATCTGTACTCCGTGGTTGCGCGCTGCCTGAGCTGCGAGACCGTGTTCAAGGCAGAAGAAGGGCAGGGCCTGGTCAGCCATTCCAGCGCACGCGTGGTGCGATGCCCGGGTGGTTGCGGCCAGCAGGCATTCAAGCCGGCGCTGCTGCGTGCCTGGTGCCCGCAGGTCCCGGTACTGGCATGACCCGCCTGCGAGGCGCTCACAGCACTCCGGGGTTGGCGCGCCACACCGCGAGATTGAGTGCCGAGGCAAATGTGATCCAGCCCAGATAGGGCAGCAGCATTACCGCAGCAAGGGCGCGTATGCGCGCGAAGGCGATGAGGGTTGCGACCACCAGCATCACAAGCAGCAGAATGTCGAGGAAGGCGAGCGCCCCCAGCCTCCAGCCGAAGAACAGCCAGCTCCAGAGCGCATTGACGCCGAGCTGCAGAAGATAGAGCGTCAGTGCAGGCCGGGTTGCTGCTGTGCCACGTTCGCGCCAGACCAGCCAGGCGGCAACCGCCATCATGGCGTAGAGCAGGGTCCAGACCGGGCCAAACAGGCTTGCAGGTGGTGCCCAGGCCGGCAGTGCGAGGGTGGCGTAGAAGCTGGCCGCCGAAGTGGACGCCCACGCCCCGAGCGCAGCGGCGGTAAAGGTGATCGTGAACCATCCGAGGGCGCCCAGCGCCTGCGTGCTCCACTTCATTCCGGCCCAGCTCCCCGTTGCACATGCCCCCGTATACGTACTACGGGGGCAAATGGATGCAGTGCCCGTTTGATCAGTCTGAGGTGCCTGCGGCACCGGACTCCTCACTGGCAGGCAGCAGGCCGGGCTGTTGCTCGAACCACTCCCGAGCCTTGGCCAGATGCCAATGGCGCTGGCCGCCGTCCAGTTCAATACCTGCGCCCAGCAGCCCCCAGCGCAGGTAGAGGTCGCCGCGCTTGCGTTGTTCCAGCAGGTCCAGTCGCGCGCGCACCGACAGCCGATCGTTCTCCGCCTGCAGGTTGTCGACCACCAGGTGGCCTGCACGCCAGCGCAGCCTGGCCTGTGCGTCGATCTGGCCGGAATCCAGCAGCGACAAGGTCCAGCGCGGATAATCGGTGCGCTGGGCAAACAGTGCCAGCAGGGGGCGCGCATCACTCAGGGTCAGATCGGTGGTGGCATCCACCTGGAATGGCGACTGTGCATCGATGCGACCGCGCTTGAAGGCAACGCGCCCCTGCCAGGCCGTGTCACGCGGCGTGCCGCTCACCTGCACATTGCGCAGCGCAACGGTGGTGCCGGACAGGTCGAAATGACGCTGGTTGAAGTCGCCGCGGCGAAGTGTTGCATTGACCTCAACGTCGCCGCCCATATCCAGCCCGGCAACCTTGGCCTGTGCCTTTTGCCCCAGAAGACGTGCGCTGCCATGGCCAACGCGGCCGTCGGTATCGAGGGTGGCATCGCCGCTGAGCACGCCGATGCCGCTCAGCAGGCGCACCTGGGGCGAGCGAAGATAGCGGTTATAGGCGGCCAGATCGGGAATGTCGGCCTCGCTGAAGCGCAGACGTGCGCGTACACCCTTGCGCAGTTCCTGCAGGCGTCCATCGCCACTCAGGTCCAGCGCCAGGTCGCGGCCATCGAACAGTCGCACGTCCTTGGCGTCGCTCGGGCGTGCGCTGAAGCGTGGCAGGCGCACCGCGAGCAGCGCCTGGCTGGGTGTGCCGGCCTTCAATTCGCCATGTGCACTGGCCGTGCCGGCAAGACGAACGCCGGCGACCTCGGCCACCGCCTCAGCGGCAGGAATGTCCACCGTACTGCCTTCGATCAGCTCGCCATTGCGCAGGCGCAGATCGGCTTTCAGCGTGCCGCCGCCGTCCAGTTGCAGCCAGGGCTTGCGCACGAACAGGGCAGGGATCCAGTTGAGCGAAGTGAAGGCCCATTCGCCACGCACCGTGCCTGAGCTGCGCTCCAGCAGCTGGGAGGGCTGCTGGAACGGGATCTCGCGGCTGCGGATATGCAGGTCCGCGTCGACTTCGGCGCCCGAGCCCGGTCGTGGCGGCAAGCGCGCCTGCAGGCGCAGATCGTCGGCCACATTCAGCTGGAGCGCGAGCACGCCGCGATCGGGCGCACCGTCGCCCATCTGCAAGGGCACATGCCAGAGCGCATGGTCACCGGGCTGGAGTTGCCCGTTCGCAAGATGCAACTCGGCGCGCAGCCGGCCGGCCACGGGCGAGCTGGCAATCTTCGGCCGCAGCGCCTCGGTATCCATGCGCAGGCCCTGGCTGCGGGCATCGACGCTCAGCGCGGCGCGCAGCAGCTTCAGTTTGGCCAGGCCCGGCGCCTGGTCCCGATAGTGGCGCGGATAGCTGAAGCGCGCGGTCAGGTTCATGTCGCCCAGCAGTTGCACGCCATCGAAGCTGGTGTCGGCTTCCTTGAAGGTGACGGTGGAGTCGAGCAGTTCCGACGGGCCACCGCGCAGCTGCTTGACGAAACCGACCGTGCCCTGGCCCCGGCCGATGATCAGCAGTTTGCCAAAGCGGGCGCTGCGGATGCTGTCGCTGTGGATCGCGTCGAAGCGCAGCGTCCAGCCCTGGTCGCTGCGGGGAGGGGGAGGGATGGCGTCCTCGACCCGGCTGATCTCGGCTGAAACGCCGGTGGCCTGCAGCCGTGGCACCCGTACCTGGCGTTGGAACAGCGGCAGCACGGCCAGCCGGGCGCTGGCGCGCTCGGCGTGCAGCACGTACACCGTATGGTTCACATGCCCGCGCATATGCACGTTCCAGGCAATGACATGCCCGGGCAGCACAGTCATGGCCGGGCCCGTGGTCATCACGAACTTGTGGGGCTTGCGGTTGGTGACCTGATCGAACAGCGGTGTATTGAGAAACAGGTTGCCGGCCAGCAGATAGACGGCATAGACCACCAGCAGTGCGCGCAGCGCCACGCGTATCGGTCGGGGCCAGTGCCGGTAGCGCATCAGGATCAGGGTTTCACCTTCCAGGGCGGGAGAACGCCACTATTGCCGAGCCCGTGGCGGCGGGGCGTGAACGTCGGCGTGACCCGTCACGTAGACAGACGGCCACGGCGGACACGGCGAGCGTATCCGCCGCGGTGGCGCCGCTACTTCGGCATCAGCACCGAATCAATCACGTGGATCACGCCGTTGGACTGGGCGACGTCGGCAATGCTGACCGCGGCCTTTCCGCCCTTGGCATCGACAAGCCACAGCTTTCCGTCGTGCAGCGCAACGGTCAGAGGCTCGCCTTCGACGGTTTTCAGGGTGGCCTTGCCGCCATGCTTCCGGACATCGGCCATCAACTGCATGGCGCTGTAATTGCCGGGCACCACGTGGTAAGTGAGGATCCGGGTGAGCTGGGCCTTGTTTTCAGGCTTCACCAGCGCATCCACCGTACCGGGCGGCAGCTTGTCGAAGGCCGCATTGGTGGGTGCGAAAACGGTGAAGGGGCCTGCACCATTCAGGGTGTCGACCAGGCCGGCGGCCTTCACGGCGGCCACCAGGGTGGTGTGGTCCTTGGAATTGATCGCATTGGCGACGATGGTGCGGGTCGGATACATCTCCGCACCACCGACCATGACCGGGCCGGCCGCAAAGCTGACCGTCGCGGCGGAAGCAAATACGGCGAAACCTGCAGCAGTGGCAATACGCTGGAGAACGTTCACGGTACGTCCCTCGATTGGGCGCCCGCCAGATGCGGGCACCTAAGCTACGTTGCCGGGCCGCAGATGGATGCAGCGCTTTGGGTGAGGGCTCAAGAATGTCGGCCTGCGGCCGCTAGCGGGAACGACCACAGGCGATGGAGTATCAATGGAATCGGCACATGCTCACGGAGACGTGCATGGGAAGGCGCAGGGGGCCGCGAAGGACTATCCCCATTACCTGAATACAACAACGCAGTCCGAAGAGCGGGTCTACCTGCGCGTCAACCTGACCCTGTTGCGCAACGCACTGCGCGGTAACTCGCTTTGGGCGGACACGGCCTTCCAGCGCGATGACGAAACCTTCAAGGCGTGGAAGTACGACGGCGCCATGGCGACGATCCTTGAGGGCGCGCCGATCTACACCCCATGGTTGGGCAGCGAGCACGGACGGGTCCGCATCGTCGATGGACGGCACCGGTTGTATGCGCTCATCGATCTGGGCTACTCGCACGTGCGGATCGTAACCGACCCCTGGCATGCCCCAGTCCTGGGCGCACTGGTCGATCCGGTCGACAGTGCAAAGGACCACAACGCGCACCCGTAGCGTCCGCCAGGCCATCGCTGTGCGAGGCGGCTGCAGGCCATCGGCAAACGCTATAATCGCCTGATTCATCAATGCGAACGGATTCCCAGGGGGAAGCATGAAGAACGGAATTCTCGGTGGATCGCTGCTGCTGGTCGCAGCGCTGGCCACACCTTTTACCAGCTCCGCGCAGAGCGGCTCGCTCAAGAGCCAGGCCAAGGCGGCAGCCAAGGAGCTGCGCAGGGTGGGAGAGCCGATGGATCGCTGCAATCTGGCGGCCACCACCAATGACACGGCGGTAGTCACCAGTGTTTCCGGCGGCAACGTACTGCAGCCGGGCGACCGCCTGCTTGCCCTCAACGGCCAGGATGTAGCCGGCAGATCCAAGGATGCAGTGGGTGTCGTGCTCAGGGGCATCGGGCCCGACCTGACCGTACCGGTGGTGGTGGAACGCGCCGGCACCCGCACGGAGCTGTCGCTGCCGTGCGGCAATGCCCGTTCGCGCATGGAGGCGGTGCTGAGCGGCCTGGATGCCGCCGCGAGCGGCAATTACCAGGTGTGCGCCGATACGCTCAGTGCGCGCAGGGATCTGGGTGGCAGCATGGCCGTGCTGGCGGCGCAGTGTGGCGAAGCCGCCAAGGGCATCGACCCGTCGCGGCAGGCCGGACTGATCCACGAAGCGCTGAAGCAGCGAATCGCCGAGGCCCAGTGGGAGCCGGACGCGCGCAGCAACATGATCGACGTCATGCGCAAGCAGCGGGTGCAGATCGAGAAGTACCTGGGCCAGGACCGTTACGCGGAACTGGTGGCAGCAACCGAGCGCTGGCCGGGGGCGGAAACGCTCTACAAGCGCACCGAGATCGACCAGAGCCAGTTCCGCCGCATCGCCCAGGAAGCGGTGCGTGGCCGCCTGTTCGACCCGGAATCGGCCCGCATCGACATGCCCTACGGTTTTCTGCGCGGCAGCTGGAGGCCGCTGCTGCAGAAGGCCGTGGATGGTTACTGGACCTGCGGCACGGTGAACGCCAAGAACCGCATGGGCGGCTACGTCGGAACCAATGCGTTTGTCGTGGTTCTGGGTGAAGAGGGCCAGGTGAAGTATCTGGAGATGGGCAACAGCCGCGAACTGGACCTGGTGGGCACGGCGTGCGCCAAGGCCGTGGCTTCCCTGCCGCCGGCACCGGCGGAAACCGTGGCGCGCGCAGGTGGCGCGGGCAGCGGCAGCGCGGGCTCGCTTGCCGATGAACTGAAGCAGTTGGCCGAGCTGAAGGCCAACGGCGCGCTCACCGAGGCCGAGTTCGAAGCCGCCAAGCAGCGCGTGCTGTCCAACGGCAAGACCCCATGAATGGCCGCCGGTTCGCGCAGGAGACGCCGCCCGGCTGAACGCCGGGCGCCTCCTGCCGGACTGGCGATGCAGTTTCGGAATAGTTCGATGTTCATCGGGCCTTTGGCCCGTTAGCGTTGCGGTGGATCACCCCCTTACAGGATTCCGCCATGCGCTATCTGGTCGTACTCGACCCGCAATCCACCACCAGCAAGTGTTACGCCAGCAAAGGGCCCGATGGCACCTGGTTTGGCCAGCCGTGCGTGGTGTGCTCCGAGCTTGATGCCTCGCACCCCACCTACCTGTTCGCGGTGCGCTCGTTCATGCATGGCGCCAATGTCATCAAGCAGCGGATCCACTTTCCGCATGAGGCGGTCGCATTCGTCATCGAGGACGAGCACGAAACCGGCACCCACATCGGTTTCCGCCAGGTGGCCTGACGCACCGGCCAATCCACCCGCCACCGCGCAGCCGGCCTCAGCCGAGGCTACCCACCGCAGGATCATGCAGGCAACGCAGCCTTTTCTTGTTGATCTTGCCGACGCTGGTGCGCTCCAGTGAGGCCACGAACTGCACGCGTTCGGGAATCGCGTAGCGCGAGATGTCGCCGGCGCGGCTGCGCGCCGCCACCTGCTCGATGATCTCGGCCTCGCTCACCTCGCTTCCGGCGTGGGTGACCACCAGCGGCAGCGGGCGCTCGCCCCATTTCGTGTCGGCAATGCCGATCACCGCCACTTCGCTCACCGCCGGATGCAGCGCGATGATGTCCTCCAGCGCGAGCGAGGAGATCCATTCGCCGCCGGTCTTGATCACATCCTTGATGCGGTCGGTGACCCGCAGGTAGCCACCGCCATCGATGTTGCCGATGTCTCCAGTATGCAGATAGCCGCCTTCCCACAGCGCGGCCGAAGCGTCCGGGTTGTGCAGATAGCCCTGGGTCAGCCAGGGTGCACGAACCACCACTTCGCCGGTGGCGATGCCGTCGTGGGCGACATCGCGCAGGTCGGCATCGACGATGCGCAGGTCGACCAGCGGCACCGGAATGCCCGCCTTGGTGCGCAGCGACAGCGCCTCCTCCGGCCCGCCAGTGGCGTCGATGTCGATCTGGGCCAGGGTCAGCAGCGGGCAGGTCTCGGACATGCCATAGCCGCCGAAGATGTCGATGCCGCGCGCCAACGCCCGTTGAGCCAGCGAACGCGGCAGGGCGGCGCCGCCGATGATCACTTTCCAGCGGCTCAGGTCGGTATCCGCTGCGGCGGGATGCTCCAGCAGCATATGCAGGATGGTCGGAACGCAGTGCGAGAAGGTCACCTTTTCGCGCGCGATCAGTGCCAGCAGCATGCCCGGCAGGTAGCGCCCCGGGTAGACCTGCTTGATGCCCAGCAGCGTGGCCACATAGGGCACGCCCCACGCGTGTACATGGAACATCGGTGTGATCGGCATGTAGACATCATCCCGGTGCAGCCGGCCCTGGCTGGCGGCACTGCCCAGTGCGGCCATCGCCGCCAGCGAATGCAGCACCAGCTGCCGATGGCTGAAATAGACCCCTTTGGGCAGGCCGGTGGTTCCGGTCGTATAGAACGTGGTCGCACGGGTGTTCTCGTCGAACTCCGGAAAATCCGTGACGGGCGTAGCCTGGCGCAGGCCCGCCTCGTACTCGGCGGCGAAACCGGTCGGCAACGGGCCGTCGTCATCCTGCAGCAGCACGCGCGTGCGGATGTCCGGCAGCTGCCCGTGGAGGCTGTCCAGCAAGGGCAGGAACTCGCGATGGACCAGCAGCACCCGCGCGCCGCTGTGGTTGAGCGTATAGGCCATCTGTTCCGGGGCCAGGCGGATGTTCACCATCATCAGCACCGCGCCGAGCATGGGCACGGCGAAGTAGCTTTCCAGATAGCGGTTGCTGTCCCAGTCCATCACGGCCACGGTATCGCCCTGTCGCACGCCCAGCGCGGTCAGCATCCCGGCCAGCCGGCCGATGCGCTCCTGCAACGTGCGGTAATCGAAGCGGACATGGTCGCCGCATACGATCTCCTGCTGGGGACTCACCGCCAGTGGCGTCAGCAGCAGCTGCTTGATCAGCAGGGGATAGGCATGTGCGGTGTGATCAGTGGTGGATGGCATGGCGCTTCCTTGTGGGAACCCGGCCTGCGGCCGGCGTGTGTCTGCCCACACTAGCCCTGCCAGCGGTGCGCGCCAGCGTACCTAGGTCCCCGTGCCTGCCTACCAACCTTTTTGCTACGCTCGCCAGGACATGCCCACCCTGCTCATCGCCGATGACCACCCGCTGTTCCGCGCGGCCCTGCACCGCGCGGCGGAGGAAGCCGTTGCCGACCTGCAGATCAGCGAAGCCGCATCACTCGATGGCGTGCTGGAGATCGTCGAACGCCAGTCGATCGATCTGCTCCTGCTCGACCTGCACATGCCCGGCAATCACGGCTTGGCCGGATTGGCCACGCTGCGCGCCCTGCAACCCGGCCTGGCCGTCATCATCGTCTCGGCCAATGAAGAGCCGCAGGTCATCCGACGCGCCCTCGATCTCGGCGCGGCCGCGTATCTGCCCAAGAGCTCGGGCCTGACCGAACTCCACTCCGCACTGTGCTCGGTGCTGGAAGGCGAACGCTGGGTTCCGGCGTTGCTGCGCGAGCCGGTGGCACGCGTGGCGCCCTTCAGCAAGGACGCCGACCTGGCCGCGCGCCTGGCCAGCCTGTCCGCGCATCAGTACCGGGTACTGGGCCTGGTCGCCGAAGGCCTGCTCAACAAGCAGATCGCCGATCGGCTGGGCGTGCAGCTGCGCACGGTCAAGGCGCACATGACCCGCATCATGGAGCGGTTGGGCGTGCGCAACCGCGCACAGGCCATTCGCGTGCTGCATGAAATGGGCCTCGCCGATCCGTCGCGGCAGATCGAAGCAGCGCCGGACCGTTGACGGTCAGGTGGTGCTGGCCGTTGCCAGCAGATGGTTGATCGCCCAGCGCAAGGCCAGGGGCTTGAACGGTTTGCTCAACAGCGACAGGCCCGCCGCCCGCACCGCGTCGCGGGTGGCGCTGCCGGTATCGGCGCTCAGGATCACGGTGGGGCGGGGCCCGTGCAGGGCCGCCTGGCGCTTCCACAGCGCCACGCCGGTATCGCCATCATCCAGGTGGTAGTCGAACAGCCACAGCGCAGCCTGCTGCGCCGAGGACCCGATGGCTGCTACGTCCGTCACTGCAGTGACCTCGCATCCCCACGACAGCAGCAGCTGCCGCAGCGCCTGCAGCGCCTCTTCGTCGTTGTCCACAATCAGCACGTGAACGCCCTTGAGGGTGCTGTTGCCGATGGCCGCCGGCACGGCGCTTGGCATGGCCGGTGGCGTGGCGCGTGCCACGCTGATCGAGAAGGCTGAGCCGCGCCCCGGCGCACTGCGCAGCTGTAGCGGTGCGTCCAGCAGGTCGGCGATGCCGCGGGCGATGGTCAGGCCCAGGCCCAGTCCCTGGCCGTTGCTGCGGTCGACCCGATGGAACTCCTCGAAAACAACCGCCTGCTGCTCCGCTGCGATTCCGGCGCCACTGTCGTGCACGCCGATCGACAACCGCTCCCCCTGCCGGCGGACGCCCAGCAGCACGCCGCCGTGGCGGGTATAGCGGATCGCATTGGCCAGGAAATTCTGCAGCACCCGGCGCAGCAGCAAAGGATCGCTGTGGACCCAGGCGCCGGTGCGCACATAGCCGAAATGCAGTCCGCGGGCTGCGGCAAGCACGGCAAACTCCTGGGCCAGCGGGTCCAGTACGCTCGACAAGGCGAACGGTCGCGGATCGGCGACCAGTCCGCCGGCCTGCAGGCGCGAGATGTCCAGCAGCCCCGACAGCAGGTCATCGGTGGAATCCAGCGCGCTGCGGATCTGGCGCAGGAAGCTGTCGAGGAACTCCGATTCGATGTGCTGCGACATGGCATCGGTCAGCAACTGCGCCGCGTGCAGCGGCTGGATCAGGTCGTGACCGACGGCGGTGAGGAAGCGGGTCTTGGCCACATTGGCGCGCTCGGCCTCCTGCACGGCATGCTGCAACTGCGCGGTGCGCTCCTGCACGCGGCGCTCGAGGGTTTCATTGCTGCGCTTGAGCGCATCTTCGGCACGGCGGAAGGCGGTGACATCGGTGAACGTGGCGACGTAGCCGCCGCCCGGCATCGGATTGCCGCGGATCTCCACGATCGTGTCATCCGGGAACACGCGCTCGGACAGGTGCGGCGTGCCGCGGCGCATGTGCGCCACGCGACGCTGCAATGCCCTGGCTGGCGAATCACCGTCCGCGTTGCCGATGTCCAGTTGCCCCAGCGCCCACGCAGTGAGGTTCGCCACCGGCTGCCCCACCTGCAACAGCTCCGGCGGGAACTTGAACAGCGCGGCATAGCGGCTGTTCCAGGCCACCAGCTGCAACTGTGCATCGACCACGCTGATGCCCTGGCTCATGTTCTCCAACGCAGCCTCAAGCAGGCGCTGGTTGAAGCGCAGTACCTGGGTGGCTTCACCCACCGCGCGGGTGACCGCTTCCAGCGGGGCGGCACCGCCGTCACGTGCCGCTTCGACCAGCAACCGGGCCATGCCAGCGCCGACCACCGCCGTCAGCTCGCGTTCGATGGCCGTGACCCGATCGTCATCCAGCAGCTGTCCGGCGTACCCTCCCATCAACTGGCGCGCACGTTCCTGCCCCAGGAAACGACCTGCGGTCCTGCGCAACGAGGCTGCCGCCACCGCGTCCTGGCGGGGCGGCAATGTCGGCCGCACCGCGCGTGCCACCAGGGCCACGGTCAGCAGATTGACCGCCAGGCTGGCGCCCATGCTGAGCGCGATATGCCCCGGCTGCAGGCGCAGCGAGACCACGCTCAGCCAGTGCAGCGCGTCGGTGTCGGCCGACGGCGATGCGGCGGGGATCACCATCGGCAGCAGCACCAGCCACAGCCAGGCCAGCGAGCCCAGCACGATACCGGCGATGATCGCCGGGGAGGGCGTGCGCGGGCGATAGACTGCCAGCAGTACCGCCGGTGCCAGCTGCGAGAGCGCGGTGAACGACATCAGGCCGAAGTCGCTGAGCGCCTCGGTGCCGCTCATCGCGCGGCTGTACAGCCACGCCATCAGGAACACAACAACGATGCCGGCGCGGCGGAACGCCAGCACGCGCGGCCGCAGGTCGGCGCTGGCCACACCGTGTTCGATCCCGCCCAGCAGGCGCGAACCGAAGCCATGGTTGCCGAGCATGATCGACAGCGTCAGGCCGGACAGGATCATCATGCCGGTGGCCGCGCTCAGGCTGCCCAGATAGGCCAGCAGGGCCAGCAGGTGGTGCCCGTCGGCCTGCGGCAGGGCCAGCACATACAGATCCGGCGATACCGACGCCGGCAACGCCGCGCTGCCGGCCAGCGCCATCGGTACCGACGGCAGTCCGATCAGCAGCAGGTAGACCGGGAACATCCAGCGCGCCGTCTTCAGGTCCGACGACTGGCGCAGCTCCACCACGCCCACATGGAACTGGTGGGGCAGGGTGAAGGCAGAGATCGCACCGAGCGCGACCATGGTGAGGTAGTCCGGCAACACCACCGGCGCTGGCAGCTGCGTCATCTTCTGCAGCAGCGGCGTTCCAGCCTGCTGCACCGAATGCGCGGCGTACAGGCCGATGGCCAGCAACGCCACCAGCTTCAGGATCGATTCCAGCCCCAGCGCCACCACGATGCCATGATTGTGCTCGGTGGCCGAGGCCTTGCGCGCGCCGAACAGCAGGGTGAACGCAGCCATCGTCAGCGCGAACCAGAACGACATGTCCAGCTGCCAGCCCGCAGGCGCGAAGCGATCGCCCAGCAGCGCGCCCAGGCCCTGGCTGACCGCTTTCAGCTGCAGCGCGATGTAGGGAATGATGCCCAACAGCGCCACCAGGGTGATGGTCATGCCCAGCCCCTGGTCGGCGCGCAGGCGTGCCACCACCAGGTCGGCGATGGTGGCGCTGTTGTGCTGCCTGGCCAGCCGCCCCAGGCGCACAAGGAAGGGCAGGCCGAAGGCAAAGATCAGCGCCATGCCGACCAGCGTCGGCGGAATCGGGACGCCCCATTGCACGCCCTGCGAGGCTGCCCCGTAATAGGTCCACGCCGTGCAGTGCACGGCCAGCGACAGCGCATAGATCACCGGCCAGACCCGGGCCAGCCGATGCCCGCGGCGCTCGCCCCACAGCGCCACGCCGAACAGCAGTACGGTCCACGCAATGCAGGCGAACAGGACGACAGAGGGCGTCAACATCACTCCAGTGTAGAGAGAACCCGGACCGGGCGGCGCTAGCCGGCCAGCACGATCAGTGACAGCTGCTCAGCCACCACTGCCAGCGCGCCATCGGCAACCCGCTCGACCGCCTTGTGCTGGGTCAGCAGCCATTGTCCGGGCTGGCGCGGTTGCAGCGACAGCAGCCGCGAGCGCACCTGCACTTCAGCCCCACTGGCTACCGGTGCCAGGAAGCGCACCTTGTTCAACCCGTAATTCAGCACATGCGCAATGCCAGGGAAGCCGGCCAGTGCCGCCACGTCGTCCTCCACCGTCAGCGACAGCAGCAGGAAGCCGTGCGCGATGGTCTGCCCGCCGGGCAGGTGGCTGCGCGCCCGCGCCGGGTCGACATGGATCCAGTTATGGTCGCCGGTTGCATCGGCGAAGGCATCAATGCGCGACTGCGCCAGCTGCGTGGCGCGTCCCAGCCGCTCGCGTGCGGCCCATTGCTGCAGGGGCGCAAGCGCGGCGGGCAGCGCGCCGTCGCTCATCGCACCCGATCCAGCAGGACCAGGATCGCCTCGCGCGCTTCGGGCTCGTTCAACATCGGCGCGTGGCCTACGTCGGGCACTTCCACCAGCCGTGCAGTGTCCGAACTGCTGGCCATCTGCCGGGCAACATCGGCCGGCAGAATGTCCGACAATGCGCCGCGTACCACCAGTACCGGCACCCGCGCGGTCAGGCCGCGCACCGCCCGCCACAGCACCGGCCGCAGCAGCCACAGCAGCCAGGGCCGGGTGGTGCGGATCACCGCCGGGTCGTAGTCCAGCTCCAGCAAACCATCGCCGCGCGGCCGGAACGTGCGCACCGCCATCGCACGCCAGTCGTCCGGCCCGAAACGCGGGAAGGACGCTTTGCCGATCGATTCGACGTAGGCGGTGGCCTGCGGCAGATCCATCGGTGGCACAGGCTTGCCGGCATATTTGCCGATCCGCACCAGTGCCTCGCGCGGCACCTTGGGGCCGGCATCGTTGAGCACCGCCGCAGCGATCAGCCCCGGTGCGCGCGAGGCGAGGGTGATGGTGACCAGCACGCCCAGCGAGGTGCCGACGAACACCGCCTTGCCGATGTTCTGCGAGTGCAGCAGCGCCACCATGTCATCGGCATACGTGCGCGGGTTGTAGCTGGCCGGGTCCTTCGCACGTTCCGAGCCGGCGCGCCCGCGCAGGTCAACGGCGATCACCCGCCATCCTGCCGCAGTGAGTGAATCGGCCAGCGCATCGAAGTCGGCACCGTTGCGGGTCAGGCCCGGGATGCAGACCACCGTGCCGCGTGGCGCCTGCCCGGCGGCCGGGGCATGGTCGCGCGCATGCAGGCGCAGGCCATCGTTGCTGTTCCAGTACAGATCTACACAGGACTGCGTCATGCAGAGGGTTCCTAGAAATCGTAGCGGACGCTCAGGCTATATTGGCGCGGCGGTCCGTAGAAGCCAATCAGGGTGCCGACCGCCGGGATGTTGTAGCCGGTGGTGCGGTACGCCTTGTCGGCCAGGTTGGTGCCCTGCAACGAGAAGGTCCAGGCATCGTCACGGCGCCAGATCACACCGGCATTGACCAGTCCATAGCCGTCCTGGCGGATCACCGGGCTCAGGTCGGTGGTCGGCCATACCTCGCTCTGGTAGCTGTAGCCCACCCGCGCCGAGAGATTGCCGCCGTTGGCCAGGTCGGTGCGGTATTCCACGTTCAACGCGCCGGAAAAATCCGGAGCATTGGTGAACTTCATCTGGTCGGCCACATTGACGCCGCGGTCCATGTACTCGTCGTACCGGGTGTCCAGCCAGGCCAGGTTGCCCGAGATCAGCCAGTGCCGGCTCGGCAGGTACTGGTACTCCAGTTCCAGGCCCTTGACGGTGCCGGCGCCGGCATTGGTGAAGTCGCCGAAGAACGAATCGTCGATGCCATCGCCATTGGTGTCCAGGCCGGTGAACACCGACAGCTGGATATCCTTGTACTTGTTGTAGAAAGCCGACAGGTTCAGGAACAGGCGCTGGTCGAGGAAGGCCATCTTGCTGCCCACCTCATAGCTGTCCACGGTCTCGTCATCGAACGGCTCGGCCGAGCGCGGCACTGCCACGGCATTGGCGCGGATGTTGTAGCCGCCGGACTTGAAACCACGCGTGGCCAGCCCGTAGACCATGATGTCCGGAGTGATCTGGTAATCCAGCGAGACCTTGGGCGAGACATTCTTGAAGTTGGTCTTCTTGTCGAAGTCTGCGGTCACCGCCACCGGCCGGCTGAAGCCCGGGTCGGCGTAGAGGCGGTTGAGCACGATCGCGCGCTTGTCCTCGTCGGTGTAGCGCGCGCCCACGTCAAGCTTCAGCGCGCGGGTCAGGTCGAAGGTCCAGTCCGCGTACAGCGCGATGCTGTCGGTCAGCACCTTGCCCTGGTTGTCGGCGAACTGCGCGCTGAAGTAGTTGTTCTGGATCTGTCCACCGGCCTCGCCGCTGAACTGGTAGACCCCCACCACGCCACGCACGCGGCCGCCGGCATCGTAGTTCAGCTGCACTTCGTTGCTGACCTGGTTGTCGTTGTAGGTGCCGCTGACGTCGGCCAGCTTCACCGGCGTGGTGTCGAAATCGATATTGGCCGCGCTGTCCGATTCACGCTTGGCCACCACGTACTTCACCGCAACATCTTCATTGGGCCGCCAGTTCAGCGTGGCCGATGCGCCCTTGGTCTCCACGTTGTTGAGGTTGCGCATGCCCGAACGGATGTCGTAACGGCTGTCCATCGGCGCGTAGGCGCGCAGGAACGGGTTGGGTGCCAGCATCTTCGAGCCGCGCATGCCGGACTGGTCATCGATCCAGTCCAGTGCGAACTGCACGTCGAGGTCATCGCCAGCGTAGGCGCCCAGGTCCAGGCGCGCCGCGTTGATCTGCTTGTCGCTGACCGGCTGGCCAGTGAAGGTGTTCTCGCCGAAACCGTCGTGGTTCATGCTGGCCAC
This sequence comes from Stenotrophomonas sp. CS3K5, assembly GCF_059515225.1. Classification (NCBI taxonomy): domain Bacteria; kingdom Pseudomonadati; phylum Pseudomonadota; class Gammaproteobacteria; order Lysobacterales; family Lysobacteraceae; genus Stenotrophomonas; species Stenotrophomonas sp. CS3K5. Next base: position 356,706 of record NZ_JCAKRX010000002.1, read on the forward strand.
CGCCACGCGGGCACGCAGGCCGCTGTCGGCACCCCCGATGGGGCCACCAAGGGCGGCCTTGGCGTCGAGCTGGCTGTAGTTGCCCACCGTGATCTGGGCGAAACCCTCGGTCTGGGTGGGCAGGCCGCGCGAGATGTACTTGATCGCGCCGCCAATGGTGTTCTTGCCGTACAGCGTGCCCTGTGGCCCGCGCAGCACTTCGATGCGCGACACATCGAACACATCCAGCAGCGCGCCCTGCGGCCGGGCGATATACACATCATCCAGGTAGATGCCCACGCCGGGGTCGGCGCCCCAGGTGGGGTCGGACTGGCCGATGCCGCGGATATAGGCAGTGACCGTGCTGCTGGCGCCGCGCGCCGCATAGATGGTCAGATTGGGCACCTGCGCATCGAGGTCGCTGATGTCCTGCACGTTCATCCTGTCCAACGCCTCGGAGGTGAACGCGGTGACCGCCACCGGCACTTCCTGCAGGGTTTCCTCGCGCTTGCGCGCGGTCACCTTGATGCTGTCCAGATTGGTCGGGGTGGCAGAGCGGGCCGTGGCCGGTCCGGTCGCCGGCGCCTCCTGCGCCAGCGCCGGCGCGGAGGCCAGCAGCATGCCGATCATCAGGCTCAAGCCATTCCGTCTCATTCCATCCTCCCCAGGCAGGTCCATTGCAGATGGCCCGATGCCACCCCTGCTGCCAAGGCTAGCGGTGTCATCCGGCGCTCACGAGTGGACCTAGGTCCAGTCGGCAGCCGCGCCCGGATGCGGATACTGGCCACGCGCCCCCGCCGCACGTGCTGCCCGGTACCCCGTCACCCACGACTCATGCAGGAGGATCTGGCCATGAAATCCGCATTCGATTCAATCAAGGCGATGTTGCTGGTGCTGTGCACCGGGTTGGCTACGGTCGGCAGTGCCTTCGCTGCCGCGCCGGCCGGGCACTGGGACATCGCCCTGTACGGCAATCTGTTCGGCGCCCGCGAATATCAGGTCTGGGTACCGGCCGGCTACGACGGCGCCCAGCCATTACCGCTGCTGCTGGTCCTGCACGGCTGCGTCAACGGCCCGAACCTGATGGGCGAGGCCTCCGGGTTCAACGATGTGGCCGACACCGAGGGCTTCCTCGTGGTCTATCCACGGCAGAACGTCACCTCCAACCCGGCGCGCTGCTGGAACTGGCAGCTGCCGATCAACCAGGCCCGCGACAGCGGCGAGCCGTCGATCCTGGCCGGCATCGTCGACAAGGTGAAGGCCGACTACAGCGTGGATCCGCATCGGGTCTATGTGAGCGGCATTTCGGCCGGCGGTGCGATGACCTCGATCATGCTGGCCTGCTACTCGGATGTGTTCGCCGCCGGCGCCATCCATTCCGGCGGCATGTTCAAGGGCGCCACCACCATTTCCGGCAGCGCGTATGCGTTGCTGGCCGGCAGCATCTATTCGCCGGACAGCAACGGGCGCCTGGCCTGGCAGTGCTCGGGCTCGCCCTCGCCACGGCCGCTGCCGGTTCTGGTGTTCCATGGCAGCGCCGATCTCACCGTCAACCCGGTGAACGGGCAGCAGGCCGTGCGCCAGTTCCTGCAGACCAACGACCTGGCCGATGATGGCCTGGACAACGATTCGGTGAAGTACCAGCCGACCAGCACCTATCACGGCCAGGTACCGGGTGGGCGCGCCTACACCGTGGATACCTACCGCTACGGCGGCCGCACGCTGGCCCAGCATTATGTGGTGCAGGGCATGGGCCATGCCTGGAGTGGCAGCCAGTCGGGCCTGCCGTTCACCGACCCGAAGGGCCCGGATGCCACGCTGATCACCTGGCTGTTCCTGAAGGACTACCAGCGCTGAGCGGGCAGGGTAGAGCGCCGGGTTGAGGCGGGTCGGCCGCAGGTGTCGGATGGCACCTGCGGCCACCGCCGCCGATCCGCTATCGTGAGCGCCCCAACTTCTCCTACGTGCCAGCGCATGGACGCCACACCGGACACGGCCCGAACCCGGCGCTGGCTTCACGCCTTTGTCCTGTCGGCCGCGCTGCTGGCCGCCGGCTGCGCCGATACAGCGGTGCCGGCCCAGGATCCGGGTGCGGATATCGAAGCGGTGGCCCAGACCCTGATCGAGCAGCCATTGCTGCACTCGGCCTCGATCGGCGTTGTCCACCGTGGCCAGACGTTCATCCGTCATCGCGGCGCCATGCAGTCCGGAAAACCGGGTGCGCCGACCGATGCCACCCTCTATGAGATCGGCTCGTTGAGCAAGACCCTGGCCGGCACGCTGGTGGCCAATGCGGTGCTGGAAGGCAAACTGGGGCTGGATGACGACGTTCGCACCTACCTGCAGGGCGACTATCCGAACCTGCAGTACCAGGGCGCGCCGATCCGCATCCGCCACCTGCTGACGCACACCAGTGGCCTGCCGAACATGCTGCCGGAGCGCGCGAACACGATACTGGCCGACTTCACCGATCACCGCACACCGGCTGAGCTCAATGCCCTCTACGCCGGTTACGGCAAGGCCGATTTCCTCAACGATCTGCACGCCGTGCGGATTCCCCGGGCGCCGGGCAAGGAGTACGCGTACTCCAGCGCCGGATCCCAGTTGACCGCGCACATCCTGGAACGGGTCTATGGGCGTGACTATGAGGCCCTGCAACGTGCGTTCTTCAACACTGCCGCTGGAATGACCGGCGTTACGATCACCCTCGGTGACGCCGACGCATCGCGACTTGCGGTCGGCTACCACAGCGACAACCCGGTGCCGACCACACCCATGCCGGAGTTGCCATGGGGCGCATCCGGCAACGTGAAGGCCACCGTGCCCGACATGGTGAAGTACCTGCAGTTCCAACTGGCCAACGGGCCGGTGGTGAAGGAGTCGCACCGCGCCCTGGCCCGGTTCGACGACGAATCCAGCATCGGCTACTTCTGGAACATCGTTGCCGGCGATCCGCTGAAGGGCACCTACTATGCCCATCATGGCGGCGTGCCCCGCTCGCAGTGCTACATCTACATCATGCCGAAGCACGACCTGGGCATCTTCGTCATCACCAACCAGAGTGGCGAGCAGACCGCGCACGCCATGGAAGCGGCGATTGACACCCTGGTCGAGCGGATCGGCGCGCGCAACCGGCGATAGAAGCGGCGCGCGGCTACAGCAACAGCAGCGCGCCGATCAATGCCGGCGGCATCACCAACACGCCTACGCGCAGGAAGTCGAACGCGCTGACATGCTCGCCTTCGCGGCGTAGCGCCACCAGCCACAGCATCGTGGCCAGCGAGCCGGTCACTGACAGGTTCGGGCCCAGGTCCACCCCGACCAACAGCGCTGCGCGCGTCTGTGCGGGCAGGTCAGCCATCTGGCCCAGCGAGCCGGCCGCCAGTCCGACCGGCAGGTTATTTGCCACGTTGCTGAGCAAGGCAGCTGCGCCACCGGCCAACCAGCCGGCCTGGCGCGGCGACGTCTGTGCCACCGCCTGCAGCGCATCGGCCGCAGCCTGGATGACGCCGGTCTGCGCCACCGCTTCCACCAGCACGAACAGGCCAGCCACCAGCGGCAACACGCCCCAGGACACATGCCGCAGCAGCGGTACAGGGCTGCTGCGCTGACGGATGGCCACCACCGCCACGCTCAGCGCGCCCGCGCAGAATGTGGCCAGGCCGAGCGGGCCGTTCAGAGCGGAGGTCAGCAACAGTACGCTGCCGGTGAACAGCACGCCCCACGCACTCAACCGGCCACCCTCGGACAGCGGCCGGTGCTCGGGCGCCGCCACCAGCGGCTGGGCAATCTCGCGCCGATGCACCCTGCGCAGCACCAGGTAGGTGGCACCGATCGCGGCCAGCGAAGGCAACGCGAACTGCCCCAGCCACTGCAGCAGGGGCGGCATATGCGCGCCGTACACCACCAGGTTGGCCGGGTTGGAGATCGGCAGCACGAAGCTGGCCGCATTGGCGATGAACGCGCAGACGAACAGGTAGGGCAGGGGATTGGCGCGCGCCGCCTTGCAGGCGGCGTAGACGGCCGGCGTCAGCACCACCGCCGTCGCATCATTGGAAAGGAACACGGTCACCACCGTGCCGACCAGGAACACCAGGTCGAACAAGCGCCGCCCCGACCCGCCGGCATGCCGGACCGCATACAGTGCCAGCCAGTCGAACAGCCCTTCGCGCCGGGCCAGTTCGGCCAGCGTCATCATGCCGACCAGGAACAGGTAGACGTCGCGACCTTCGGCTGCTGCGCCCCAAGCCGTGGCGGCCGACACCGCTCCACTGAGCGTCAGTAGTGCGACAGCCGCCAGCGCCCACACATACTCCGGAATGCGCAACGGCCGGAACAGCAGTCCGGCCGTGGCAATGGCTACGGCGGCCCAGATGATGAGGGAAGAAGAGGAGGTGAGCATGCAGTGGGAGGTCTCAGCTGCGCTGCCGTGCGGATGCGCGGCCCGTCTCCGGTACACGCATCGCCAGCAGGAACGCTCCCGCTGCAATCACGGCAAGTGCAAGGAAGGCGGCATCATACCCTGCGAACTGCACCACCAGGCCTGCCAGGCCCGGACTGAATGCCGCGCCCACGCCGAACACGGTGGACACGGCGCCGAGGGTGACATTGAAGCGGCCGGTACCTTCGGTCAGGTCGCTGACGATCACCGGCAGCAGCGCGCCGAACAGGCCCGCGCCGATACCATCGAGCAACTGCACGCCCAGCAGCCATGCGGGTGCATCGGACAGGGGGTACAGCGCCGCGCGGATCGGCAGGATCAGGAAGCCTGCCAGCAGCAGCGGGCGCCGTCCCCACGTGTCTGCACGCGCCCCGACCAGCCATGCCATCGGGATCATCACCAGTTGCGCGGCCACGATGCACCCGGCCGTCATCGTGGTGGCCAGGGCGGGAGCGCTCAGCGCCAGTTTCTGGCCCACCAGCGGCAGCATCGCGGCATTGGCCAGATGGAACAGTGCGCAGCATGCGGCCAGCACCAGCAGGTTGCGGTCATGCAGCAGCAGTCGTGCCGACGCGGGCGCGTGATCGGTGTCGGTGGCAGCGTCCATGCCGCGTGCGCGCTGGTTGTCGATCGCCTGCGCGGGAATCGAACGCAGCGCCGCGAGGCTGGCCACGGTCAGCACTGCCATCAGCGGGAAGACCACCACCGGGCCCCACAGATAGGCCAGGGCGCCGGCCAGCACGGCGGCCACTGCATTGCCGGCGTGGTTGAAGGTTTCATTGCGCCCCATCCGGCGGGCGAAAGCGCGGGGACCGCCTACACCCAGCGAGATGGCCGCGATCGCCGGGGCGATGACCGTAGCGGCCACTGCACTGAGCGCTTGGGTCAACGCGATCAGCGTGAACGAATGCATCCACGGCAACAGCAGGCAGGTGCCGGTGACCAGTATCGCGGCCAGCGCAAGCGCCGCCCGCTTTGCCGCGATGCGGTCCATCAACGCACCGGCCGGGGTCTGGGTCAGCAGGGCGACCACCGCCGAGACCGTCATCACCGCACCGATGCTGGCCGGCTGCCAATGGTGCACGGCCAGCAGATAGACCGCCAGATAGGGCCCCAGTCCGTCTCGGACGTCGGCGAGGAAGAAGTTCAGGCCATCCAGACCGCGCTCCGCGCGCGCGGCGATGGCAGGGGCAACTGGCAGTTCGGTCACGGGGCGATTCACGGCTGCAACGGGTCGCCGGAGCGGGGGCGGGGCTGCGAAGTTATGCGGGTCAGGCTGTGATGATCGTGTCGCGCATCCCGCGGCGTGACTTCAGGCACTGCAGATTAACTACAGATGTAGTCATTCTGCTCCGGCACTCACCGAATGAGGCCATCATGAAATCCGCACACAGGTTCTGCCACATACTCGCCTTGGCGCTGCTGATGCCGCTGTCGGCGCGGGCGGCCACGGCCGATGATGCGCTTGCCACGATCGACCGCAACGCCCGTGCAGCGCACTCCGATGCCGTGCTCGTCAGGCACGACGGGAAAACTCTGCTGGAACTGAAGCCTGCGTCTGGACAGGACAGCGTTCATCTGATGTCAGCCACCAAGTCGGTGATGGCGCTGGCCATCGGGCTGCTGCTGGACGACGGCAAGCTGGCCTCGATCGATGAACCGGTCAGCCGCATCTACCCCGAATGGAAACAGGGCCAGAAGCAGCACATCACCGTGCGCATGCTGCTGGACCACACCTCAGGCCTGCAGAACGTGGCCAATGCCGGCCAGGAGCTGGAAGGCGCGCCAGACCTGGTCAAGCTGGCCCTGGCTGCGGAGTTGAGCCATGCCCCCGGCACCACCTTCTCGTACAACAACAAGGCCACCAATCTGCTGCCGGGCATCGTGCAGCATCTGGCCGGTAAGCCGCTGGATGCGTATCTGCACGCACGTCTGTTCAAGCCGCTGGGCATCACCCACTACGCGTGGATGAAGGACGAGGCCGGCACCCCGTTGGGCATGGCCGGCCTGTCGCTACGAGCGACCGATCTGGCGGCGATCGGGCAACTGCTGCTGGATGACGGTGTGGCACCGGATGGAACACGTTTGCTGAGCGCGCGATCAGTAGCACTGTTGACCGCTGAGAGTGCACGCTCGCCCGACGTGGGCCTGCTGTGGTGGCGGATTCCGGCTTGGGAGCGCTATCAGTTGAAGCCGCAGCTGGCCGATCTGTTGTCCGAGCGCGGGGTGGAGGCCGGCGTGCAGGCGGCCCTGCAGTCCACCGCCGGGCGTACCTTCGACAGCAAGAACGCGCTGGTCGCTGCCTTGGCCGAACCACTGGGTCCTGAGTGGCCGCAACGCTATGGCACCGAAATCACCGGGCGCGGGCTCAAGCTCTCCGATCTCTACGACATCGCGCGTGGCCCTGTCGTTGGCTATGCCGCCAACGGCTATATGGGCCAGTACCTGCTGGTCATCCCCGAGCAGCGCGTAGTGGCGGTGCGGCTGATCCACCGGCGTGATACCCACGTTGCGCCACGCGACGACTACGGCGGCTTCTTCGCGGACGTCCTCCAGCTGGCGCAGGCCCTGCGCTGAGGATCGGCACCCGCGGCACGCCAACGCATCCCACCGGGCGCCGTACCCCCTGTGCGATCCGGCAGGCGCCGGCTCCCAAGGCGCCCGGCCGCACCACTGCAACCAGGCGCGCAGACGCGCAATGCACTCAGGCTGACAGCTCCTCACGCACGATCTTCGCCCCCGCGCTGAGTGAACGCAGCTTGCCGCGTGCCACCGCGCGCGGCAGCGGGGCCATGCCACAGTTGGTGCTCGGGTAGAGCTTGTCGGCATCAACGAACTGCAGCGCCTTGCGCAGGGTGTTGGCTACGTCCTCTGGTGTTTCAACCGCGTGCGAGGCCACATCGATGGCGCCGACCATCACCTTCTTGCCGCGCACCAGCTCGATCAGGTCGATCGGCACATGCGAGTTCTGGCATTCCAGCGAGATGATGTCGATGCTGGAGCGCTGCAGCTTCGGGAACGACTCTTCGTACTGGCGCCATTCCGAACCCAGCGTCTGCTTCCAGTCGGTGTTGGCCTTGATGCCGTAGCCGTAGCAGATGTGCACGGCGGTCTCGCACTTCAGCCCTTCAACCGCCCGTTCCAGCGCCGCCACGCCCCAGTCGTTCACTTCATCGAAGAACACGTTGAAGGCGGGCTCATCGAACTGGATGATGTCCACGCCGGCCGCCTCCAGTTCCTTCGCTTCCTCGTTGAGGATCTTCGCGAACTCCCAGGCCAGCTTCTCGCGGCTCTTGTAGTGGGCGTCGTACAGCGTGTCGATCATGGTCATCGGGCCGGGCAGCGCCCACTTGATCGGCTGCCCGGTCTGCCGGCGCAGGAACGTCGCGTCCTCCACAAACACCGGCCTGGGGCGGCTGACCGCGCCGACCACGGTCGGCACGCTGGCGTCGTAGCGGTTGCGGATGCGCACGGTTTCGCGCTTCTGGAAGTCGACACCACTGAGGTGCTCGATGAAGGTGGTCACGAAATGCTGCCGGGTCTGCTCGCCATCGCTGACGATATCGATGCCGGCGTGCTGCTGTTCCTGCAGCGAAAGGCGCAAGGCGTCCTGCTTGCCTTCAACCAGGCCGTCATCCTGCAGCTTCCAGGGTGACCACAGCGTTTCCGGCTCGGCCAGCCAGGAGGGCTTGGGCAGGCTGCCCGCGGTGGAGGTGGGGAGCAGTATCTTCGTCGGCATTGCGGGGTGTGTCCTCGGGGTGCGAATGAGAAGCGATGGATCAGCGGGCGGCCCACTGCTCAAGCACCGCGCGGTACGGCTTGATGAAATGTTCTTCGGTGAAGCGGCCCTGCTTGACCGCCAACTGGCTGCGCTCCTCGCGGTCGTAGACGATGCGGGTGGAGGAATAGTCCTGGTGCTTCAGGCTGGGCTGGTAGACCTTGCCGGCCACCGAATTGGCGTTGTAGATCTCCGGGCGGTAGATCTTCTGGAAGGCTTCCATGGTGCTGATGGTGCCGATCAGTTCCAGGTTGGAGTAATCGCCCAGCAGGTCGCCCTGGAAGTAGAAGGCCAGCGGCGCGACGCTGCCCGGCGGCATGAAGTAGCGCACCTGCAGCCCCATCTTGTCGAAGTACTGGTCCGTGGCGGAGAACTCGCCCTGGCGGTATTCCACGCCCAGGATAGGGTGGTGGTTGCCGGTGCGGTGGTAGGTCTGGCTGCTGGACACGCTGATGCAGATCACCGGCGCCTTGCTGAAGTTGGCGCGGTAGGCCTCAGACTGCAGGAAGTGCTTGAACAGCTTGCCGTGCAGGTCGCCGAAGCCTTCCGGAATGCCAAACGTCGCCTTGCCTTCATTGCTGGCTGGCAGCACCACGCTGAAGTCGTAGTCGCGCACATAGGACGAGAAGTTGTTGCCGACGATGCCTTCGATGCGCGCGCCGGTGCAGGTATCGACGATGGTCGGCCGCAGCACCTCAATCAGCGGGAAAGGGTCTGCATCGCTGGCGTCATCGATGTGCATCTCCACCGATATGATGTCCAGCTCAACGCTGTAGCGATCAGCGCCCGGGTTGTCCCAGTGCGCCAGATCGTTGAAGCGGTTGTTGATCATGCCCAGCGTGTTGCGCAGGTTCTGCTGGCGCGCGTCGCCTCGGGCCAGGTTGGCGAAATTGGTGGTGATGCGCGTGCCGTCAGCGGGTTGGTAATCCTCGTTGAAGGGAATGCGCGAGATGCGGAAGGTAAAGGTGTCGGTGGTCATGGGCGGCGTTCCGTGGTGCGGGGTGGCATCCGAAGGCAAAGGGGGAGGGCATTCGGCATTCAGAGCGTGGCAACGGTCTCGGCCACGGCTGGCGCGCGACGGCGTGGCAGCGCCAGCAGCGGCAGCGCCCGCTGCACGGCCAGCCGCGCCCGCTCGATCAGGGCGTGGCTGTGCAGCCGGCCGTCGGCGAAATCGCGGTCGGTGGCGTACACGCCCAGCGGCAGAGTGCGGGCCTGGAAGAAGCTGAAGAGCGGCCGCAGCTGGTGGTCGATCATCAGCGCGTGGCGCTCGCTGCCGCCGGTGGCGGCCAGCAGGATCGGGGTATCGACCAGCGCGTCCTGGTCGATGAAGTCGAAGAAGTGCTTGAACAGGCCGGTGTATGAGCCGCGATAGACAGGCGTGGCCACCACCAGCACATCGGCCTGTTCGACGCTGGCCAGCGCGTGCTGCACGGCGTCCGGCAGCTGCGAGCGCCACAGTGCACCGGCCAGCTGCGGGGCCAGCTGGCCCAGCTCGATCAGCTGCGGGTCGCTGGGCGTGTGCTCGCCGATCACATCGAGCAGGTGCTCGCACAGGGTGGCGGCCCGGGAGGGGCGCTGCAGCCCGCCGGAAACGGCGACGATACGAAGGGGGCGGGTAGGCGAAAGCATGAGCCGATGCTAGCCACGCCCTTCCATGACGTAAAATGGTATTACTTCACCAATCCATGAGCAGGATTCATCGTCATGCTGGAACGGATCCACCTGAGCATCGTGCAGCAGGTCGAGCAGCAGGGCTCGCTCACCGCCGCCGCCGGCGTGCTCAACCTGACCCAATCGGCGCTGAGCCACAGCATGAAGAAGCTGGAGCAGCAGCTGGGCACTGATATCTGGCTGCGCGAGGGCCGCAGCCTGCGGCTGACCCAGGCCGGGCAATACCTGCTGGCCGTGGCCAACCGGGTACTGCCGCAGCTGGACCTGGCCGAAGAGCGGCTGGGCCAGTTCGCCCAGGGCGAACGCGGCACGCTGCGCATCGGCATGGAATGCCACCCCTGCTACCAGTGGTTGCTGAAGATCGTCTCGCCGTACCTGGCCGCGTGGCCGGATGTGGATGTGGACGTGAAGCAGAAGTTCCAGTTCGGCGGCATCGGCGCTCTGTTCGGCTATGAGATCGACCTGCTGGTCACGCCGGATCCATTGATGAAGCCCGGCCTGAAGTTCGTCCCGGTGTTCGATTACGAACAGGTGCTGGTGGTGGCCAAGGACCACGCCCTTGCCAGGGTGGACCATGTAAAGCCGCGCCAGCTGGCCCAGGAAGTGCTGATCAGCTACCCGGTGCCGTTCGAGCGGCTGGACATCTACAACCAGTTCCTGCTGCCGGCCGGCATCACCCCACGGCGCCACAAGGCCATCGAGACCACCGACATCATGATGCAGATGGTAGCCAGTGGCCGCGGCGTGGCGGCCATGCCGCGCTGGCTGGTGGAGGAGTACGCCGAGCGCATGGACGTGGTGCCGGTACGGCTGGGCGCCAAAGGCATCCCCAAGCAGATCTACCTGGGGGCGCGCCAGAGCGACACCGGCATCGACTACCTGGAGGCCTTCATCGAGCTGGCCCGCCATAGCACGCCCATCGCCCGCGCCGCACACGGGGCCGCTTGATGTCCGCATTGCTTTCCGCGCGGGCGCAGGCCTTCATCAACGCCTTTTCATTGGAAGTCAGCGCCAAGGCGCTGCCGGCGCTGCGTGAACAGGCTGTCCGCATCGCACCCGGCACGCTGGTCTCCATCCCTTATCTGGCCAGCGAAGACGACGAGGCACGGCTGGCCGCGGCGCGCACGGTGCGCGAACTGGGCTTTGCGCCGATGCCGCATGTTTCCGCACGCCGCGTGCCGTCGCGCGCGGCACTTGAGCGCTTCATCGTCCGCGCCGTCAGCGAGGCCGGTGCCGAGCGCTGCCTGCTGATTGCCGGCGATCTGTCCACGCCCGCTGGACCCTTCGCAGACAGTGCCTCGATCATCGCTACCGGCATCCTCGAGCGCGCCGGCATCAAGTCGGTCGGCATCGGCGGGCACCCTGAAGGCCACCCGGCGATGGGCGATGCGCAGCGCTGGCAGGTGCTGGCGCACAAATGCCAGGCCATCGAAGCACGCGGCATGGCGCCGATGATCGTCACCCAGTTCGCGTTCGATGCCGACCTGGTGCTGGCCTGGCTGCACGCGCTGCGTGGCCATGGCATCAGCCATCCGGTGCTGCTGGGCGTGCCGGGCCCCGCCAGCATTGCGCGGCTGGTGCGCTACGCCACGATGTGCGGCGTGGGTGCCAGCACCTCGATGCTGGCCCGCTACGGCATTTCAATTGGCCGGTTGCTGGGAACCGCAGGCCCGGAGGTGTTGGTGGATCGCCTTATGCAGGGCTTGCGCGACGACGATGGCCCGGTCAGCCCACACATCTTCCCGTTCGGCGGTGTCGCCCCCTCGCTGGACTGGATCGACATGTATCGGCAGCGTGGCACCCCAGGCAGCCGCTGAACGACCTGGCCCGCGCCCAATCGAGGCCCGCTTTCGCGGGCTTCGTCGAGCCACAGAGGCGTTTCGTCGCAGATCTCCTTCCGCAGCGGCGTGTTCGGCTAGGCTGCGCGCACTGACTGCCAGATTGAAGGGACCCATGAACCGATGGTTGTTGCTGGCCCTTGCCGCATTGCCCTGCGCCGCCGGTGCCGTGGTGATCCGTCACGACGTTGACGATGCCCGCTACCGCATCGAGGCCGCCGCGTTCCCGGCACTGGCCGACATGCCGGGCGAAGGGCATGGCGTTCTCATTGCGCCGCGCTGGGTGCTTACCGCAGCGCATGCGGCGCCGATGGAAGGCATGGGCGCAACCGTCGCCATCAACGGGGCGAACTACGGCGTCGAACGGGTCGTCCTGCATCCCGGCTTCAAGCGCATGCCGGAAGCCCTGGGGAAAGAGGCCATGGCTACCGGCAGTGCGTCGAAGATCCATGCGTTCCTGGCCACCTCCGATGACATCGCGCTGGTCAGGCTGGCGACGCCGGTCAACGATGTGCAGCCGGTCGCTCTCTATCGCGGTACTGGCGAGGCCGGGCAGGTTGCCGCGCTGATCGGAAAGGGCGCTACCGGCACCGGCGCCGTTGGGCTGGTGCCGGATGGGTCGCATCGCACATCGCTGCGCCGGGCCTGCAACGCCATTACCGGTGGCAATGATCGCTATCTCTGGTATCGCTTCGACGCACCGCCGCAGGGGCTGCCGCTGGAAGGCGTGTTGGGCAGCGGCGACAGTGGCGGGCCGCTGCTGATCACCGTGGACGACCGCCCGCGACTGGTCGGGCTGGGCTCGTGGATCACCGCCGTGCCCGAGCATGCGCTGGAAGCGGGCTTCTACGGCCAGATGGTCTACAACGTCCGCGTCTCACGCTACGTCGACTGGATCGAGAACGTGATGAGCCGGGAAGACGACCTGTAGAGCCGAGCCATGCTCGGCTAAAGCTCTCCACCACATCGGTCATCCTCAGGCACGCCACCTGCCAACCACTGCAACGCCCGATCCCTCCGGGCGCACCCGCGTACTGGCGTGCGCGGTCAGCCCCAGCCCGGCCATGATCAGGCCCTCCATCACCCGGGGGGCAGCGTATTGCGCCAGCTCGCCATTCTCGCGGGCGCGCTGGGCGGCCAGCAGGACTTCCATCACCACGCGCAAGCCCGCCAGCGAGCAGTCGGTGTCGGCGAGGGCGACACGCCGCCCAGGCAGTTGATGGCGCTCTGGCCAGGGCTGTCCATCGGAGGCCGCGTCTGCGCCAATGCTGTGCAGCCGGGCGGTGAGCGTGTTCGGGTCCAGCGTGGGGCCAGTCGCAGGCGCGTCGTGGATCGGGTGTGGGGCAGGGGGGTACGGCGTGTTGCTCACGTGGCGCGTGAAGCCTGTCGTACCGGTCAACGCTGGGGATGGCGCATGTCTGGCGGGCAGCTCACAAGGCCGGCATTGCTGATCGCCTGCCGCGTGCCACAGGCAGGGCAGGCCAGCACGGTCCCCCCGGCTACATGCTCCATGTCCTGCTCGCTCCAGACGCTGGCCGCCCCGCAGGCCGTGCAGGTGGCTTCAATCTGCAGCGCACGGGCCAACCCGCCCTCTGCGCCCAGCCGATAGGTGAGGTTGGTGATCTTGAAAATGCCGGTATGACTCATCGGAACGCCAGATTAGGTCTACAGCAGGAAGATAGGGCCGGGCAGATGGCAGGCGCGTTGATGCGGTGTTGAGGCGAGGTGGAACCGGATTCAGTCACCACCACGCGAATTGAATTCCTCAAGCCTGGCACGGCTGACCGACTGGTGATTGCCGCAACCCGGGCAGCTGAGCGCAGCCGCCCCATCGAGGTCGACCAGCCCGTGGCCGGGAATGGCGCGGAACTGCCTGGAGCACTTCAGGCAGGCGCAATCAATGCGGGTGACCTGCAGCAGGGTGCCATCTGCACGTGTCACTCCTTCGACGCTTGTTACATAGAACTGTCCGATGTCACGCATGAAGATGAACAAAGCCCTGAACGTGGGGCGCCCATCATGCCTGCTGGTACACGACCCAGGGCCGGTTGAATTCTGAAGAGTTAAGAATGCAGCGCCGGGGTGCATCTTGAATGGGATGCTAGAGTGTGAGTGCGTGCCGACGTGGCACTGCTTTTCCAAGGCGAAGACCATGCCCATCCGGGCCGTTGTATATGCAAGTGAAGTAGCCGAAGGTCTTTCGATTGAACACCTGGAATCTCTCCTCGCCGATGCGGCGAGGTTCAACCGGGTTGCCGGCGTGACCGGCGTGCTGCTGCATGATGGCGTTCGATTCGTGCAGTACTTCGAAGGCCCCGAAGACGGGGTGGCCAGCGTGTATGAGCGTGTCCTGCAATCGAGCAGCCACACCGGCCTTGTCGAGCTGGCGCGGGGCCGTGTTTCAACCCGGCAGTTTCCCTATTGGTCGATGCAGCAGCTTCCCGCCGACCAGCTTCTGGTGGGCAGGCTGGCCCGGGCCGACTGGTCGCGCTTCAAGATCAGCGAACCAGAAAACATCGTAGGCTCGGTGTGGGGTATCGATGTACTGGCGGCCGCCGTGGCGCCATACGTACAGGCCGCCTAGCCGGCACGCGGATCAGGGCCGGGCGTGACGCATCACGCGATCATTCCCATCACCCGCATTCACCCTGCAGCAGCGAGAATGCAGTTCTGGACGCGCACCGGTGCGCGTCGCTCACTGCCTGCAGGATCGCGAAGATGTCCCACACCCCCGTTGCTGGATCGTCATGTGCCGCCGCCGCGAGCGGCTGCGTGGAGGTACGCGGCGCACGCGAGCACAACCTCAAGAACGTTGATGTCTCCATACCGCGCAACGCGCTGGTGGTGTTCTCCGGGGTCTCCGGTTCCGGCAAGTCCTCGTTGGCGTTCGGCACCATCTTCGCCGAGGCGCAGCGGCGCTACTTCGAATCGGTCGCGCCCTATGCCCGGCGCCTGATCGACCAGGCCGGCGTGCCCGATGTGGATGCCATCGACGGGCTGCCGCCCGCGGTGGCATTGCAGCAGCAGCGCGGTGCCAGCAATGCACGCTCATCGGTGGGCAGCGTCACCACGCTGTCCAGCCTGGTGCGCATGATGTATTCGCGCGCAGGGGCATACCCGGCCAACCAGCCGATGCTTTACGCCGAGGATTTCTCGCCCAACACGCCGCAGGGTGCCTGCAGTACTTGCCATGGGCTGGGGCACGTGTACGACGTGACCGAAGCGTTGATGGTGCCGGACCCGTCGCTGAGCATCCGCGAGCGCGCCATCGCGTCATGGCCGCCGGCATGGCACGGCCAGAACCTGCGCGACATCCTGGTCACGCTGGGCTACGACATCGACGTGCCGTGGAAGAAGCTGCCGAAGAAGGACCGCGAGTGGATCCTGTTCACCGAGGAGACGCCGAGCGTGCCGGTCTATGCCGGCTTCACGCCTGCCGAAACCCGCGCCGCGCTCAAGCGGAAGCTCGAACCCAGCTACATGGGCACCTATACCGGCGCGCGTCGCTACGTGCTGCACACCTTTGCCAACACCCAGAGCGCGCTGATGCGCAAGCGGGTCTCGCGCTACATGGAAGGCAAGCTGTGCCCGGCCTGCCACGGCAAGCGCCTGAAGCCGGAAGCACTCTCGGTCACCTTTGCCGGCGTGGATATCGGCGAGTTCATGCGGCTGCCGCTGGATCAACTGGCCGATCTGCTGGACCCCATCGCGCAGGGTGACTTCAGCGCGCAGCGCCAAGGCGCGCGCACCAGCGGCAACGCCACACGCCGCGACCGCGCCGCGCGGGCCGCCAGTGGCCGCGCCGTCCATGCGGCGGCTCCCGACGTGCGGCTGACGTCGGCCCTGTCTGAAGAGAAGCGGCTGGCGGCACAGCGGCTGGCCGAAGGGGTGATGGCGCGCGTGCGGCACCTGCGTGGGCTGGGCCTGGGCTATCTCTCGCTGGATCGCGCCACGCCAACGCTCTCGGCCGGTGAACTGCAGCGGCTGCGGCTGGCCACCCAGCTCAGCTCGCTGCTGTTTGGCGTGCTGTATGTGCTCGATGAACCTTCTGCGGGCCTGCATCCGGCCGACAGCCAGGCTCTGTACGACGCACTGGACCGGTTGCGTGACGGTGGAAACTCGGTATTCGTGGTCGAGCATGATCTGGAACTGATGCGCCGCGCGCAGTGGCTGGTGGATGTGGGACCCGAAGCCGGAGAGCGGGGAGGGCGCGTGCTGTACAGCGGCACGCCCGACGGCCTGCGCCAGGCGCAGGATTCGCGCACCGCCCTGTACCTGTTCGACCAGGTGCCGGCAGCGGCCAGCCGCCAGCGCAGCGCTGCGAGCTGGCTTGAACTGAAAGGCATCCACCGGCACAACCTGCGGGGCGTGGATGCGCAGGTGCCGCTGGGGCTGCTGACCGCAGTCACCGGCATTTCAGGCTCAGGCAAATCCAGCCTGATGGCCCAGGCGCTGCCGGAGCTGATGCTGCTGCACCTGGGCCATGAGCCGGTGGACGACAGTGCGGAGAATGCGCCTGCGGAAGCACCCACCGTCATCGAAGCGACACGCGGCCAACTGGCAGGCGACGTGGACGCCATCCAGCGGGTGGTGCAGGTGGACCAGAAGCCGATCGGCCGCACGCCGCGCTCGAACCTGGCCACCTATACCGGCCTGTTCGACCACGTGCGCAAGCTGTTCGCCGCCACCCCGGCCGCGCGCCGGCGCCGCTTCGATGCCGGCCGCTTCTCGTTCAACGTGGCCAAGGGCCGATGCGAGACCTGCGAAGGCGAAGGCTTCGTCAGCGTCGAGCTGCTGTTCATGCCCAGCGTCTATGCGCCGTGCCCCACCTGCCACGGCGCCCGCTATAACGAAGCTACGCTGAAGGTGCTGTGGAACGACCGCAACATCGCCGAGGTCCTGCAGATGACGGTGGACCAGGCGCAGGCATTCTTCAGCGAGGAAGCGCCCATCGCCCGCCCGCTGCAGCTGCTGCAGGAGATCGGCCTGGGCTATCTGCGGCTGGGCCAGCCGGCCACCGAACTCTCCGGCGGTGAAGCGCAGCGCATCAAGCTGGCCACCGAACTGCAGCGCAGCCAGCGCGGGCGCACGCTTTACGTACTGGACGAACCCACCACCGGCCTGCACGCCTCGGACGCGGACAGGCTGCTGGTGCAGCTGCAACGGCTGGTGGACGCGGGAAACACGGTGGTGATGATCGAGCACGACATGCGCGCGGTCGCCCAGGCCGACTGGGTGATTGACGTGGGGCCGGGTGCAGGCGGTGCCGGTGGCACCATCGTGGCGAAGGGAACGCCGCATCAGGTAGCCCGGGCCAAAGGCAGCCGAACAGCGCCGTTCCTGGCGCGCGAGCTGCCTCCTCTGTAGCGCCGGGCCACGCTCGGCTATCGTTCCCCGCTACGACGACCTCACAGATCCATGCGTAGTTGAGCGGGGAGGGCGCCTTCTCGCGCCGGGCCCTCTGCCGGCCGTACCGAGTGAATCGTCATGATTGGGGCCGTACAGCCCGCCGGGATGGTCGCGGCAAGACTCGAACGGAGCAGGTCGCCTCCATGCCCGCCTTCGAATGATGCGGCAGTTCCGAACTCCATCACGGCGCCCGATCGTACGTCCTGCACCCCTATGGGGACGTCTCCCTTCATGGCCAGCGAATAACCCTGGGGCCACGCGGCAAGATATGGCGTGCCGGCTGGATCCACGAAGTAGACACAGCCATTGAGTCGATTCCTGCAACACATGGAAGGGCCTGCCGATGGCCTGGATGTGACCTTCTCCCGCGTCAGGGGTGCCAGCAGCCACGACAATCTCATAGAACCCGCTCGAGGCCGTGTCGGGCAGCGGCGGTTGCCGTTCTGGCCCATGCGCCGCCTTTCAGTTGCAGAAGATGAGCTGCGAATGATTGCCCGTGCTGACTGGACCCGTTTCATCCTGCGGGCGGCAACCGATCAGACCGGTGCAACCGCCATGGAAAAGCTGCTTTTTGCTGGTTGAGCCCCACGCGAAAGCCGCCTGAGGTCGTCACTCAGCAGGAAATGCAGCTGAATCAGTGTGCGCCGGATGGGATACACAGCGTCCCTGTCACGCGCCGCAGTGCTTCCTGCAACTGGTCAATGTGAAATGGCTTGGCCACGAAGGTGGCGCGGCGATGGCGGAGTGGCACCAGCTGGTCGTACACCGCAGAGACGAACAGATACGGGATGCCAAGTTCAGCCAAGCGATCGGCAACCGGAAACACCACGCCGTCACGAAGCTCAACATCCAGGACAGCAACATCGTAGGTCTGCGTCTCCAGCAGCCCCATTGCATCAAACACACTATAGGCGTGGGTTACCTGGCTGCCTCCGTCTTCCAGCGCCTGTTCCATGAGAGCCGCCAGGTCGAGCTGGTCTTCCACCAGCAGTAGATTTCGCTTGCCCTGGATCATTCCGGATTGCACGCGTGCATGCCTGTAACACGTTGGGACATGCATTCTGTGCTGTGCTGCATCAACGCTGTGAGTGCACGCTGTCAGTCTGATGCGAAGCCCATCGCCCGGTTCGGCACTGAGCACGCTGGAGCGCTGGCTTTGCTATCCAGGCTGGCCCGCTCAGCGGGTGCGTGTGTTGGGCATCCACCGCACAGCTCGGCTACGATACTGCCGCCGGCATCCGGGCCGGCGGGGCAGGGGACGCAATGGACATGCAGGCAGGGGGCGGCGTCGATTCGCCGGACCAGACGAAGCAGCAGGAACTGACGTTCCACTGGCTTTACCAGCGGGTGCAGGCGCTGGCTGAGCACAGCATCTACCCCAAGGCCGGCCGGCTGGAGAGGTGGTCGTGGCGCGTAGGCGCGCTGGCCGCCGCCATCGGCATTCTCGGCAGCCAGCTGCCTGATCGATGGCTGCCGCTTACGGCCGCGCTGCTTCTGGTCAGGGTGTGCCTGGCGGCGGAGATCGGAGGCTTTGTCATCGGCGGGTTTCTCGCGGCCCGCCGTGGAATCCGCCAGTTCGTACAGCCACGGCTGTCGCATGCGCAGGAAATGGATGGCGAGTTTGCCCAATGGCAAGCGGTGATCACCGAGCTTCGAGGGTTTCCCAGGGTCGAACGGGAGCGCCGCCTCAAGTACGTCACCCACCTGCGTACCAGCATGATCGAGCGCATGGGGCTGATTTATGGCGGCCTGCAACGGCTCGGTCCATTTCCGCTGCTGGTCGCCCTCTACCTGCAGTTCCGGGAGTGGAAATGGGGAGACTGGAGCAGCGCCTTTGACGTCGGCCAGCTGGGCGCATTCCTCATCTACGCGCTCGTCCTGCTCTACCTCACAGGATGGCTGTTGACCGGACTGCGCACGCGCCTGGACACCTACGTCGCCCTGCTGGAAGGCTCCACCCACGAGCCCGAGCCCACGCCGCCCGCCGCCCCGTAGCGTCGAGCTTGCTCGACTATCACTCCCCGCTACGACGACCTCACAGATCCATTCGCAGTTGAGTGGGGAGGGCACCTTGTCGTGCGCGGCCCTCTGCCGGACGTACCAAGTGAATCGTCATGATTGGGCCCGCACAGCCCGCCGGGATGGTCGCGGCAAGACTCGAACGGAGC
The DNA here is from genome assembly GCF_059515225.1 of Stenotrophomonas sp. CS3K5. Classification (NCBI taxonomy): domain Bacteria; kingdom Pseudomonadati; phylum Pseudomonadota; class Gammaproteobacteria; order Lysobacterales; family Lysobacteraceae; genus Stenotrophomonas; species Stenotrophomonas sp. CS3K5. The sequence continues at coordinate 375,990 of NZ_JCAKRX010000002.1, forward strand.
AGGTCGCCTCCATGCCCGCCTTCGAATGATGCGGCAGTTCCGAACTCCATCACGGCGCCCGATCGTACGTCCTGCACCCCTATGGGGACGCCTCCCTTCATGGCCAGCGAATAACCTTGGGGCCACGCGGCAAGATATTGCGTGCCGGCGGGATCCACGAAGTAGACACAGCCATTGATTGGCCTCAACTCGCCCCTGAGCAGCCCGGTCGCAAGGACCGCGCTCTGCGCGGGCGAGAGCCTCACAAGTGCCAGTGATCGGGCCTCCCTGGCACTTGCCGACAGGGCGGCGGAGGTATAGGAGGCAATTATCGAAAAAAGGAGAATCGCGAGCCTCGCTGAGGACCTGCCAAGCATCATGGACATCTCCCGTCTCCAGGCTACAGATGATTCCCGAGGTCTCATAGATTAGGTTACGGCGTACTTGACGGTCGTGAATTTCCCCGCCAGTAACGGCGACCACCCTCACGGACCCACGCTTTCAGCGAAGAAGGTGGCCTGCCGCAGTGCCCCTTGTAGCGTCGAGCTTGCTCGACTACGACCACCCCTCACACCGCGCATCCCCAGCCACATCACCCGCCATCGCCAACAACACCCGATCCATCAAGACCGGCTCCGGCACCCCAACCAGCAGCTGTTCCAGAGAGTCCAACGGCTCCAACCGCCGCTCCAGAAGCGCCCGCAACGGCAGAACATCGGGCGCCCGCTGCACCGCATCCAGCGATACCCGGATCGTCAGATGCTGAGGCCGCCGCTCCGCCCACAGCACCGGAACGCCCTTGCAGTGAATCTGCAACGACGCACCCCCCTGCGTCTCGACGAACTGGAAGCCCTGCTTTTGCCGGGCCTCCACGAACGCCATCGCCTGCTGGCGCAGCTGCGAAAAGCCATCATCCGCGATGCTCTGGAATGCCTGCCGCTCGGGCACGGACGGCGATAACCAAAGGACGGGCGCCGCCACCGCCGCTGCGAGACACAGCGCGGTGGCCGCCCAACGCCAGCCCACCCTCAGGTCTCCGGTCGCACCCGCGTACTGGCGTGCGCGGTAAGCCCCAGCCCGGCCATGATCAGGCCCTCCATCACCCGGGGGCCCACGTACTGCGCCAGCTCGCCGTTCTCGCGGGCGCGTTGTGCAGCCAGCAGGATTTCCATCACCACGCGCAGGCCCGCCAGTGAGCAGTCGGTATCGGCCAGGGCGATGCGTCGGCCGGGCAGTTGATGGCGTTCTGGCCAGGGCTGGCCATCGGAGGCGGCGCCTGCGCCGATGCTGTGCAGCAGGGCGATGAGGGTGTTGGGGTCCAGCGCCTGGCTTTCTACCGGCGTGTCGTGGACGGGCTGTGGGGCAGGGGAGTGATGCTGGGTCATGGCTGGGCTCCTTGCGTGCAGGCAGAAGCCGCCACCGAAAAGGTGGCGGACGATGCGTGGTTCGAAACCCGGTCTACGTTAAGCCGGCGGGCACAAGGCCCCCACGCACCGCCCGCCATAGTCGGCCGACGGTTGCCAGCCGGCATCACCCAGGGAGTGATGCCGACTGGCAAGCGCTTACTTCAACGTAGAACCGGGGATTCGAAGCCCCGACCACCCATTTCCGGTGGCACGCAAAGGAATACGCCCGGTTGTGCGCGATGCCAATGCAGTAAGGCCGATGCCGTCACCACATTCAACGTTTTCAGAATCGTTGTAGATCGCGCAATGCGTCTGGAGCCTTGCGCTGCAATGCGATAGGCGATGCCGGTGGTGCGGGTGCGCTGCCTGTCGTCATCCACTCGGCGGGCATGGGAGCGAGGCGAATGCGACAGTCAGCGCGCCTTCAATGCAGCTTTGGTCCGCTCCAACCAGGCCGCATTGTGGCTGCGCGCATGGCGCGACCAGTGCTGGGCGTCGTCGATGATGCTGGCAAACAGGCTGCGGGCCTGCTCGCGGTCGTCGGGCTGTGGCTGCGCCATCAGGGGTGGGGTGGGGCCCCAATGGGGTGGGGGTGTTCGGGCGTGACGCGTCACGTTAATTGGGTTGGATTCTGCGAGGTGGAGGGCTGCGTGTCACTATGTCGTGGGCGCTTCAGGATGAAGGGGAGAGATGCGGTGGCGATCGTCAACCACCAAGGGAACGTGATCCCCCCCTGGGCAACAAGCGCAGCGGAGATTCGATGACTGCACGTTCTGCGAAAACCGAACAAGAGTTGTTATCCCTGGCCGAAAAGGTTCTTGCCGCTCGACAGGCTGCGCCTCTGCTTGCAGAGCGATTGGCAGGTGGCCACGTTACGTCGGATGACCGCAAAGCGATCATCGAAGTGATTGCGACCGAATTGTGCGAGAAGGGCTTCGACGCTGAGTCGGAGCCCATTGCGTACGGGCGAGAGCTTGAGTGGCTGATCGATTACTTGAACAGGCCGAACCTGAAATAGCGCATTCGGTGCACCCGGTCCGCCAGATGACGCAGTTTGTTCTTGTACTCGAATAGCGCCTTTGCGCCTCTTCTCAATGTACTATCCCGCCGTCACCAAGGAGGGGGTATGGGCGTTCGATTCCCGGTTCTATGCGTATGCATGGCTCTCATGATGCCTGCACATACATTTGCACAGCAGATTCATTCGGCAAGAGGCCCAGCACCAAAGGCAATTCCAGCGCCCCCCAAGGCCGCGCACAATTCAATGGCAAAGACCACGACGCCATTCAACTGTGAGCAGTACCGTTGGCCAAATCATCCTCACCCGGGCATGAAGCTCTACTGCGAGGGTCTTGAGGCGAGCGCTCTCCAGAACGAAGCGCGCCGCGCAGGCCGCCCCGGCCCATCCGATAGCGTCGTGTCGCTGCCGTCACTCGGGAGCGATGCAGCCAAGCGCTCAGGATTCGCCTGCATCGGCGGCCAAGCGTTCCGGAAACTCCGAAACGGTTGGGAACAGGTCTCCGCGCCTGCCGGGGGGTGGCAGCGTTGTCGCGAGCAGTGAATTCGGGCTGTAGGGGCGACGCCCCTGCGGAAGCGCCTCACCGGCGCTGGCGGGGCCTGGGCCCGCGACTCAGACAAATCACATTGGAGGGCTCGGCGTCGGGAGCCGGTCCGCGTCCAGCCAACCGCCACTCTCGGTGAATCCTTCAGCCCCGTGCTGATGCCGAACACCCGCGCACGCGCACCTTCGTGGCGCTGAACGGCACGGGGTACTTCCGGGCATTTGGCTTTGTGCGCTTTTCCGCTGACGCCGGCACTGGTCGCAGCACTGACGCCCGCCTTGGTTCTGTAGATCAAGAGACCTCTGTTGGAACCGAGCCTGGAAACGAAATTCGATCAAATGCCTAACAATCGGCTAACAATGGCCTAATTTCGCCTTAATCGGCGCGCCTCAGGATCGTGCCCCATGGACACGATCCCACAGCCGATTCCAATGGCCCCGCATCCGGGCAGATTCGCGGACGCCACTCTCATCGGGCCTGATCACCCGCTTCGTGAGCAGGTACAGTCTTTTATCGCCGAGACCTATCGTCAGCGCTTCGGCGCGGAGGTCCGCGATTTCATGCCGCAGCTGCTGGCCTACCGCGATACGCAAGGGGCGCTGGTGGCGGCGGTCGGGCTTCGGCACGCGGACAGTGGCCCGTTGTTTGTGGAGCACTATCTGGATGCGCCCGTGCAGGCCGTGCTGGCACAGCACCTTCCCAGTGCGCCTCGGCGGGCGCAGATTGCCGAGGTGGGCCACTTTGCCGCGTCGACGGCGGGCATCGCTCGCGAGCTGATCGTGCAGCTGGCCTGGGTGCTGCGCGCCGCAGATGTGGATTGGGTGATGTTCGTGGCCACCCAACAGCTGCGCAACGCGTTCGTCCGTCTTCATCTGGCGCCGATCGAACTGGTGCCCGCGCGCGCCGAGCGCATGGGCGACAGCGCAGCCGACTGGGGCCGCTACTACGAGTCGCAACCGCGTGTAATGTGCGGCGATGTCCGCGAAGGCATCGCCTTTCTTGGCGGAAATGCCTGCTCGATAGATCCAATGGATTCGGACAGTTCCGTGGGGGTGGCCGGATGAGTGCTGATCCACAGGACTTCCTTGGTCTGCTGCAGCAGCATCGGCAGCCAGTACTGACCGCTCAGGCAACGCTGACTGCGCCCGAGCTGCGGTCTCGCGTACTCGAACTGACAGAATGGCTGCGGCGGAAAGGTATTGCCTGCGTTGCCAGCCGCCTGGACAACGGCCTCGATTGGATGGTCCTGGACTTGGCCCTTCGTATTGCCGACGTGGTGCACGTACCGTTGCCCACCTTCTTCTCCGATGAACAAGTGCAGCACGCACTGCAGACCAGCGGCGCCCAACTGCTGGTGCTTGCGGAGGGCACGCCGCCGCCATGCGGGATCATGGACGCGCCCATGCCGTTGCCGGCACTGAGTGCACAGGGCGTACGCCTGAACGCTGCGACCGGCAATGTGCTGCCGGCTGGCACGGCCTGCGTAACCTACACCTCGGGTAGCACAGGGCGCCCACGCGGCGTATGCCTTTCTGCCGGGGTGTTGATGGCCACTGCCGCGTCGCTGGCAGACGCCGCAGGTGACATCGCGCCACGCAGGCATCTGTGCCTGATGCCGCTGTCGACGCTCCTGGAGAACGTGGCAGGATTGTATGCGGCGTTGTTGTCGGGCGCCGAGATCGCGTTGCCGTCCCTACAGGAGATCGGTTACACCGGCGCAGCAGGGCTGGATGTCCCCACGCTGCTGAGTTGCCTCAATCGCTATCGTCCCGAGAGCATCATTCTGGTACCGCAACTGCTCCTGGCCCTGGTCATGGCGGCAGAGCAGGGCGCTGAGCTGCCTGCATCGTTACGGTACCTGGCCGTGGGTGGAGGCCGGGTTTCCCCCGGACTTCTGGCACGGGCAAGGCGACTTGGGCTGCCGGTGTTCGAAGGCTACGGCCTGACCGAGTGTGGGTCGGTGGTGTGCCTGAATCGTCCTGGCGCCCAGCGCGATGGCACGGTGGGCCAACCCCTTCCACACGTGCGGGTACAGATCGTGGACGGAGAAATCGTGGTGTCCGGTGCGCGTGCACTGGGATATCTGGGCGGCGAATCGCTGCCGGAGGGGCCGATCCACACCGGTGATCTGGGACACATCGATGCCGACGGCTTCGTGCATGTGACCGGGCGGCGCAAGAACGTTTTCATCACCGCGTTTGGCCGCAACGTGTCGCCCGAATGGGTGGAGAGCGAATTGCTTTCGCACCCGGCCATCGCGCAGGCCCTGGTCTGGGGGGAAGGGCAGGCCGACAACGTGGCATTGCTGGTTCCGCGGTTTGCACAGCAGGATTCCGCCGCGCTCGACGTGGCGTTGTCCGCCATCAACGCCGGCCTGCCCGACTATGCGCGCATCGCGCGCTACGTCACCGTCGCGCCGTTCAGTGCGAACGCTGGTCTATTGACCGCCAATGGCCGCATTCGTCGCGAGGCCATCCTCGCCCATTACCAGGCAGAGATCGACGCCGCCTACCGGCACTCTGCGTTCAGCACCACCGGAGACCACGCATGAGCTTCCACGATCACCTTCTTTCCCAGACCGCCAGCGAGCGCCAGTCGTTGCTGCAGATTCCCATCATCGGCGATGCACTGGCGGGCCGCATCGACCGCGGCGACTATCTGGCGTTCCTGCAGCAGGCGTACCACCACGTACGCCATACGGTACCGCTGCTGATGGCCTGCGGCTCGCGCCTGCCTGCGCGCCTGGAATGGCTGCGGACCGCTATCGGTGAGTACATCGAAGAAGAGATGGGCCACCAGGAATGGGTGCTGGACGATATAGCAGGTGCCGGTGGTGATCGGTCCACTGCTGCGGCATCCGAACCCGCACTGGCCACCGAACTCATGGTCAGCTACGCCTACGACACCATCCAGCGAGGCAACCCGGTGGGCTTCTTTGGCATGGTGCTGGTGCTGGAGGGCACCAGTGTGGCGCTGGCGACGCAGGCTGCAAACACCCTGCAGACCTCGTTGGATCTTCCGCGCAATGCCTTCAGCTATCTGCTTTCGCATGGCGATCTGGATATCGAGCATGTCGGCTTCTTCAAATCGCTGATGGACAGGCTGGATGATCCCGGCGACCAGCAGGCCGTTGTCCACGCGGCACGCCGCTTCTACGTGCTGTACGGCGATATTTTCCGCACCCTGCGCAGTGGCGGTGCGCGTATGGCGGAGGCGGCGTGATGGACCTGCGTGGACGTACGGTCATTCTGACCGGGGCCAGCGGCGGCATCGGCCGGCTGCTCTGCGGCAACCTGGTGGGCGAGGGCGCACAGATCGTAGCGGTGGGTCGGAACCACTCCCGGTTGAAGGCGCTTACCGACACGTTGCCGGAAGCGGCCGTCATACCGGTGGTCGCCGATATCGGGACGGCGGCAGGCCGTAGCACGCTGCTGGCGAAAGTGGGTACGCTACCCAGACCGCCTTCGGTGCTGGTCGTAGGCCATGCCAGCGCTGCCTTCGGATTGTTCGGTACGCAGACCGAACAGGCATTGGAACAGCTGATGCAGACCAACCTGGTTGGTTCCATGCTGCTGATCCGCGCCTTGTTGCCCCTGTTGGAGCGGCAGCCGCAAGCCAGCGTGGCCGTTCTCGGCTCGACGTTCGGCAGCCTGGCCTTTCCGGGTTTTGCCGCATACAGCGCCAGCAAGTTCGGATTGCGCGGCCTGGTCGAAGGACTGGGCCGCGAGTATGCCGGCAGCACAGTCAGGTTCCAGTACCTGTCACCACGCGCCACCCGCACCGATTTCAACAGCGCCGCCGTGGATGCCATGAACGCCGAACTGGGCGTGTCCCACGATTCGGCCGAAGAGGTCGCATCGGCCTTGTTGCAAGCGCTGCGCGCTGGCAATCCGCGCTTGCAGCTTGGTTGGCCAGAACGGCTTTTCGCTCGCCTGAACGGCCTGCTGCCTGAGCTGGTGGACCGTAGCCTCCGCAAACAGTTGCCCATCGTCAGGCGCCATGCCAGCAGTGGCACCACTGCAACGAGTTCTTCCGCATCCCCTCCCAGCAAGGACACCTCCCATGAAGCGCACGCAGGGTAAGACCATGTTCTATCTCATCCTTATTGCCGCAGTCGTATTGGTCGGGGTCGCCGTGGCCGCCGAACCATCAATGCCGGTGACGCAGATCCGTGACCGCTGGGCGCAGATCAACTACCAGACGCCCAAGCCGCAGCGCGAGGCGGCGTTCATGGCCCTGTCCAAGCAAGCCGCGCAAGCCCGGCAAGCGGCCCCCAGGGATGCCGGTGCGCTGATCTGGGAGGGCATCGTGCTGTCCAGCCTTGCGGGCGAAAAAGGTGGCATGGGCGCACTCAGCCTGGTCAAGCAGGCCCGCGCCGATTTCGAGGCCGCGCTGAAACTGGATCCCCGGGCCCTGGATGGCGCGGCGTATACCAGTCTGGGCGCGCTCTACTACCAGGTACCGGGCTGGCCGCTGGGCTTCGGCGATGACGATCAGGCGCGGCAGATGCTGAAGAAGGGGCTGGATATCGACCCCAATGGTATCGATGCCAACTATTTCTACGGCGATTTCCTGCGCGATCAGAAGGAGTGGGGCCCAGCGCAGGCGGCGCTGCAGAAGGCACTGGCAGCACCGGCCCGGCCAGGTCGGGACGTGGCCGATGCCGGCCGCCGGCATGAGATCGAGGCCAAGCTGCACGATGTGATGGGCCATCTTGCAAAGTGAAGTCCGCGACTGGACACTGCCCTCATGCGCATCCTCCTCGTCGAAGACGACCGCTCCCTGGGTGAAGGCATCCGGACCGCACTTCGACGGGGCGCCTTCGCCGTGGACTGGGTGGAAGACGGCACGGCCGCGCTCCTGGCTGCGCAGGATGGGGATTTTGATCTGGTGGTGCTCGATCTGGGTCTGCCACGGGTAGACGGCATCGAAGTGATCCGCCGACTTCGGGCGGCGGCAAACCCGGTGCCGATTCTGGTGCTCAGTGCCCGTGAACGCCCGGCCGACCGCACGCTCGGGCTGGACGTTGGAGCAGATGACTACCTCGGGAAGCCCTTCGATACCGCCGAGCTGCTGGCGCGCGTCCGCGCGCTCGTCAGGCGCAGCAGCGGGCGTTCGCATCCTACGCTGGACGCCGGTGACCTCCATCTTGATCCGGCGACGCTGGAGGCGCGATGGAAAGGACGGGCGCTGGATCTGACCCGCCGCGAGTTCTCGCTGCTGAGATTGTTGATGGAACAGAACGGGCGGCCAATGGCGCGAGAAACAATACAGAAGCACCTCTACGGCTGGGATGAGGACGTCGCCAGCAACGCCGTGGATGTTCATGTGCATCAGCTGCGCCGCAAGGTCGACCCTGCGATCGTGCGTACCGTGCGGGGCATCGGGTATGCGCTGGGGCAGTCACCGGAGACGGATGCATGAGGTCGATGCGACGCACTCTGCTGCTGACCCTGCTGGGGACTTTGGCGGTTCTGATGGCCGTGGCTGGATTCTTCAGCTATCGCGCCGGCCTACAGGAAGCGGGGGAAATGTTCGATGCCCGGCTGGTGCAGTCCACGCGGGTACTGATGGGCCTGGTAGATGAGCCATTGAGTGACCTCACCGCATTTCCGGGCGACCCCGTCGTGCTGCGTGGCTGGCACGGGCACGCGGAAGGCGTGGGCGAGGCGCTGGCGTTCAGCGATGGACATGCCTATGAGAGCAAGCTTGCCTTCCAGGTCTGGGACGCGAAGCAGCGACTGCTGCTTCGCTCGGACAGCGCTCCCACCCGGCCACTGGCTGCACTGGTGGCCGGCTACGCCAGTCCCGTGATCGACGGCGAGCAATGGCGTACCTTCACGCTTCAGACCCGTGGGGGCCGATGGTTCCAGTCTGGCGAGCGGTCGGACATCCGCGAAGAGCTGGCCGAAGATATTGCAGGAGGGACCCTGCTGCCGTTGCTGCTGGCGCTGCCACTGATGGCGCTGGTGATCTGGTGGAGCGTCAATTACGTGACCCGCTCGCTGCAGAGTGTCTCGGACCAGATCGGCAGGCGTGATCCCGAGCGCATGTCGCCACTGGACGCGGCTGACGTGCCGCGCGAGGCGCGAGGACTGGTGCAGGCAGTGAACGGTCTGCTTGGGCGACTGAACGAGGCACTGGCGCGTGAGCGGCGGTTTGTAGCCGATGCCGCACACGAGTTGCGCACACCGATCAGTGCGCTGAAAGTGCATGCAGAAAACGCACGCATGGCACCGGATGATGCAGGAAGGGTTCGCGCACAGGAGATGGTCAGCGACTCAGTGGCGCGGCTGGAGCGCCTTGCTTCGCAGCTGCTCACACTCAACCGTGCAGAAGCCGTATCCCGATTGACTTCGGTGCGCCTGAGCCTGGATGGCCTGGTCGGCATGGAGGTGGATGCGCTGCGTCCTATCCTTTCCGTAAATCGACAGTACATCGAACTGAAGCTGGACAGCGCGGAGATCAGGGGTGATGAGGCCGCGCTGAGCGCGCTGGTTCGCAACCTGCTGGAGAACGCCGTGCGCTACACCCCCGTCGGCGGTCGCCTGAATGTCTGCGTGATGCAGGAGGAGGGCAGGGTGTTTCTCATCGTCGCCGATAGCGGTCCCGGCATCGCCGAGGAAGAGCGCGATCGCGTCTTTGACCGCTTCTACCGAACGCTGGGGAGCCGGGTGCAGGGCAGCGGATTGGGGCTGTCCATTGTCAGGGAAGTGGCCGATGCCCACGCCGCGGGCGTGACGCTGGGCACCTCACAGAAACTGGGTGGGCTTGAGGTGAAGGTGAGCTGGCCAGCAGGCTCGGCGTATCGAGCCGCCACTGACGGCTGATTGCCAGGTGACCGCGCCTGGCAGGGCCCTCAGGTACATTGCGCTGCCGCCACACGTGCTGCGGCATGCGCCAAAAAACCGACATTTAGGTGTCCTGCGTTGCTTTGATATTCTCAGGCATGCCACCTCGCTCGAGCACGTGATGCTATCCAACCGCTGAGCTACCATAAACATCAGTCCGGTTCAACTCTTGGATGAGGCGTTCGTCCACTCGGTAGCCAGGCTGGTCAACCAAGGCGGAATCAACCCAGCCTTATTGGAACTGGAACTCACCAAATCCGCACTACCCACCGATACGGCAGAGATGATCGACCGAATGCTTGATCTTGAGGCACTGGGCGTGACCTGGGCACTGGATGATTTCGGCACGGGCTATTCGTCCCTGTCCACACTGCGGACCTTACCCATTCGCAAGCTGAAGATCGACAGGCAGTTCGTGCAGGAGGCCACCACCCAGGAGAGTGCGCAACGCCTTCTGGGCAAGATTGTTGAGATCTCCCAGGTGATGGACATGAGTGCGCTGGCGGAAGGGGTCGAGACGGCGGAGCAACGCGACCTGTTGATCTCGCTGGGCTGCGAATCCTTCCAGGGCTACTTCTTCGCGCCACCGATGTCGCTGCCCATGCTGTCCGCCTGGCTGGAGGAACGCCGCGGTTTGTCCGTATCGCACTGCGCCGGCGAGACTGAGGGGTCGCTGAGGTCGGGCGCTGCCACCTCAGGCGGGAGCGATACAAGCCGCCGCAGCCTGCGTTGACCTGCCGTTGACAGCAAAGGGACAGACTGCGCAGGAGCAAAGGGCGCCTGGGGACATCATGGACACGGGTGGGGGAAGCGATGCCATTCTTCACTGATTCGGACGAGGTTGCGGTTGAGGGCCTGGGGGCTGCCCGCCGGATTGGGTGGATGCGCTTCGTGGGCGCCTCGCTGGCTGCACTGCCCATTGCATCGGTGGGTCTGGAGCGCGGCATGGGCAGGCTGGCATTCGTGTTTCTACTGGCCAACGCGCTGGCCTGGCCTGCCATTGCACAGCTGCTGACAAGGCGCGCCGCCCGGCCCGCTGTCGTGCAATTCCGTTGCATGGTTGTCGACTCGCTGCTGGGCGGGGCATGGATCGCCTTCATGGCTGTCAGCGCTGTGCCCAGCGCGCTCTTCGCTGCGCTGCTGGTGGCAGACAAGATTGCGGCCGGCGGTACACGGCTGGCGCTGAAGGCCACGGCTGCGCTTCTGCTCGGTTTCCTTGCTGCATGGCTTGCCATGGGCACGCCCTGGCAGCCGGCCACTTCTTCCCGAACATTCCTGCTCAGCCTTCCGTTCCTGTTTGTCTACGGGATCGGATTGAGTGCACTGAGTTGGCGTCTTGCGCGCCGGGTCAGGTCACAGAATCGGCAGTTGCAGCGACTCAGCCGAATGGATCCACTGGTGGAACTGGCCAATCGCGGCTACCTCATGCACCGCGCCCAGCAGATGATCGAAGCGGGGCGCGCCCTGGGCCGGAGGGATTGCCTGTTGATGCTGGACGTGGACGATTTCAAGCGCATCAACGATACCTTGGGCCATCGCACCGGCGATGAAGCACTGCGTCGTATCGCTACGGTCCTGCGCAGTGTGTCACGCCCGGGCGACACACCGGGGCGCCTGGGCGGAGATGAGTTCGCGCTTCTGCTCGCAGGGCAGACGCCGGCTGAGGCCATGCTGCTGGCAGAGAAGATCAGGAGCCTGCTCCACGTAGATACGGGCAGTGATGCCACAATGCTGGACCTGAGCGTGAGCATCGGCATTGCCGCCGCGCCCACGACGACCAGTGCCGAAGAGTGGCTCGCAAAAGCGGACCAGGCCCTGTATGACGCCAAGCGACACGGCAAAAACACGGCGAGCTGCGGCACCGATTGCTGAGCCAACCCAACGCGTCGTGGTCCACGTCAATCGCTGACGTCATGATCGTTGCCGACGTCTGACGATAAGGTCGCCTCGATCGATGGGGCACTGTCCACTCCTGATGACGCGGAACTGCACTGAGTCGGTCATCGGCAGACGCGTTCTTCACAACATGAAACGTTACACTGGAGCGCTTTCGCATGTAGAACACAGAGGCATACAGCCCGATCGTGAGAGCAATTTCCTCTATTGCCATTGCCTTGCTCGCCAACGTTTCCTTACCCACAGAGGCATCCGAACCTGGTCGGAGCGGCGACTCCTACTTCGAGCCTGGTGGTGCGGTAAGGTTCAATTACGGGTGGCTCGACTACGGGCCGACCAGCCGCCTTCAGCTTGAACTGATGCGTGCAGACCTAGACGCTGGAACCGGACCTTTTTCCTTCTCTGCCCAGTACCGCTGGTACGATGGCTTCGACGCCGTGCATCACGCCTACGCGGGCTGGCAGTTCTCCGATGCTACCCAGCTGAAGGCAGGTATCCAGCAAGTCCCGTTCGGGCTGCTCCCCACCGTTTCGCAGAGTTTCTGGTTCGGCTCCGGCTACTACCTGGGCATCGAGGATGATTACGATCCGGGCCTTGTGGTGATTCACCGCAGCGGTGGCACGACCTGGCATCTTGGCTGGTTCTCCGGAGACGAGTACGGATCCGGGGCTCGCTACGATCGCTACTCCTTTGATGTCGCGCAGACCGAGGCGTTGCCGTATCGCGAGCGGCAGCGACTGCATGCACGCGTGGAGAACGCGCGCGACTGGGGCGGCGGCGAACTGTTGTTGGGCGCATCAGCGTTCGCTGGCAAGGTGCAGAATACTCAGACACGGCATCACTACGGTCATCAGGGCGCCGCACTTCACGCACAGTGGCAGCGCGATGGTTGGACCGCGCAGCTGCAGTGGGCGCGGTACCGGTATGACGTACCCGGAGATCGCATCCCGATGTCGGCGTTCCAGTCCCCCTTCGAAATTGCAGCGCAGGCGGATGTGCCAAGCGCCAACATCGCCTATTCGTTCGGCCAGAAAGGCTGGATGGATGACATCACCTGCTATAACAACCTCAGCATGACTCGCCCAGTCGGGCACCACGCGGGCCTTCGTGATTCGTGGCAGAACGTGACCGGCTGCAGCCTGCAGAAGGGCGTCATGCTCACCTATGTCGACTGGATCGCTGGGCGCAACATGTGGTTTGCCGGTGGTGATGGTATCGGCCTCGACGAGGGAGGCCCTTCCCGCTGGCATTCACGGCTGAATATCAACATCGGCTTCTACTTCTGATCGGCCTCGCGCAAGCCGGAGGCTCTTTCACCCAACAACACGGAGGTATCCATGCAGAGCACGGCTCCGCAACATCCCTCCGTTCGCCAGCGGATTCTTCCGCGGGTGTTCATTCCCACGGCAGCCATCGTCATCGCGCTGCTGGCGCTTGCTGCCATCGCGCCCGATAGAGCCACGCGCTGGTTCACCGCTGCAAAGTCATGGGCTGCCAATGATGCAGGCTGGTTCACCATCCTTGCAGTGGCCGGCTTCCTGGTCTTCGTCGTCGGCGTCGCCATCAGCAGTTACGGCCGCATCAAGCTCGGCCCTGACCACAGTACGCCGGACTACAGCTACGGCTCCTGGTTCGCCATGTTGTTCGCTGCCGGCATGGGCATCGGTCTGATGTTCTTCGGCGTTGCCGAGCCCATCATGCACTACGCTACACCGCCGGTCGGCTCGCCCGAGTCGGCCGCCGCTGCCCGCCAGGCCATGCGCATCACCTTCTTCCACTGGGGCATCCACGCATGGGCGATCTATGCGGTGGTAGCGCTGTCGCTGGCGTACTTTGCCTACCGGCACAATCTCCCGCTGCGTGTCCGTTCCGCGCTGTATCCGCTCATCGGCGACCGTATTCACGGCCCGTTGGGACACGTGGACGCACCGTCCGTGAGTTCGTGGTGGGGGTGTTGCTTGTGCCGCTTGGCTTCACATTCCTGTGGATGACCATCTACGGCAACACCGCGTTGCACATGGTGCGGGCGGAGGGCATCCAGCAGTTGGTGCAGGCGGTCTCAACCGACAGCTCGATGGCGCTCTTCGAGTTCCTGGAGCACCTGCCGCTGACCATGCTGACCTCTTCGCTGGCGGTCATCCTGGTTGCGCTGTTCTTCGTAACCTCAGCGGACTCCGGTGCCTTGGTAATCGACATGCTCACCTCGAAGGGTGAGGAGGAATCGCCGGTCTGGCAGCGGATCTTCTGGGCGCTGCTCGTCGGCGGCCTGGCGATTGCATTGCTGGTGGCTGGCGGGCTGGAGTCGTTGCAGGCTGCCACCATTGCCAGCGCGTTGCCATTTTCGATCGTCATGATCTTGATGTGCTGGGGACTGCTGAAGGCCATGCATCTGGATGCCGCCAAGCGCTCGATCCTGCGCGAGGCACGTATCTTGCCCGGTACCAGCGAGGATTGGCGGGCGCGCCTGCGCCTGCTGGCGCACAACCCGTTGAAGATCGAGGTGACGGGCTTCATCGAGCAGCGTGTCATCCCTGCATTGGAGGAGGTTGCGGCTGAGCTGCGTAAGCAGGATCTGCCGGTCCAGGTCTCCAAGGGGAGGATGGTCGTGCGTGGCTGCAGGTTGGCCATGGCGAGGAGATGGACTTCTTCTACTCGGTACGGCCCCAGCCCTATGAGGCGCCGACCTTCGCCCTGCAGGATCCCCGTCGGCCGGTCAGCGACGGTACCCGTCATTACCGTGCGGAGGTCTATCTGCGGGAGGGCGGGCAGGACTACGACGTCATGGGGTGGACCAAGGTTCAACTCATCCACGATGTGCTCGATCAGTACGAGCGCCACCGTCAGTTCCTTGACAAGGTGCGCTCGTAGAATCCGTACACAGATGCTGCCCGGAGGAGCGGCATCTGCCTTGGGCCGGGCGCGACCCTGCGTTGACGTGGCCTCGGCGCCCGACCGTGCTATTGATGGCGCAACTGCCCAGGAAGTAGCCCGTGCTCACCAGATTGAGGCTTGCAGCCAGCAAAGTTACAAAGCGGATGTGGTTCCGCTCGACCCTGTATGGCGCCCTGGGCATCATCACGGCCTTGGCTGGCGCGTTCCTGAAGTTCCTGATACCCACCGGCCTTGCCGCACGGATCGGCGCAGATTCCGTCGGCAACATTCTTGGCATTCTTGCCGCGTCGATGCTGACGGTCACCACCTTCTCGCTGTCCACCATGGTCTCGGCCTACGGGTCCGCGTCCAGCAGCGCCACCCCGCGCGCGGCCCGCCTGCTGATCGAAGACACCCGGGCCCAAGGTGCGCTGGCCACCTTCATTGGTGCCTTCCTGTTCTCGATCGTGGGCCTCATCGCGCTCAGCACCGGCATCTACGGAGACAGCGGCCGGATTGTGTTGTTCGGGGCAACCGTCGTGGTCATCATCGTCATCACAGTGACGTTGCTCAGGGCTGTCGAGCAGTTCTCACGCTTTGGCCGCGTTGGCGAAACCATCGATCTGGTGGAGCGGGCGACCAAAGCGGCAATGAAGCGCCGCGCCGCGGAGCCTCGGCTCGGCGGAGCCAGTGCTGTCCCGGTAGGGGAGGGGGTGGTACTGCTGGTTGGCGATCAGGTGGCCTACGTTGAACATGTGGACGTCGCCCGGATCGACGGCATTGCACAGGAACATGATCTGCGCGTTCATCTGCTCTGCCAGCCGGGTACGTTCGCAACTCCGGACCGTCCCTTGATAGCCGTCGAGGGAAATCCACTTCCGGACGTGCAGAGTGAAATGATTTCAGCCATCTCCTTCAGTGACGCGCGCTCCATCGAGAATGACCCACGGTTCGGGCTGGTCGTGCTTGCGGAAATTGCCCAGCGAGCCATGTCACCTGCGGTGAACGACCCTGGCACCTGCATCGACGTCATCGGTACCTGTGTCAGGCTGCTCTGTGAATGGGCCAGTCACACCGGGGACGCTGCGACGTGTGATGTGCTTTATCCGTGTGTGCACGTGCAGTGCCTCGATGTCCGCGACATGTTCGAGGATGCATTCACACCAATCTCCAGGGATGCAGCCGGCTCGCTGGAGATCAACATCCGGCTGCAGAAGGCATTCAGGGCGCTGGCACGGTCAGCAGACCCCGCCGTTGTGAACGCGGCAGGAGAGCACGCCCGTACAGCGCTGTCCCGAGCTATCCAGGCACTCGAATTCGAGCTTGATCGAAAGGCAGTTCAAGCCGCGGCGTTGGAGCGATGATCCTGCTGCGAGGTGGTCTTGGGCATGGCGCGCAATCTGAATACTTTCAAGCTCGCGGTGACACTTGGGAGCAGGTTGAGGTGGGCTCAGTATCGAGCGTGAGTGAGATGGTACGCGCGCGGCTCAGCCTTCGCTTGTGCGCGACGCGTCTACTGATGGGTTGACGGTTTCCGGCTGCTCAGCAGCAGGCCGGCACCGGCAATGAGACATGCAGCCAGGGCTGCGATGGACAGTGGGAGATGGAATTCCTCACGGCCGGCAATTGCAAATGCGACGTGGATTGCCGCTGTGCCGGCACCTGTCGCTCCGCACAAGCGGGCATACGCTCGCGCGGACGGCTTGGCCAGCGCGACCTGGTGATACCCGTGCAGCAGGACACCCACAGCGGCCAAATTGAAGACCAGGAATCCTTGAATGCCCCCGGGGACCCTGAACATGTCCCACTCATGCCAGAACGCGGCGTCGATCTGGTGCAGGATCAAGGCTAGAAGTGTTGCCAGATACCACCGCTCCATGGGGCTTTCCGTCCAAAGCTGTGCGAAGTCTACCAGCCGGGTTCAATTACGGAGTAGGGCAAGCGTTACGCCGAGGGCGGGTGCGCGGCCAGGTGCTGCCTGGAAATGCGCCTGCGCGCGGTTGTCGCCCGGCAGCTGGTGGACCCCCCAGGTGAGCCGCCTGACACCATCATCTGCAGGATCAGTCGTGGTCTGCGCTCGCTTCGGCAGGTGCGACCATGAAGGCCGGCGCGAGCCGATAGTCCTTCTCGCCGAAACGACGGTCGTCGAACAGATACCCGTAGTAGAACTGACGCAGGGCGGCGTGGTAGGTGCGGATGCGGTCCTGGTAAGTCAGATGTGCCTGCATGTCAGTACCGGCCATGCGGGTCAACCAGGCTTGCACCCCAACCGGCGGCAACACCCATCCCAGTGCGGAAGCGGCCGACGCACGACGCTCGATTCCATCGCGATACGCGATCGCCTGTGGCTGGACAGCGTCGTCTCCATTCTGATGAAAGGCGAGGTACCACTTGTAGTGGAAGGCCGTGCCGAGCGGGGCGGAATGGCTCCACTGCGGATATTTTGCATAGAACTGCTGCATGGTCTGCTCGCGAGGAATGTCCCATGCATGGTTGACGGCTTCGCGCTGCGCCCGCGCAATCTCGGCCCCTTGTCGCACAGGAATGGCGCGCTCAATTACTACATTGGACACGGCTGGCAGGATCAGCGCGACAACGGCCCAGGCCGTGGCAAGTGCCGCTGCGTTGGTGCCTGAAGTCCAGCCGCGCCAAGCGATTAGAGCGGCCACGGACGACCAGAACAGCAGGTATGCAAGCATCAACCCAAGTACCCCGGCAATCTGCGCCGGCGCGACAGCCTCCTGCAGGGCGGCAACGGCGAAGGGAAGGCCAAGGCAAAGGCCCAGCGCGATCAGCCTGACCAGGGAGCGGCGCACGTAGATCCACTTCAGCTGGCCCGGCAGGCTTGCAAGCAACTTTTCCCGGCCAGATTCGGTCTCGGCGGAGCGGAGGTCGTGGAACAGCACGATCACAAACAGCGGCGCCAGGAAGGTGAGGAGGAACGCGAAGTCGAAACGCCCGGCCAATGCCAGTTCGGGATTGAAGACATCGCCATCGTGGATCTGCGCCTCAAGGCCCAACGCTCGTACCCGAAGCATGAAGGGCGCGACATCACGCATGCCCACCGCGGCAAAGGCCAGCGCCGACGGAGGGTTCCAGGTGGGATGGAAGGTGTAATAGGCTGTCTGCCCGGCGTCGCCGGCAGCGGCGTTGGCTTTGATGACTGCCGCCAGGTCTTCACCTTGCAACTGAGGAATCTGTGCGATTGCTCGGCGTTGGCTGTCGATCCGTTCGATACCCGAGACAAGACTGGCCACGGTCAGCGCCGTCAACAGGGCAAGCCCGGCCACGGCGATCTTCGAGCGCAGCAGCAGCACCCACTCATAGCGCCAGACCTTCATCGTGCAATCTCCATGCGTCGCGCAGCCACACACAGCAGCAGCACACCCGCACCGAACCATCCCAGCAGTGCCAGCAGGCCGGACTGCAGGGACGCCACGATCGAGGCCACAGTCTGCGGCTGGAACGTGAACCGGGGAATGTCATGCCAGTGACTACGGTCAACACGCTTGCGAGCGTCAGCACCGGCATCCTTGGCGGTATCGTCGGCGTAGCTGACCGCATCGGCCTGCAGCTGGTTCAGATTCTGCACCATCTGGTATCGGTAGGCCTCTGCCTGGGAAACGAACTGCAGATGCGCAGCCAAATTGGTCTGTGCAGCTGCCATCGACAGCTGTGACAGCACGACGGACGGGCTGAGCAGGCCGAAACGACCCACGAAACGGTTCTGTTGGTGCTGTGCTTCGGCATTGCGTGCCGCGTAGGCGTTGAACAGTGACGAGGTCATCCGTTCACCCTCCAGTGCCAGCAGTCCCTTGTAGTTCACCGGCAGGTCCTCGATGCGCGTCACGCCGTACGTGTCCAGCACCTGCTGGCGGAACGTCGCGAAGTAGGGATCCTGTGGATCATGGCTGTCACCCAGCGCACGGGTATCACGCCCGATTGCCACTTCGGTCTGCAGCCGGTCCGGCAGCGGGAAGGTGCCATGGGCCAGGTCCGGGGCCACGCGTGGTACCAGCAGCGTCGATACGGCCCAGATCGCAACCAGGCCCAGCAACGCATCGCGACGGCGCGCCAGCACGGCCGAGCCGGCCACGATCAGCATGCACCAGGTTCCCAGGTAAAGCGCATAGCCCGCCATCAACAGCAGCGAAACACCCAGCGAGCCCTCGCCCGAAACGGCCAGTATCACCAAGCCCGTGCAGGCCGGCAGCATGAACACCGCCGCCATCACCCACAGCGCGGCCAGCTTGCCGAGGAGGATCGACCGTGCTGGCGCGCCCTGCAGCATCAACAGCCGCAGGGTTCCGCGTTCGCGCTCCTGCGCAAGCACGCCGTGCCCCAAGAAGATCAGGACCAGGGGCGCAAGCACCTGCAGCACGAAGGCCGGGGTCAACTGCCCGAACCGGGTCAGGATGGAGCTCTGCATCACATCGCCGAAGTTGGCGCTGTTCTGGCGATGACCTTCCAGAAACAGGCTGCTGCCGGTGAACGGGTCCACGCCGGGATCGAAGGCCGCCAGCGCAGAGGGCAGCCGGTAGACGAAGTGACCGTAATGCACCACCCGGTGTGGGTGGCGGTCTGGCTGCGCATCGAATGCCTGCTGGGCGGCGGCCTGCTGCCGGGCCCGGTAATCAGCTGCCGATTGCATGTGGTTCCAGGACACGAGCGTGGCGGCCAGCGCCAGCAGCGTAAGCAGCATGACGCCCGAGAGCGCCGTGCGGTCACGCAGCATGGCGCGTAGCTCATTGCGCATCACCGATCGCCAGGCGCTCATGCCATGGCCGCCCGGCCAGCGAAGTGCGCATGCAGCGAGGGCAGGTCGAAGTGAGCGCGGTCGGCCTCGTAGCCGATACGCCCCCGTTCCAATACGCCGATGCGGTCAGCCACGTCAACAGCCCCCATCAGGTCATGGGTGACCATCAGTACCGACGTGCCTCGCGCGCGTACCGACTCCAGCAACTGATGGAAATCAGCGCTTGCACCCGGGTCCAGACCGGAGGTCGGCTCGTCCAGCAGAAGCAGGGGAACGCGACGGGCCAGCGCGATGGCGATTGCCACTTTCTGCCGCATGCCCTTGGAAAAGCGTCCCAGCCGCTGATGCCATGCCGCTTCCTGCAGGCCAACCGCGCGCAGCGCATCGGCGATCGCCTGACGGTCGGGTGTGGTTCCACTCAACGACAGCAGGTAGTCCGCATTCTCCACCGCGCTCAGGTGCTCATACAGCGACACGTTTTCCGGCAGATACGCCAACTGGCTGCGTGCCTTGGCCGGCTCCTCCCAAGGCACGAAGCCGCCCACCTTGACCTGGCCAGTGGCCGGCTTCAGGAAGCCCAGCAGCACCGATAGGGTGGTGGACTTGCCTGCCCCGTTGCCGCCAAGCAGTGCGTAGATGGTTCCGGCGGCAACCCGCAGCGAGAGATCGGACAGAACGGTTCTACCCGCATAAGCGACCCGAAGGTCCTGGATGTCGACAACGGAGGAGGGCGTGTCCAAAGCAAAGTGTCCTGTAGAAGGCTAGCTATGTTATATCATTGCATATTAAGAAGGTCAGCCCGCCTCCATTCCCCTCCTCATCAGACGCTCATGAAGATCCATACCTTGGTTGTAGCCATTGCGGCCGCCTGCCTGTCCATGCAGGCCAGCGCGCAATCGATCGATTCCGCACTCACCCTGGGCAAGGTCGATGTCCACGCGCATTCGGAAGGCCAGCTCACGGCACACCAGGTGCTGACCTCGGTTGATGTGCTGGCTGCGGACCAGATTGAAGACAAGAATGTTTCGCAGAGTTGGGAACTGCTGGGGCAGATGCCGGGCATCCAGCTCACCGAAACCCGCCAGGGCGCCGAGTCCGGAAAGGTCAGCTTCCGAGCGTTCAACGGCGAGGGCTACCTCAACGCCATCAAGACCCTGATCGATGGGGTGCCCAGCAACGTCAACAGTGGCAACCAGCGCTTCATCGATATGCTGTTCCCGCTGGAAATCAGTTACATCGAAGTGGTGCGTGGCACCAATGATCCGCGCTACGGCTTGCACAACATCGGTGGCAACGTGAACTTCGGCACCCGCCAGGGTGGCAACTACACTGATGCGCGGCTAGGCTACGGCAGCTACAACACACGCAGCGCCCAGCTGGCGCTGGGCCGGGAAGGCAATGGATTTGCCCATAACTACTTCGTGGGCTACCAGGACTCCGATGGCTACCGCGACCACGATACATCGAAGAAGTACAGCGTCGGTGGCAAGTGGTTCTACGGCAGCCTGGAAGAGGACGGGCTGCGCGTGGGTCTGACCGCCCGCGCCTACCACAACGAAGCCGGAGAGCCCGGCTTCATGACGGCAGAGGAACTGAATTCGCACCGCCGTGGATCCGATCTGCGCAATCGCAACGACGGCGACGATCGTGACATGCGCCAGGTAGCCGCCCATGTCGATCTGAAGTTGGCCGAGAATCTGTACCTGGGCAGCAAGCTGTACTACAACAGCTATGAAGATGATCGCCGCATCACCTTCAGCGACCTGCCCATCGGTAATGCGCCGCGGCAGCGACGCATCTGGGACGAAAGCCAGTTCGGCATGCTCAACACCCTGACGTGGAATGCCAGCAGCATGCTGACCCTGGAAGGTGGGTTCAACTATGAGCTGCAGGACAACCGCTACCAGCGCATGCGCTTCAGCTACGCTGAGCCGACCGACTTCTGGGCGGTCCCCGCGCGCATCCAGAATGATGAGCGATACAGCTTCGACAACTGGGGCGCGTATGTGCAGGCCATCTACCAGCCTATCGAGGCATTGAAGATCGTTCCCGCTTACCGTGTTGACCGCTACAGCGGCAGCACGCGCCTGGTGGATGGTACGACCGGCAGGTTGCAGCGCTACGGAAACATCAACCAACCCAAGCTGAGCGTGGTCTATGCGCTGACCCCTGGTGCCAATGTCTACGCCAACTGGGGGCGCACGGCCCAGGTGCTGACCGGCGGCACAGCGCCGGCTTACCTGACGCCAGGGCAGGTTGCGATGAGCCCGTCCACCAACACCGGTATGGAACTGGGAGTGAAGTTCAGTCCCTTCCACAGTACACAGGCGCGCCTGGCCGTCTGGCAGCAGGACGCCGAGAATGAGATTTCCAACATGCCCGCGACCGGCACTACCGTGCAGCTGGGCAAGACCCGGCGCCGGGGCGTGGATGCGCAGATCACCGCACAGCTCGGTGAACGCTGGACGGTGTGGGCCTCACATGCGTACCAGGAGGCGAAGATCGAGCGCGATGGCCGCGTCGGTGTGGAATCGCTGGAAGGCAATGAAGTGGCTGCGGTGCCACGCTACATCAGCAACATTGGTGTCGATTTTCGTGCCACCGACGCGCTGAAGATCGGTGTGCAGGGCCGAGCGCAGGGTGACTACTACCTGGAAGAGCGCAATGTGGCTGGCAAGTATGGCAACTTCGCCTTGCTCGATCTTAGTGCAAGTTACCAGATCGACCCCACCTGGAGCGTGGACCTGCAGCTGAAGAATGCGACCGCGCGCAAGTACGCCTACGTGTGGTATGACAGTTTCTTCCAGAGCCAGACGCAGCCGATGTTCTCTCCCTCGGCCGGCCGGCAGCTGTACATAGGGCTGAACATGAAACTGTGAGCAGCGATGGGGCAGCGTGATCGCATCAGTCGCGGCACAAGTGCTGTGGTCGCCTGGAAGGAGGTGCGGCAGTTGCCTGCCGGTGTTGATTATCGGGCAACGGGGATTGGCGAGATCCAATGGGCGGGTCGAATGTCCACTTCTGGCCGGAAGCGGACATCGGCGGGGAAGGGATTTGGGATGTTTATCGGGGATAGGGCGACTGTCCACTTCTGGTCGAAAGCGGACATCGCGGGGGGAGGCGATTGACCTGCGTTGACGCGGGTCGGCGGCGCGGATGGGGTGCCGGAGCACCCATGGTCGCGATGCACCAATCGGATAGCCGCTTAAGACCCCCATTCACATGCCTGCGTCGCCCCGTGAGGCATCTACCTCTGTAGGATCCAACCCATCAGAGCAGGATGGACTGGTACGGCTCATATGACATGAGTGGGCAATATCGGTCGCTGCGATGCCAAGCTGTCTACGCGACGAGGGTGCGGAGCCGCGTTTAGCTGCACGCCGCCTCCGGCGTTGCAACCGATCTCGCAGGGAACCACCCGGGACTCGAACGGATCACCCCAAGCAGCTTGGCAGGAATCTTCAGGCCAACAGCCTCGGCGTCTGGATCCAGCGCCGTCACGATGTCACCGTCGCGTGCCGCTACTGCTTTCTCCACCCACTGCGGATCCAGCACCAGGCCACGTCCAACTGCAGCAAGAGACAACCCTCGGTCCAGAGCGTTGCGAGCATCCCGGGGCAGTCGTAGCTCGCCTGCGGCCATCAACGGCAGGCGCCCAGCAACGCGCTCAATGAACAGCTCGGCGGTGGTTCGCTCATCATCCGCATCCAGAGGCTTTCCTACCAGGACGTTGTAAAGGGATGCATGCAGGTAGTCGAGGTTGCCCTCCTCAATCAGCTTGTCGACCAATGCCAAGGCATCCCCGACACGCAACGCACCGTCACCCGGTTCCTCGGGCGAAATCCGATACCCAAGCAGAAAGGGGCGCTGGGCGCGAAGCGAGATCACGCGACGCACTTCGCGTACGACCTCCAGAGGGAAGCGCATCCTCGCCTCCAGCGAACCTCCCCACTCGTCGGAGCGCTGATTGAACAGCGGCGACAGGAAGTTCTGGATCAGGAAGCCGTGTGCCCCGTGAAGCTCCACGCCATCGAATCCCGCCTCGATCGCGCGACGGGTGGCCTCACCAAAGTCATGGATGACAGCCAGGATCTCATCAGGGTCAAGTGCGCGGCTGGCCACTTCTCCATTGTTGAAGGGCCCCTTCGGTGCGGCCATGGCACTTGCGCTTACCAGCTCACCCTCCAGGATCAGCGACGGCACCGCTTTGTTACCCGCGTGGAAGATCTGGAGGACTGCAGGAGCGCCGCCGCTCCTTGCGGCCTGTGCAAGCTTCCGCAAGCTTGGGATGAATCGATCATCATGGGACGCGAACTCGTCGGTGAAGCCGACGCCGTTGGCTTGCACCTGGGTACAGCCCGTCAGCACAAGGCCGACGCCCTGCACGCGTTCGCGGTAATAGGACAGCTCCTCGTCGGAAACTGTCTGGTCTGGGTTCGAGGACCAGGTCGTCATCGGTGCCATCACGATTCGGTTGCGCAGCACCGTGCCGTTGCTGAACACGTAGGGTTCAAGCAGTAGATCATTCATCATTGCGTTCACATGGTTGGTGCACCCCACTGATGGGGCGCACAATGGTTTCAATTTCCACTCGTATTAAAGAGGCGAGTCCGGGTTGATTCCGAACCATTCCCGGTCAATCGCCTCAAGCATCTCTTCAGGTAACAGCTGTCGTGTCATACGGCCACGGAGTAGCTGCCGATGCTCGAACGAGCGCGCTCCGCGGCTCATCACCTTGTCCCGGAACGCCGAGATATATTCATCGCCAATGTGGCTGTTGTAAGTGTTGAACAGCACCACGTGCTTGCCATCAAAGCGATTGTTCTCGACGAATGACCAGATGGGCGGAGCGGGGCTGTAGAGCCAGACCGGGGAGCCCAGCCAGACCGTGTCGAAGGGTGCCAGGTCAATGGTCCTCGGCCATGTCCTCGGCAACGCCCCTGCGTCCCGCTTCAATCCATCCGCGGCCCTCAACGCACCCACGAGACCGCCAACACCAAGCTCATGGCCGGGCACCTTCAGGGCGTAGAGGCGCGCCTTCAGCTGCCGGGCGACATGCCGGGCTGCAAGACCTGTGTTCCCGGAGCGCGAGTAATACACCACCGCAACACCGGATACGCGCGCGTCTGCGCCCGGCATGTAGGGTTCGATTCCCACAGTCTCGCCGGCCTGCCGTCGCTCGATGACGCTCACCGCAAGCAGGACGGCAAATCCCGCGAGGGACGCCACTGCGATCGAGGCGCCGATAATCTGGATCCAGAACATGCGCCTCACCTCCTGTTCCTCAGAAGTCAGTGGAGCGGGTCAGTTCCTCGAACCTGCCCGTCTCGGCAATTCGGCCTTCCAGCGTCGGCATGACGAAGTCCACTGCATCGCTGCCGATGAGCAGCTGCCGCGGCGGATGTTCCATGCCGGCGACCTGAAGGACGACCTGTGCAAGCTTGGCCGGGTCTCCCTGCTGCTGGCC
The DNA here is from genome assembly GCF_059515225.1 of Stenotrophomonas sp. CS3K5. Taxonomy (NCBI): domain Bacteria; kingdom Pseudomonadati; phylum Pseudomonadota; class Gammaproteobacteria; order Lysobacterales; family Lysobacteraceae; genus Stenotrophomonas; species Stenotrophomonas sp. CS3K5. The sequence continues at coordinate 400,778 of NZ_JCAKRX010000002.1, forward strand.
ATCTGCCGATGCCAGCAGGATTCGGGCGTTTCCAAACGGCGCATAGTCGGCAATCGACACGTCACCGTACCGGGCGGACCGGTCATTCAGGAATTCGGTACGGAAGAAGCCCGGCTCGATCGCGGTGACGTGGATCCCAAGCGGCGCTACTTCATCTGCCAGCGCCAGCGTTATTCCCTCAACGGCGAACTTCGACGCAGAATAGAACGTTGCGTTGGCAACAGCCTTCACGCCTGCAATGGACGAGGTATTGATCACGCGCCCACGGCCTTGGCGACGCATCACCGGAAGCACCGCCCTGAGGACATTCGCCATGCCGAAGACATTCGTGGCGAACTGCTGCTCGATCTGCGCGGCGGTTGCCTCCTCGAAGCGCCCGAGCAGGCAGAAGCCAGCGTTGTTGACCAGCACGTCAATCCGCCCGAAGCGAGCAATGGCTGCATCGACTGCGGGTTGTGCGTGCGCCTGTCTGCTCACGTCAAGGACCTGAAGCTCGATACGATCCTGAGGCGCGTCTGCATAGGCAGCACGAAGCTGCTCCATGCTGCGCCCCGTGGCCACGACACTATCGCCGTCTGCGAGCGCGGCCTTGGCGATCTCGAGGCCCATGCCTCGCGATGCACCCGTGATAAACCAGATTCTGTTCATGTCAGTTCTCCTGAAGCGCAAACCTCAGAGGGTCAGCTGCAGGGTAGGGCGGATAACGATGTCGTCCAGCAGCACGCCTGGCGGCTGAGCGAAGGTGTAGACCAGTGCGTTGGCGACGTCTTCCGGAGGAAGTGCGTCAATCGCTTCACGACGCTCCCGCATCACGTCCGAAGGCACGTTGTGGCCCCACTCGGTGTGCACCGCACCCGGATGAATCAGTGAGACCCGGATGCCTTGCCCTGCAAGCTCCTAGCGCAGCCCATCGGAGAACCCGCTGACAGCGAACTTTGTCGCGCAGTACACGGCCCAGTTGGGGGCGCTCGTCTTGCCACCGACACTTGAGACCGTGGAAATCATTGCCCCGGGCCGGCCCTTCATCAGCGGCAGAGCGGCGTGCGTGCAGTGGAGCACGCCATAGAGATTTGCATCGATCTGGCGGCGCCAGTCGTCAGGAGTACTGCCTTCGAATGGGCCCGCAATACCCATGCCGGCGTTGTTGAACAACAAGTCCAAGCCATCAAATCGCTGGCGGACTTCGCTGAAGAGGGCCGCCACCTGGTCTGGATCTGCTACGTCGGTTGCAATGGCAAGTGCCTGCGGTCCGAGTTCGGCCGCCAAGGCCTCAATGCGGTCCTTCCGGCGCGCGGACAGCACCACCGACGTGCCCTCTGCAACGAGTGCTCTCGCCGCGGCTTCGCCAATGCCACTCGAGGCACCAGTGATCACGGCGATCTTTCCTTCAATGCTATTTAGCTTCACAAGAGTATCTCTTCAGGGGCCGAACCGGATTGATTCGACCGTTTCAAGGGGTGACGTAGCGCACCCACAGCACGTCATCCGAAAGAACCTGCGCTGACTTCAGCGTGTACGTGCGTGGTGGCTGCGAGCTCAGGCTCGCCGGGCGTTGGAACGAGGTCGGGGTGTCGTTGGCATCATCCAGGGCAGGAACGGTCACCAGGCTGATCTCGTCGATCAGTCCCGCATGGAGGAAGCTTCCATTGACGATGGGCCCCCCGGAAACGACCAGTGTCTGGATGCCAAACAAGACCTTCAGCTTCTGCACCGCCAAGCCCAGATCGAGCTCATCGCCACCGGCGAAGATGTACGAGATCTTCCGCTGGTGGAGATAGGAGACGTAATCATCAGAGGCGCGGTCCGTCAGCACTTCAATCAGATGCGCCTCTGGCCGCAACCCATACTGGACGGTGTTCCTGTTCCAGGGGAGCTTTCCGGAAGCATCGATGGAGACGACGAAATCACGCGCACCTGCATCACCGATGTAGTCCTGTCGAGCCACGCGGGGGGCTTTGGGATCAAAGCGGGGGGCCCCAGTACCGGCGAAGTACGCCATCGTTACCCGGCCGCAGAGCCAGGCCTGGCTGCCAAAGCTCAGATGCGTCTCGTCATAGGCACGTGCCAATGCAGCGCGAAGCGGAACATCCATGAACGGGCCGTAGGCCTTGCCAGTGATGGATGTTTCCATGTGGCAGATGATGTGGGGACGTTCCATGGGTTGGCCTCTTTCGTTCTTCAGAATAGGGTTGTTGTCGTCTGCTGCCGATCGTGCTGATAGCGGTCAAGCAGTGCGGCTGCCAGGCACTCCATCCTCGAGATCGCGTTGGCCAGGGATCGCCGCAGTGCGTGGCCTCCTTCGGCGGTGTGCTCGACCGCGATGGCATGTATCTCGGTGATTCCAATGCGGCCCAGCGCAGCGCGCAGGCTGGACTCCAGATTGTTGAGGTGCGCGAACTCGCCGCCTTCATCCATGCCGTGGCCACCGCGCGCACTCAGCACGACCACGGGAAAGAACCGCTCGCAGAAGGCTCGTCGAGGGTCGGCGTTTTCTGCGTCATCCGGCACGGACCGGCTTTGGTGTACAACGTTGGCAAGCCATGCTTTGAGGCACGATGGCATCGTCAGGTCGTACAACGGCGTTCCAATGACGACCATGTCTGCCCAGAACAGCTCATCCACCATCAGATCACTCTCAGCCACGGCGTCGAGCTGTGCGCGTGACAGCGGACCACCATCACACACCGCCTGAATCCAGCGCGGACCCACCTGTTTTGGTGGTGCCGCTCCCAGATCCCTGTACTCCACTTCGCTTTCTGGCCACGCATCCAACCAGCAGTCGACGAGATGTCTGCTGAGCCGACGCGAGTAGGAGCCATGATGGCCGGGAGGACACATGGCTCGCAGGCCCGGGCGACCACTGGCATCAAGGTGCGGGATTCTCACTGGGTGCCCGGGATCCGTCGCGGTTACATGAAGTACGGCTTGTCGCCATCGCTTCCTGGCTTGTTCAACCCCAGATTCCCACCAGTGTGGCGAGTTGGATCGACGATGATCTGGCTGATCAGGTCACCCACGCTCCTGCGGGAAACCACGGTGCCTTTGAACGGCTGGCCCTTTTCCGTGGTCTCGTAGTCCACCTCGTCCTCGTCAGTCAGCCAGGCCGGGCGCAGGATCGTGTAGTCCAGGCCAGAGGCCTCGATGGCGTCCGCTGCACGCCTGAACGGCTTGAGGTCTTCGCCGATGATGTCGTTGTTCCACTCGCCGAACTTGCCCGGAACCTCGTCGTAGATGCCCAGCGAGAGGACGAAGATCAAGCGCTTGACGCCTGCGGCGTTCATCGCGGCGATCACCGCCTGTGCTTGCTTGTCCAGGTCTTCGCCGGTCAGGTTGGCGTAGACGACGTCCTGTCCTGCGACCGCATCCTTCAGCAGCTTCTTGTCCAGGACGTTGCCGATGACCACCTTCGCGTTGGCAGGTTCTTTACCCGTCAGTTTCTTCGGGTCACGCAGAAGCAGGGTCTGCTGGATGTTTTTCTCTGTGGCGAGCGATCTGATGACCCATTGGGCGATCTGGCCGCTTGCGCCCAGAATGAGAACGTTCTTCATGATCACGACTCCTTGTTGTCAGGCACCGATGTAGGCGCCGTTGTCTACCACCAGAACCCGCCCGGTGACGGCGCGTGCCATGTCGCTTGCCAGATAGAGGATGGCGTTCGCCTGGTCCTCGGGCTGCGTGAACGGCAGGGACTGGTCGGTGTGCTTGGTGATGTAGGGAACCATGGTCGATCCCCCGGTGAGCTTGCCCGCCGCCCAGTCACGGGCCATCCGCGTATCGGTATTGCCCGGGGCCACCGCATTGCAGCGGATGCCGGTGCCCGAGAAGCGAACCGCGATGTTGGTGGTCATCGCGTTCACGGCGGCCTTGGTGGAGACGTACGCCAGGCCGCCCAGCGGCAGTGATCCGTTCACCGAAGTAACGTTGACGATGGCGCCGGTGCCTCGCGGAATGAAGTGACCGACGGCCTCGCGACAGAAGCGGAATACGCCGGCGTAGTTCACCTGCACCACTTCGTCAAAGTGCTCGTCCGTGTACTCTTCAATGGACATCATGTCGCCATACCCGGCGTTGTTCACCAGGATGTCGACCTGGCCGAACGCTTCGATTGCCTTGGCGAACACCAGCCGGGGCGCTGCCGGATCGGCCGAGTCCGCGACGATGCCCAGTGCATTGCCACCGGCGTCTTGGATGTCCTTCACCACGGCATCAAGGTCGGCCTGCTTGAGCGCAGTGAGGACGACATTCGCGCCTTGCTCGACGAACAGCTTTGCCGTGGCCAGGCCGATGCCCTTGCTGGCACCGGTGATGATGGCGGTCTTTCCGGACAGTAGGGGTTTCATGTTCACTTCCTTTGCTTGCTGATTGACGACCTGCCGGTCGGTCAGAGGTTGGCCTTGAAGAACGGAACCACCTGGGCCATCGCAATCGCGACCGGCTCCGGCTTGTCGTACAGGTCGTAGTGCGACCAGCCTTCAGCGACGACGATCTGCTTGTTCTCGGAGGCCGCGCGGCTGTAGATCTCCCAGCCATCACGATAGGCGCCGAAGCCGCCGGGCTTGTCACCGATGACCACCATCAGTGGCTGGGTCAGCAGCACCTCGGCGTTGAGGAACGCATCCCAACCCATCGCCGCACCGCTGAAGGACATCAGCTGGCTGGTGGCGCCATTGGGCTGCTGGCCGCGAGCCGTCTTGTAGTACTCGGTGGCTTCCAGTACGTCGATATCCGTGATGCCTGCAGCCTTACCCGCTTCAACCGAATCCGGCAACAGGTTGGCTACATCACGCTCGGCACCCTGCGCCTGGGCCGTGCGCATGGCGGCGATGTTGGCTGCCAGCTCGCGCGGCTTGAACTGTGCGAAACCCTCGCGGATCAGGCGGCCGTAGTTCACGCCGGTGATGGATACCAGCGCCTGGATGCGGTGGTCGGTGATGCCGGCGTGGATGGTGTACGCACCGCCGCCGCAGACACCGATGGCACCGATGCGGCCTGCATCGACGTACGGCAGCGACTGCAGGTAGTCGACGGCGAAACGGATATCCGAAACGCGGATCGACGGATCTTCGATGAAGCGAGGCTCGCCGCCGCTGGCGCCCTGGAAGCTGGCATCGTGCACCAGCACCACGAAGCCCTGTTCGGCCAGGCCCTTCGCGTAGATGTTGCCCGCCGTCTGTTCCTTGCAGCTGCCGATGGGATGGGTGCTGACGATGGCGGGGTACTTTCTGCTTTCATCGAAATCAGCCGGCAGATAGAGATCGGCCGCGGTCTGCCAACCTAGGTTCTGATAGCTGACAGTCCTGATGGAAATGGAACTCATGGCGTTCTCCTGGTCAGATGCCGCGTTCTTCAAAGACGCGACGGGCGATGCCGAGAGCGGTGGAGGCAGTCGGCCAGCCGGAGTAGAAGGCGAGATGGGTGATCAGCTCGACCAGTTCTTCCCGCGTCACACCGTTGTCCAGCGCCTTTCCGAGGTGGAAGGGCAGTTCGTTGATGCGATAGAGCGTAACCAGCGAAGACACGGTGATCAGGCTGCGATCGCGGGGGGAAAGGCCAGGCCGTTCCCACAGGTCACCGAAGAGAACTCGGTCGGTGTAGTCGGCCAGTGCGGGGGCGAGATCACCCCAGGCCGCCTGGGCTGCCGAAGGCGCCTTGTCCTTCGATGATGTGGATGTAGTCATGTTCTGCTCACGCATTCGATGGGATGCCCAGGCGGCCCGGCAATGCCGTAGCCGCCTCACCGGGCATCTGGATTACTTCAGACGGGTCTGGAAGAACGGGGCCAGCACCGAGACCGCCTCATCGACGAACCTCGGCACGTCATACAGCGACATGTGGTTGGCGCCCTCCACCACGTGCAACGCCTTGTCCTTGCTCGCAGCCCGCGCCAGCAGGTCATCGCTCATCCACTTGCTGCCCGCAACGCTGCCGGCCACCGCCAGGATCGGCTGGGTCAGGAATGCCTCGGCCTTGTTGTAGGCGTCGTAGGTGATGATCTGGTTGAGGTTGCGGGTCAGCGCGAAGCCCGGCGCGTTGGGGTGTTCGGCGCGCGGGGTGTGGTAGTACTCCCATGCTTCGCGCAGCTCGGCATTGGGCGCGTCTTCTTCGCGCAGCGGTGCCAGAGGAATGGTCGCGAACTCGCCCGAAGCGATGTCGGTGGTGCGCGCATTGGAGCCGAAGTCCAGGTAGCCCACGGCATCGGCGTCCTTGACCGTGTTCTCCCAGCCATTGCGGAACATCTGGCCGATGTTGACCGCACTGACCATGCCCAGTGCCTTGATGCGACGATCGTTGATGGCGGCGTTGGCGCTGTAACCAGCGCCGGCGCAGATACCCATCGCACCGATCTTGTCCTGGTCCACGTAGGGGAGGGTGGTCAGGTAGTCGATGACCGCACTCACGTCCTCGGTGCTGACATAGGGGTTCTCCAGCTGCCGCGGTTCGCCGGTGCTCGCGCCCTGGTACGAACGGTCGAAGGCAATCGTGACCAGGCCTGCTTCGGCCAGCTTCCTGGCGTACAGTCCGGCGGTCTGCTCCTTCACGCCACCACCGGGATGGGACACGACGACTGCCGGGCACTTTCGGGCTTCGTCAAAGCCTTCCGGGAAGTACAGGGTGGCCGCCGTGGTGACGCCCTGGCCATTGAGATTCTTGAACGTGACGTTGCGCATGTGCGTGCTCCGGTGTGGGTGTGAGGTGGCCGGCTCTGCTGCCGACAGAGCCCATCCTATTGACCGGATTGGGTCCAATAAATAGTCTTCCGGATACATGAGCCGTAAGAAGAACTAAACAATGCCCATCGAACCTTCGCTCGTAACGTCCCTGACCTGGTTCGCCCATATCGCCCGGCATCGCAGCTTCACCAAGGCGGCCACCGAGATGGAGATCACACGGGCAGCGCTCTCCCAGCACCTCAAAGCACTGGAGGAGCGGCTGGATGTCAGGCTGCTGCACCGCACCACCCGGAACATGTCGCTGACCGAAGAAGGACAGCAGCTGCTGGACGTGCTGCAGCCGGCACTGACGGCGATCGAGAAAGCCGTGGAGGAGCTGGGGGAGGTCCATGCAGAGCCTTCGGGTGTGATACGCATGAACTCTTCGCGCATCGCGTCACGACTTCTGCTGGAGCCGCACATGGGCGAGTTCCTGGCACGTTATCCCAAGCTGCGGCTTGAACTGATCATGGATGACGGCTTTTCCAATCTGGTCGCCAACGGTCTGGACGCCGGCATCCGCCTGGGCGAGAGCCTGGACGAGCACATGGTGGCCGTGCCGATCACGCCCCCCTTGGAGATGGCGATCGTCGCATCCCCGGCCTACTTCGAGCAGCACGGTCTACCCGAGACTCCCGCTGATCTGATCCGGCACAACTGCCTGGCCTACCGGTTCACGTCCAGTGGGACGATCGACCACTGGACGTTCACTGCACCAGATGGCCAAGGCCGAAAGCTGGTCTTCGAACCGCAGGGCAACGCGGTGTTCAACGACGACGACAGCATGCTCCGGGCCGCGCTGCAGGGTGTGGGACTGATTCGCCACATCGATCTGTGCGTCAGCGAGCACCTGGCCAGCGGTGCACTGGTGCGCGTGCTGGCGCCGTGGTGCCGTCCATTTCCCGGCTTCTTCCTGTACGTCCCATCGCGCGCCCAGATGCCGGCGAAGGTCCGGGCATTGATGGACTTCCTGGTCGAACGACGTGAGCAGCTGGCCTCACCGCAGCGCAGACGCGTGGTGGCCGAAGATCGCCGCGCAAAGAAACGACACGGCAGCCGCCCCAAGGCACTGCCCACCGGGTAGCAGGGATTCAACGTCTGCGCGGAGCATCGACGGCACCGGTGTTTACCGGCTGCGCTCATGCGGGGTCTCGGCGTTTGTTTAGCTGGCCTAACGACTCATGCACCAATCATCTGGGTCACTTCGTTCTGGTCAATCGCATCGCCTCCTTGATCGTTGACGGCGGACGACTGGTGAGTCTGTCGTCCGCAGGTCACCGCTTGAGTGACGTTGATATCGATGATCCGAACTTCGAACGGACTGCCTATGACCCCCTGGGTTGCCTACGGCCGGGCCAAGACTGCCAACGTGCTGTTCGCGGTGGAATTTGACCGGCGCCATAAGCATCGCGGTGTCCGTGCCTGTGCGTTGATGCCAGGCGCCATCGCCACGGAACCTGGGCGGTATGCCGAAGAGGGCGTGTTCCAGGCCTTGCTGGATGACATGAAGCAGGTGGGCGCTCCCGACCTGGTCTACAAGACGATCCCACAGGGTGCGGCCACCACTGTATGGGCTGCTGTCACGGCCCCGCCTGAGGAGATCGGTGGACAGTACTGTGAAGATTGCAGTGTTGCGCCCATTACTGAAGGTGCCAGTGTTCGATATGGCGCTTTTGCTTATGCGCTTGATGCGGACAACCGACCCATGCCGGTGATGGTGGTGATCCGGGTGAAGGCGGTGGCGGTGATGGCGGCGGCACAGACCCGGGCGGCGGCGATGGTGGTGGCGACAACGGAGGCGGCGACGGCGACGGCGGTGGCACCAATCCCGGTGGCGGTGATGGCGGCGGCACTGGGCCGGGCGGCGGTGACGGTGATGGTGGTGGCGACAATGGGGGAGGGGACGGTGGTGGCGGTACAGGCCCGGGGCCGGGCCCAGGCCCCGGCGATGGTGATGGCGATGGCCCGGGACAACCCGGGGGCGACGGTGACGCGCTGTATGAGGCGAAAGGCAAGACCGTCGAGAAGCTCTACGACGACTTCGCCGAACGGGTGAGCAAGGCCCCGATCATTGACGCCACCAAGAGCTTCTTTGAGATCAGCGTCAGCGCCTCCTGTCCTGTTTTCACCTTCCCGGCAACGCCGTATTGGGACGCCATGACGTTCGACTTCCTGTGCAAGCCTGAGATCGTCGCCATCCTTCAGCTGCTGGGCTGGCTGCTGCTCGCGTTCGCCGCCTTCCACACAATCAAGATCGCGCTCACATGATCAACCTAATCGCATTCGTGACGCTGCAAGCCGGGTGGCTCAACGACCTGACCGAGTTCATACGCAAGCAGGTTGAGCGCCTCTGGACGGCCATCGTTGAGTTCTTTCGTGACCTCGTGCTGTACGCGATTGAACAGGTCCTGGACTTGGCCGCACACGCACTGGAAAAGCTGCCGGTGCCTGAGTTCATGACCGAGTACAAGCTCGGAACCCTGTTCGCCAACGCCGGGCCGACCATCGCGTGGTTCGTCAACATCTTCAAGATTCCCGAGTGCATGACAGTGATTTCGCTCGGAATCGTGTTCTTCATCACCCGGAAAATTCTGACCTTGGGGAAGTGGTGAAATGCTAGTTTTCAACGAGGGCGTACCGCGCGCAGGCAAGAGCTACGATGCGGTCAAGAACCACATTCTGCCGACGCTCAAGAAGGGGCGCCGGGTGTTTGCGCGCCTCAATGGCCTGCACCATGAGCGCATCGCCGAATACTTGAACATGCCCGTGGATGAGGTCCACCAGCTGCTGACGCTGGTTGAGACCAAGGACGTTGCAACGACCTTCGTCTGCTCCAGGCATCCGGAAACCGGCCAGTGGTGCATTCCCGATGAGTTCAAGGATGCGCTCGTCGTGATCGATGAGGTGCACGAGTTCTACGTCGCACAGCGCAACCAGCTGCCCGAGGAAGTGGAGAACTTCTTCGCCCTGATCGGCCAGAACGGCGGCGATGTGCTGATCATGACGCAGTGGATCAACCGCGTGCATCAGGCGGTGAGGGCGCGTATCGAGCGCAAGAACGTCTTCCAGAAGCTCACCGCTGTTGGTCTGAAGTCGCGCTATCGCGTCACGTATTACCACACCACCAGCCCGGGCAAGTTCGAGGTCGTGGGTGGCAAGACGCTCAAGTACGATCCGGCCATCTATCCGCTGTATCACGGCTACGCGGTCGGCGCCGAGAACGCGGAAGTTTACGAGGAGGGCGGAACCAACATCTGGAAGCAGCTTGGGCCCAAGATCGCCGTTGCCGCCGTGGGCCTTGTGGTGGGCATCTGGGCGTTCGGCGGCTACTTCGTCAGGATGATGGACGACGATGAGCCTGAAGCTGCCGTAGAGGCTCCGGCAGGCGCCAAGGCAACGCAGGGGCAGGGGGCCAACAAGCCCATCAGCACCGGCGCTGTGCCGGCCGCGGCCGTTCCCGTTCCGGCGGCCGATCCAATGGCCGGGATGACCGTGGAGCAGCGCTACGTGGCCGCCATGACGCAGGCGAATCGGATTCGGCTGGCCTTTACTGCCCAGTTCGGGGAGCGCTCGGTGGGCATGGTCGAATGGGTCGATGGCTCCGGCAACACAGTCGATCAGCTGACCTTTGACGCGCTGATTGCGATGGGTTACCGGCTGAGGGTTGCCGTGTATGGGGTGCGCCTGACGGCAGGCTCCTTCGAAACGGTCGCAACGGCGTGGCCGAGGAAAGCACCCCAGCGCGAGGAGGAGCCGCGGTTGTACCGCCTGGACAGTGACCGTGCCGCCGCTGATTCTGCGAGCGTAGCGAGTGGAAGCGGCGGCGGCGCGGGCACGGTCATGGCGGCAAGTAGCGGGGGCGCCATCGTGCGCGTAGGTGAGCGCCCCATGGGCACGTTCCCGGAATCGAAACCCTACCCGCCGAGCTTCTGATTATCGTGACGCGTCACGCCCGATTGGCCTGACGCACTCGGCGCGGTAAGCTTCCGCCTGCATAGGGGGAAGCAATGAAGAAATGGATTTCAGCTGGTCTTCTGCTATTCGCGTGCAGTGCGCACGCCCAGCAGGTCAACAAATGCGTTACCAAGACCGGTACCGAATATCGATCCGGACCTTGCGATGACGGCGTTGCGACCAAAACGTGGTCTGCGGAGGTCGCCCCGAGATCACCCGAAGTAGTCGCCAATGAGCGTCGCCTCGATCTGATCCGCCAAGAATCTGCCGCCAGGACACAACGCACACGCACTGCACCGGCTTCTCGCGGCACCGCAATCCAGTTCTCCCAGTACAAGAATCCGGATCGCTGCGCTTGGGCGAAGGCCCAACGTGCCGCCGCCTTCGAGGCTGCGGGCCACCGACGCACCTTCGCGCTGAGCCGCCAAATGGATGACTTAGTCTATGAATCTTGCAAGTAGGCCCACCTTCGTGATCGCGAAGCGTAAATCAGCCCTAAAGGCCCATTTTTGAGAGTGCAATCACAATGGCTGACTGGATTGATGGAATAGCATTGATCGGAACTCTCGGGTCACTATGGATTGCACGGAGCGCACTGAAGCTATCGAGAGACGCGAACCAGCTACAGCAACGAATGGCGCTTGCACAGGTTCGGCCATGGGTAGTTACAAAGGGACCTTGCAGTCTGACCGCCCCTCTGTGCATCGGGCGTCCGGTTTCCTTTGCGCAGTGGATCACTCTTAACGGCAATGCTCCGGCAGTTCGGCTACGAGTCGATTCGTACTGGGAGCTGGTTGCAGCCGAGAATGCCAAACAGCATTTCGGTATTGAGCGGGTCTGCATTCAACGGCGCATCGGTGAGGGCAGCTTAGGCGTGTTGGCGCCTGGGCAAAGTCAGTGCTTGGTGAACGGGAAGAACAAGTGCCTGTCGGAATCGGATTTCGGAAAGATCTTCGCCGGAACTCACGTACTCCGCATTGTCATCATTGTCGAGTACGAGCACACATCAAGCCCAGGCATCGTCTTTCGAACCACTACGGCAGCAACTTGTGATAAGTCCGTATTTAAGCCTTTTGACCGAAGCGTGGATCTGTTGCCAACACCGGATGGATTCCACTTGGAGTAGCTCCAAAGGGGTGTAGGGGCGACGCCCCTACGGAAGCGCCTCACACGCGCTGGCGAGGCCTCGGCCCACGGCTCATGTAGACCACATTGGAAGCCTCGGCGTCGGAGCCGGGATCACGCGCGCCAAACCGTCGCTCCCGCCGAATTCTGATGGCTTCGGCAAGGTAGATGACGCTAGATTTCGCCGAGCCCGAAGCTTTCCGGTTTGCCGAAGCCCGGGGAGCGGCCTCGGCCATCATCAGCCGCCATTCCCGGGCAATGTTGCAGGTCAACGACCACCAGGTCATATCGCATGGATCCAGCTGGTGACCTTCAGGTGTGAACATATGGCCGCCTTGGAAGCCGAATCCGGCACACGGGCCGGTTAGGTCAGTTCGGTCATGCGGATCGATCTCGATCATTGACGGGGCAACTGTTTCTGTACTCGGCGTCGTACCGCGAAACAGTTGCTTACAAGCGGCTGCCCTCGGTTGAAACGAGTATGAATGGGTGACCTTGCCCACTAGAAATGTACTTTGTCCGGAAAACTGCAACTAAATCTGTACTTAGCCCGTTTGGGTTCGCGGACGGAATTGTCATCGAGAGAGTCTAGGAGTACGGTTGCGCTGAACACCTAGGGCCTGCCGATCAGGCAGGCGACCTTTGTCACGGCAGGCCCAGATAGTGACATTGGTGTCGCCCTGATCGTCAGTTGTAGACGATAGAATAGTGACGCGTGGACTGGATCTCTTGAGATGAGTTTGGTGACGCGAGCGCGAAAACGCATCCTGGGCGTACGGCAGGCGCGCACCAGCAATTCTTCGAATCTCTGGCACCTCAAGTCGCCGCTCGCTAGCCATGCGGTAACCCTCAGTGGCGATCTCAGTATGCTGCTGTTCTACTACTGCGAAGGTGATCCAGCGGTCCACCGAGCTGAGTATGCAGGGCCAGAAGTTGACCTCTCGATAGGCGGCATGGAGGCGATTGCTGATGCGGTGGTCGTCCTTGAGGATGGAGCGTCCCAAGGCAGAGTGGTAGACGACGGCTCCACCAACGCCTTAACGAAAATTTCCGCACTGCAAGAGGCCGGTGGCCGATCAATCACACTAATTACCGTTGGCGATCTGATTGAAGCGTCCCTACGCATCCGTAACTGGAAGGCAGCCATCGCAGCCTTTCACCGGTGCGGAGGCGTGGACCTAGCGCCGCTTGCAGACGAAGTGGAATCCCATGTCCGGCTTCGCCGCTTCACCACCTTGGGAAATCTAGTCAATGACCTGGATGCCCATCATGCATCCCATGTAGTTGGGGCAGCCGTACTGGCGTTGCGAGCGCGCTCATTTCTATCAAACCTTGATACCGCGCCATGGTCTTTGCACACGAGGTTGATGAGGGTCGATCATGCCCGCCTTGCCTAGGTACACAAGAAGAACGTTGCCCGCTGACCTCAGAGATATGTCGGCGTGGCCGTCTTTTGATTTCAGCGTGCTTAGTCCGGAGGATCTAGCTGTATGGAACCGTCGCAGGGCTGCGCTTGCTTGCTACCTCGCAGGCGATCCAGTTTCATTGATCGAAGAGCGACACGGCTACCAATGTCATCAGGTTGTGCTTTTCTTGAACCGATGTCTCCACGTAATGCACGATGGCCGACTCGCCGGCTTCATGGGCTTGGTAAAGGGTATTCGGACCAAGCCACCTGTTCGAAGACGCCCCGTCCGCTCTATGCCCCATCTGTCACGCGGTGGGTACGTAGGCGCACTTGACCAGACATTCAGGATTAGTCCGAGCATCCGAGTCGCCTTGGATAAGTACTTGGCGACGGGTGTCGACCCTGCGGGGAACGATCGGGGGAGGGTAACGCCCCGCACAGCACATCAAGTTTTCCTGAGGCTCTGCACTGATGCAGGCCTTGGACCTTCAGACTGGCCGTTCTGCGTAGAGCGCCAAGGACGTACCAGTCTTACCCAATACTTACACCGATTCTTTGCCGACAACCATCAACAGGTAGCGCTGCTTCAGTTCGGGGAGATTAGCCGAGATCGCTCCAAACGGGGCAGATCGCCATTGGAAAAGATCGAGGCGAAGGCTCCCTTCGAAGTGGTAGAGGCAGATGAGCACGAAGTGCACATGATCATCTCGGTCGGCATTGAGACGCCGAAAGGAACGAAATATGTCCCCTGCCGGAGATTGACGCTGATCGTAGCGGTGGACCGTTACACCAACTACATCTTGGCGTGGGATTTGGTAGCGCGTCGCCAGCCATGCAGTGCAGACTTCCTGGAATGCATCGATCGAGCGATTGCAGGACAGTGCCTTTCGGTTGAAATCAAGCAAGCGTTGCTATCGGGAGTGCGGCGCACCAATCAATGTGGACTTCGAATCGGCTTTGACACGCTTTTCGTCGACAACGCACTGGCGCACCTGTCTGACTCCGTATGCGCCAAGGTCCGTGAATCCGCTGGTGCCGCTGTTAGTTTTGGCGCGATAAAGCGCCCCCAGCGGCGCTGCCTGGTGGAGCGTGTTTTCAGCTGGATGGCACGAGAACTCTTCCATCGCTCACGCGCCACAACCGGGAACAATCCCGTAGACACGCGACGAGTTCACCCAGAGCGCGCGGCTGTAAGCATGAAGATCTCCATGGAGGACATCATGCATGCAATGACAAATGCAGTAGGGCTGTGGAACAACAAGCCCACTGAGGCCAATTATGGAAGTAGTCCCGCTCAGCAGATGCTAGATTACTATTTCAATACCAGCGGGGTGCTGCCGCCACTGTGCCCACCCCCTGACCTTACGTCCCTGCCGCTGAGGCTTGAAATCTGCATGCCTACCGTACGCGGAAGTCAAGCGAAGGGTAGGTTGCCGTATATAACGTATGCCTCCGTGGAGTATTCATCCAGGGAGCTCGCGGCACGGTGGGACTTGGTAGGTAAGAAGATCCGAGTGCACGCCGACCCTAACGACATTTCTACCGTCAAAGCCTACACCGTAGAGGGCGAAGTACTTGACGAGCTACTGCCAATCTCCAGTCGTTGGCGGTATCCGCACTCGCGCGAGATGCGCCGCTTGCTCAAAGCCAAGATCAAGCATGCGCATGACCTTCTTGACCAACATCCCGCCCAGGAGTTCCTCGCGGACCAGGAACAAGCTGCACTTGAAGCAAACGAAAAGTCAGCCCGGGTGACGCGAGCTGCCTCCATAGTCGCGGAGGAGGCCCGCAAGGGATATACCTCTGAGCAGCCGCAGCCGACGCACTCGAAACGCGTATCCACACAGCAGCTTGTACGCCGACTTCGTAAGCCAACGGTGATCGACTTCAGCGTAATTGGGAAAACGTGAGGAGCTTATGCACGCCAAGGACAATGTGGAGGCGATCCGTGCGACCTATCCGGACCTGCTCGCTGACCATCCGTTACTGAGGGGTAACGCGATACTTGCCACGCCCGCCGTGAGGGAGGCGGCGACGCTCATCTTCGATAAGGCTCGCCGTGCGCGGTCATCGGTTGCATTCTGGGCGCACCCACTCTCCGGGAAGTCATCATGCATTGCCGCCCTGAGAAAGCTGGCACCTGTTCAGTTCCCACGCTGCGGCTTCATAGTATATGAACCTTCCTCCAAAGAGGTCCCTGCGGAAGGCGCACTGATTGAAGACCTGCTTTCCGAGATCGGCTATGAGGGCCGCATTGATCGCACCCTGACCGGAAAGCGTAATCAGCTTGAACGAGCGCTTTACTCGCTGGCTATCGCTGGAAGACGCATCTTCCTGGTAATTGACGAAGCTCAGAACCTCCACGCAAAGGAGCTCGGGTGGCTGAAGCGCCTGGTCAACTGGCTCACTGTTCGAGATATCAAAGTGACTGTGGTGCTGTTTGGCCAAAGCCAGCTGTGCGCCATGCATGACCGACTCAAGGTCCAAATGCCGGACTTCAGTGAGAGGTTCATGTCGCGACTCAATGAGTTCAGAAGCCTGCAAGACGCGGCTGACATACGAGTATGTCTGCGCTGTTGTGACGAGGAGGCGCAGTATCCGACGGGATCTGGGTGGTCGTACACCCAGTATCTATGGCCGCGTGCTTACGCACAGGGATTTCGTCTCGCAAGGTGTGCAGACGAAATGTTTGAGGCGTTCCGTGCCCGATCCGGGGGCGTGATTGATCGAGAGGGGGTGAGCATGCAGTGGATAGCGGAAGCGCTCATGCTGGTGGGCCTCGACGCGGAGACCAGCGATGCCGATGATCTGGTGCTGACCCGCAGCGACTGGGAACGAGCAATCGAAGACACCGATTATGGTGCGCGTAGTCCGCCCGCATTCGTGTCTGCCGCACGACGTGGCCGAGTTAATCGTCAGGATAGCGCATGATTTCCTGGAGTCGCCTGTTGATCGATGACCACTGCTCATCGTGGTCCATCGTTCAGCTTTTGGGCTGGCTAAATCGCTCACGCGTAACTTGGCTAAAGACCAAGCGAGCGTGGCGATTCCATTTGCGCGGCCAAGCCGTGCTCTTGCCGGATGCACAAGCGGTACTCTTGCCCGATACGGGTGCGAGTACGCGCCTAGCCGAGCAAGAAGAGCTCAGTGATGTGGCGCGCCTGCTCACCGAACCGCGCAGGTGGCTTGGTGAGGACGAGCTTCGATACTGCCCAGTATGCGTTGGTTACGGGATGCACTACGCGTATCAGCAGGACGATAGGTTCAGGAACTGCATTATTCATGGTATCCCCCTTCAGCTGCAGTGCCCAAACTGCGGCACTTCGCTCGACACAAAAGGCGTAAGCTGCAGTGGATACGCCTGTATTGAGTGCGGCCAGTCCCTGCTCGACGCAAGAACCTCCATGCTGCGTGGGGAATCCCAGGGCAAGCTAGCAGCTTCGGCGCTAAACGAGCTCGAAGCATGGCAGGGGGCAGTAGACCAGCTCGGCTCTGGATATCAAACGCCGAGCACGGGGTATGCGCACCCGTTATGGGGAGACCTGTCGACGCGTGAGGAGACCGGCTGGTATTGGCGCGCCATTGAGGTGAATCCGAACTCGTTGGTCGCTGCGGCACTGGAGCCGGCACCAAGCACCTTCCGCTTCTACCCATCACTCCCCAAGCTGATATCTCTGTGCGACCAGCGAGCGGGGAGGTCGGAAGAGCATACGCTCCCGGCCTACCAGCGCATGTTTAGGGCAGTTTCCCGTCACCTCCGACGAAGCCATCTACGAGGTCATGGGGCTTGCGCCAGATATGCGTTAACGGCCATGGGTGGGTTGCGAGGGCGCATCCCTAGGGAGATCTGCATATATCCAGAGATGTGCTGCTTGGGACAGGGCTATGCGCTCTGGCGACTGCAGTGGGACCGCGAGTTCAAGCGAATGGAAGCGTGGTTTGATCGGCGTAGTGCAGACGACTGGGAGGAGCAGTTGGGGCTTCCCAACCTTCCCGCCGCGCAACTAAGCCTTGCCAGCTCTTTCCAGCACTGGGTCTACGCCCTAGCGGAGATTCAGAATGCATATGCTAACTCAGACCAACGCGCAATTCTCGATGGCGTGACAGACACGCCACATTGGGCCCTCCTTCAGCCGGGCGCCTCTTACAGTTGTCCGATGCACTTTAGGCATCCTGACTTGGGCACGCTTGGTCGATGCGATCGCGGTGGCGTACGACGGCGCGAACATGAGCGAGTTCTATCCAGCTTGCGGGAAATTGGAAGACAACGGCAGGCTATCAAAGCGCGCCTGTTGGCCGACCTTTCTGTGCCACCACCATAGATCGCCAGGGAATGGCTAAGATTGAGGAACCATTGCATAAACCTTAGCCGCTGGAAGACGCGCGACTATTTCGCAGGCGATGGAAGCAGCGTAACGAGCGCCATCCAAGGTGCAATGGTCAGGGCAGTAGCGAGGTAAGACCGCTTCAAGCACTTGAACTTGGACGCCAGGATCTTGGAGTTCCTCCAGCATTGACCCAGCAGGTCTCGCTCAAACGCATCCAGTGTTCTGTCCTCGCAAGCGCGCAAGAACTCAGACTCGGTCATTTTTTCGATTCGAAGAAAGAAGATCAGCGAATTGGATCCGCCGCGAAGCTCTGGGAAGTATCCCCACCACAGGTACCAGAAGCTCAACGTCAGCGGCGTCAGGAACAGCACGCCAATGACTGAGACGAGTAGGGTGAGATCTTCCGGCCTGGGGATTCGGGTGGAAAGCATCGCCAGCATGCCCAGGTTGATGCCCAGACCGACCGATAGCTTTGTGTCCACTCGCGAGAAGAAGCCAAGCACGAGCTGCAGCTGCTGCCATGCAGCACTAACGCGGTCGCTTTGACTTGGCCGGTGGTCGCCAGTATTTGGAACTTCTTGCATGTTGAGCGCCCTTATTCTTCATGGATGCGAGTTGCTTACGCCGGATGGCCTTGCGAATGCCGCATGTTTCCAGGGTTCCGCAGCACGTCGCTCCCGCTGCGGCGAGTTGATCAAGGAAGGCCCTGTCGGCGACCGCACAGCGGTGCCGCTCCAAGATGAAGGTCGCCAAAGCTTGGGCGTGGTCCGCGCATTCCGCTATCGTGCGCTCCGGCTGGCAGCCGCAAGGGCAGGGCAGCTTCTCCGAAAGCAGGGCTTTGCTGCGGAGCGAAATGCGAGCGAGCAGCCTACCGCTACGCCAGAGTTCAAGACGATGCTTGCCCGGCCGCTGATCTTTCCGGACTTCAAAGAGTCCGGCTTGCGCCGCCTCCTTGAATTCTGGGCCCAAGCATTCGGCCGCTCGCTCTGCGATAGCCTGGTGACTGGCTGCGTCGCCATGGGCGCGGCCGTTTTCAGCGCCGGGGAAGACCCTGCGTACATTTGCGACGATTTGCTGGGCCAAGAATCGATACACGGTCGACCACCACTGTCTAGCTGCGGCATCGTCGATGATGTGCCCCGGCTTGTCTTCACCCCACCCCAAGCAGAAGGTTGCGTCAGCGTTGATGTGTCGATCAGGGCAGAATCGCGGAAGTTGGTCATATCCTGGGACTTCCCGGGCAGCCACGTTCACCCCGGTGATGGTGATCGCCAGGGTGAACACGCGCACAGCTCCGCCTGGAGGAGTGATCGAGATCTCAGCCCTTCCACCGCCTGCAGCGCGGTGCAGCGTGGCACCGTAGTCCGATGCCACGCTTTGCAGCAGCTCGAAGGCCAGCGCCATCAGCGGATATCTGCGTGCGGACGGATCGGCTGTTCAAGGGCGGGAACCACTGCGGGTGCTGCTTCTGCGTAATGGGCCGCCAACACCGCCTTGGCTACCCGGTCACCCGACGCGGCAAGCTCTTCAACCGCCGCTGCGTAGTCGAGGTTGTCCACCTTTCGGTCAGATGTGAAGACGCGGCGAACTGCGTCGGTACCGGCATTGAAGGCCTTTTCGCCGATCGCGGTCTGCACGCCATTGCACTGTCGCTGTTCTGCCTCCGAAGCCAGTACGGCCCTCCCGGTTGCGCACCGCAGCAAACTTCCCTTCATGCCCAGCCGGGACAGTGCCAGCGGACCCAGCTCAAAGCCGATCGCCAGACCCAACTGCTCAGTGGTCGAACCCTCGGAGTTGAGGTGATCAATGGCCGCAGCGAAACTGCTGCGCAGTGCACCCGCGCACTGCACGGCTGTACTCACCGTCACTTCGGTATCGGTCTCATACGAGGTCCCCTCCAGCAGCACGCCCTGCAGGCAGTCGCCGATGAAGCGAATACGCCGCCCTGCGAAGTCCAGGTGCACAACCGCATCTAGCTCTGAGCGCAGCACATGGAGAGCACGTACCAGATGCTCCGGATCCTCTTCCAGGTGCTTGTCGACGAAGTTGGTGAAGCCGTCGATGTCTGCATACAGCGACACGCCTTCGAAGCGCTTGGAGTTAGCAGCGCTAAGCAGACTAAAGTTCAGATCGGAGATCGGCGGGGCAGGTCGGCTGAACTCGAAGTCACCGACGGGCAGGTCCTCCTGCTCCTCCTTCCAGAGCTCGATGATCCGCGTTTTGGACACGCCCAGATCTGCAGCCTCGACGCAGGCCGCGACCTGGTCCTGGGTCAGTGGAGTGGTGCGGTCTTTGTCGCCGCTCAGCGCCGGCAGTTCGAGCAGCGCCCGTGCACCATGGGTGAGGTAAATCCCCTCCGCCACGCCATGGCCTGCGCACTTGGCAGCCTGATTGGCCGGGGAGCCTAGAAAGAGCGGCTCGCGGCTGGCGCGGCGACCGTTGTTGACGGCCAGCGCCATGCCGCTGTCGATGCCCACCCGGACTTGGGCATTGGGGATGTGCTCATCGGTATCGCCCGTTTCGGCCAGCACGTCGATTGTCAGCTGGGCAATGGCCACCGCGCGCTCGACCCGTGCACGTTCGTCAGCATCGCCATAGGGCTTGGTGACCACCGCATGCAACCGTTGGTTGTGGAAGTCAACGCGGACTGCCTCGCTCTCGACCAAGATGCGGTGGACGGCGCGATAGTGCTGATTCAGGAAGCGGAGAGTGCGCTTGTGGCACGTTTCGCCTTCGACATTGGTGCAGTTGAGCATGTCATGGAGATTGACAATGTCGATATAGACATGCGCGCCGTTAACCCGATAGGCGCGGTTGACCGCGATATTGTCCAACGAGGTCTCGCGCGCGTAGTCACGAATATCGACCTTACGGACTTCCTCGTAACGCGTGGCCAGGCGCTTCTTGGTGCGGTCTTCCTTCCAGCTATGTCCCATCGTCCTGCTCCCTGCGGCCAAATGGAGACCGGGCCGGAGCGGGTCGCGTCGCTCTCGGGCCGGGCACCAACCGGTTTTCGGCTGGTTCATTTGTCGTATATTGGGAGCCAGTTCACACTTTCAAGGAAGGGAAGGTATGGGGGCGAGCATTATCGAGCGACTTTCTGCCGACGGCGGCAGGCGACTGGTGGCGGCCTTGGCCGAGTTCCGCACCCTGGCGGGGCTGGAGGCTGCTGCCACGCAGCTGGCTGAGGCCGGGGAACTGCTGGACGTGGCGGCTGGCGCGTCCTTCATCACGCAAGAAGATGCCGAAACCGACGTCTTTTTCATCGTGGCCGGTGCGGTCGACGTGATCGTCAATGGCAAAGTGGTCAATACCCGCCGAGTCGGGGAACACGTGGGGGAGATGGCAGCCATCGAGCCGACCCAGTTGCGTTCGGCGACCATCACCGCCACCGAGCCCACAGTGGTGCTGAAAGTGCCTGAAAGCGATTTCAGTCGCGTTGCCGATGCACACCCATTGATCTGGCGGCGCTTGGCAGCTGCTCTGTCGCGCCGGCTGAAGGAACGCAATCGAATGATTACGGCCCCCCGCGAACGGGTCCGGGTCTTTGTGATGTCCTCGGTGGAGGCGCTGCCGGTCACCCGCCTGCTGGTGCAGCATTTCGAGCACGATCCCTTCCTGACGGTGGTCTGGGACCATGGCGTTTTCCGCGCGGCCAACTACACCCTTGATGAGCTGGAGGCCCAGCTGGAACAGGCGGACTTTGCCATTGCCGTGGCTCATGCCGACGACATGGTGATCAGCCGCGGTGACGAGTGGCCGGTCATGCGCGACAACGTCGTCTTTGAGCTGGGCATGTTCATTGGGTTCCTGGGACGTCGGCGCGCCTTCCTGATGGAGCCGCGCGAAGACAAACTGAAGCTGCCAAGCGACCTGGCGGGGCTGACTACGGTTCCTTACCGATACAAACCGGGTGCCGATGCCCGTGCCTTGCTGGCACCGGCATGCGAGCAGATCCGCGCCCGGATTCTCGCCGCTGGACCGAGGGACTGACCATGACAGTGCTGGAAGAGATGACGGCAGCAGTGGAAGCCATCACGCAAAACCAGTGGTCAACCCGGCAGGGCCAGGTCGTGCCCGATCCTGAGGATCTGCGGCTGGGCAACGACGCAGTCGAGTTTGATCGCGCCACGGTCCTGTACGCAGACCTTAAAGGCTCCACCAAGATGGTCGATGCCGAGCATTGGTGGCTGAGCGCGGAGATCTACAAAGCGTTCCTGCATTGCGCCGCCACCATCATCAAGAAGGAGGGCGGCAAGATTACCTCCTACGACGGTGACCGCGTCATGGGCATCTGGGTCGGTGACCGGCAAGCCACGCCAGCCGCCAAGGCAGGGTTGAAAATCAACTACGCGGTCAAGAATATCGTCGTGCCGGCACTGCGGCGCCAGTATCCGCACTGGGCCGGCACCGTGAAGCAGGTGGTCGGAATCGACAGCAGTACAATCCGCGCTGCACGCACGGGTGTGCGCGGCGGTAATGACATCGTGTGGGTGGGGCGCGCTGCCAATCACGCCGCCAAGCTGACCGAACTGGACCTGGATCCGACCACCTGGATCACCGACGAGGTGTTCACCCGGTTGGCGGATGAGTCAAAGTATGGCGGCGCGCCGCCGGCCTTGATGTGGAAACCTTACGACTGGATCCAGCAAGATAATCGCCGCATTCATGGCTCCAACTGGACGTGGAAGGTCTAGCCAGCGATTAGGGAGCTTCCGATAGTCGCGCCGCAGGGTTGTTCACAGCGCCGCCTTGCTGGAAGTAGCCGATCACACTGGCCACCGAGCGGTGATCGGTCATCGCCATCAGTGCCGGCAGCGCAACGCCCTGCCGCGCCCCTTCGGTGATGAAGCCCGAGCGCAGGCTATGCCCGCCGAAATCTCCGTCCAGGCCGGCCAGCGCGGCGCGGCGCTGGATGATCAGAGCGATGGCGCGGTCGCTCAAACCCGGGCCGACCCGGTCACCCCATACCCGGCGGAACAGCGCCCCTTCGATGAGCTTCGCGGCATCCAGCCAGGCCTGCAGCGCGGCGGCGGCCGCGCCTAGTAGCGGCTTGTCAGGACTGCCGCCGGCCTTGGGCCCGTCCTGCAGGGTCTTGCCCTGGTCCAGGTGGTAGACAAAGCCGCCCTCGGGCAGCGCACGCAGATGGGTCAGGGTCGCTGCCGCCACCTCGCTGCGACGGCGACCGCCCGTGGCAAAGCCGAAGTAGAGCAGGGCGCGATCGCGCACACCTACAAGGTCGGGGCCGCAGGTGGCCAACATCGCGTGCAACTCCACCCGGGTGATCGCCGCCTTCTTGCGTGGGCGCTCGCCACGCTTGTGCGCGGTTCGGCGTGCGCTCGCCAACAGCTGACTCACCTCAACGCTGTCGATGGGATTGGCCAGTTGCTGCAGTTGATGGGCCTTGCTCAACACCGAAACGCGCTGGGTGAGGGTGGCCAACCGCCACGGGCCGATGCGGCTCTTCAGCTTGGCCGCGACCAGCGCCTGGTCCAGCGCGGCCGGCAGTTCCCAGCGCACGCCGCCGGCGGTTTCGCGGGCCACGTGGTCGACGATGAATTGCACGACGGCTGCCGCCGGCAGCGGCAGGCGCAGCGCCTGACCGTAGCGTCCTTGATACCAGCCGGCCCAGTAGCGTAGGGCGGTGCGGTAGCTGCGCATGGTGTTGGCACTGCGCGCCGCCGCCACGATCTGGTCGGCGGCGGCGGCCGCCCCAGCAGACAGCTGTGCAGGATCGGGCAGGGAAGGGAGCCGATCAACGGTCAATGAAGGGATGCTTTTCATATGTAGTATGTATCCCTCATTACAGATAGGGCGGTTGTATTCCGATAATTCTACATTATCGGAAGTACACACTTGCCGCCCGCTCAATTGCATACCGGAGACCCCGTATGGCTCGTGGCGTGACCGAACTGGACGTCCACCAGGCCGCCGATGACATTGTCAGTGGCGGCGAACGACCTACCGTTGAACGGATCCGCGATCATCTGGGCAGCGGCTCGCCCAATACCGTGACCCGTCACCTGGACAGCTGGTGGTCCAGCGTCGGCGCGCGGTTGCGCCAGCGCGGCCGCGAGCAGGCGCGTCCCGACGTGCCGGCAGCAGTAGATGCACTGGCACTGCGCTGCTGGACAGCGGCATTGGAGGCGGCCGGCGAGCACGCTCGTGCCGCGGTTGCCGGCGAGCGCGCCGACCTGGCGGCCGCGCAGGCCACTTTGATCGGCGAGCGCGAGGCGCAGGCGCAAGACCGCGCACATTGGCTGGAGCAGCTGAGCCGGGCCGAGCATCGCGCCAGCACGCTAGACGCCACCGCAATGGCCCTTCGCGAGCAGCTCCAGCAGATCGGCGCGCAGGCCGACGACCTGCAGCGGCAGCGCGATGGCGCGTTTGCCCGCAATGAGCGCCTGGATCAGCAACTGGCTGCCTTGAGCGCGCAGCTGGAGGCGCAGGGGCGGCAGCACGAGCGCGAGCGAGCTGAGCTGCGTGCGCATATCCGCGCCACCGAAGAACATGCGCTGGGCGAGGTTGATCGGGCTCGCCAAGCACTTAGGCAGTGCGAGCGCAGCGCGAACGCTGCGCTCGCCCAGCACGCTCGCCAGCTTGCCACCGCCGAAGCCACTCGTCGCAAAGCCGAGACCGCCGCCACTGCAGCCCAGCGCGAGCTGCAGGTGCAAACCGCGCTGGCGGCTGGCTACGCTGCCCAATTGGGCGCGCTGGGGGATTTACCCGAGCAACTGCGCGCAGCCATCGACACCGCGCGCCCGGCGGCCGCCCGCCGCCGCCGCGCCGCACCTGGCACTCCTTAGCATCGGGCCGGGCGGCACTCTCCTATGGCAATGCCGCGGAGATTTCGCTCAAGAGCGCGCGATGCCGGCCGCTAAGCACTCCATCGCCGATGCCGTAGCGCGATTGAACGCAACGTGGGCTCACCGGTGCGCGCGTCCCATGCCCCCGTGCCCGCCGCCCAAAATGGCGGAGCACGCGATACGCGGTGGGGATGATGCGCTACAGGGGGGGCTTGTTCGGAAGGTGCAATCAGCTACTCTTCCTGCACCGGCACTGAGCCGGAAGAACGCGTCGCACAAGGAGGGTGGGGGCGGTATGAGAACGGTATATGCAACGGCACTGGAGCTGCGCGGCCGCGGCGACATGACCGCAGCGCTGGAGTACATTGGGCGCTGGATCGAGGACTGGTATCGCCGCCGGCGCCTTGCCATCGAGGTGACCTCTATTTTGGTGGAAGGCGAATCAGTCTCCACTCCCGCGCCAGGCCACGAACTGTCGATACGGCGCTACAGCAGCCAGGGAACGCCTGACACCTTGCTGACCGACCTGCGCTGGGCGCATCCGGATCAGTATGACAAGAGTCTCGGGTGGGTTACTACCCTAGCCTTGCTCAGCAAGAACGAAAGCTTGCTGATCTCCTTGGAGGTGGCAGTCACCGGCTTGAAACCTGTTATTGCACCGGCACGCATCAGCCTGGGATCGCCGCGAGTGATCCGCGACATTGCGAGATTGCGCTCGGTTAAGCTGGGCGGCCATCCCTACGGGGTGGCACCAGAATTGCTCGGGGCAGAGGATGTGGAGGCACTGGCGAGCGAGCTCAGCGATCCGACCCGTCCGTATCCAATCGTGCTGGTGTCCCGCCGTGTGGCCGACGACGTGCCGCTGGTGGATGCCACCGAGCTGGCAGACCGTCTTGCGGGTGCAGCGAAGGTCTACGAACTGCAGGACAAGTGGGCCGGGTTCCGCTTGACTGAAGAAGTGGGCAGGCCCGCTTCCTGCTACGGAGGCGCCATTCGGCTGTACTGGCCCGGATTCTCGGTAGACGCAGATCCATTCCTGCACCCTCTGTGGATGCCTTGGCAATTTAAGGATGCAGAATCCAGCGAGCGAAGCTTGCTACAGCTATGCAACATCGTCTTCGACGCGGCGGCATTTAGACATTTGGAGCCAGCGGCCATCAACAGCGCTCGCCTCAACGCACAACGCGAGGCACGAGAAGCAGCGCGCAGCGGCCATTCCAAGTCTGAAGACCAGCTGCTGGAAGACTTGATCGCGATGGAGCAAAAGTTGGAGGCCCTCGAGGCCACTCATGCAGAGGTGCTGCAGGACAACCGGACGTTGCGTGAGAATGCCGCCGCGCTCTCAGCACACATGGACTGGAAGGTCAGCGTCACGCCGCTGCCTGAAGCCACCGAAACCCAAGCCGAGATCGGTCCGCCCGGGAGTGCGGCCGAGGCAGTGCAACGCGCTGCGGCAGGTGCGCGCCGCCTGCACTTCCTGGCTTCGGCTTACGCCTCCGCTGAGGATTCTCCTTACAAGCAGCCCGAGCGCGTCCAGCAGGCGCTTGCTGCCCTGGAAGAGGTTGCAGAGATATGGGTGGGCACGCTGGATGGAAAATCGGGCAGTTCGGTGCGCGAGCTGTTTAAACAGCGTGGGTTCGACTATTCCGACGACGTGTCCCAGACGTCCAAAGGGAAGTGGGGCAGCGAGTACCAAATCATCCATGACGGTCAAAAGATCGATATCTCCCCTCACATCACCTTGGGCGCTAAGCAGGCAGATACGTGCCTCTCGATTCACTGGGCTTGGGACAAAGCCAGCAAGATGGTGCTGGTGGCCCATGTGGGACGCCACAAGACCAACACCAAAACTTAGCACCTCTAAACCTCGACGCTCAGCATGTTCGCGACGCGGCGTTGAACGGCCACGCGTTAAGCAAGCGGGCAAATCTGAACCCGTCGCGATTGCAAGGACTGGTCGCAGTGGCGACGCCCACTGGGGGTCCACACCAGACCGCCGTTCCATCAACAGTCCGGCCACTTTGTCCGTCGCCCAGACTCTGAACCCAATAGAATCCAATGAGCTCCAACCCGAATTCTCCAACGACACTACCGCTCGATCAAAGCTGCCAGAATTTCAGCCGATACATGAAGAGCATTGTGCTGCCGGCGATTGCTGACTTTGAAACGCGTGTCAGGTCAGGGAATATCTCCCTGCATCATGTGTTCTCCATAAATTTCTTTCTTGCCCATGCAGTGGACTATGTCCACGCGATTCGTAAGGCCGACGGCATTAACGGGGGAAGGAGAAGCTTGGTGAGTTCGTTCGACCGGCTGTCTGCAGTCGAGGGGCTGCACCTGAACGATGTAAAGTTTGAACTGATTGATGCTGTCAACAATTCGATGAAGCACATCGCGTTGGACCCAGCCAAATACAAGACCCTTGAGGAACGGTACGGACCAATTGCGTTCCACTGCCTGATCGAGAAGCAAGGTAAGGTTCTCTTCATGCTGGATGGCTATCGATTTGACTACGCGCGCGTCGTAATCCTTCCGGTCGTAAAGGCCATCCGAATGGTCGATTTTGACGATATCGAAGACATCCTCTCCTTTGCGCGCGGTGAAATGGCTGCGCCCTATTCGGTCGAGACTTGGGCAGGAGAGGGCGATGACCCTATTGAGGAGATGATTCAGTACTGCAATCCGCAATGCGATGCGTGCGGGGAAGGGCGGGACGATTGCAGTTGTGCCACGTACATCTTTGACGGGAAAACCGCAACATTCCAGTCTGCGTTCAACGCATCCTTCGACTTCGACGGCGTCATGTCCCGCATCTCTGGCGTGTATGTGCCCTGAAGCGGTCGCTTATCCGCATCGCCCCCTCTTCGCGTGCGGGTGCGCCCGATCGGATGAGTCCTGCATATAGCGTTTGCGCAGGCGATCATGCCGCCGAGCTGGCTACCACCATACCGCGTCGAACGAGCTGGCGAGAGAGGCCGGCACCGGCGCCCGTAGCCAGCACTACGACATTCACGAGGCGAGGGCGGGCGGACGGCACGCGGGTTCGAGCCGTCGCTGCAGAATCATTCTCACCCCCAGGAGAGTAGTCAATGATGAAGAACTCGCAATTGAACCGTATTCCCAGTATTGAGCTGCAACTGCTCAAGTGGATTGCTCTGGTCGATGCGGCAATGATCCCGGACTGTGTGGACCTGCAACGCGCCGGCACCCAAATCTGGATCAAGCGCGCCTGACACGACCTGGCCGGCGTCGGCGAGGAGGTTCCGGTGCTCACCTTGAGCAACGTTCAAGTCAAGCGCAGGCTGCAAGGGAAGGGCTGGTTCACCGGATTTCTGGACCTGTGCGATACCTTGGTCCCTTGGCCGCCGCTGTATATCGAGCGCGTGCAGAATCAGCGACTACCTGCGTTCCTCAAGCGTAAGGGCTTCATCGCACTGCAGCACGACAACTTCTACTGCCCTTCCAAAAGCTGGCGCGCCGCCAACGGGTGGACGCCGGAGGATAACCAAGCCTTGGTCGCACAGCAGCAGGCTGACCGAGCACACGTACGCCCCCTATGGGAAAATCTCGACGCCATCGCCCACTTCATCGCACGAAAGAAAGAGAAACCCCGATGACACCCACCATTTCCAAACGCGCGCACGCAGCCGACATGACAATGCTCGTGCTCTTCATAGCACTGTTTCCGGCTCTGTCAGCGCTGCATGCCCGGGTTTTCAACGAGCTGTATCACGTTCTGGCCGGCGTGCTGCTCGGCGGGATCGCCGCGCTCAGCCACGCTTTGCTCCACGATGGCTTCGTGCGCTGGCGTCACGCCGGTGTGGCGGGCATTGAACGGTCCCGTTCGCTGCGGGTGCTGCTGCTGGGGATGGTGTACCCCGCGCTCGGGTTGGTTAGTGGCGTGATTGCACTGGTTGGCTGCGCACCCACCTTCGGCGTGCACTACACGATCGGCTTTGCGGCGGGGGGGACGGTGATGGGGTGGCGGGCCAAGGCCGCGTTGGCGCGCAAGCGAACGCTGGGTCTTTGACGACGGCCACCGGAGATCCGACCTGCCCACGCACTGCAGGACGCCATCTTCCAGCGGCGCTAGCTACCGGTACGGCGCTCCCGCGCCGGGGCGACCGCCACCCGGCGGCGATACAGCTTAGCGGCTCGCTACCACGACACTATCGATGCCACCGGCGCCTGCCCGGCGTCCTCTCCAGATCCTGACGAGCGTATGCCATGCCCATTCCCAACCCTCCCGGCTCCACTGAGGGGCAGCCACCCGCACGACCAGCGTTGTCTTTGCTCAGCGTTCCTTTTGAGCCGGGATTGCTGAGCGCGGTAGGCTGGGAGGACGGCCTGGCCGATCTGGACTGGAGCGAGACCGACTGGGACCTTGCCCAGCAGATAGCCCAACGCGCCCGCCAGGCCCAGCAGAGCGGACGTGCCACCGCCTCAGCGCTTCTGCAGTTCGTCGCCAGAATCAGTTCGATGAGCCTACAGGTCGGCGGCACCACCCTGTTCATGCCGCGCATCATCACTCCAGATGGCACCTCCGCCGGACTTGACCACATCAACGCCAATGACCTGCAGGCGATGATGGCGCTTGCACGTCAGGCGCCGACTGACTGGCTCACCGCACGCTGCGCCGATCTCGCGCTGGCGACGAACCGGATCACGGGGCGGGAAATACAGCAATTGGCTGCCCTTGGGGCGCGCAGCTACTTGCGCTTGGCGCAGCGTGCCGCCGCCGAGGACGTTACTCCGCAGGCGATAGATCACCTGCGACGAGCCCTGGACCTGGGCTGGCGCGGCCTGCGCAAAGATGAGGGTTTCCAAGCCGAACTATGGGTAACCTTCATGGCCATGTTCCAGTCGGTACTGGATGGCCCGATGAAGGGGTTGGCCAGCCGTTTCGCCGAGGAGCTACTCCGCCGCGCAGACGCAGAACACACCCAAGCGGCCGCAGCGTTGCTGGAGACCGCCGCGGCAGCGATTGACCCATATGTGGATATAGATAGCGAGCTGACTCATCTGTTGTTCCAACTGGCAAGCCGCCTTTGGCTTTCACTCAACCTTGTCGAGCGGAGTCGGCAAGCCGGTCGGAAGGCCGGGGAATCACTGGTGGTACGCGCCGGCCGCGCGACCTCGGCCATGGTCGCGTCGTACTGGATGGCCCAGGGCATTGCCGAGCTGCGGCAGAATCACGCGCCACGCGAGCGTATTCGCGAACTTCAGCGCGAGCTGGAGGACGTGCGTCTGCGCATCAACGATGAGATGGGGGAGATCAGCACTCCAGTAGACACTCGCCCCATCCACGCGTGGGTGGACGAACACCTCGCAACGACGGACTATCCGACCTCGCTGATGCGAATTGCGTTCAGCTTCACCGATAACTCTGACTTTACGACCGAGGTAGAACACGCGAAAGCACTCAAAGCAGGCTACCTCAACGGGTGGCTCGGGAGCACGGAGCTGGATGCGGACGGTGTGCCGCTGCGCTCGCGCCCACCGTTTGATCCCAAGAATCCCGAACACCTGGAGACCGCCGCGATCGAAAGCGTCTGCCAGACCCGCTACACCTTCCTGCTGGCACCGTTCATTCTCAGCAGCGTGCGGAAGCTCTCCGAGCGATTCAGCAGCTCCTTCAATGACGTCCTGTCCTTCGTGAGCAGAAGTCCGGGCGCTCCCGAGGGGCACCACAAGCAAATCGCACGTGGGCTGGTGGCAGGCCTGCAGCATGAGTGGGACACGGCCGGGATCAATCTGCTTCCGATGATCGAGCCGATGGTTCGCGCTCAGTTGAAGGCGCACGGCGTCAACACGTTGGTGTCCAACAAAGTCAACGGCGAACAGGAGCGTTCGCTGTCTGAGTTGCTGGAGCTTGATGACGACGCAGGCATTCTTCCGCGAGGCCTGAACTTCGAGCTAAAAGCCCTGATGACGCATCGGGCGGGCTGCAATCTCCGCAACCTTTATGCACACGGACTACTCAGCGATCAACAGCTTTCGACCTTCCCCATTGTCATCACTTGGTGGGTCGTGCTGAGGATGGTATTGGAACCTTACCGCTGAAGCGGGCAAGCAGCTGCGGGGACGCTGTCGACACGGGCCTCGTCAGGAGGGGGGGGCTTCGCTGTGCAATAGGCAGTGACCTACCTAACTGCCTTGCGGGCATGCCGCGTGACCCCCGATCAGCGTTGCAGACGCGATACCATTCCAGTCCCCGTACCCCAACAGCCAGATCGATGGCACGGCGACCGCACGCAGACCGATGCCGTCGACCTCGTCACTCCTCCATTCGGTTCCATGAGCCCATTGCATGCCGGCGGGGGAGAAGTGGTCCGGTGGGCAGAGCCCTGGCTGGAGGGGGATGCAGCGAGACGGAAAAGCTGCCCCGACTGATCTTTGCGCTGGGGGTGGGGCAGCTCATTGCCTAATGACTGGTGGGCAGTTTTGGGCATGACGACCTCCGCCGCTATAGTTGAACTACAAGTACATCCGGGAGAGGCTAAGACCATGAACCTGATACATGAAATGCTCCGCGCGTTCGTCCAGGGGGCGAGAGAGACGCCCGCTGGATTTTTCTCGCCGATCTTTGGGGTGTGGCGGATCATGTTCACCCAGACCGACCGGGCAATCGCCCGACGCCACCGATAAAGCTCATTCAGTTTCGTCGTAAAACTCGACCCACGCGGCCCGCAAAATGCAGTACGGATCAGTGGCCAACATTTCGGCCGGAGTTGCACCATCGAGCTTCGCGTGCGGAGTGAGGAACCACTCGACCTCACCCCAGCCTGTGGTGCGGCGCAGGCCGTCCGACTCGAGCTCGAACGGGCCGAATTCGCGCAGAACCTTCAGAATCTCAGCCAAGTGAGCAACCGGCTGGCCGTCAGAGTGGAACTGCCAATTCGGATAGCGGTAGCCGGGCGACGGCTGGGTGACGTACACCCCTAATAGCTTGCCTGCGCGGCGCAACTGACTGACAAGCTCACTACCGTTGGGAGCATTAGAGTTAAGCATGTGACCGACCTGCGCGGCACTCGGCCATTGCGCAGCGAGTGTTTGGCGCGCCGTAGCCGCATCGCGGAGGATCCGTTGCTCCGGCGTAAGGGTGTCGAAGTGCATGCGGGCCCCTCGATCAATGATGACTACACAGGATGTGAGTCTAGCAAGCCAAAGTTTCGCCGGCGAATCTGCCACAGCCTCCGACGTCGCTTGGGAGACGCCCGGGTTTCAGTCGCACAGGCATCGCGTACTGTATGTCTGCTGCATGAGCTACTGGTGTAAGAGTGCAACTATCTACACGATGCAAGCGTGTGGGGAAAATGTCTCAATTCGCCGAGTTAGATGCGGTCATGTGCACCGAGCCTCAGGATCTTGAAGCTTGCGAATGAATAGGCAAGGGCACTTGAAGGGAGCAGCAATCGGCGCACAATGCGGCTCGGACGTCAGCTCCCGGAGGACCACAATGCCCACGTCAATCACGCAAGAGGAGGCTTTCTTGGCGCTTACCTCCCTACTTGAGAGGGGGCAGGTGACTAATCAACGCAATCTTCGACTAGAACTCGGCGGGCGTGGCTCGGGCGCCACGCTAAAGCAGTACATCGATGCGTTCTACGCCCAGTTTGGCCATCTGATGGTGACGCCGCCGGACGCTGAACCTGAGGGCGCGGATGAACATCGAACGCCACGGCCGGATGATTTGGACCGGTCGATAGTGCGTGGCGAAGGCTCATAGATCTGCTCAGTGCTTGGGAATCAGACTTGGTGCGCCGAGTGGATGTCCTGTCCAGGCGTGAGACCGAGCTGCGGAATCAGGGCGAAAAGTACAAACGTAGTTGCGCCACCAGCGAAAACGCAGTCGTGCCGAAGAGTACAAATTTACTTAGCGCAGAAGTACAAAGATAGTTGTCCCGTCATTGCCACGCAGAACCTGCAAAGCCCATCACCGACCGATACATCATTTCGCATAATGTATATTATGTTCTGCGCAATTCCGGGTGGCTAGCACAACGCTTGCTACTCCCCAGGCGCCCACCTTCCCATGATGCCCGTTTTACCTTCGTCCCAGCGACGCCCGCCCTCCTGCGAAGGCTAAGAGGCGCAGGCGCGATGCATAGCTTGTGCCAGCATCGCGACGTCGCTGATTTCCAGGGCATTTCTGAAGATTCCAGGAGCTACACCATCCAGTACCAGCTAACGAACAAGGTCGTCAGAACCTGACCAGCCAGCAGCATCGCCACCGATCGCTCTCGAATCAGCCCAGCAGTGATCAGTGCGGAGAGCAAGCCACATCCAAAGACTCCCTGCAATGCCAGAACCACGACTTTGGATGAAATCATCGATGCCTCCTGAGACGCGAACACGAAAAGCACAAGCGGCAGTGTGGACCCGAGCCAACTCAACAAGAAACGGCGCAGAAAATTCATAACTTCCTCAGTGACTCGGCACATTCAAGCGTTCGAATGGACTCTCGAGCAACGCTGCCACGCAAATTTCTTGCCTGGTCACCGCTGCCATATCCAACTGACAACCAGAATCGTCATGAACTGCGCTGTGAGCAGCATCGCAACCGCGTGCTTTCGAATAAGGCAAGCCACGACCAATGCAGAGACGAATCCGATCGCCAGCGATGCTGCGACAATGATCGAGAGTTGACCCCACGAGATATTCGACCAAGACTGTGAAGCGAGTGTATATAGAGTTAGAAGGAACGCAGACCCAAGCCACGCCAACAGAAAACGATTCTTGAAGCCCATCAGAACTCTCCAGGGTGCGCCTGCTCGTACAAAGAATTAAACCAATTGTTACGCCCTTTCTCGCGCGCAGCATCCAGCATTGACGTCGCCGGGTCATACAGCCCCCTCATCTCCGGATGAGACGCCCTAGCCTGGTTCAAGAAGTTCTCCGCTTGTTCGCGAGTCAGCTGTTGGCCTGGACGATAACCGGCATCTTCGTACGCCTTCTTCAACTTGGAGTCCAGCGCGCCGCACTCCAGCGCATCCTTGATTGGTCGCTGGGGCCCAACTGCGGAGGGCTTCATTGCATTTACAATAGCTTCCAGCCTGTTACCAGCACGCCTCAACTGACCACCAAGCCCTGGAACGTCCTTCAGAGAGAATGGATTGAACTCGATCACATAGCGCCACTCGTTCCCAATACCCCCTGCCCGGCTGGCATACGCCCGCACCTGAAGCAATCCGCTTGGATCCACATAAGACACAGGGTCGCCGCCAACGTATGCGTAGGGATTCAGCCCTCCAGCTAGACCGATTGGATCTTCGGAGATAAAACGACCCGTGCTCACCTTGTAGTAGCGCGCGCGATAGTAGTACAGGCCTGATGCATCCCGCTCTCTCCCAGCGAAGAGGTAGGGATTCTCGAATCCGTCGGACTGTGCGACCACGTCCCCATAGGGATCATAGTCGTAACGGTTGATCACTCTTCCATTGACATCTGTCAATGCTCGAGTGCTCCCCAAGTGATCGACCAGGAAATAGGCGCGCCGCTCCCCATCGTTGCGAGCAAATCGCTGGTCAATCTCCAAGCCTGAAAGAACGGGATTGGCGACTGCACCTCGCCTCTCTTGCACTACGTTGAAACCGTCATACAGATACTCAGTCGTGGCTCCGTTCTCGGTCCTACTGGTACGACGCCCCATCACGTCATAAGTGAACGTCGCGATCTCCGCCCCTCCTTCGGTGATGCGAGCCAGTTCATTTCTGGCATTCCAAATGTAGCGCCGCGCACCCTCCGCCGTAATGTTTCCGTTGGCGTCATGCTCAATTGGAACCGCGCTGCCACTCAGCTGCCTCTGATTGTCATCGTACTGACGAATCAGTGAATCGCCCTTGGGTAGAACAGATGACGCGTAGCTGCCCGTCTGCGATATCAGTCGACCATTGCTGTCGTATCCATAACCAAGATCTCCCAGCGCGGGCTCGCCATCCCGCCCCCATGCGATGCCAACTACCTCACCACTTTCGCCATACACGCGACTGGAGCGAACTCCGTTGGGCAGCACGGTGCTAATTAGACGATTGGCGATATCGTAATGGAACTGCACTGCCTCTCCCGCCTGCGAAAGTCTTACCAAACGATCACCGGCATCGAACTGATAGCTCACAATAGGCTGATCGTCAACCTTCATCGAGGCTCGGCGACCTGCGAGATCATAGGTGTACGAAATCAAGCCCTGCGGTGTGGCAACTGAAAGCACACGGTCCTGCCCGTCATACGTCCAGGTCGTGACCCCAGAAGCAGAATCCGAAAGGCGGACCCGCCGATTTCCCGCATCATACTCGGCGGAAACCTCGTTTCCATCCGCATAAATGGCGCGCGTCACACGCCCGAGGAGATCATGGACGTATCGTGTCACCACGCCGCGACGATCTGTATAGGAAACAAGGCGACCCATAGCGTCGTACGTCCAAGCCTCCACCTGACCGAGCGCATCGGTCCTTTTTGTCAAGCGGTTGCGAACATCGTACTCATAGCTGATCCCAGCCAGGTGAGGCAGCAACACATCCGTCAGATTGCTGTTGCCATCGTAAGCCATCTCCGTCACCGATCCATCAGCTGCGACGGTCTTGACGAGTCTCCCCAACGCATCGTATTCCACACGCGACACGCCGCCGTCCATCTGCTCGCCAGCAATCGGACGTCCAACTGCGTCATGACGGAAAGAGGCAACGCGACCCGAGGGATCGGTGACCGCTGCCATATCGGGACCGACGTAATGGATGGCCGAGGTGTTGTAGAAGGCATCGGCAATGGAATCGACCTGGCCAGCAGCGTTGCAACTGAACACTGAGCTGTTGCCCAGTCCGTTCACGCTTTTGGACAGACAGCCATTCCGATACTCGAAACTCCAGGTCCGCCCGAGTGGTGCGGTGATGGAAATTAGGTTTCCATTGCCGTCGTAGGTGGCAGCCGCTGATGTCGCGTGCGCCGTGCCGGCCAGAGCAGTAATGCGTGAATCGTTGCCCGAGGCATCATACTCATACTCGGTTCGTCGGCCCAATGGATCCACTCGAGCCGTCATGCGGCCCTCGCTATCGCGTTCAAAGCGATATGTTTGCGCCAACGGCGTCGCGTAAGCCAATGTGTCCGTCGCTGGATATAGACCGTTCTCGAAGGTTACGCGCCGCTGACTACCATCTGGATGAGTGACCAGTGTTCCATTGTTCGTGCCATCGAAATGATCGTACTGAATTGCGTATACCGCTCCATCGGCCAGCGTCTGACGAACCACCTGCCCAGTGGTGATCACACCGGTCCCGATCAGATCACTCTCTTTGTACTCATTGAAGAGCAACCGATTCCCGCGCTGATCGTAGATCTCATTCAGGAGATGCTGCTGGACCGGCGCCTTTCCATAGGTCTTGTATCCATACCGACGGAACGAACTGTCCGGATAGATCACCTTCGCCAGCATACCCAAGGCGTTGTACTCGTACCGCCATGTAGTACCGAGTGGATCAACCGCTGAGATGATCCGGTTCTGGGCATCGTAGTTCAGGTCAATATGCCGCCCATGGGGCGACACTATCCGGCTCACACGACCCGCGTCGTACTGGTACTCGATCGTGTTCCCAAAGCGGTCCTGAACCGTCTTGATTCGGTTGGGGCTGTACTGCTCGAAGGTCATCTGGCTCCCGTCGCGCAGTTTCAGCCGGTACTTCCACCCGCCCTCGCTTTCAGAGGAGAGGACGGCGCCCGAGAAACCATGCTTTCCGTTGTAGCGCCAGGTGCCGTAGGCCTCACTTCCCGAGGTCTGCTGAAACACCAAAGGTGTGCCGTTGGGAAGTACGAGCTGCATCTGGGCATAGCTGTTCTTCCTGGCAATGCGATAGTTGAAGCCGGCGCCAGTTCCGATGCCGAACTCGCGCTTCACCGAATCGCTGGGTCGATAGTTCCGCCCCAGGATAAGCGGCATCACGTCGGCAATCGAGATGTCGGTTTCCTGGTATGTGAATCGCCCTGTTCGAAGATCAATCGGGTCACCCGCTGTCGCGTTGCTGCCGGTACCGGCATTGCATTCGCCACATTCCTGCGGGTCTGGAGGCATCCCCTCCTCCGGAGCCGGGTCGTTCGGACTGACCGCCGCACCAAAGCTCACCACTTCGTGAAGCGCAACTCCCGGCTCCGGGACGAACTGAGTCTCTTCCTTGTTTACCCGCCCCTGGCCGTACACACGCCACCCTTCCATGGCGTCGTAGAGCCAGAAGTCGGCACGCGTCCCTTCTGGATGACGGTCGTAGTTCGGATAGTGGACAGTGGCTCCCCTGCCTGCTTTCGGCGTAAGACCCTGCAGAACGGCGCCGCCGGGTTGCAGGGTGAAGTACATGGAGAAGTTCGCCGGAAGCGGATAGGGCGAGCGGTTGATCGGCGTGGGGACGATCGCCACTTCCGTCACGATCTTGCCCTTCTGATCCCGAATGACCGTGCCAGCAGGAAGATGCAGCTCCATCCCCGGCAGATCCGGATGAGTAAGCGTCATGTCCTTGGCACTGGGAGAGGAAATCTTGATCTTGTCCCGCTCAGTGATGCGCGGCAACCACATGGTGAACGGGACCTGGGTGAGCTCACCCTCCTTCACATCCACGCCCGCAACGAACTGTCCGTACTCATAGCCCGCACTATTGGCAGTCGTACCGTCAACATAGACGCGCTGGCGCCCCGCAGGAACATCGTACAGAAGGAACTGTCCACTCTGGTTGGTCCGGGCGCTGTTGGAACCCACACTGACAGCTACACCGGCCACTGGCACGCCATCGGTGCGCAGCACCGTTCCGGCCAAGGCAGTCTTACCAAGTGCCTTGTAGAAGGCTGGCATGAATCCCAGGTAGGAAAGTTCCGGTTGCCGGCCAAGCATGCGCCAATGGTCGCCCAGATTGTCCTGCCCTGGCGTCCAAACGCCTTCGTCCATGCTGCTCGCGCGCGCACAGGGCTGAGGCACCCGAGCTCGACCACCGCAGTAACGGACATTGCTTTGTGACTGGACAGTCTTGGTGGCGCCGGCCGATGCTCCCTGGGCACCGGCGTCCGGAGAGAGCGCCACCGTTGTGAAGTCGACCATCATCAGGGGGAGGGCCCTACCCTGCTGTGTACGAACGCCATCAACCATCAGGGTATAGGGAGCATTTGGGAAGAGCGGCCGCGCCGGCTTCACAAAGACAAGGCGCCCTCCTTCAGCCGCTACGATGTGTGCCCTCGTTGTTCCACCCGGCCCGAACAAGGTGATGTTCGCGTCGTTGAGGTCATCCAGTCGCGCAGGCTCGGTGAAACGAAGAGCAAGACGGGCGTCCACATTGACGTCCTTGCCGCCCTGCATGGGGAGCGCGCCGGCCAACCCTTCGGACGATGACCGTGACACCGGCTCTGGCCCACGAACTACGACCTTGTTGCTGGCTGGATCGAACAGCATATCCGCGCGTGAGCCAACGGACCCTGCTCCGCCATTGAGAAGATCGACCTGGCCGTCTGCGCGCAGCACCGCCCTGTGGCCTGAGCGCGGCGCAGTACCCTCTGGCTGAATCAGCTGCCCCAAGTCAGGGCTCCAGACCTCGTAGCCGCTACCCTCCCCGTCACCACCGGCGAACAACACGCGGCCGTCTGTCAACACGGTTGCTGTATGGCCACTCCGCGCACTCATCGGCAACCCAAGCGCAGGCTCAAGCACACGCAGTTGCGGATCGAACCATAGCCCATCCTGCTGCAGCCTTCCCTGGCCATCCCGCCCGCCCCAGATCAACACGCGCCCGTCAGGCATCATGGTGAGGCTTGGATTCCTGCGAACCTGAGGCAGCGACCAGCGCCGTGAAACCTGGCTTCCAACCGAGTGCTGCAGCTGAAGTTCGGCGCCACTGGAGGAGACCAGCAACAACTGGCCTTCCGGAAGCCGGAGTGACTTCTGGATACCAGGAGCGCCAGTGCGCTCAGCCGCCCTGGATGCATTCTCCGCGGACGTACCGGATGCGAACAGCTGCTGGGACGGCCCCACAGCCCCGACCAGACCCAGTAAAAGGCCGATCAAGAGAACGTTCCAGCGATTGCGATTGCTGACCATGCCTTTGCTCCAATCCATTGTGCAGGCGGCCTGCTGCGGGCAGGCCGATTGTCCCTACTTCAACTCGATACTCATTGACAGAGGTCTTCCGTAGTCCGGACTGACCATCATCCGGTAGGTTCCGCTGCTGGGCAGTGCCGGCAGTTGCAGCACCTGGTTCGTAGTGACGTTCGCGCCGGTGAGTACACTGCCGTCTGGCTTGTAGACCACACAGTAGACGTTGCCGCCTGACGGCTGGGTCACCGGGTCGGTGAAGTGCAGGGCAAGCTTTTCACCACCTGTACCATCGAACGATAGCCAACCGTTCTGCCCCACGCGCGGCAGCGAGAGCAACAGCGGTGCACCTTTCCTCAGCACACCAGTCACGTCCGTAGATGCCGCGGCCGTGAAGCCGATCTTCTGATTGCCGGAAACTGGCCGGGCGTACAGCCGGTAGGTTCCATCAACGTTGGCTGTCAGCTTCATCTGACAGCCTCCATTCTGCGGGTAACAGTTTGCACTTGAGGTCACGCCGTCCGGCCCATGGAGGGAGGCGGCGAAGTAGGTCCCGCTTGAGACGTGGAGATTCGAAAGGCCCACCGTGACGCGCTGCAGGGCTTTTGCCCCGAACGTCAGAAATACCTCCTGGCCGCCCAGGTCGGTGACGATGCTGGCGTCGCTGCCGTCAAGACGTAGCCCGCTGGCACCGGAGGCGAGTGTCAGCCTCGCCTGCAGGGATTCGCCATGCATTGAGTCGACCAAGACCGAGTACTGCCCCGTTGCCGGCAAGACCGGAAGACGCAAGGCCTCAAAGGATGAGGTATAGGTACTCGTCCACTGGGTCCCGTCTGGCCGGTATACGCGGTAGTAGATGGTGCGCTCCGTGGGCAGCGTCACCTGCCCTGCGATCTGCAACGACAGCCACTGCCCGGCCTGGCCGTCAAAAGTGAATCGAGCATTCTGCCCTCGCCGGCCGATCGAAAGATCATGCGGCCGATCCAGTTGCAGGACACCTTCAATATCCTGCGAGAGTGTGAGCTTGTAGGCGAAGGTCTGACTACTGGATTGTGGAGTGACCGCAATACTGTAGGTTCCGGATACCGTTGGCGCCAGGCTGAGCTTGCAGCCTTGATTGGATGCCGAGCAGGTCGTGCTGGTAAACGCGGCACCATCGGGGCGATAGACCGCGACGCTCACATAGCTGCCGGAGGATACGGTGAGGTCATGGATGCCGATGCTCAGCCGCTGGCCTGCATCTGCCTGGAACCTGGCATGTGTTGATTGCCCACCATGCTGGGTCTGAACAGCTGCAGGCTCGCCACCGATCAGCTGGACTGCGCCCGAAGCAAGGGTGACCCGGCTGCTCACAGTCTGCCCATAGGTACTGTCAACGAACACCTGGTAGATCCCTGCAACAGGCAGCCGCAACTCCTGCGAGCCATGCCCGGTTGCCCCCATCGTCACCAGCGTGCCGCCATCGGGCTTGACCACGCGATAGTAGATCGTTCCATCCACCGGGAATGTCGTCTGCGCGGCAACCTGCAAAGCGACCGCCCCCCCCGCCGCACCAGTGAAGCTGAGCCGCGCGTTCTGGCCGCGACGCGGAAGCACAAGATTCAGGGGTTCGTTCGGCTGCAGCGCGCCAATCTGATCCAGCGAGACCAGCCATGTGTATGCGAATGTCTGGCTGGCAGATTGAGGGGTGATTACGACACTGTGCCGGCCGGTGCTGTTGACGGATACGTTGAGTTTGCAGCCCTTGTTGGAAATGTAACAGGTGGCGCTGGTCAACTGGCTGCCATCGGGCCGGTAGATGGTTGCGTAGACGTAGCTGCCGGACGACACGCTGAGGTCATAGATGCCGACTCCAAGCTGCTGCCCCGCTACCGCATCGAAAGTACCGCGCGTTGATTGGCCACCATGGGTCGTCTCCACTGCGGCGGGCTCACCACCAATCGACTGAGGGTCACCGGCATCAAGCGCCAATCGACTGGTCACAGTCTCCCCATATGCCGAGTCGACGAACAGCTGGTACTCGCCGGCGACAGGAAGACGCAGCTCCAACGCCCCAAAGTTCGTCGTACTGAAGGAACTCAGCGAAGTCCCATCGGGCTTGTAGACGCGATAGTAGACGGACCTATCTGCCGGAGTTGTCGATTGTCCTGATACCTGTACAGAGAAGGTGTCTCCGGCCGCACCACTGAAGCTCAGACGCGCGTTCTGTCCTCGACGGGGCAGTACCAGATCCAGCGGCTGATTGGCGGTCAAGGTACCCGTCCGGTCCTGCGTCACCATCCACTTGTAGGAAAGCGTCTGATTTGCCGAGGCGGGCACTACTGCCATGCTGTAGATGCCCGACTGGCTGGCCTGGACATTGAGCTTGCACCCCTTCTGACTGGAGTAGCAGCTCGTACTTGCGGCCAGGCCTCCGTCAGGACGATACGCAGCGACATTCACATATGAGCCGGATGACAGAGACAGGTCGTACACGCCGATCCCGAGCCTCTGGCCTGCCGTTGCCTGGAAGGTTGCACGGACAGACTGCCCGCCAAGAGAGGTCTCTACGGAGGTGGGATCTCCATCCACCGCCTGGGCGTTACCCACAGCCAACGTAACGCGGCTATTCAAGGTTTCACCATAGCGAGGCTCCACCAGAACCTGGTAAGCGCCCGATACCGGCAACCGCATTTCCAGGGAACCGTGCCCCGTTGTACTGAACGAGTCCAGCGAGTTCCCGTCAGGCTTGAGAACCCTGTAGTAGGCGGATCGACCTGCCGGGAACGTGCTCTGGCCCGCAACCTGCAATGAGAGGGTATCGCCCGCCTCGCCATTGAAGCCCAGTCGTGCCCGCTGGCCCCGGCGCGCGATCACAAGATCCAGCGGAACATCCCGCGTAACTGGAATGCGCAGATCACGCGACAAGGTGGCTTTGTACTGCACTGTCTGACTGGCACTCTGCGGCGTGGTCACCACACTGTAGGTTCCACTCTCTACAGCGTTGATTCCAAGCGCACACCCTTGATCCGACACGTAGCACGTAGCACTGGCAGCCGTGTTCCCGTTGGGGCGATAGACCGCCACACTGACGTAACTTCCGTTGGAGACAGCCAGGTCGCTGATGCCAAGGCCCAACTGCTCGCCTGCAGTTGCCTGGAAGGTCATGTAGATGGGCTGCCCTGGAACCGTGGTGGCAAACTCACCCTGACCGCCGTCGATCTCTGTTCCGCCCCCTGCCCCCGTTGTCAGGGTGACCTTCGACGTAACCGTCGATCCATAGTTGGGATCGACGAAAACCAGGTACTCACCACTGACAGGAAGAGAGGGAAGATTCAGCGTCTCAAAGCTCGACGTGCTTCGACTGATCAGGGACGTACCGTCAGGCTTGTAGACACCGTAGACGACCTGCCTGCCTGCTGGTTGCGTTGACTGCCCTGCAATCTGCAGGGCCAGCGTTTCTCCCGCCTGTGCATTGAACGTCATCCGGCCGTTCTGACCACGACGTGCAATATTCAACGTCTGCGTCGTCTCCCGCGGCAATACTTGGCGCAGGTCATTGCTGACCGTCAACGAGTAGCTCATCGTCTGGTTGGCTTCATGAGGCGTCATCACAATGCCGTAGACGCCGGCCTCCGGCGCACGCAGATTGAGATCACAGCCTTGTTGGGACTGATAGCACGTGACGCTGCCTGCTGACCCACCACTTGGCCTCGCGAGCGTGACCGTGACCGCCGAACTCCCATTGCTCAGCTGCAGATCGCTGATACCGATACCCAGACGCTGATCGACCTCATCGACCTTGAATGTGGAAAATGTTGCCTGCCCTCCGGCCGCGGTGGTGATCTGGCCCGGCTCGCCGTCGATGACCGGGCTACTTCCGTTGCCAGCCGTCAGCAGCACGCGTGATTGAACCGTGGCGCCATAGTTCGGATCCACGAAGACGAAGTATTCTCCGGCAGCCGGCAAGTTCATCATCTTCAGGCTTTCGAAAGCGCTGGTCCCTACGCTTGTGAGCGAGTTTCCATCAGGCTTGTAGATGGTGTAATAGACCGTTCGATTTGCCGTACTGGTTTGACCACTGATCTGGAGCGCCAGATTGTCACCAGCGTTCGCGCTGAACTTCAGGCGTGCATTCTGGCCCGGCCGGGAGATGTTCAGGCTGAGTGGTTGCTCACGGGAAAGATCGATGATCTGGTCATTGCTAAGGAATGCTGTGAAGCGCATCGCTTGCGATGCAAGCTGCGGCGCGACAACCACCATGTGAGTACCCACTTTGGGCGCACGGATGTTGAGGTCGCATCCACCATCGCTGAGTTGGCACGCACGACTTACGAGCAGATCTCCGCTTGGCCCATACACGCTCACATTAGCGTACGAGCCAGTGCTCAGCTCCAGATCTCGAATCCCAAGCCCAAGCCGTTGGTCTGCGATCGTAGTGGTGAAGGTGATGAGCGCTGGTTGCCCCGCGACGGGGGCGACAAATCCACCCGCTGCGCCGTCTATCTCAAGACCACTCTGCCGCCCCGAGGTAAGGGTAATTCTGCTCTGCAGCGTGGCGCCATGGGCCGGATCCACAAAGAGCATGTACCGTCCCGAGGCAGAGAGCGTCGGGAGGCGAAGCGTATCGGAGCCTGCGGAGTTGACACTGGTCAACAGCGCGCCATCGGGACCGTAGACCTGATACGAAACGTACTTCGCCGAGGGCTCGGTTGATTGGCCGGCGATCTGAATGCCAAGAGTCTCCCCTGCCTCCGCGTTGAAGTAGAGCCTCGCATTCATGCCACGACGGCTCGTCGAGAGCTGATAGGGCGACTCGCGGGCGATATCCGCATGCAGATCCGTTGTCACCCAGGCCCGCAACCGCATGGTCTGTGTCGCGTTGAGCGGCTCAACCCTGACGCTGTAGCGACCGACCTTGGTTGCGCGAACATTGATGCCGCACCCGCCGTCGGACTGATAACACGTGGTTGTACCCAGGGAGGTGCCGTCAGGCTGGAAAACGTAGACCCAGACATAGTTTCCATTACTCAGGGTCAGGTCGCTGATCCCTATGCCAAGACGCTGATCCACCTCGGTAGCGGTGAAATTGAAGTAGACAGACTGCCCACCGGACTCCGTCTGGAAGGCACCCACTTCGCCATCCACTTCCCCACCACCTCCTCGGCCCTCGCTAAGAATCACGCGAGCGGTAGAGGTAGCCCCAAAGTCTGCATCGACAAATACGAAGTACTGACCCGTCTGCGGCAGGCTTGGAAGATTGAAGAACTGGTGGGTGGTGACATTCGCGCTGGAGAACAGGGTCCCATCAGGCTTGTAAACCGCGTAGTTGACGTATCGACCGGCAGGTAGCGTCGCCTGACCCATGACCTGGAAGGACAGAGACTCCCCGGCCTGTGCGTTGAACAGCAGCCTTGCGTTCTGCCCCCGTCGCGGCACAACCAACTGCAGGGGCGTTTCGCGCTGAAGATCCAAGCGGAGATCGTTGGTAAGCGTCACTTTCCCCTGGAAGGT
The DNA here is from genome assembly GCF_059515225.1 of Stenotrophomonas sp. CS3K5. Taxonomy (NCBI): domain Bacteria; kingdom Pseudomonadati; phylum Pseudomonadota; class Gammaproteobacteria; order Lysobacterales; family Lysobacteraceae; genus Stenotrophomonas; species Stenotrophomonas sp. CS3K5. The sequence continues at coordinate 444,658 of NZ_JCAKRX010000002.1, forward strand.
CTGCGCCGTTGAACCCGGAGCAAAGACCACACTGTAGATCGCTGTCTGCGGTGCGCGAATATTGAGCTGACATCCGTCGTAGCTGAGAGGGCAGGACGCGCTGACCACCGTATTGCTTCGATTCATGACGGTGGCGTACATCGAGGTTCCGGAGGAGACAGTGAGCCCCTCCAGCCCGAGTCCCAGCCGCTGGTCCACACTTCCACTGAAGATGAATCGCTTCTTCTGACCGGCAATCGTCGTTGCAAGCGGCAGCGTTTCCCCGTCGGCCATGATCATGCGGCTACGCTCGATGGCCAGCTTCCAGCTGGCGGGGCCCTGCGAGGGCTTGATCAGCAGCAGGTACGTTCCCGCTTTCGCCGCAGGCGGCAGTAGCACGGTGGGGTCTGAGGTCGTTGCAGTACCGTCAACCACCTTGCGATTTGAGGGATCGTAGAGCGTGTAAGCCAGATTGCCGGCCGTGATTGCCGACATCTGGACGTCGAGATGCTCACCCAGCTCAGCATCGAACAGGAGGGCCACCTGCTGGCCGGCGTTCTGGGTGGACAGAGGGATCTCCACACCGTCTGCCTGAACGCGCCGTACGGCAGCGATCTCAGCCGCCGTGACACCAGAAGGCAACACCACCAGATCCCGATCACTGACGGCCAAACCATAGGGCGTGGACAGGCTGACCCTGGAACTGGCCCCTCCCAAGGGCACCGAGAACTCCACCTCATTGTTCGCAGCACGCGTGACCAGCGCCGAGCGGGTGCCGACGCGCACGGTGGTCTGATGTGGAAGCGGGTACAACGATTCACCCAGCAGGGTGACTTTCGCCCCAACGGAAACAATCTGGGGGGAGAAGCTATCAATTCTTGGTGTACGACTGGATTGATCAACGACAAAGTCCGTGCGGCTGGTGACCGACTGCGCTCCAACCGTTACAGAGATCGGGCCGGTAACCGCGCCTGGCGGCACCACCACCTGCAGTTCGCTACCACTGGCCCCGAGCACGTCCGCGCTGACACCCCCAAAACGCACTGCGTTGGCAGTCGGCTCAGCACTGAAACCCTGCCCCTGGATGCGCACAGGCGTACCGCTGACACCGCGGCCAGGGCTGAAACCGAACAGCACCAGCTCGCCGGCTGCAAAGCGCTCCACCTTCTGGATGTTGCCCATCACATCGTATACGTAACGCGCAGATTCCCCCGCGTCATTGGTTACGGCAGTCAAACGCCCATTGGCGTCATAGACATAGCTTGTTGCCCATGCCTGGGCGGCAAGCGCAGATACGATCAGGCTCATCAGCCAAACTGAGAGGTGATGTATGTGATATCGCCCTCCCCTGCCAAAGACGCCAGCCAGTCGGCCAGCACCCGCACTGCAACGCATGCGTCCTTCCATAAATGCTCACCCCTGAGCTAGCAGCATTCCCGCCGCTTCGTGGAATTGCAGGCGCCCTCGTGGCGCGTCCAGTGGGAAGGATATACAGTCACCAGCGAAGCTCTGTCAATGCGGACGGAGATGACCAAGTCAGGACTGAGATGGGGCGCACAAGGATCGGCGGGATACTCGCAATTGCGTCATTGCTGAGCGCCTGCTCTCCGCTGGGCGAAGCGATAGCGACCCAGCAACAGAACCAGCAAACCCGGATGGGGGAGTTGTTGTTCAACGACACGCGGCTCGGCGCGGATGGCACGACCAGCTGCAGCTCCTGCCATGCAGCCGAGCACGCCTTCACCGATGCGCGAGCCGTTTCCATTGGCGCCTTCGGCAAGGCGGGCACACGAAACGCGCCGAGCCTGATTGGACTAGGCGCAAAGGGACCCCAGTTCTGGGATGGGCGGGAGAGCAGCCTGGCCGTCGCGGTGCTTCAACCCTGGGCGAATCCTGTTGAGATGGGGCATGCAACGATGCACGAGGCAATGCAACACATCTCCAAGCATCCAGAGTATGCAGAATTCCTTGGGAGACCTGTAAGCGAGCAGGACATCGCAGAGGCCCTCTCCAGTTATCTGCTCAGCCTTCAACCCGCGCCAAGTCCGTACGATCGGGCTCGCCTGACGGGAGACTCCCAGCTCCTGGGCCCACGAGCGGAGCGCGGCATGGCACTTTTCAAAGGCAAGGCTCAGTGCGCCAGTTGTCATTCCCTGGATGGAACTCACGAGTTGAGCGACGGGAAGTTTCATCACGCGAGCGTGGGCTTCGAGCGCATTGCCGGCAATCTGCGAAATCTACAGATCCAGCTGGAGGATGCACGCGCAGGAGGCCAGCCGCTGGGAACCTTGATTCTCACGGACGCCGATATTGCAGAACTGGGTCGCTTTGCCGTGAGCGGCAATCCCAAGGACATGGGAGCATTCCGCACCCCAAGCCTTCGCAATGTTGCCCGCACTGCCCCCTATATGCACGACGGCAGCATCCAGACCCTGGATGCTGCCGTCGAACATGAACTCTACTATCGAGGACTGACCACCGGGCAACCGATCAGCCTGACCATTGAGGAAAGGCGTGATCTCATTGCATTCCTGCAAGCCTTGAGCAACCCGTGACAGGCCCTTCTGAAGTCACTGCGCGGGAGCGTCCGGTTCGGCCGGGAATATCTCAAGCTCCTGGCTTCCCGCCAACTTCCCGTTGAGGCTGACCTCAAACAGATACCGCCCGACCCGCCAGGGCTCGCCCGGCTCAAACACCAGTTTCGGCGCGGCAGCATTACCCGCATTCAGCCGCAGCTTCCGAACGCCCGCAGTGCTGCCGTCGGCCAGTGCAATCATCTTTACGGATAGATCCGCACCTCGCGTCGAACCCTGACTCTTGAGCGACAGCTCAATGGCATCGCCAGGATGCGCCGGCCGCATGGCGTTGCCTGGCGACTGGTCAACCGGGCGTGCGACAACCTCCACGAACGAAAACTCCTCAGCGGTTGCCGCGCTTGCTGCTGGTGGCACTGGGTCAGCGGGTGATCGACCGCACCCCACAAGCACTAAACCGAGACACAGCATGGCTGCCATCCGAACTTCCCTTGTCATCCCCATGACACGTCCTTTCTCTCTGTGATGGCTTCGCATAGTAACCGTAACCGGGCGGCATCTGACAGAAGCAGGCGTGCCAGATACCCCCCGGCCAATCGGAGGAGTTTGCACCACGCACCAATCCATCACGTCAATGATTCACAGGATATCGATGGATACAGCCCATCGATCTCTAGGAATAATCGCAAAAATCCAACGATTTCGATGTTCGACGCGACAGCGGCCCCAGAATGGTCACCACGCCTGCGGGCGCCGATCACCTCCTGCGCATGAATGGATTTCCTGCACCGCGCCCCCTGCAACTGGCGCTTCTGGATGACCACGAAATCGTCCGTCGCGGCACCGCCCTCCATCTTGCCGGCGACCGCCGCTTCACCATCGTCGCCAGCCATACCCACAGCGACGATCTCATCGGCAGCCTGCGGTACGCCCGGGTGGATGTGGCCATCATCGACCTGAGCCTGGCCCCGGGCGACCGCGACGGCGCCGAGCTGGTGGCGCTGCTTCGCGAGCAGTTCCCTCGCCTGCCGCTGCTGGCCTTCGCCACCCACCTGCCCACCACCAATCTCAATCACCTGATCGGCACCGGACTGAGTGGCTTTGTCAGCAAGGCCGAGCCACTCCACGCCCTCTCCGACGCGATCCTGCGTGTTGCACAAGGTTTGACCCGCGTGCCGCCGGATTTCACCCCGGCCATCGGACGTGACGAGCTCACCCGCAACGAGCGTGAGGTCCTGGATCTGCTGTTGGAGGGATTCACCCTGTCCGAGATCGCCCTGCGCCGCCATCGCAGCATCAAGACCGTCAGTACGCAGAAGATCGCCGCGTTGCGCAAGCTTGGGCTGCGCAGCGACATTGAAGTCTACGCCATGCGTGAACGAATGCTGGAGCTGCGGTGAGACGCGGCAGCGCACTCCGCCAGCCTGCGTTGATTGCACTGCTGCTGACGCTGCTTCTATTGCCCGGCGCGGCGGCCGAGGATGCCACGCTGCAACACTGGCCTCCGAACGGCCATGTCCGGGTGGCCATGCCGCCGTCCCTGCGTCCGATGCCGGCCGCACTGACTGACAACGCGTCTCCGGCAACCCTTGCCCATGGCTATGCGGAGATCGTGTCCCGGCATACCCGCCTGGTGTTTGAAGAGATCCCCTACCCCAGCATCGAGGCTTCAATCCACGCCGTCTGCCAGAATGAGGCTGAACTGGTGATGGTGTTCGACGGCGCCAGGCACCGTGCCCCCCCCTGCCCTGACCTGATCGCGTCCGGCGCATATCCCGGCGGGGCCACGCTGCTGGCCGCACGTTCGGGCACGCGGCTGCCACGCGACGTGCACGAACTGCACGGGTGGACGATCGCGGTGGTCCGGGGCGGGCCCTTTGCGGGCTGGCTGGCCGCACATCATCCGCAGATTCAGCTGCGGCATTTTCCGGATCGGCACGCCACGCTTGCCGCCGTTGCAGCGGGCCTCGCCGACGTAGCCATCGGCCTGGAAAGCACCCTGCGACCGATGGTCCGTCGCCACTTCAATGGCAGCCTGCAACTGCAACCACTTGAAAGTGACTTCTCCTCCGACCTGCATCTGCTGGTGCGTCGCCAGAACGAAGCCCTGCTGCGACGGATCGACAAGGCCGTGCGTGACATCACGCTGGACGAGCACGCCGGCCTGCTGCATCTATGGGCCGAGCAGGCGTTGCCAGCCTCCCTCGGCGAGGCGCTACGCTGGGCGCGGCAACCGCCTGCGCTTGCCTGGGTGGCGCTGATCCCCCTGCTGGCCGCCCTGCCCTTGTTGTGGCGCCTGCGCCATCGCCTGCGCTCAGGCGGCGATCGGCTGAGCGCACGCGCGGCGGGCATGATCAGCCACGAAATGCGCAACGCAGCCCAGGCCATGCTCGCCGCGATCGAACTGCTCGCACAGTCGCCGCTACGCCGCGGGCAAGGCGAGCTGGTTGGCGTTGCCAAGGCCGCCGGCCACTCGCTTCGCGCTTTGCTGAATCGGGCGCTGGACTTCTCGCGTCTGGCCGCCGGCACGTTCACCCCACAGCCCCGGCCCTGCGATGTGCTGGGCCTGTGCCAGCAGGTGCTGGATGCCATTGATCCTCAGGCTCGCCGCAAGGGGCTGCGGCTGCAGTTTGCGGCGCCTGCGGCGCCCTCGCCCAGCGTACTGGTCGACCCGGATGCCCTGCGCCAGATCGCCAGCAACCTGCTGATCAATGCCGTGAAGTTCAGTGACGCCGGCAGCATCGAGCTACGCCTGGATCTGGTACCGCCCGCGCGGCCGCGCGAACTGCTGCTGGAGGTCATCGACAGCGGGATCGGCATTGCGCCTGACACGTTGAAAACCCTGTTCCACCCCTTCCAGCAGGGTACCGGGGGCAAGCGTCGTGGCGGCAGCGGGCTGGGGCTGGCCATCTGCCGCGAGCTGGCCCGCGCGATGGGAGGCGAACTGACCGTGCACAGCGTGCTCGGCAAAGGCAGCCGATTCATCCTGCGCCTCCCGGTGCGCGCCATCAGGGCAATCACGGATCCGGCACCGGCTCGCGCTGCGACAGCTCCGCTGGCGGGGCTGGCGCTGTTGCTGGCCGAGGATCACCCACTGACCCGGCGCGTGGTTGCCGAACAGCTGCGACAGTTGGGCGCCGAGGTGTGCGCGGTGGCTGACGCCACCGAAGCGCTGGCCGAACAGGCGCGCCACCCTCGCAGCGTGATGCTGCTTGATATCGGGCTTAGCGGCATGGATGGCCATGCACTGGCAGGTGAGCTGCGTCGACAGTCGGACACGCCGCTGCGACTGATCGCCCTGTCCGCGCGCACCGGACGCAGGCATCTTGAACGCTGCAGGGCATCAGGTTTCGATGCCGTGCTGACCAAACCGCTGCGGCCGGCGCAGCTGCTGCAGGCGCTGGAACTGCACGCACCGCAGGGAGTCGCACCCGCCGAAGCAACCGCCGCAACCGACAGCCTGCTGGCTGCCTATCTGAGCGACATGGGCAACGAACTAGGGAGCATTGAAGGCTGCCTGCGCGATCACAACGCGCCCGCACTGCGCCACCATGCACATCGACTGCAGGGGACCTTGCAGATGCTCGGCGCCCACGAGCAGGCCGCACTGGCGGCCGCACTCTGGGATCTGGGGCAGCGCGCCACGCCGGACTGGAGCGCGGCGCGGCAGCTGCTTGAACGCCTGAGGGATTGGCACGGCGCCCGCACCGCGGACGCCCTGCCATCGCCCTGATCAGGCGGCCAGGCGCTCGACCTGGCGGCGGGTCAGGTCGTTGAAGCGACCCAGCGACATCAGGTGCTGGTGAATCAGCGCCATCCAGCCGCTGCGGTGCCACTCGACAACGGTCGCTTCTGGCAGCGCGACGAACTTCTCGACGTCCACCACCAGGAAGCCATTGAGGTTGAACTCACGGCCATCGGGGGTACGCACGGTGGCGTTGCGCTCGACCAGCAGGCCGTTGTCGACCAGGGCTTTGGAGAAGGCCAGGGTCTGCTCGTGTTCACGGGTGAACTGGCCGCAGAATTCCAGCGCCTGCTGCACCATTTCGGTGGCCTTGCCGTCGGCGAACAGCGGCTGCCCTTCCTCGCCGCCCTTGACAACGCGCGGGCTGTCTTCGTCGATGCCCAGCAGGAAGTCATTGTCCGCGCCGGTGTCGATGAAGATGAAGGGATGGCGGCGCAGGTAGGCCGGGATGTAGGTCTCGTCTTCCCACAGGCCGTCCTTGATGAACAGGTTCTGGTCGGACACGCCCACGGCGGCCATCGGCACCGCGCCCGGGCCGGCAAACAGGATCGGGAAGTGATGCAGGGCCAGCGCGAACTCGCCCAGCACCAGCGGAATGGCGTTGTTGCCGGCGGCGAACTCGAGGCGGCCCGGCAGGATGCGCAGGTCGGCGTGGAGATCGGCCTGCAGCGGCACCGGACGGGAATAGAACAGGGGTGCGCCGCTCGGCGCAGCTTCGGTGGTGGTGTCGCTGGTGGTGGTCATCTTGGGAACCGTTCGATCATGCGCGCCTGCCATCCCGGGCACGCCAGCGGGAACAACCTGAATCCCGCATTATCAACAAGCACGATGACAACAGCCACCCCATCGGCGCACTATTTCAGCTGCAGGGGATAGCGCTGCCACAGCACATGGACCAGGAAACCGGCCAGCTCGGTATCGCGGGCACTGACGGCGGCACGGATCTTGTCCAGCAGCACCATGTCGCTGCACGAGCGCACGTCGGCGTGATTGGCCTGCCCGGCCCTGCGCGCACGGTAGCGCGCGGCCCGCTGCGCGTCGCTCATCGCGTACCCGAACTTGGGCGGACGACCGCGCTTGCGCGGCAGGGTCAGCTCAAGGGTTCCGGGGTCTTTGTCATCACGCATGGGCGGGGTGCGGGCGGCGGCGAGCAACGGGGGGTGCGCAATTTATCGTGAGGCATCACTTTAATCCAGCTTTTTCTGCGGTTTTGTTGCGGTGCAGTGCAAAAATTTCGCGCGCCGCGTCGAATACACCCACGCCATGCGTGGATACCGAACCGATGCCAGCACAAAAAAAGGGAGCCCGCGAACGGGCTCCCCTCATCTTCTTCATGCGGCGCGCACCGGCTCGTACCCGTGCAGGTGTGCCTCGCTGCTGGCCCGGCCCTGACTGAGCGAGCGCAGCGATGTGGTGTAGCCCACCATCTGCGCCAGCGGTGCGAAACCACTGACTTCGGCGCGACCTTCCTGGTCATCGATGCGGGCAACGCGGCCGTGGCGGCGATTGAGGTCGCCCACCACATCCCCCACCGACGCCGACGGCGAATGCACCGTCACCGCCATCACCGGCTCCAGCAGCTGCGTGCCACCCTCGGCCAGCGCCGCCTTGATCGCCTCGGCACCGGCGCGATGGAACGCCATCTCCGAAGAGTCCTTGGCATGGGTCTGGCCATCGACAAGACTGACCTCGATACCGACCACCGGATGCCCTTGCGGGCCCTCGGACAGCGCAGCACGCACACCCTTCTCCACCGCAGCGATGAAGCCGCGCGGCACCACGCCACCGACGATGCGGTCGTTGAACACCACCTGGTCGTCCTCGCGCGGCGCCACATCCAGCACCACCTGCGCGAACTGGCCCTGGCCGCCGGTCTGCTTGACCAGCCGCCCGACGACACCGGTCATCGCGCGCAACGGCGTCTCCTGGTAGGCGACGCGCGGCGAACCCACGCCGACCTCGACCTTCCATTCGCTGCGCAGGCGCTCGACCATCACTTCCAGGTGCAGCTCACCCATGCCCCAGGCCAGGGTCTCACCCGTATCGCGATCGGTTTCGACGCGGAACGATGGGTCTTCCTGGGCCAGGCTGGCCAGCCCCTGCGCCATGCGGATCAGGTCGGCCGCACGCGCCGGCTCCAGCCGCCACGCCAGTACCGGCACCTGTGCCTGGATGTTCTCCAGGCGAAGCGGCTGGCTTCGGCTGCTCAGCGTCTCGCCACTGACCGCATCCTTCCAGCCCAGCACCGCGACGATGTCACCGGCCACGGCCTGCTCGATGTCGTGGGTCTGGTCGGCCTGCACCCGCACCAGGCGGCTGACACGCCGCCCTTGCGGATGCTGCGAACTGGCCAGCGCATCACCGGCCTTCAAGGTGCCCGAGTACAGCCGCACGAAGCTGAGGGCGCCGTGCTGCTGGTGGGTGATCTTGAACAGCAGGCCCGCCAACGGACCGTCCGGGTCCGGCGGCAGCGACACGTCACCGTGGTCTGATTCGGCGGTGACCGCAGGCCGATCCAGCGGCGACGGCAGGTAATCGACCACCGCGTCCAGCAGCGTTTCGATGCCCTTGTCCTTGAAGGCCGCCCCTGCCAGCACCGGCACACCGGCGCCGGCCAGGGTCGCCCGGCGGATCGCTGCGCGCAGTTGTTCGGCGTCGATCACGCGACCTTCCAGCCAGGCATCGGCCAGCACGTCATCGTGGTCGGCCACCGCCTCGACCAGCGCATCGCGGCGCGACTGCCACTGCGCACGCATCGCCTCGTCCCACGGGGTGACGGACGTCGCCGCGCCGTCCTGCCAGCGCAGCACGCGCTCATCGACCAGATCGACCCAGCCGTTGAAGCTGCTTTCGCTACCCAGCGGCACGCCCAGCGCCCACGGCCGCGCCTGCAGCTTGTCCTGCAGCTGCTCCAGCACGCGTTCGAAGGAGGCACCAACGCGGTCCATCTTGTTGACGAAGGCGATCAGCGGCACGCGATGGCGACGCGCCTGGCGCCACACCGTCTCGGACTGCGGCTGCACACCGTCCACTGCCGAGAACACGGCCACGGCACCATCGAGCACGCGCAGCGAACGCTCGACTTCAATGGCGAAGTCGATGTGGCCGGGGGTATCGATCAGGGTCAACCGATGCAGCGGCAGATCGCGCGGCGCCCACTGCGCCTGCACGGCAGCCGCGCCGATGGTGATGCCACGCTCGCGCTCGATCGCCGAGAAGTCGGTGGTCGCGTTGCCGTCGTGCACTTCGCCGACGCGATGGATTTCGCCGCTTTTCCACAGCAGGCGTTCGGTCAACGTGGTCTTGCCGGCGTCGATGTGGGCAATGATGCCGAGGTTGCGACGGCGGGAAAGGATCTGGGTGTTCATGGAGAGATTCCTGCAAAGCCAACTTCAGGGGCCGCGCACCCCGGTTGGCGACAGGGCGCGCGGCTAGCGTTCGGTCTCGGCGATCTGGTGCATGGCACGTTCTCCTTGGGTACTGGGTAGAGTCGACTGGGTAGAGTCGACTCACAAAAAAAGAAACAAAAACGAAAAGAGCGCCCCGGAGGGCGCTCTGTAGAAGGTCCAGCGATGGCCGTTTCAGCGGCCTCGCGGGGCTCCAGGCAGACACGCCCGTTCCGCGATTGCGCGGGTCAGGGTGAAAAACTTCAGGAGCGGCATCCGGTTCATGGGGCGCATTCTAGACCTGCCAATCTGGCGCGCAAGTGAATATTGCACACATAAATGGAACGATGCGGGTACGGATCAGGATCGGGGTCGGTTCCCTTTGCCAGAGCAAAGGGAACCGACCCCTGCCCTGCCTTACTTGCAGCGGTGCAGCTTGCGCGCCTCGGCTACCGTCGCCGCCTGATCGTCCGCCATCGGCAGCCAGCCCTTCAACGACATCGCCGGGTCCACCTGTGCCTGGCGTGGGCCACCCTGGATCAGTACTTCGGTCCAGCTGCCTACCGGCGCCAGTTCGGACAACCGCGCGGCCTGGTCGTCCTCGGTGCTGAACATGTCATCGGGGCTGGCAGGCGGCGTGGTGTTCACGGTTTCCGTCTTGCGCGCGCGCACCCGCAGCGTGCCATCCGGCAAGCGCTGAGTGGTCACTTCATGGCGCTCGACACCGTACGCCCAGCTGCTTTCGCCGACGCTGCGGGTCTCGCCGCCATCATCTGCCACGACCACCTCCTCGCCCGCCGGCCCGATCACGCCTGCCACAGCCCCCAGGCCCGACATCAGTGCCTGATAGACGATCATCTGCCGCTGTTCGGTGGTCAGCGCACCGCCCTCCAGTTTGGCAGCAGGAATCTTCAGGTACGCCGCCTCCTTGCACAGCACCAGCACCTGCTGGTCGTCCCAGCTCACCGACATTTCCTCGTTGGCGAAGTACTGCGTCCTGATCGAGGTGACGGCAGCGCCCTCGCCAGTGGCATGCCGGGTCTCGATCAGCGAGGCGTTCTCGGCCGCGTGGGTCAGCGAAACCGTAGAGGTGGAGGCCGCATGGGCGGCGGTCGTCGAGACGAGCATCGCAGCGAACAACACACTACGCGAAGCATTACGAATCACTGCATCAGTCCATTGAAAAGTTTGGATCGCAGCATGATAGCGCGACAGAGTGCGACGGCCGCCGCCTGCCGCCAGACGTCTTTCGTAATTCTTGTATTCCAATGGCGCCAGGAGGAAGCGAGCATGCGCCCCACCCGTAACTGTGGAGGCTTCCATGAACCCTCCGACGACACACGCCCCGAATGACCCCAAACGCCTCGCATGGGCGTCGCTTCTGCTGGGCAACTGGCTGCTGGGGATCGTTGCGATCGTGTACGCAAACAAGGCCGAAGTGCTCCACCTGCCTGGCCAGATTGATCTCAGCTTGGCCGCCGCGCGCAGATCCCGGGGCTGGGCATACGCCACGTTTGCTCCGCTGTGGATCCCGTTCGCCACCATCGTTGTTGCCGGCGTGTACCTGCACTACACGGGCGCGATGTGGATTCCCCGCTCGCGCCCTTCGTCGTTGCCCCGGCAGCTCCAGGCTAGGTCACCACCACCAGCGGCACGCCACGCCGCGGATGCTCCAGCACCACCACGTCCTGCTGGTAGACCCGCTGCAGGTTGTCTTCGGTCAGCACCTGCAATGGCGTGCCATCTGCGGCCACCCTGCCCTGCTCCAGCAGCACGATGCGGTCGGCATAACCGGCCGCCAGATTCAGATCGTGCAGCACCACGATAACGCACGCACCCGCCTCGGCACAGGCACGCACACTGCGCAGCGTGCGCTCCTGGTGGCGCAGGTCGAGCGCGGCGGTCGGCTCGTCCAGCAGCAACAGCGGCGTATCCTGCGCCAGCACACGGGCGAACGTGGTGCGAGCCGATTCGCCACCGGACAGCTGCTGCACTTCGCGCAGGCGCAATGCCTGCAGTTCAGCGGCATCGATCGCCGCCTCCACCTGGGCATCATCGGCCACTGGATCCGGTGGATGCGGCAACCGCCCCATCGCCACCACTTCTTCCACGCTGAAGGCAAAGCGCACGCCGTGCTCCTGCGGCATCACCGCGCGCTCCCGCGCCAGTGGCCCGGCCTTGTAACTGGCCAACGGCTTGCCCAGCAGGCTCACCTCGCCCACATCGGCGCGCAGGTCTCCGGCGGCCACCGCCAGCAGCGTGGACTTGCCTGCGCCATTCGGGCCGACCAGCGCGGTCACCGTGCCGGGCTCGAATGCCAGCGAGATGCCATGCAGGATCTCGCGCTGCTGGCGGCGCACCACCACCTCGTGCAGCTTCAACAGCACGCTCATGGTGTCGCCTTGCGGCGCTGCTGCAGCACCAGCCAGAGGAAGAACGGCGCTCCCAGCGCGGCGGAGAACAGGCCCAGCGGAATCTCTGCGGGCGGATCCAGCGTGCGCGCTGCGGTATCGGCCACCACGATCAGCAATGCCCCGAGCAGGCCGGACAGCGGCAGCAGCCAGCGATGGCCGGGGCCGACCAGCAGCCGCGCCACGTGTGGCACCACCAGGCCGACAAAGCTGATCGAACCGGCAAACGCCACTGCCGCACCGACCAGCAGCGCACTGAAGGCCACCAGGCGGCGTCGCGTACGGGTCACATCCAGGCCGAGGTGCTGCGCCTGGCGCTCACCCAGCGCCAGCATGTCCAGCGGCGTTGCCAACCGTTGCAGCGCCAGCACACCGATGGCAAACAGCGGCACCACGGCGGCCACGTCGGCCCAGTTGGCACGTGCCAGAGAGCCCATCTGCCAGAACACCAGCGACTGCAGCTCGCTTTCGCTGGCGATATAGGTGAGGAAACCAATCAGCGCCGAACAGAATGCCGCCATCGCGATGCCGACCAGCAGCAGCGTCGCATTGCCACTGCCCTTGCCCGGCCGCGCCAGCGCATAGGTCAGGCCAATGGCCAAGGCGCCACCGACGAAGGCGGCTACCGGCACCAGCCAACCGGCGGCACCGGCCGCGCCGAGCACGATGGCGGCCACCGCACCCAGTGCCGCACCCTGGCTGACACCAACGATGCCCGGATCAGCCAGTGGATTGCCGAACAGGCCCTGCAGACTGGCACCGGCCATGGCCAGCGCGGCACCAACCATCGCGCCCAGCAACGCGCGCGGAATGCGCAGCTGCCAGACCACGGCCAGATCGCGAGTGCTGACCGCCTGTGGATCGAACAGGCCCAGTTTCACCCCCAGCGCCTGCACCACCTCCAGCGGCGGCAGCCGCAGCGGACCCACGGCAAACGACGCCAGCACCGCCCCCAACAGTGCCAGCAGCGCCACCATCACCATCATCCGCCCGCGACGGCGGCGCCGATCCGCTGGACTCATGCCTTGGGCATCGCGGCGAACGCCTTGGCCAGCGCCAGCGCACCGGCACCGGAGCCGACGCTGGTGTACTTCAGCTGCACATCCGGCATCACCCAGACCCGGTTGGCCTGCCCGGCCGGGGTCTGCTTCAGCGTTGGGTACGACTTCCACAGGCCGTCGGCACCGCCGAACAGCTGCAGGTCATGCTCGGTCACCAGGATCACCTCCGGTGCTGCGGCGACCACGCCTTCATTGCTCAGCTGCGAGTAGTTCTTCACTCCCGCTTCGGTGCCGATGTTGACCCCGCCGGCCAGCGCGATCAGCTGCGCCGAGGCGCTGTCGGCACCGGCCACGGTCGGCGCGCCCCCGGCACCGGTGGCCGAGACATGGATCACGCGCGGCGCATGGCCCAGGCCTTTGCCCAGGGCTGCTGCCTCGTCCAGTTGGCGCTGCACCTGGGTGGCCAGCGCCTGCCCGGCCTCGGTCACCCCGAGCGCGGCGGCGACCTTGCGCACCTTGTCCGGCGCCGGCTGCAGATCGTCGATGACCACCGCCGGCTCGCCCACTTCGCGCAGCCTCTTGGCCAGTTCGGTATGCCGGCGCAGGCTGTTGCCCAGGAACAGCGAGCCCTTCAGGCTCAGCACGCCTTCCACGCCGGTGGTGCGGTTGAACAGGAACTGGTGCGGCGCGGCCAGGCCGGCCTGGGTGGTCGTGTTGGTCGGCGCGGCAAACACCTGCTTGCCCAGCCCCAGCGCCTCGATCACCGCGATGACATCGTCGCCACCGGCAATGATGCGGCTGGTATCGGTCACCTCGATGTCGGCGCCGTCGTCGGAGTGCACCTTGGCCGGCAGCACGGCCGTCTGGTCATGCACCGCCGGCATCCCGGCGCCGGCCACGCGCTGCCAGCCTTCCGGCAGCGCGGTTTCCGCAGTCGACGCTGCGGCCGAAGGTTCGGCGGACTTGGCGGCATCGGACGGCGCCGAAGTGCCACCACAGGCGCTCAGCGCCAGCGAAACAGCCAACGGAAGCGCGCACAGGCGCAGGCGGGACGCGATGTTCATGGGTCTTCTCCTTGCTGGCAGGGCGACGCCTACGCCGCCCTGTCCGGTGACTTACTGCTTCGGGGTGATGCGGGTGATGCGGTCACCCTTCGGGTCTTCGGCGCCACGCGACTTGTTCACCGCGAACACGTTGCCCTTGCCATCGGCACGGACGTGGTTCGGCAGCGTGCCGCCGTCGAGGTTGGCGACCACCTTGCCCTCGCCATTCACCACGGTGACCGTGCCAGCGCCACGGTTGCTCACATACGCCAGGCCGGAGGCATCATCGAAAGCGACGTTCAGCGCACCGGCGCCGACCGGGACATCGTGCAGCACCTTGCCTGCGGCCACATCGACGATCAGCAGGTTGTCGGTGCCCTGCGAAGCCACGTACAGGCGGTTGCGCGCCGCATCGAAAGCCACGCCCGAGGCGCTGATCGAATTGCCCAGGTCGATGACCTTGTCGACCTTGCCGCTGGCCACATCGATCACCGCCGCTTCCGGGGTGCCGATGCTGACGGTGAACAGCTTGCCGCCCTTCTCGTCCAGCACCAGGCTCATCGGGGTGAACTTGCCGTCATCGACGCCGGACTCCAGCGTCACCTGCGGCAGCTCCTTGAAGGTCTTGGCATCGAACACCGACAGGTGGTCCTCGCCCGTGGCCGAGGCGAACACCTTGCCGTGGGTGCCGTCGACCACCACGTCGCGCGCATGCGGCACGGCATCGACCGGGAACTGGTGGACCAGCGACAGGTCCTTCTGGCGATAGACCGCAATCGAGTTCTGGCGGGTATTGGTCACCCACACATTGCCGTTGGTGTCATCCACGCCCACGCCATAGACCGCGTACACCGCACCGTTGGTGCTGCCCGGCACCTGTGCCGGAGTGATCGCCTGGGTCACCTTCAGCGTCTTCGGGTCCAGCTTCAGCAGCTGCGACTGGGTCACCGGCGGGCGACCTACGGCCGAGGTCACGAACACCGCGTTGCTGGCCGCACTGTAGGCGGACTGGTACAGGCCCGGCACCAGCTTGTTGGACTGGGTGGCGAACTGCGCCTGGCCGGACAGCGGCAGCTGCGGCGACACGCGCAGCTTCAGCACCGTGGCCGCGGCCGGCTGGCTGGCCCGCACCACCACCGGGTGGGTGCCCGGCACTGCATCGGTCGGGATGCTCAGCTGGGTCTTGAAGTTGCCATCGGCGTCGACCACCACCGGCTGCGCGTTGAGCACGCTGTCACCGCGCAGCAGGCTGACCTTCTGGCCCGGCACGAAGCCACGGCCGACCACGTCGGCAGTACTGCCGGGAACCACATTCTCACCCCGCGAGACCACCTCGCCCTTGAAGGTGGCATTGGCCGGCTGGTCGAACACCGGCTGCGCGGTGGCGGTGACGGCCAGCAGCAGGCCGGCGGCGAGAGAGGTGAGACGGAGAGACGGACGGAACGACATGGAAGGCTCCTTGCACACGTAGGCCGCGCCACGTGACGCGGGATTCATCGGTTGCCTGGGCCGCTGCACGCCGGCAGCCTCGCCTGGGTGGTGGGGTCGCACGGCACTGCGTGCGTACGGATTCATTCGGCAGCGTTGTCACTGCCATTCAGGGCGCCGTCGCCGACGCTGCGATCGGTCACGCCGTACAGTTCGTGCAGCGCAGCGTGGAACGAGGCGGGCAGCATCGGACCATGGCCCAGGCCGTCGAACTCGCGGTACTGCACGCTCAGCCCGGGCACCTTGCCCAGGCGTTCGGACAGCTGCATGGCTGCATCGGGCGTGGCACCGCCAATACGGCGCAGGTGCGCGACCACGCGCGGATTGTTCATGTCACGCTTGCCGCGATCGCCGACGCGCTCGGCACCGCCCAGCATCAGCCACAGCTTCGCCGGCTGGCCATGCACGTTCTGCACGAACTGCTGCTCCGGATCGCCCAGCGCAGCGCCTTGACTCCACCACAGCGACGGGCTGGCGGCCAGATAGGACTGGAACGCGGCGGGACGGGTGTACAGCGCATTGAGCACGAACAACCCGCCCAGCGAATGACCCCACAGCGCTTGCTGCTGCGCATCGATGCGTGCACGACGCTCGACTTCCGGCTTGATCCGGCGTTCGATCACATCCAGGAAGGCTGCGGCGCCACCGCCGACCGCCTGGGTCGTGCCACTCTCATCGTCGGCACGGTCGATCCATGCGGTGTAATCGCGGGTACGCGCCTTCGAATCGATGCGCAGGTCGTTGTCGTAGCCGATCAGTACCAGCACCGGTGGTGCCTTGCGCGCGGCCAGCTCGGCCAGGATCGGCTGGTCCAGCACCATCGCCACCGCGTTGCCGTCCAGCGCATACAGAACCGGCATCGGGGCCTTACCCGCCGTGGCCGGAATGGCCACATTCACACGCCAGCGGCGCTGCTGGTCCGGACTGTCCACCACGAACTGCTCGAACCGG
The DNA here is from genome assembly GCF_059515225.1 of Stenotrophomonas sp. CS3K5. Classification (NCBI taxonomy): domain Bacteria; kingdom Pseudomonadati; phylum Pseudomonadota; class Gammaproteobacteria; order Lysobacterales; family Lysobacteraceae; genus Stenotrophomonas; species Stenotrophomonas sp. CS3K5. The sequence goes on from NZ_JCAKRX010000002.1 coordinate 461,196, forward strand.
TAGCTGGACGCGGGCTCGTCGAGCACGGTGTGGCCGATCTTCTGCAGCGGGTTGCGCTGCTGCGCATGGGCATAGGGAGTGGCCAGGAGCAGACCCATCATCAAGGCGGCCAGGCCGCGGACCAGCGGACCACGACGCGAAGGCAGGACGAAATGCTTCATCAGCGGCAGCGGAGGCAGCCCGAAGCCGCCGGTTCACAAGGGACCGCAGTCTACCTCAAACGCGAATGATTATCACATCGATAATACGTCACACTGTGTATCACGCGCGCGACGAGCCGGTTGCACAGGAGGCGGCACTTCCCCTATTTTTCCGCCCACTGGGGCATTGGACCGCCCCACCTCCAGCGCGGCCATGGACGGCAGGCTCTTCGCCGTCGTCCGGGTCGCGTTCATCCGCGCCACGACCGCCATGGGATTGGATCCCATGATTGTGAGACTCCCTTGAAGCACACCGCACTGATCGCCCTTACCCTCGGCCTGTTCGCACCGCTGGCCGCGCACGCCGCGCAGGATCTGCCCACGCTCTACCAGGCCTTTGAAGAGGCCGGCAACTCGACGCTGAGCATGCAGGAACTCAACCAGACGGTGACCTTCACCGCCGTGGCGCTGGGCGTTTCCAGCAACATGGCGGGCGAACCGCTCATCGAGGCCGGCGATGACCAGGGCAATGTCCTGGCCCGACTGACCAGCGATGATGAGCAGCAGGCGGCCAAACTGGGTGAACTGGAGGAAGGCGCTGTCTTCACCGCCAGTTGCACGCTGCAGTTCAGCTCCGGCACCGACTACCTGTCCTTCGGCGATTGCAGCCTCAAGTAACGACGAAGCCGGCAAATTGCCGGCTTCTCTTCTTTGCCACTGTAGAGTCGCGCCATGCTCGACTTACGCCATGTCAGGGGCCCACAGGCACCGGACCATACGCGTTTTCTTGCGGCGTACCCGGCAGCAGCGCAAAGACCAGGATCACGATTCCACCGCCCGGCACCAGCGCCAGCAGGTAGAACCAGCCCGACTGGTTGCAGTCATGCAGGCGGCGCACGTTGACGGCGATGACCGGCACCAGCGTAGCCAGCCAGAACACGACGAACAGGATGATCGACGCGATGCCCAGGACGTCGGACTGCATCACCAGCGCGGTGACCAGCGGCACCATCAGCACAGCGGAGACGATCAGCAGGAACAGCTGGAACATCCAGTACTCGCGGCGGTTGGCACGACCCTCGAACTGGGCGTAGCGCTTCAACGGCAGAATCATTTCCTGCACGGCATCGTTCCTTGATAAGAGAAGCCGCGCAGTGTGCCAAATGAACGCGCGCAGGACAATGTGGTGACGAACCACGCTCGACTGCCATTACCCCTGTAGAGCCCAGCCATGCTTGGCTGCTGTTCCAAGAGGTACCTGTATGCCCATGCAAGAGGGGAGTCGAGCATGGCTCGACTCTACATAGGTCGACTCAACGGCCCTTTGCGGCGCGCGCGGCTTCACGTTCGGCGCGCAGGCGGTCCAGCTTTTCCTTCAACTTGATCTCCAGCCCGCGCGGCACCGGGTTGTAGTACACCCGCTCGCCCATCGCATCCGGGAATCCGGTCTGGTCCAGAGCGATGCCGCCTTCGGCGTCGTGGTCGTACTGGTACTCGGCACCGTAGCCAAGCTCCTTCATCAGCTTGGTCGGCGCGTTGCGCAGATGCAGCGGCACTTCTTCAGTGCCACTTTCGCGCACATCGGCCTTGGCCTGGTTGAAGGCCGCATAGCCGGCGTTCGATTTGGCGGTACTGGCCAGGTACAGCACCAGCTGGGCGAAGGCGAGCTCGCCTTCCGGGCTGCCCAGCCGCTCATAGATGTCCCACGCTTCCAGCGCCATGCTTTGCGCGCGCGGATCGGCCAGGCCAATGTCCTCGATGGCCATGCGCGTCAGCCGGCGCGCCAGATAGGACGGATCGCAGCCACCATCGAGCATGCGGGTCAGCCAGTACAGCGCGGCATCGGGATTGGAGCTGCGCACCGACTTGTGCAGCGCCGAGATCTGGTCATAGAACTGCTCGCCACCCTTGTCGAAGCGCCGGGTGCGATCGGCCAGCACCTGGGTCAGGGTCTGCGGGGTGATACGCCCGCCCTCCCCGCCCGCCAGTTCGGCGGCGATCTCCAGCAGCGTCAGCGCACGCCGGACATCACCGTCGGCGGCGGTTGCGATTTCCAGCAACAGCTCGGGAGCAACCTCGATGCGCTCTTCGCCCAGGCCGCGTTCGCGGTCACCGAGCGCACGTTCCAGCGCTTCGACGATATCGGTCGGCGAGACCGCTTCCAGCACGTGCACGCGACAGCGCGACAGCAACGCCGAATTCAGTTCGAACGACGGGTTCTCGGTAGTGGCACCGACGAACAGGATGGTGCCGCGCTCGATATGCGGCAGGAACGCATCCTGCTGCGCCTTGTTGAAGCGATGCACCTCGTCCACGAACAGCACGGTGCGGCGGCCTTCGGCGAAGCGCTGCGCGGCCTCGGCCAGCACCTGGCGCACTTCCGGCAGGCCGGACAGCACCGCGGAGATGGCACGGAATTCGGCGTCGGAATACTCGGCCAGCAGCAGCGCGAGCGTGGTCTTGCCGCAGCCCGGCGGCCCCCACAGGATCATCGAATGCACGCGGCCGGATTCGACCGCGCGACGCAGCGCGCTGTCCGGCGCCAGCAGGCGCTTCTGCCCGACCATCTCATCGAGGGTGCGGGGGCGCATGCGCTCGGCCAGCGGACGCAGGTGATCCCGATCAACGCTCAGCAGATCGGGGCCAGGGAAGGAAGTGGAGCGATGTCTTGGCACGCGGCTATTGTACCGCGCCGGGTGGCCACGATTCCGGTAGTGCCGGCCGCTGGCCGGCAGACCAAATGCGTGCCAACCCAGGTTGGCACCCACCCAGGACGGTAACGCCGGGCCATGCCCGGCGTCACACCTCAATTACCGATGACGTCGGTGCCCTTCGGCGGGATGAAGCTGAAGGTGCCGGCCGCGAAGCCCGGGTTGCGCTTCCAGCCACTGAAGGTGATCACGGTACGCTGGCCGACAGCATCGGTAATCTCCATCTTGGCCAGGCCCTGGGCGTTGAAGCCCAACGCGGCGTACTGGAAGCTGGCTTCGGTATCGCGCTTGGGCGACAGCGACAGCCACTGCAGGCCATCGCGCTGCGCCGCCTCTTCGCTCAGGTCGTACTGCTGTTCCAGCAGCGCCGGGTTGATCAACGCGGTCAGCGGGCTGTTCTGCTCTTCCTTGCCCTGCTCGCGCACGGTGGCCTGCTCCAGGTCCGGCTCGTACATCCAGACCTTCTTGCCGTCGGCCACAATCAGCTGTTCGTGCGGGCGCACGTACTCCCAGCGGAACAGGCGCGGTGCCGACAGCGCCACGCGGCCGCTGGTCGATTCCTTCACCTTGCCCCGGCTGTCGAACACCTGCTGGCTGAACTGGCCATCCAGGCCCTTCAGGCCGCTGGTGAAGGCCTTGAGATCATCGCGGGCGCCGGCCCAGGCACTGCCAGCGGCGGCACAGGCCACAGCCAGGGTGGTGGTGGCGAGGAAACGGTGGAAGCGGAAGTTCATGCGGAAATCCTGTGGGCGCGAACGCCAGGAAAGGTAGTGGCCAGTGTGCCCGTAGAAACATGAATGGGCGATCAGGGCGACATTATGCCGCCCCGGACGTCCATCGGCGATTCAGCCGCCAGCCGCCGGCAGCTTGCCGTACAGCACCTGGCCACGGAAGCCGCGACGCACTTCGCGGTACAGCGCGCGGAACGCGGCGTAGTCCTGTGGCTGGCACAGCGCTTCCGGGCCACGCACCGCGTTCTGCTGCAGGCGATGGTGCACGGTTACTTCCTGGCCCTGCCGGCTCCAATCCACCCGGTAGTCGCCTGCGGCATTGCTGAAGCGCTGGCTGGCCGGAATGGCGATGATCGGCGCATTGGCCGGGAACTGCAGACGGTAGGTTTCTTCGCGCAGGCTGGCGTTGCAGTAGAACGGCGTCTCGTTGGCCGGCGCCGAGGCGGTGGCGTAGAGGCCACGCACCGATTCGCCGCCCGGCGGATCGGGCACGGCCATGCCGCCGGCCACGCTGAAGTCGGCGTAGTCCTCGGCCTGGAACGCCATGCGATAACCGAACGGCCGGGTCAGGTCGACAGGCACGCCCTGGATCTGCAACTGTCCCCGCCCATCGAAACCGGACGCGGCCATGATCTGCTCTTCAGCGCGCGCACGGTTCTGCGCGTTGAGCTGGGAGAACTGCGCGCGCATGCCGATCTCGGCGTTCTCACCCAGCTTCGGAACGGTCTCGCCGCGCAGGTTGCCGTTGGCATCGAACGTGAAGCGCACCTCCATCGAGGTGGCATTGCGCTGCGGGGTGTTGGCCGGGGTGCGCGCCAGCGTGGCATCGCGCGTGCGCATCACCGGCGCACCCAGATCACCTTCCGGCAACTGCCCGAAACGCGCCCATGCGGTAGTCGAATCCAGGTACAGATCAAATTCGGGAATGTAGGTGATGGCGTGGTTGAAGCGGCCCAGCACCGGAATCTTCGGCAGCGTGGGTCCGCCGCCGGCACCGATCAGCACCGGCGAACTGACGATGCCCTTGGCCGCCAGCAGCGCCTCCAGGATCGTCACATGGTCCTTGCAGTCGCCATAGTGGTTGTCGAGGATGCTCTGTGCGCTGTTCGGCTCCAGACCGCCGTTGCCCAGGTACACCGCCACATAGCGGATGTTCTGCGCCACCCAGCGGTACAGGGCGTCGGCCTGCGCGCGGCGGTCGCTGATGCCGGCAGTGACCTGGTCGGCCAGCGCCTGCAGTTCCGGCGTGACCTGCGCGGCCGGGCCGGCCTTGAGCTGGTAGGCGCGCCCCATCTGCGACCAGTCACGATAGGTGCTGGCCATGATGTTCGGGCCGAACTCCCAGCCGGCCGCCGACCAGTTCTGCGCCGGCATGGCTTCGCGGCGATGGTAGTGCCAGCGCCACTGCGCCTGGCCATTCTTCACCACCGGGCGATCACTGCCCTGCACGCCGCGGCTGTCAACGAACATCGGCAGGTTGGCCGGCGCACTCAGGGTGACCTCGGCGTCCTCGTATTCGGTGAACACATTGAAGGTCTCCCACAGGCCGAAGTAGCCGGGGAAGTACGGCGTGGCCTGGGTACGCCGCACCTGGTAGTACAGGCGCGTGCCCGGGGCCAGGTTCGGGAACACGATCACCCGCACCTTGCGGTCGGCGTACATCGCCGCCGAGGCGCTGGAGTAGCTTTCCTGGGTGTAGATGCGGTCGGCCGGCACGTCGCGGCGCTGGCCGTCAGCGGTGATGGTGTAGGCGCCAAGCACTTCCAGCGTTTCCATCTTTTCACTGTAGCTCAGCCGCACCTGGCTGAACTGCTCGACGGCGGCCTTGGTCTTGAGCAGCACTTCGTAGGTTTCGGTCTGCACATTGCCCGCATCCGGCCGCACCTGGTAGTCGGCGCGGTAACGGACAATGCTGAAGTTGTTGCTGGCTTCGGTATCGCCGCTGGTGGAAGGCGGCGCCGTGGCGGGCGCGGTGGTGGCGGTATCTGCCAGTGCCGGGCCGGCAGCCATCAAGGCTGCCAGCGCCAGTGCCAGCGCGCTGGGGACGGGGTGAAGCATGCGTCGGTTCCTTGGACGTCGTGGGGGTACGTCGGGCCTTACTTCGGCGGTGGCGGTGCCAGCACCGTGCGGTCGCCGTTGTGTTCGGGCGCACTGACCACACCGGCCGCTTCCATGGCCTCGATCAGTCGCGCCGCGCGGTTGTAGCCGATCTTCAGCCGGCGCTGCACGCCGGAAATCGAAGCGCGGCGGGTCTCGGTGACCACCCGCAGCGCTTCGTCATACAACGGATCGGACTCATCGCCGCCGCCGGAGCTGGTCTCCGGCAGGCCGGTGGCGCCGACCACCACGCCGTCACCCATCGTCTGCACTTCGTCCAGCACGCCGTCGATGTAATCGGCCGGGCCCATCGCCTTGAGGTGCTCGACCACGCGATGCACTTCCTCGTCGGAGACGAAGGCGCCGTGCACGCGCTCGGGCAGAGCGGTGCCCGGCGGCAGGTACAGCATGTCGCCGTGGCCGAGCAGGGTTTCCGCGCCGGACTGGTCGAGAATGGTGCGCGAGTCGATCTTGGAGCTGACCTGGAAGGCGATGCGGGTCGGGATGTTGGCCTTGATCAGGCCGGTGATCACGTCCACCGATGGGCGCTGCGTGGCCAGGATCAGATGGATGCCGGCCGCACGTGCCTTCTGTGCCAGGCGCGCGATCAGCTCTTCCACCTTCTTGCCGACGATCATCATCATGTCGGCGAATTCGTCGATGAAGATGACGATGAACGGCAGCGTCTCCAGCGGGCGCGGCGCCTCGCCCAGTTCCGGGTTCGGCTTGAACAGCGGATCCATCAGCGGCTGCCCGGCGTCTTCGGCTTCCTTCACCTTCTTGTTGAAGCCGGCCAGGTTGCGCACGCCCACCGCGCTCATCAGCTTGTAGCGGCGCTCCATTTCGGCCACACACCAGCGCAGGCCGTTGGCGGCCTCCTTCATGTCGGTGACCACCGGCGCCAGCAGGTGCGGGATGCCCTGGTAGACGCTCAGTTCGAGCATCTTCGGGTCGATCATCAGCATCCGCAGGTCTTTCGGCGAAGCCTTGAACAGCAGGCTCAGCACCATCGCATTGACCGCCACCGACTTGCCCGAACCGGTGGTACCGGCCACCAGCAGATGCGGCATGCGCGCCAGGTCGGCCACGGTCGGGCGGCCGGCGATGTCCTTGCCCAGCGCCAAGGTCAGCGCACTGGCCGACTTGTCGTATTCCTTCGAGCGCAACAGCTCGGACAGGAAGATCATCTCGCGGGTCACGTTGGGGATTTCCAGGCCGATCACCGACTTGCCCGGGATGACGTCGACCACGCGCACCGACTTCACCGACAGCCCGCGCGCGATGTCCTTGTCCAGCGAGCTGATCTGGCTGACCTTGATGCCCGGCGCCGGCTCGATCTCGAAGCGGGTGATGACCGGGCCGGGATTGGCGCCGACCACCTGCGCGTCGATGCGGAAATCCTTCAGCTTGAATTCGATCTGCCGCGACAGCGTCTCCAGCGTCTCTTCGTCGTAGCCCTTCGGCTGCGGCTTGGGATCATCCAGCAGCGCCAGCGGCGGCAGGTCCGAGCCGTCACCGTTGACGCCACGGAACATCGGGATCTGGTTGTCACGCTTGGCGCGGTCGCTCTTCTCGATCACCGGTTCCGGGCGCGGCTCGATCTTCACCGGCTCGCGCTTGGCGCGCACCTCGGCATCGGCCTTGCGCACTTCCTGGCGCTCCTCGCGCATCACCCGGGTCTGCTTCCACTCGGTGACTTCTTCCTTCTTGCGCTCCAGCAACGGCGCCAGCGACATCACGCCACGGCCGATCTTCTCCATCACGCTGAACCAGGACAACCCGGTTGCCAAGGTGATCGAGGCCAGCAGCAGCACCAGCACGAACAGGTTCGCGCCCAGCGCGCCGAAGCCCACCGTGAGCGAATTGCCGACCAGCTTGCCGAGGATGCCGCCGGCACTGGAGACATCACCACTGAACAGGCGCACGTGCAGGAAGCCGGTGCCGGCGATCAGGAAGCCGACCAGGCCGACCAGGCGCAGCGCCGGGTCCAGGTCGTTCTCACCCTTGCTCTCGCGCTTGAGGCCGAACATGGCGATCCACGCCAGCGCGCCCAGCACCACCGGCAGCAGGAAGGCGATGTAGCCGAACAGTTGCAGCAGCACGTCGGCGATCCAGGCCCCTGCGCGCCCGCCCATGTTGTGCACCGGCGCGACCACGCTGCCGGTATGCGACCAACCCGGGTCGGTGGCGGAGTAAGTGAACAGACTGGCCGCCAGATACAACAGAGCCGGCGCGATGGCGATCAGGCCGAGGTCGCGCCAGAGCCGCTGGCGGCGTGGATTGTCGGTCGTCGCCGCCGCGGCCGTGCGACGTGACGCCTTGCTGTCGTCGGACTTGGAGCGTTCGGGGACCTGCTTCGCCACCTTAGACCATACCTTTGGAATGCGCTGTTAGTGATTGATAATAAATGAGACGGCGTCAGTTTTCAGTTATGCGACGCGCTGCGGTGTCTGTGGGTCGCCCGAACCACCGCTGGATGACGGCGTTCTGTTCATCGGCTTGAATCGCCCTGCCCCAGCCGCCACTCTATGACCTGCCATGGATGCTGCGCAAACATCGCCAGCGCCTTGCCCCATCTACCTTTTCGCGAGTTTACATGAGCACCAGCCTGCCCTCCCGCCATCAGCGTCTTGTCATCCTTGGTTCCGGCCCGGCCGGCTGGACCGCCGCCGTCTACGCCGCCCGCGCCAACCTGAAGCCGGTCGTCATCACCGGTCTGCAGCAGGGCGGCCAGCTGATGACCACCACCGAGGTGGACAACTGGCCGGGTGACGCCCACGGCCTGATGGGGCCGGACCTGATGGCGCGCATGCAGGCCCACGCCGAGCGTTTCGAGACCGAGGTCATCTTCGACCACATCCATACCGCCGACCTCTCCCAGCGCCCGTTCAAGCTGATCGGCGACAGCCATGAGTACACCTGCGACGCCCTGATCATCGCCACCGGCGCCACCGCCAAGTACCTGGGCATCCCCACCGAAGAGGCCTTCAAGGGCCGCGGCGTGTCCGCCTGCGCCACCTGCGACGGCTTCTTCTACCGCGACCAGGACGTGGTCGTGGTCGGCGGCGGCAACACCGCCGTGGAAGAGGCGCTGTACCTGTCCAACATCGCCCGCAAGGTCTATCTGGTGCACCGCCGCGACACCCTGAAGGCGGAAAAGATCATGCAGGACAAGCTGTTCAAGAAGGTGGCCGAAGGCAAGATCGAGACTGTCTGGCACCACCAGGTAGAGGAAGTGCTGGGCAACGATGCCGGCGTGACCGGCGTGCGCGTGAAGTCCACCGTGGACGGCAGCACCCGCGACATCGACGCGCACGGCTTCTTCGTGGCCATCGGTCACCACCCGAACACCACCCTGTTCGACGGCCAGCTGGCGATGAACAACGGCTACCTGGAGATCCGCTCGGGCCTGGGCGGCAACGCCACCCAGACCTCGGTGGAGGGCGTGTTCGCCGCCGGCGACGTGGCCGACCAGCACTACCGCCAGGCGATCACCTCGGCCGGCTTCGGCTGCATGGCCGCGCTGGACGCCGAGCGCTTCCTGGATGCCGAAGGCAAGGCCAGCTGAAACGCTGGCCCGCTTCGGTAGCGTCGAGCCATGCTCGACCCTGGCCAAGGGCCGACGCCAACGCGTCGGCCTTTTTGTTTCACCTGCCCTATCCTTCCCTCATGCCTTCGCCCCGTTTCCTCGATTCCCTGCCGTCCATTGCCGCCGCCGACTGGGACGCTCTGCATGATGGCCGCAACCCGTTTGTCAGCCACGCCTTCCTGGCCGGGCTGGAAGCGCACGGCTGCCTGCGCGAGGACTGGGGCTGGCAGCCCCGGCACTTCACGCTCTGGGAAGGCGATGCTCTGATCGGCGCCATTCCGGGCTACCTCAAGACCAATTCGCACGGTGAGTTCGTGTTCGACCATGCCTGGGCCAATGCCTACGCCCGCCACGGCCGCGACTATTACCCGAAGTGGCTGGGTGCGGTTCCGTACTCGCCGGTGACCGGGCCGCGGCTGCTGGCCCGTCACGATGCCGCACGTGCCGCGCTGTTGCCGGCACTGCGCCAGCAGCTGCCCGCACTGGGCGTGTCATCGGCGCATGTGAATTTCCATGACACCGGTGACGAAACGCTGTTCGGTGACGACTGGCTGCTGCGCGAGGACATCCAGTTCCAATGGCAGAACCCGGGCGACTGGACCACCTTCGAGCAGTTCCTGGGCGCGATGAACCACAAGCACCGCAAGAACATCCGCCAGGAGCGGGCCAAGGTCACCCGCCAGGGCATCACCTTCCGCGTGGTGCATGGCAATGACGCCAGCCGCGCCGACCTGCAGGCGATGTACCGCTTCTACCTGCAGACCTTCCTCGAGTATGGCAACGCACCGGCGCTGACCGAGGCCTTCCTGCGCCATCTGGCCATCGCACTGGGGCGCCGGCTGGTGATGTTCCTGGCCGAGCAGGAGGGTGAGCCGATTGCCGGTGCGCTGTGCCTGCGCGGCGGAGACACGCTGTATGGGCGCTACTGGGGAGGCGCGAACCTGCCCGGCCTGCACTTCGAGACCTGCTACTACCAGGGCATCGAGTATTGCCTGCGCGAGGGACTCACCCGTTTCGAGCCCGGCGCGCAGGGCGAGCACAAGCTGGCACGCGGCTTCCTGCCCACCCGGGTGCGCAGCCGCCACTGGGTGGCCGATGCGGAGTTTGCCGACGCCCTGCAGGACTGGTGCCGGCAGGAGCGGGGCGACGTGCGTCGTTACCAGCAGGCGCTGCTGGGGCACAGCCCGTTCCGCGCGGGACCGTAGCGTCGAGCTTGCTCGACTGACGCGCCTACCGGAACCGGAGAAGGTCGGCACCCACGCCCGTTACACTGCGTGCATGACCCGCCCGCTGCCCTGGCGCCTGGCCGATGCGCCGGACGCGCCCTTTCCCCCGGCCGAGACCGCGCTGCGCCAGCCCGATGGCCTGCTCGCCGTCGGCGGCGACCTGCACCCGCTGCGCCTGCTCAACGCCTATGCCGGCGGCATCTTCCCGTGGTTCAGCGAGGGCGAGCCGATCCTGTGGTGGTCGCCCGATCCACGCATGGTGTTCCGCACCGACGGCGTGCACCTGTCCAGCCGTTTCCGGCGCCAGCTGCGCGCCAGCCACTGGGAGGTCACTGCCGATGTGGCCTTCAGCCAGGTGATGCGCGCCTGTGCCGCCACCCCGCGCCCCGGCCAGGACGGCACCTGGATCAGCCCGGCCATGGTCGAGGCCTACAGCCAGCTGCACGACCTCGGCTTTGCCCATTCGTTTGAAGTGTGGGACCGGCAGACCCTGGTCGGCGGCATCTACGGCGTGGCGATCGGCGCGATGTTCTTCGGCGAAAGCATGTTCAGCGGCGCCAGCGGCGGCTCCAAGATCGCATTGGCGGCGCTGGCGGCCACGCTGCGCAGCTGGGGCTGGGAACTGATCGATGCGCAGGTGGAGAATCCACACCTGCTGCGGATGGGCGCAGTACACCTGCCGCGCGCCGTGTTCCTGGATCAGGTGCGTCTGGCGGTGCGCCGCGAGGGCCGTGAAGGCGCCTGGACCCAGGCCGTCGGACGCCTGCCGGCGAAGCGTTTGGCCGAAGGTTAACGCAAACTTTGCAAGCTGGCCGCATCACGCGTAAAATACCGCGCCTTAGGCCCAGCGTGGCCGTTTTCTGAACCGCACAGGACTACATGTCGAAAGACGATTCCATCGAGTTCGAGGGCACCGTCAGCGAGACGCTGCCGAACACCACTTTCCGCGTTCGCCTGGAAAATGGGCACGAAATCATCGCCCACATCTCCGGCCGCATGCGCAAGAACTACATCCGCATCCTCACCGGTGACCGGGTCAAGGTTGAAATGACCCCGTACGACCTGACCAAGGGTCGTATCACCTACCGCATGAAGTAAGCGGTCGGCGCCTGGCGCCACTTCGACAAGGCCAGCCCTGGTTGCTGGCCTTTTGTCATGCCCGCAATCCGGCCCTGCCGGAGGTCATCGTGACCGAACGCACCGTGGCGTCGGTCAGCCCGGCTTGCGGCAGATTCGCGCTTGCAGCCGCCCCGGCATCGTGGAATCCGATCCAGTCCGGATCGCAACCCCCTGCCCCGCCATGAAACGGCATCCCCTGCTTTGCTCCGTGTTCCTGTCCGCCAGCCTGCTGTCAGCCGTCTCGGCCCAGGCCGCCGATGCACCGGCAGCGGCCACCACCGCCTGCATCCAGCTGGGCAGCGACCAGCAGATGGTTCGCGCCGGCGTTACCCGTGATGTGCTGTTGCGCAACGACCAGGACCACTACGTGGTGCACTTCCAGCGCGACTGTACCGCCGCGGCCCGCTCCCGCACGCTGAGCTTTGCCACCGAAGGACAGCAGAACCTGCTCTGCAGCGACGGGCGCAGCACCCTGCGCACCGATACCGAACGCTGCGCCGTCGCCCGCGTCGAGCCCATCGACCCCGCCAGCTTCGCCCGGAAGGCGCGCCAACGTCGCCGTTGAGCGCAGACACGACAAGGGCGGCAGAAGCCGCCCTTGTCCTTGCATGACTGGCCGCAGGAAACCGGCCGGCTTACTCCACTGTCACCGGCAGCAGACGCTCCGGCTCGGCCTGGGTCTCCACCACCAGCTCGTCGTCGCGGACATCGATGCTGACCTTGCCGCCGTTGACCAGCTTGCCGAACAGCAGCTCGTCGGCCAGCGGACGCTTGATCCTGTCCTGGATCACACGGGCCATCGGGCGCGCGCCCATCAGCGGGTCGAAGCCGTGGTGGGCCAGCCAGTCGCGCGCGGTCGGCGTGGCCGACAGGCTGACGTGCTTCTCCTGCAGCAGCATCTCCAGCTCGATCAGGAACTTGTCGACAACACGCAGGATGTGCTCGAAGCCCAGCGGCTGGAACTGCACCACCGCATCGAGGCGGTTGCGGAACTCCGGCGTGAACGCGCGGCGGATGGTCTCCATCGCATCGGTGGCATGGTCCTGCTTGGTGAAGCCGATCGAACGCCGCGAGGCCTGCGCCGCACCGGCATTGGTGGTCATCACCAGCACCACGTTCTTGAAGTTGGCTTCGCGACCGTTGGTGTCGGTCAGCACGCCGCGGTCCATCACCTGCAACAGGATGTTGAAAATATCCGGGTGCGCCTTCTCGATCTCGTCCAGCAGCAGCACGCAGTGCGGTGTCTTGACGATCTTTTCGGTCAGCAGGCCGCCCTGGTCGAAGCCGACGTAGCCCGGGGGCGCACCGATCAGGCGGCTGATCGAATGCGGCTCCATGTACTCGGACATGTCGAAGCGGACCAGCTCGATGCCCAGCTGCAGCGCCAGCTGCTTGGTCACCTCGGTCTTGCCGACACCGGTCGGGCCGGCGAACAGGAAGTTGCCGATCGGCTTTTCCGGGTTGCCCAGGCCCGAACGGGCCAGCTTGATGGCCGACGCCAGGGTGCCGATGGCCGGGTCCTGACCGAAGATCACCATCTTCAGGTTGCGCTCCAGGTGCTGCAGCACATCCTTGTCGGTGGCACTGACCTGCTTGGCCGGGATGCGCGCCATCTTGGCCACGATCGCCTCCACCTCCTCGACGTCGATCAGCTCCTTGCGCTGCCCTTCGGGCAGCAGGCGCTGGCGCGCACCGGCCTCGTCGATCACGTCGATGGCCTTGTCCGGCAGCAGGCGGTCGCCGATGTGCTTCACCGACAGGTCTACCGCCGCCTGCAGCGCCTCGTCCGAGTAGGTCACGCCGTGGTGCAGCTCGTACTTGGACTTCAGGCCCTGCAGGATCTCGTAGGTCTCGCCCACCGTCGGCTCGACGATGTCGATCTTCTGGAAGCGGCGAGCCAGGGCGCGGTCCTTCTCGAAGATGCCGCGGTATTCCTGGAAGGTGGTCGAACCGATGCAGCGCAGCTCGCCGGAGGCCAGTGCCGGCTTGATCAGGTTGGAGGCATCCATGGTGCCACCGGAGGCCGAACCGGCACCGATGATGGTGTGGATCTCGTCGATGAACAGCACCGCGTTGGGTACCTTCTTCAGCGCGGTCAGTACCCCCTTCAGGCGCTTCTCGAAGTCGCCGCGGTACTTGGTGCCGGCCACCAGCGCGCCCAGGTCGAGCGAGTAGATCACCGCATCGGCCAGCACGTCGGGCACCGAGCCTTCGACGATGCGGCGGGCCAGGCCCTCGGCAATGGCGGTCTTGCCCACGCCGGCCTCACCCACGTAAAGCGGGTTGTTCTTGCGGCGGCGGCACAGGACCTGGATGGTGCGCTCGATCTCGTCGGCACGACCGACCAGCGGGTCGATGCGACCGGCCCGGGCCTGTTCGTTGAGGTTGCTGGCGAACTCGGTCAGTGCGTCGCCCTTGGGCTCACCCTCGCCGCCTTCCATGCGGCCCTCGCCCTCGGAGGACGAGGACGGCTGCTCGCCCTCCTCACCCAGCTTGGCGATGCCATGGGACAGGTAATTGACCACGTCCAGCCGGGTGACATCCTGCTGGTTGAGGTAATAGACGGCGTGGGAGTCCTTCTCACCGAAGATGGCCACCAGCACATTGGCGCCGGTGACTTCCTTCTTGCCCGAGGACTGCACGTGGTACACAGCCCGCTGCAGCACGCGCTGGAAGCCCAGGGTCGGCTGGGTATCGCGTCCGTCATCTTCGGCCAGGCGGGACACGGACGCCTCGATGGCCTGCTCCAGCTCCTGGCGCAGGCGTTCGGCGTCGGCCCCACAGGCCTTCAGGACGGCCTGGGCGGACGGGTTGTCGAGCAGTGCCAACAGCAGGTGTTCGACCGTCATGAACTCATGCCGGGCCTCACGGGCGCGCTTGTAGCACTGGCCGATGGTGTGTTCGAGGTCTTTGCTGAACATGGATTACTCCGGCGGCAGATGGGGACAATATGCGGCCTGACTACGCGATTTCCATCACCCTAGCGGATTGCTGCGTTCAGATGGCGTTAGCAGTGCAGATTGCTTGATCTTCATTCACTCCAGGACGACCCTGCCAGCATGAGCGAACCCTACCTGAGTCGCTGGCGATTGCGGCGTGATGGCGCGGCCATCGAAACGCCCCGCGCCCGGCTCTGGCCGGTGCTGACCCCGGCCGGCGTGCCGGCCATGCTCAAGGTCAGCGACGAGCCCGAAGAGCAGAACGCCCATCGACTGCTGCGCTGGTGGGGCGGTGACGGCGCCGCCCGCCTGCTGGCCCACGAGGGGCCGGCCATCCTGATCGAGCGTGCCGCCGGCGACTCGCTGCGACAGCGTTCGATCAATGGCGAGGACGACACCTGCACCACCCTCCTGTGCCAGGTCCTGCAGCGGCTGCACCGGCCACGGAGCACAGCGCCCAGTGACCTGGTCTGCCTGCCTACATGGTTCGCCGACCTGCTGCAGCCAAGGGCTGCGTTGCCGCCACTACTGGAACAGTGCAGATCGCTGGCGCTGGTCTTGCTGCAGGACGAGCAGGAGATCCGGCCACTGCATGGCGACCTGCACCACGACAACGTGCTGGATTTCGGCGCGCGCGGCTGGCTGGCGATCGACCCGAAGCGGCTGATCGGCGACCGCGCCTTCGACTACACGACGTTGTTCAGCAACCCGGACCTGTGCGGCCCGGGCATCCACGTCGCCACGCGGCCGGAGCGGTTTGCGGCGCGGCTGGAGCAGGTCGGCGCGTTGTCCGGCATCGAACGCCGTCGCCTGCTGCGCTGGATCGCGGCCAGCATGGGACTGTCGGCGGTGTGGTTCCGCGATGACGGCGACCCGGCCGACATCGACGAGGCGGTGGCGAAAATGGCGCTGGAGGCGCTGGCGGAGGCATGATCCAAGGCGGGTGCCCACCTTGGTGGGCACGATGCATCAGGCATCGGCACGGCTTGACGGAAGACAGCCGAGCATGGGCTCGGTTCTACAGCACGCCGGGTCCGGAATCGATGTACCCGGACGGGAACCGGCAGCCGGTCAGGCCTTTTCCATCGTGCACAGCAACGGATGCTGATTCATCCGCGAGTACTCGTTGACCTGGGCAACCTTGGTCTCGGCCACTTCGCGGGTGAACACCCCGCACACTCCGCGGCCGCGGGTATGCACGTGCAGCATCACCTGCGTGGCCTTGTCCAGGTCCATGCTGAAGAACTGCTGCAGCACGTCCACCACGAAATCCATCGGGGTGTAGTCGTCATTGAGCAGCATCACCTGGTAGAACGGCGGCGGCGCCACTTCCGGGCGCGCGGGCTCCACGGCAATACCGTGTTCGTGATGGGAATCGGGGGAAGACTCGCGAGGCATCCGTCCATTATAGGGCCTGTGCCGAGCCTGCGTCGGCCCGCCGCAGATTGGACGGCACGGACGCCCCCCGTCACAATTGCACCTTCTTTCAAATCCGCTTCACAGGATCTTCATGAAAAGGACGCTTCTGCCCGCCCTGCTGCTCGGCCTGGCCGCGACCGGCTCCGCCGTTGCCGCACCGGAGGCCGACAAATCCGTGGCCCGCCATCTGGACAAGCTGGGCTACACCTACGAGATCGACGAGGACGGTGACTACCGCCTTGTGTTCGATGTCGAAGGCGACCGCACCCAGATGGTCTACGTGCGTTCGGCGGTGGAGGATTTCGGCAGCCACAATATCCGCGAGATCTGGTCGCCGGCGTACACCGCCACGGCCAAGCAGTTCCCGGTGGCCGTGGCCAACCGCCTGCTGGAAGATTCCCAGGATGCCAAGATGGGCGGCTGGGTGAAGCAGGACAGCACCGCCATGTTCGTGGTGAAGATCGATGCAGACGCCACCCCGGACCAGCTCAGCGACGCCATTGATGCGGCCATCCGCACCGCCGATGCGATGGAGCTGGAACTGACCAAGAAGGACGATTTCTGAGTTGAACGCCACGCCGGACCCGCGCTGGGCACCGCATGCCACCGTCGCCACTGTGGTGGTTGACGGTGGCCGCGTGCTGCTGGTGGAAGAGACCATTGAGGGCCGCCAGGTGCTGAACCAGCCGGCCGGCCACCTTGAGCCGGGCGAAAGCCTGGCCGAGGCGGCCCTGCGCGAGACCCGCGAGGAAACCGGCTGGACGGTCGAGCTGACCCACTTCATCGGCTGCTACCAGTGGACTGCCGCCGATGGCACCACGTTCCTGCGCTTCTGCTACGCCGCCAGGCCGCTGTCGCATGACCCGGCACAACCGCTGGACACCGGCATCGACCGCGCGCTGTGGCTGACCCCAGCCGAACTGCAGACGGCCGGCGAGCGCCAGCGCAGCCCGTTGGTCTGGAAGGTGGTGGCCGACTACCTGGGCGGCCAGCGCCATCCCCTTTCCCTGGTCCAGGAGGTCGCATGAGCACCCCGCGCGTGATGGTTGGCGTCTCCGGTGGCGTCGATTCCTCGGTCGCCGCCTGGCGCCTGGTGCAGCAGGGAGAAGCGGTGGCCGGCCTGTTCATGCAGAACTGGGCCGACGACGGCAGCGGCGAGTGCCGCGCCGAGGACGATCGCCGCGACGCGGTGGCGGTGTGCGGCCTGCTCGGCATTCCGTTCCACTTCCGCGATTTCTCCAGCGAGTACTGGCAGGGCGTGTTCGAGCACTTCCTGGCCGAGTATGCCGCCGGCCGCACGCCAAACCCGGATGTGCTGTGCAACCGCGAAGTGAAGTTCAAGCACTTCCTGGACGCCGCCCGCGAGCTGGGCGCCGAGCGCATCGCCACTGGTCACTACGCGCGGGTGACCCAGCGCGGCCACCAGTGGCTGCTGCTGCGCGGCGCCGACCGTTCCAAGGACCAGAGCTACTTCCTGCACCAGCTGGGCCAGCAGCAGCTGGCGGCCACACTGTTCCCGATCGGCGACCTGGAAAAGAGCGACCTGCGCCGCATTGCACGCGACGTCAGCCTGCCGACCCACGCCAAGAAGGACTCCACCGGGATCTGCTTCATCGGCGAGCGCGACTTCCGCGAGTTCCTCGGCCGTTACCTGCCGGCCAAGCCGGGCCAGATCCTCGACCCGGCCGACGGCAGCGTGATCGCCGAACATCCGGGCGTGTTCTATTTCACACTGGGCCAGCGCGAGGGCCTGAATATCGGCGGCGTGCGCGGCCGCCCCGCCGCGCCGTGGTATGTGGTCGGCAAGGACGTGGCCAGCAACGTGCTGTACGTGGACCAGGACCGTGAAAGCCCGTGGATGCTGTCCGAGCGCCTGCGCTCGGAGACCGCGCACTGGATTGCCGGTTCGCCGCCGGCGCGTCGCTTTGAATGCACGGCGCAGACCCGCTACCGCCAGCCCGACGAGCCGTGTACGGTCGAGGTGCTGGACGATGGCAGTGTGCTGGTCACCTTCGCCCGCCCGCAGCGCGCCGTCACCCCCGGCCAGTCGCTGGTGCTGTATGACGGCGAGGTGTGCCTGGGCGGTGCGGTGATCGCCGCTACCGACGCCCCACTGGAACAGCGCCTGCGCACCACCCCTTCTCCTTTTGAGGTAATTGCTGCATGAGTTTCACTGTCGACGACCGCGTCCTGGCCCTGGCCGGCATTGCCCAGGCCCTGCAACAGGTCCGCCGCATCGCCGATACCGGCCATTCCGACGCCGCCGCCGTGCGCACCGCCGTGGACAGCGTGTTTCGCGTCGATGCGTCATCGCCGCAGGAGGTGTTCGGTGACCGCCATGCGCTGAAGGCAGGCCTGCGCCTGCTGCACAACTATTTCCGCAGCCAGGGCCAGGATCCGATCCTGCCCAAGCTGGCCCTGTCGGTGCTGCAGCTGGAGCGCCGCTTCGTGCAGGACGGCGCCACGGTGAACAAGGTCGCCAGTGGCATCGAGCGCGCCCAGCGCCAGGCCGCCGAGCTGGGCGACAGCGGCCACCCGGACGTGCTGGCCAACCTGGGCGGCCTGTACGCGGACACCATCAGCCACCTCAAGCCGCGGGTGATGGTGCAGGGCAACCCGCACTACCTGGGCCAGGCCGGCGTGGTGGCCGAGATCCGCGCCCTGCTGCTGGCCGCGGTGCGCTCGGCGGTCCTGTGGCGTCAGCTGGGCGGCAGCTACTGGGACTTCCTGTTCAGCCGCAAGGCGATGATCGAGGCCGTGGACCGCCAACTGGCGTGAGCCCCATGGGGTCGGATCCCTTTCCAACACGGAACGGGCTCTGACCCCTGAACCCTCTGCAGCGCCGGAAAACCGGCGCATTCAGAATGCACATCAAGGCACATCGACGTTAAAGAGAAGGGGGGTACGGCCGATACATCCTCCGTGCACCTCCCGAGAACGTCCATGTACTCACGCATTTTCATCCGTCTGG
This sequence comes from Stenotrophomonas sp. CS3K5, assembly GCF_059515225.1. NCBI lineage: Bacteria > Pseudomonadati > Pseudomonadota > Gammaproteobacteria > Lysobacterales > Lysobacteraceae > Stenotrophomonas > Stenotrophomonas sp. CS3K5. The sequence goes on from NZ_JCAKRX010000002.1 coordinate 480,138, forward strand.
CCGCCCCTCTGGCCCTGACCCTGCTGCTCCCCTTCGCCATCGGTTTCGAATGGCCGGCCGCCCTGCGCTGGGCGATCCTGACCACGATGACGCTGAGCTGGCTGGGCTTTGCGTGGTGGACCACCCGCGCCCAAGCGCACCGTTCCCCGGAACACACCCGCGTCCTGCGTGAGCAGGATCAGCTGCTGACCGAACTGCGCAACTTCGTCGGCAACGAGATCGACGGCTCGCGTGGTGAAGTAGAACGCGCCCGCGACCTGATCCGCCAGGCCGTCTCCAGCCTGGGCGGCAGCTTCGATGCGATGAACCGCAAGTCGCGCCAGCAGAGCCAGGCCCTGTCGCGCATCGTCGACCGCGCCGGTGATGAGGGCAACGCCGGCCTGGACGTCGCCCGCTTTGCCCAGCACGCCAGCCACCGCATGGAACAGCTGGTGGAAGCGCTGGAACAGGTCAGCGGCCAGAGCAGCACCACCGTGCAGCACATCGATCAGATGGCACAGCACCTGGATGGCATCTTCGCGCTGCTGGAAGACGTCAAGTCGATCGCTGACCAGACCAATCTGCTGGCGCTGAACGCTGCCATTGAAGCGGCGCGTGCCGGTGAAGCCGGTCGTGGCTTCGCAGTGGTGGCCGACGAGGTCCGCAACCTGTCCGAACGCTCGACCACCTTCAACGAGCAGATCCGCAAGCTGGCGCACAGCTCCAAGGACGCCATCGCCAAGGTGCGCGAGACGGTCTCGCACATGGCCTCGCGTGACATGGACCGCTCCCGCGAAGCACGCCAGGAAGCGGCGGCGATGCTCGACAACGTGGCCCAGATCAACGCCTCGCTGGGCGAAGGCATGCGCGAAGTGTCCGAGTGCGCCCGTTCGATCGATGGCAGCGTGGCCGAGGCCGTGCGCGCCCTGCAGTTCGAGGACATCGCCACCCAGGCCCTGGGCGGCGTGCATACCCACCTGGACCGCCTGACCGCGATCAACCGCGAAGCGGTGGCCCTGCAGGAACTGCTGCATCGCAATGGCGGCGTGTTCGACGAAGAGATCGCCACCGCCCTGCAGCGCACCGGCAGCCGCCTGCGCGAACTGCGCAGCGAGTGGGAGCGCCCGCCGCACAAGCCGGTTGCCCAGCAGAGCATGGGCGCCGGCACCGTCGAGCTGTTCTGATCCTGATGTCCGCTGCCGTTGCCGGCAGCCCGCAAGGCCCCGGTCATTCCGGGGCCTTTGCCTGTACCCTGCCGCTGGATGCAACCTGTACGCGCACCATGACCCTGATCCGCGCCCTGCCCTCCCTCACCGATACCGAGCGCCCGCGCAACGCGAGCGTGCGTGAGCAGCTGCAGCAGCTGGAAGAGGTCGCCCGCGAGGAGATCCGCGAGCTGCAGCAGCTGGCGGATGCACGGCCGGCGCCGTCCCGCGCGGATGAAGAACTGCTCGGGCTGGCGTGGGACCTGGGGCTGGATGGCGAAGCGCTGAAACGATAACGGCGCGCTGACACAACCGTCGAACAGGTGAACATGATCGATGCCGTAGACCCGGACTTCCTGCGCGCCTCCCTGCGGCGAGCACTTCTGGGCCAGACCCCTGCTCAGCTGCTCCAGGCTTCGATCGAGGCAGACGCCGGCATGCAACGTGTCCGGGTGCGCTTCGAATTCGAAGGCGAGCCATCGGAAGAAGCATGGGAATCCTGCTCATGCGCTGCAACGGAAGTGATTTCCGACTTTCCGGCGCCCTGGACGATCGACGAGGCCTATCTGTCCCGCTCCCTTGCTACTGGACTGTTCCCGCTTGCCTGCGTGGCCTACCTGCGCCCAGGCAACTGACGTTTCGGCCATCCAGGTTCCGACATCTGTCGATCCAGGCCAGTCCTGGATGAGGCGCCCGGCATGGCATGATGCTACGGTCCCGTTCACGGAAGACCGATGGCCATCGCCCTGATCGCATTGATGCTGTTGGAGCTCCTGCTGCTGTTGTTCTGGGTGCCGCTCTTCTTCCGCACCGGCATCGTACTGTTCAACCAGCGCATTGCCGCCTCGCCGGCCGAGCTCACCCAGCTGTCATTGATCGGGCTGGAATACGATCTTCCGACCGACAAGTGGCTGAGCTTCGTGTTCCGTGTCCTGCCCGACCGCAGCGTGGCGTTCCGTGAGAGCTTCGCGCCGGGCTATGGCGGTCGCTATTTCCCGTTGATGCACGGCCAGCTGGTGGTCGACAGACGACGCCGCGAGGTGCGTGTTATCGGACGATGCAGCTGGTTTGCGCTGACCCTGACCTTGCTGGTGCTACCGATCATTCTGGTGCGCCCGGTGGCGTGGCCGATGCTGGGCATGCTGCTGGTGTTCTATATGGGCTATCGCATCCAGCTGCGACGCTATGCCGAGGTGGTGGAAGCCGTGCGCGCGCGGGTGCGGTCGGAGTTCCCGCAGAGGTTCGTCGACCCAAGACGGTAGATCCACGCCATGCGTGGATGATCGCGTGCGCAGGCATCCGTGCCGACCAAGGTCGGCACCCACCAAAGCAGGCTTTCACCGCGCCAGCACCACTTCCCCGCTGGCATCGGTGCGCAATGAAACCGGCTGTGGCTGGCGCAGCCACTGCGCCAGGTCGCGAGGGCTCAACGGGCGCGAGTACAGGTAGCCCTGAATCTCGTCGCAGCCCTGGCGGCGCAGCATGTCTTCTTCCTGGTGCGTTTCCACGCCCTCGGCCACCACCTTCATGCCCAGCGCGTGGCCCAGGTGCACGATCGCCTGGGTCACCTCGGCCGTGCCCGAATCATGCAGCATGCCCTGCACGAAACTGCGGTCGATCTTCAGGCGGCCCACCGGGAAGCGGTTGAGATAGTTGAGGTTGGAAAATCCGGTCCCGAAGTCGTCCACTGCCAGCGGCACGCCATGGCGCTCCAGTACATCGAAGCAGTGGCGCAGGATGTCGGTGTCACGGATCAATGCCGACTCGGTCAGCTCCAGTTCCAGCCGTTGCGGCGGCCAGCCATGGGCGTGGCAGATCTCGATCACGCGCTCGGCAAAGCCGCGGTCACGCAGCTGCACCGCGGAGACATTGACCGCGATGCGGTCGAATCGCAGGCCGGCGCGGTCCCAGGCGGCGGCCTGACGGCATGCCTCGCCCAGCACCCAGTCACCGATGCGTACGATCTCGCCACATTTCTCGGCAATGGGGATGAACTCGGCCGGGCTGCAATAGCCAATCCCAGGCCGATGCCAGCGCAGCAGCGCCTCGATCGCCGGTGGCTCACCCTGGTGGGCGTGCAGCAATGGCTGGTAGGCCAGGCTGAACTCTTCGCGCTCGATCGCGCCATGCAGGGCATGCTCGATCTCCAGCCGGCGCTGGATGCGGGCCAGGGCGTCCTGGCTGTAGTACTGGTAGGTATTGCGCCCCGCTTCCTTGGCTGCATACATCGCCGCATCGGCGGCGCGCAGCAGGGAATCGAAGTCGGTCTGCGCATCACCCAGCATCGCGATGCCGACGCTGGCGCCCACCTTGAGGGTGGTCTCGCCCCGGCGCAGCGGCTCGGCCAGCGAGGCGATCAGCTTGCGCGCCACGTGGCCGGCGTCTTCCGGCTCGGCCAGATCGCGCAGCACCACGATGAACTCGTCGCCGCTGAAGCGGCCGAACAGGTCATTGTTGCGCAGGTTCTGGTGCAGGCGGGTGGCGGCGGCCTTCAGCAGCGCATCGCCAGTGGCGTGGCCGAAGCTGTCATTGATGGTCTTGAAGCCATCCAGGTCGATGAACAGCATCGCCAGCGAAGTGCCGCGGTCACGCGCTTCCTCGATGGCCTCGGCGGTCTGCTCGCCGAGCAGAACCCGGTTGGGCAGACCGGTCAGCAGATCGTAGTGGGCCAACAGCTCGATGCGCTCGTTGGCCTCGCGTTCGCGGGTGATGTCACGGAACAGCACCACGAAGCGCGCTGGCAGGCCGTCGCGTCGGTCCAACTCGATCAGCACCTGCACCCACACGCGCAGGCCCGACTGGCGATAGAAGCACAGGTCCAGTTGCTCGGGCAGCCCGCCGTCGGCAATACGAGCCAGCGCGGCTTCGAAGGCGTTGCGCGAATCCTCGGTGTACAACGCCAGCGCCTGGTCGAGGGTGATCGGTTCCTTGCGCAGGCCGTGGATGCGGTAGCACTCCTCGGTCCACTGCATGTGCCGGGTCTGCACTTCGATCTCGCAGCCGCCGATGCGTCCCAGCGCGGAAACGCGGTTGAGCAGCTCGGTACGCCAGCGGATCAGCGCATCGGTCTGGTGCTGCTCGGTGATGTTCTGCACCTGGCCGAGCAGGCGCTTGGGCTGACCGTCCATGTCCAGCAGCGGCTGCATCCACAGGCGCAGATGCTGCGAGGGTTCGTTGCCGCGGGTCAGCTCCAGCTCCAGATTGGCAGCACGGCCATCGCGCCACAGGCGCCGCCAGGCCGCGCGCAACGCCCCGCGCGATCGTGGGTGCAGGTGCTTGAGCCAGCGCCGCTGGCCGGGTACGGCGCCCTGCCCCAGGGCCAGCAGCGAGCGCAGCTCCGGCGACCACCAGAAATGCCCCGTGTTGGGATCGAACGACCAGCTGCCCATGCTGGCAATGCGCTGGGCTTCGCTCAGATGCAGCTGCTGCTCCTGCAACAGCGCTTCCAGCTGCTTCTGCTGCTCGATATCGGTATGCGTGCCGACCATCCGCAACGGCTGGCCATCGGCGGTACGCGCCACCACGCGGCCACGGTCCAGCACCCAGCGCCACTGACCGTCGGCCTGGCGGAAACGGAACTGTGCGCTGTACTGCTCGCTCAGGCCGCGCAGATGTTCGTCCAGCGCAGCGCGGACCTGCACGATGTCATCGCCATGCACACGCGAGAGCATGGCGGTGGCGGTTTCATCACCCAACGCAGGTGTCCGCGCCACCCGGTCACTGGGGATGTCCCAGTCCCACAGGCTGTGGCCGGCGCTGTCCAGTGCCAGCTCCCAGCGCCCGCCCCCATCCACTGGAACCGGCTCGGGAATGCTCAGGGTGAAGGCCAGCAGATTGCCGGCACCGTCATGCACGGCGCGCAGGTGGCCATCGAAATGACCGCGCGGGCCGCCCGGCAGCGTGCAGGCCACGATGCCGCCATCGGCCGCCATCAGCCGCAGATCTTCCAGCATCGGGGCGTACGCGGCCACGGTGGCCGGCAGCCCATGCTCGCGCGCGGCCGGGTTGGCCGCCAGCGGGCGGCCGGTACGGTCGACGATGACCAGTGCCGACGCAAGCGGGTGCTGCAGCAGGCTGGCGATGATCCCTTGGTCCACGCGATCTTGCTCCGGATGACACGCCCGTCAGCGGGGCACGCAGTGGTTAACGGCCCCTGCGGCGGATAATTGAGTGGCCAGGGCACACCTGCGCGGTAAGATGGCCGGCGCCCCCTTCTTCCGCCCTGTCCATGCCCGCAGAACCGACCGGCAACGCCCCTGCTCCCGACCCGCGGATGGCGCAGGCGTTGAGCCGCGACCGGCGGCGGGTGGTGCTGAGCTACCTGGTGATGGCGCTGGCCTGGATGATCTCCACCGACAGCGCGGTGCAGGCGTTCATCCCCGATCCGCAGCAGGCGGCATTGTGGCAGGGGCTGAAGGGCTCGTTCTTCGCACTGGCCAGTGCGGGACTGCTGTACCTGCTGCTGCGCCCGCTGGCCGAACACGTGCTGCATACCCACGCCCGCCAGCAGGCCTCGGAGCTGCGCCTGCGGCAGATGTTCGAAGGCAACCCCGGCCCGATCCTGGTCTACGACCTGGACACGCTGGCCATCCTCGATGCCAACCCGGCCGCCTGCAGCGCCTTCGGCTGGGAGCGCGAGGAACTGCTGGAACAGACCATCGACGCGCTGTGGCCGCCGGGCCAGGACCAGGCCCTGCAGACCAAGCTGGAAGCCATCCGCGAGGCACCCGAGGAGCTGTGCATCCTGCGCACACAACTGCAGCTGCGCGATGGTTCACTGCGGCAGATGGAGCTGCGCTCCAACGCCATCGGCTTCGACGGCCACAACGCACGCCTGCTGATTGCCATCGACCGTACCGCCGAAGACCTGGCCCAGCTGCGTCGTGACCAGGCGCTGGCGCGCGTGGAAGAAGCCCATGAGTTGGCCCGCATCGGCGCATGGGAACTGGATCCGTCGACCGGCCTGGGGCGTTATTCCAACCAGGTCTACCGCCTGCTCGGTCGTCGCCCGCCCGAGGCCCGTCGCTGGCACCGGTTCGACGAGCTGCTGGTGCCGGCCGACCCGGCTACCGCCGCGCAGACCGAACAGCTGCTGGGCGAGCTGTGTTCGGGCGAGGCCGTGCAGGTGGACGTGCTGCTGCCCTTGCTGTCGATGGACGGGCGCGCACTGATGGTGCATCTGCGCGCCGCCAGCGGATTCGACGAGGCCGGGCGCAGCCGCGTGCTGGGCACCCTGCAGGATGTGACCGAGCGCGAACAGTCGCGGCGCCTGCTGCGTGAGCGCGAAGAGCAGTTCCGCGAGCTGGTGCGGGTGCTGCCCGACGGCGTGGTGATCCTCTCCGAAGAGCATGTGCTGTACGCCAATGCCTGGGCCGCCAGCCTGTTCGGTTATGGCAGCCACACCCTGCTGGGCGAACCGCTGTCCGCACTGGTGGCCGCCGGCGATCTGGCCCGGGTGCGCAGCCAGCTGCGCGCCGGCCAGCTGCATCTGGGTCCGGGCCACAGCAGCGTGGTGGCCATGCAACGCGCCGACGGGCGCAGCTTCCACGCCGGGCTGGCCGTGGGTGAAGTACGTTACGGCGGTCGCGACTGCAAGCTGCTGATCGTGCGCGACCTGAGCGATTCGGAGCGCACGCGCAGCGCACTGGAAACCAGCAACCGCGAGCTGCAGGCCATGGCCGGCCGCCTGTTCTCGTTGCAGGAGGACGAGCGCCGCGCGATCTCGCGTGACCTGCACGACGATATCGGCCAGGCGATCACCGCCATCAAGCTGTCTGCGCATGCCGCGCAGGATGAAGAGGATCCGCGCCGCCGCGCCGATGACCTGGCGCAGATCGTCAGCCTGGCCGACACTACGGTGGCCAAGCTGCGCGACATCTCGACCCTGTTGCGTCCACCGCAGCTGGATGCGCTGGGGCTGGAGGCCGCATTGAGCTGGCAGGCCCGCGTGCTGTTCCGCTCTTCGCCGGTGGAGCTGCTGGCCGAAATCGAGTCACTGCCGCGTCGGCCGGACACCAGCATTGAACAGGCCTGCTTCCGCATCGCCCAGGAAAGCCTGACCAACGCGCTGCGCCACGCGCGCGCCAGCCAGGTGCAGCTGCAGCTGCGCGACGTTGGCCAGCGCGGGCTGCACCTGCAGATCCGCGACGACGGCGAAGGCTTCGATCCGGACGGTCCACGCGGGCTGGGCCTGATCGTCATGCGCGAGCGCGCGCAGAGCGTGGGAGGCCACGTGCGGATCGAATCGGCGCATGGCGAAGGCACCCTGGTCGATGTCCATCTCCCCTACCAGGCGGCCGGCATGGCCGCTGTCGAGTCACCGGAATACTGAGCCTATGTGGAATCCCAACCTGCCCCCGGTCAGCATCGATGATGCACCCGATCGCCTTGGCGCCGGCAACCCTGAGCTGCAGGCGATGGTCGCCGAAGCCGCCTCCGGGGGCACGGCGCTGATGCTGATGCACGTGGACATCGACCACTTCGCCTCGGTCAACGAGAACATGAGTGCCGAAGTGGGCGACCAGGCGCTGGTGCTGGTGGCACAGCGACTGCAGTCCTATCTGCGCGGGCGCGGCAAGCTGTGGCGGCATGGCAGCGACGAGTTCCTGCTGGCCGTACCGCGCACCGACGATGTGCCGCTGCCGGAGGATTTCGCCGAAGAGATCCGTCAGCAGATGGAACTGCCGCTGTCGGTGCTGCCGTACACGCTGTTCATGACCGGCAAGCTCGGCGTGAGCCTGTGCCCCGAACACGCCAGCAGCACCTCGCGCCTGCTCGACCATGCCGAAGATGCGCTGTACCAGGCCGCCCGCGAAGGCGGCAATGCGGTGCGCATCCACGCGGTGGATACCCCGCCCAGCGCGCACAGCGAGAGCATCATCGCCCGCCAGATCGTCGATGCCATTCCCAACGGTGAGCTGAAGCTGCGCTATCAGCCGCTGGTGAGCGCCCGCGACGGCCACGTGGTGGGCATGGAAGCGCTGCTGCGCTGGCAGTCGCCCACGCTGGGCATGCTGGTGCCGGAGCGCTTCATGCGCACCGCCGAGCGGCTCGGCATCATCGTGCAGATCGGCACCTGGGTGCTGGAGGGTGCGTTGAAGCAGGCGCGGCTGTGGCGTGACCAGGGTTTTGACGATTTCACCATCGCGGTCAACGTGTCCACCCTGCAGCTGCTGCGCCCCAATTTCTTTGCCGAGGTGATGGGCCTGATGCAGGCCGCCGGTGTGCCGGCGCAGATGCTGACGCTGGAGATCAACGAGAGTGCGTTGACCAACAACGTCAATTTCGTGCACGAGACGCTGGCCAACCTGCGCAACGAAGGCATCAGCCTGAGCCTGGACAACTTCGGCACCGGCGACTCCAGCCTCAGCGCACTGGTGCGCTACCCGGTGGACAAGCTGAAGATCGACCGCAGCTTCATCAAGAGCGCGCCGGCCGGTAATCGCGAGGCGGCCATCGCCCGCGCGATCATCGCCATGGGCCACCAGCTGGGCATGACGGTCATTGCCAATGGCGTGGAATCGCAGGCGCAGCTGGGCTTCCTGCGCCGCAACGACTGCGACGTGTTCCAGGGCTATCTGTTCGGCGAGCCGATGTCGGCCGATGCCGCCGGCATGACCCTGCGCCGCCGTTACCTGCGCCCGGAGGCCTTCGCCGAAACCCGCCCGGACCGCACGCTGCTGCTGCTGGACGATGAAGAGAACGTACTGCGTTCGCTGGTGCGCCTGTTCCGCCGTGACGGCTACCGGATCCTGGCCGCCGGCAACGTGCGCGATGCCTTCGACCTGCTGGCGATCAACGACGTGCAGGTGATCCTGTCCGACCAGCGCATGAGCGACATGAGCGGCACCGAGTTCCTGGGCCGGGTGAAGATGCTGTACCCGGATACGATCCGCCTGGTGCTGTCCGGCTACACCGATCTGAACACGGTGACCGATGCGATCAACCGCGGTGCGATCTACCGCTTCCTGACCAAGCCCTGGAACGACGACGAACTGCGCAAGCACATCCACCAGGCGTTCCGCACCTACGAGGAGCAGCGCCGCAGCAATGCCGGGCCGGCAGCGGCCGAGCCGGTGGATGGCGGTGAGGATCGACCGCTGCGGTGATGATCCGGCGCCGGATTCAACGTGGATGCCGGCCAGCGGCCGGCAGTACCCCGGCCCGGTAGAGCCGGCCGCTGGCCGGCTGGTCTGGTGCGGCGGATTCGGCGAGGATGCCGGTCAGCGCGGCTGCTTCACCGGCAATACCACGCGGAAGCGCGAGCCGACGCCCGGCGTGCTGTCCAGGTCGATGCGGCCATGGTGCTTGTTGATGATGCTGTAGGAGATCGACAGGCCCAGGCCGGTACCGCTGCCCACCGGCTTGGTGGTGAAGAACGGATCGAAGATGCGCTGGCGCAGCTCCGGCGAGATGCCACCGCCGGTATCTTCGAACTCGACCCAGACGTGATCACCTTCCACGCCGGTTCGCACGGTGATGGTGCCGCGCTCGGCGATGGCATGGCCGGCGTTGAGCAGCAGGTTCATGTACACCTGGTTCAACTCGGACGGCAGGCATTCCACCAGCGGCAGCTGGCCGAACTCACGCACCAGGGTGACCTTGTACTTGAGCTCGTTCCAGATGATGTTGATGGTCGATTCCAGGCCTGCATGCAGGTCGACCAGCTTCCACGACTCGTCGCGGCCCGAATACGAGAAGTCCTTCAGATCGCGCACGATGCGCGTCACCCGCTCGATGCCCTCGCGCGACTCGGCCATCAGCTGCGGCAGGTCGCGGCTGATGAAGTCGATGTCCAGGCGGTCACGGATGTCGTCGATTTCCGGAATCAGCGCTTTCGGGTCCGGCGCGCGCAGTGCGCGCTCGTAGGCCTCGATCACGGTGAACAGGCTGCGCAGGTACTCCTGCAGGCTGCCCAGGTTGGAGTGCACGTAGCCGATCGGATTGTTGATCTCGTGCGCGACACCGGCGGCGAGCTGGCCGATGGACGCCATCTTTTCCGACTGCAGCAGCTTTTCCTGGGTACCGTTCAGGCGCAGATAGGCCTGGCGCAGCTCGGCATGGCGCTGCTGCAGCTCGCGTTCGTAATCTTCCTGGCCCTCGATATGGCGGAACAGCGCCAGGAAATGCCCCTGGCCCACCGGGCCGTGGTGGTACAGATGGGCGATGACCACGCCCTCGCCCAGCGGCAGGCTCCCATTCCACTGCCCCTGCTGGCGCGCGTGTTCCAGTGCATCCGGCGGCAGCAGTTCACGCAGGCGCTGCGGCGGTGGCGTTGCGGCCTCTTCGGCACCGGCGAGCAGGGCCTGCGCCGCCGGGTTGGCCAGGGCCACCTGCCCATCCTCGGTGAACAGCAACAGGCCTTCGCGCAGGCGCTCAAGCAGAGCCTGCAGCACCGGCTGCGGCGGAAGGGGGGCAGTAACGAGGGCGTTGGCAGCGGACACGGCAACTCGGGGCGTTCGAACAGGCGCCCAATATACGCGGTCGTGCAGCGGGCTTCAGCCCGTCAAAGTGGATCGGCCGTCGCCTCAGGCGACCGCGAGCGGGCGGCCCGCGATGATCGCGTGCGACTGGCCCTTGGCATCGTAGGACGAGGCGTCCTCGGTACGGCCGAGCTGGCGCAGCGCCCAGTTGACCTCACGGCGGCGCCGCGAGAGCAGCACGCCGTTGGCGCGGTTGCGCTCGGCCAGTTCCTGCAGCTGCTCGCCGTGCCCGACCGGCGGCGCGCCTTCCAGCGCCCGCAGCGCTTCCAGCTTGGCTCCGGTGGCCCGGATCAGGGCATGCACGTCGTGCTCGACCAGGGCCTGGCGCTCAACGTCCAGGGCCTGGGCAAGGCGCTGCAGCGGCTCGCTCATCGCCGCCGTCATCCCTGCAGCTGCTGGTCCAGCTCAAGCATGCGCGATGCGATCGCGTCCGGATTGATCCTGTAGGTGCCGTTCTGCAGCGATTCGCGCACGGCCGCCACGCGCTGGGCGTCGATGGCCGGCGCGGTGCTCAGCTCACGCTCGATGGCCTGCAGATTGGTGGCCTCGCCGGTCAGGCGCAGGCTGTCGGCCGCCTCGACCGGGCGTGCCGGCGAATCGCTGCTGACGCCGGGCTTGCTGACCGGGGTCGTCACGCTGCGCAGTGCCTGGGGGACCTGCAGGTTGCCGTCGATTTTCTGGCTCATGGGGTGTCCTGGAGTTGCCGTTCACAAGGGATAACGGCCGCAGGGCCGTGATCTTTAGGGATTTCTTGCACTAAATCAACGCGCCACGATTACGTCACCTGCGGCATCGACCGTGCCCTGCACGATCCGCCGCGAGGACAGGTTCTCCACCGAGACCCGTTCGTTCTCACCGGCATCGCCCATTGCGCGGCCGGCAATGCGGACCTCGACCGAGCCGCGACGCGACACCAGTGCGACATTGTCTCCTCGCTTGATGAGACGCTGCACCACCAGATCGTTGTTCGACAGCAGGGCCCCGGCCTGCAACGGTCGGCGGGCGATGCGGCCGATCGCCGCGTTGGGATCGGCCAGCACTGCGCCGGCTATCCGGGCGGCGTCACGCTGGGCAGTGGTGATATCGGCGGCGGTGAGGGTTTCTCCAGTACCGATTCCGCGATTGAGCACCAGTACGGTCTGGTTGCGCCGCACCTTCACCGGTACGAACAACCGCCAGCCCCCCGCATCCGGGCAGCTGACCTCTACGGTGGTGTTGGCGGTGGGCTGCACCTGCAGCGCTGCGCCGCACTTGGGCAGGCGCAGCGCATCGGCCACCTGCGCCTCGCCTTCGCTGCCGGCCGGCAGCGTCGACAAGGCCGCCGTGCGGATGCTGGCGACCGGTTGCCAGTCGGCAGCGGCCGCCCATGGCGAGGCCACGGCCAGCGCGATGGCAAATAGAGTTGTGACCCGGCGCATGGCGCCTCCTGTCGAGGGGATCTGGCCCAGGAGCGTGCAAGGGGTGTGCCAGAGGGGCTTGTGTAGAGTCGAGCTTGCTCGACGCTACAGAGGCAGGGACGAGCATGGCGCGACGCCATAAAGGCGGTGCAGAGCACGCGTGTGGCAGACCACCCTCAAGTTCCGCCGCTGCGGCGCCGATACAGCAGCCATGTCCCATGACCTGCTCAACCGGATCGACCAGCGGACCCGACTGGCCGGCCACAATCGCCTGGCGCTGCTGCTGTTCCGTCTCGGCGGACGTCAGCTTTTTGGCGTCAACGTCTTCAAGGTGCAGGAAGTCCTGCGTCGCCCGGAACTGTTCCAGGTGCCCGGGCTGCCGAGCCAGTTTGCCGGCGTTGCCGATGTCCGCGGGCGCTCGGTGCCGGTGCTGGACCTGGGCCTGGCGATCGGCCACCCCGAACGTGAACCCGATGCGGATACGTCGCCCGGCTACCTGGTGGTGACCGAGTTCAACCGTTCGATCCAGGGCTTCCTGGTCAGCGGCGTGGAGCGCATCGTCAACATCGCGGTGGAAGACATCCATCCGCCGCCGGAACTGGGCGCCGAATCCAGCTACCTGACCGCGGTGACCCGCTTCCAGGGCGAGCTGATCCAGGTGATCGACGTGGAAAGCGTGCTGGCCGACATTGCCCAGGTCCGCGGCGAAGCCGTGCTGGATCCGGCCATGGCGATGCCGGCCGATGGCCCGCAGCTGCAGGTGCTGGTGGTGGACGACTCGCGCGTGGCCCGCCAGCAGATCCGCAGCGTACTGGACCAGCTGGGCGTGGGCGCCACCCTGCTCTCCGATGGCAAACAGGCACTGGACCATCTGCTGCAGATCCATGCCTCCGGTGAAAACCCGGCCGAGCGCTACGCCATGGTCATTTCGGACATCGAGATGCCGGCCATGGACGGCTACACGCTGACGACGGAAATCCGGCGCCATCCGGGCCTGGCCGGCCTGTATGTGCTGCTGCACACCTCGCTGTCGGGCGTATTCAACAATGCGATGGTCGAGCGCGTTGGCGCCAACGCCTTCGTCGCCAAGTACTCGCCGCACGAGCTGGCCGACTTCGTGCTGGACCGACTGCGCAAGGTGGCGCTGGCGGCGTAAGGCCGGGTCACGGGTCTCCGCCGGGCATGGCCCGGCGCTACCGCAACCTCCCCCACCCCTTGGGGAGCGCCGGGCCACGCCCGGCGGACGCGATCTTGCACGCAATTTGGCACACCCCTTGCAGCTTCCCGGGCAACGTTCCCGTGGGAGTGCACCGTGCGCAACCTGATTACCGACTACCTGGGCGTCCACGCCCAGGCCATGCCGTTGCGCGAACAGCGGATGAAGCTGATCGCCAGCAACCTCGGCAATGCCGACACTCCCGGCTACAAGGCCCAGGACCTGGACTTCGATGCCGCCCTGCGCCACGCCCAGGGCCAGAATGCCAACGGCCTGATGACCACCACCAACGAACAGCACTACGAAATCAGTAGTGGCCTGAACCCGTTCCAGGTGGCCCGTGAAGGGGTGCAGCCCAGCCTGGACGGCAACACCGTCGACCCCGATGCCGAGCGTGCGGCCTATGGCCGTGCCGCCCTGGAATACCGCGCCTCGCTCAGCTTCGTCGAGAGCAAGGTCCGTTCCATGCTGACCGCGATCACGGGGCAATAAGCCATGAGCAACCTGCCGATCTTCGATATCGCCGGCTCCGCACTGCAGGCGCAATCGGTGCGCATGAGCACCATCGCCTCCAACCTCTCCAACGCCGACACCGTCGCCGGTTCCGCCGACGCCGTGTACAAGCCGCTGGAGCCGATCTTCCAGGCCGTCACCAGCAAGAACGATCCGAACATCACTTCGGTGAAGGTCAAGGAGATCACCCAGAGCGAAGCAGCGCCGATCAAACGCTACGAGCCGGGCCACCCGCTGGCCGATGCCGATGGCTACATCTACCAGCCCGACGTCGATCCGGTGGCGCAGATGGTCAACCTGATCTCGACCTCGCGCAACTACCAGGCCGGCGTGGAGATGCTGACCACGGCCAAGGAACTGGCCCTGGCCACCCTGACCATGGGCCGTTGAGGCCCGCAGTACCGGATACCGCCATGACCACCGCCGTCAACAACCAGACCAGCCAGGACGTCTACAGTGCCCTCGGCCTGAACGCCCCCAACAGCAACGCGACCAAGAAGAAGAACACGCTGGACCAGGCCGACTTCCTGCGCCTGATGACCGAGCAGCTGCAGCACCAGGATCCGCTCAAGCCGATGGACAACACGCAGATGGTTGCGCAGATGGCGCAGATGTCGACCGTGCAGGGCATCACCGATCTGAACAAGACGGTCAAGGGCTTCCAGGAGTCGATGGCCAGCGACCAGGTGCTGCGGGGTGCCGCGCTGGTCGGCCATCAGGTGCTGGTGCCCTCTGAAAAACTGGTGCTGGAGAAGGAAGGCAACGTGGAAGGCACGGTGGCCGCGCCGTCGGCCGGCATCATCACCGTGGACATCACCGACGCCAACGGCGCCAAGGTCACCTCGCTGAGCGTGGAAGCCAAGGCCGCCGGCGAGACCGCCTTCCAGTGGGACGGCAAGGATGCCAACGGCAAGCGCATGGAACCGGGCAAGTATTCCATCGTCGCCAACCACGTCGACACCGCCGGCAAGAGCACCAAGCTGTCCACTTATGTGCAGGCGCCGGTGGAAAGCGTGACCGTCGGTTCCGACGGCCTGTACCTGAACCTCAAGGGCCTGGGCACGGCCCCGATCGACTACGTGCTCCGCGTCAGCTGAGCCGCACATTCCGCATCAACCAGGAGCATCCCATGGGCTTCAATGTCTCGCTGTCCGGCATCAATGCCGCCAACACCGACCTGAGCGTCACCGCCAACAACGTGGCCAACGTCAACACCACCGGCTTCAAGCAGTCGCGTGCCGAGTTCGCCGACCTTTTCGCCTCCACCAGCTATGGCCTGTCGACCAACCAGACCGGCTCGGGCGTGCGCGTTTCCAACGTCGCCCAGCAGTTCATCCAGGGCCACAACGAACAGACCGGGCGCAGCCTGGACATGGCCATTTCCGGTGAGGGCTTCTTCACCATGAACATGAACGGCTCGCGCGTGTACTCGCGCGCCGGCAACTTCCAGACCGACTCGTCCGGCTATGTGGTCAACCCGCAGGGCGCACGCCTGCAGGTGTTCGCGCCGAATGCCGACGGCACCAATTTCGATGCAGGCCGCCTGGTCGACCTGCAGCTGCTGACCACCGACAGCCCGCCGAAGCAGACCAGCGAAGTGAAGGTCGGCTTCACCCTGCCGGCCAATGCCAAGCAGCCGACGGTCGCCACCTTCGATCCGACCGATTCCAACAGCTACAACCACTCCAGCGGCGGCATCACCGTGTACGACTCGCTGGGCGTGAGCCATATCCAGGTCTCCTACTTCGTCAAGGGCGCCAACCCGAACGAGTGGACCGTGCGCAATTACGTGGACGGCCAGCCGGCCGGCACCCCCACGACGGTCACCTTCGACAACAGCGGCAAGCTGACCAGCCCGGCCAGCGGCAAGGTCAGCCTGGGCACCTTCACCCCGACCACGGGTGCCGGCCAGCTGAACATGACGCTGGATATCGGCGGCTCGACCCAGTACGGCGAGAAGTTCGCGCTGCGCAACACGCAGCAGGACGGCTATGCCGCCGGCAAGCTCAACGAGATCACCGTGTCCGAATCGGGTGTGGTCTACGCACGCTATTCCAACGGCGACGACAAGCCGCTGGGCCAGGTCGCGCTGACCACCTTCAACAACACCCAGGGCCTGGAATCGAAGGGCAACAATCTGTGGGTGGAGACCTTCGAATCGGGTACGCCGCGCACCGGCATGCCCGACACCTCCAACCTCGGCAAGATCCAGGCCGGTTCGCTGGAGGCGTCCACCGTGGATCTGACCGAGCAGCTGGTCAACATGATCACCGCGCAGCGCAACTTCCAGGCCAACGCGCAGATGATCACCACCCAGGACCAGATCACCCAGACGGTCATCAACATCCGTTGATGACCCGCTGACCCTGTCACGGAACTCCCCGCATGGATAAAGCCCTTTACGTGGCGATGACCGGTGCCCGCGCCTCCCTGCAGGCGCAGGGAACGCTCAGCCACAACCTCGCCAACTCGGACACCCCCGGCTTCAAGGAAGCGCTGGCCAACACCGAAGCCTTCCCGATCCGCGGCCCGGGCTTTGCCTCGCGGGTGGATGCGCTGCACGTCGACGCCGGCTTCAACCGCCGGCCCGGCGCGCAGCACATCACCGGCAAGCCGCTGGACCTGGCGCTGCAGAGCGGCACCTGGCTGGCGGTGCAGGCCAGCGACGGCAGCGAAGCGTATACGCGCGGCGCCGCCCTGTCGGTGACGCCGAACGGCCAGCTGGTGACCTCCGGTGGGCGCACGGTGCTGGATGACAACAACAACCCGATCGCCATTCCGCCCTACCAGGCGATGGAGATCGGCGCCGACGGCACGATCTCGATCATCCCGCAGGGCGAAGGCCCGCAGACGATGGCGCAGATCGGCCGGATCAAGGTGGTACAGGCCCCGGACGAGCGCCTTGAGCGCGGCCTGGATGGCCTGTTCCGCAACACCGACCCGCGCCAGCCGTTCGCTCCCGCCCAGGGTACGGCGGTGCACAGCGGCCAGCTGGAGGGCAGCAACGTCGATGCCGCCGGCGCACTGGTGCAGATGATCCAGCTGCAACGCCAGTACGAAATGCAGGTGCAGGTGATCAAGCACGGCGATGACAACGCGCGCAGCGCCAACAGCCTGCTGCGCCTGGGCAGCTGACGGAATTCCGGCACCGGCAGGCACCGGCGCTGGCACACCGCTTGCACACCCCCTACCAAGGGCCGCACCACGCGGCCGGCTTCACCAGACAGGACAGCGAAGATGAACCAGGCATTGTGGATCGCGAAAACCGGACTGGATGCGCAGCAGATGCGCATGTCGGTGGTTTCCAACAACCTCGCCAACACCAACACCACCGGCTTCAAGCAGGACCGTGCCAGCTTCGAGGACCTGCTGTACCAGCAGGTGCGCCAGCCCGGCGGTTCCTCTTCGGCACAGACGCAGCTGCCGACCGGCCTGCAGCTGGGCACCGGCGTGCGCGTGGTCGCCACCGCCAAGAACTTTGAACAGGGTGGCCAGCAGCAGACCGGACGCGCACTGGACGTGATGGTCAACGGCCGTGGCTTCTTCGAAGTGCAGATGCCCGACGGCAGCTCGGCCTACACCCGCGACGGTTCGTTCAAGATCAACCAGGACAGCGAGCTGGTGACCAACAGCGGCTATCCGGTGCAGCCGGGCATCCAGATTCCCGAGGGTGCGCAGTCGGTGACCATCGGCAGCGACGGCACCATCAGCGTGAAGATGGCCGACAACGCCGCCTCGGTGGAAGTGGGTGCATTGACCCTGACCGACTTCGTCAACCCGGCCGGCCTGCAGGCCCGTGGCGAGAACCTGTTCCTGGAAACCACCGCATCGGGTCCGGCGCAGAACGGCAATCCCGGCCTTAACGGCCTGGGCACCGTGGTGCAGGGTGCGCTGGAAGGCAGCAACGTCAACGTGGTGGAAGAGCTGGTGTCGATGATCGAAACCCAGCGCGCCTACGAAATGAACGCCAAGGCGATCTCCACCACCGACTCGATGCTCGGCTACCTCAACAACAAGATCTGACCGGCCCAACCGGGGAACCGCCATGTCGTCCATTTCCAACTTCGCCCGCACTGCCCTGGCCTGCGCTGTGGTCGCCCTGCTCGGTGGCTGCGTGATCGCCGGCGACGTGCGTCCCTACGCGGCGATGGCACCGATCCAGCCGATCATGCCGCCGCAGGCCGCGCCAACTGCCGGTGCGATCTATGCCGCCGGCCCGACCCTGCAGCTGTACTCGGACCGGCGCGCGCGCGACGTCGGCGACCTGCTGACCATCACGCTGCTGGAAAACACCACCGCGCAGACCAGCGCCAACACCGCCACCAACAAGGAATCCAACCTGAGCCTGGGCAGCCCGAGCATCTTCGGTGCGCCGGTCACCCTGGGCGGCAAGGACATCCTCAGCGCCAGTGCCGAAGGCAAGCGTGATTTCAGTGGCAAGGGCAACAGCGCGCAGAGCAACCGCCTGCAGGGCAATGTCACGGTCACGGTGATCCAGCGCCTGCCCAACGGCAACCTGGTGGTACAGGGGCAGAAGAACCTGCGGCTGAACCAGGGCGACGAACTGGTGCAGGTACAGGGCATCGTGCGCCCGGGCGACATCAGCCAGGACAACACCATTCCCTCCAGCCGCGTGGCCGAAGCGCGCATCGTCTACGGCGGTCGCGGCCCGGTTGCGCAGTCCAATGCGATGGGCTGGCTGAGCCGCTTCTTCAACTCCGGGCTGACGCCGTTCTGAGTATGGCCATGAAACTCTTCTCCTCTTCTTCCTGGCAGCGACGTGTGGCGTCGCTCCACGCATCGGTTTTCCTGGTGATGGCAATGGTCGCCCCCGCCAGCGCCGAGCGCATCAAGGACCTGGCCCAGGTCGGTGGCGTGCGCGGCAACGCGCTGGTGGGCTACGGCCTGGTGGTCGGCCTGGATGGCAGCGGTGATCGCACCAGCCAGGCACCCTTTACGGTGCAGAGCCTGAAGAACCTGCTCGGCGAGCTGGGCGTGAACGTGCCAGCGAACGTCAACCCGCAGCTGAAGAACGTAGCGGCCGTGGCGATCCACGCCGAACTGCCGCCGTTCGCCAAGCCGGGCCAGCCGATCGACATCACCGTCTCTTCGATCGGCAACGCGGTGTCGCTGCGTGGCGGTTCGCTGCTGATGGCACCGCTGCGCGGTGCCGACGGCCAGATCTACGCCATCGCGCAGGGCAACCTGATCGTGGGTGGCTTCGGCGCCCAGGGCAAGGACGGTTCGCGGGTCTCGGTCAACGTGCCCAGTGTCGGCCGCATTCCCAATGGCGCCACCGTCGAGCGCGCCCTGCCCGATCCGCTGGCCAATGGCGGCGACATCACCCTGAACCTGCACAACAACGATTTCACCACCGTCTCGCGGATGGTCGCTGCGCTCAACAATGCGTTCGGCGAAGGCGCGGCACGCGCGGTCGATGGCGTGACCGTGGCCGTGACCGCACCGACCGACCCGGGCGCGCGCATCGGCCTGCTGGCCCGCATCGAGAACCTGGAACTGACCCCGGGCAGCGCTCCAGCCAAGGTGGTGGTCAATTCGCGTACCGGCACCGTGGTCATCGGCCAGCAGGTACGGGTCGGCCCGGCGGCGATCTCGCACGGCTCGCTGACTGTCACGATCCAGGAAAACACCAACGTCAGCCAGCCCAATGCCTTGTCCGGTGGACGCACCGTGGCCAGCCCGCAGTCCACCATCACCGCCACCAACGATGGCAGCCGCATGTTCAAGTTCAGCGGCGGTACCACGCTGGACGAGATCGTGCATGCGGTGAATGCGGTGGGCGCCGCGCCGGGCGACCTGATTGCGATCCTGGAAGCCCTGAAGCAGGCCGGCGCATTGAGTGCCGAGCTCGAGGTGATCTGACATGCGCATCACTCCCGCATTCGATCTGAATCCCGCACAGCAGAACGACCCGGCCAAGATCGACAAGGTCGCGCGCCAACTGGAAGGCCAGTTCGCGCAGATGCTGGTCAAGAGCATGCGTGATGCCAGCTTCGGCGACTCGCTGTTTCCCGGCGAGAACAAGATGTTCCGCGACATGTACGACCAGAAGATTGCCGAGGCAATGACCCGCGGCAAGGGCCTGGGGCTGTCGGGGATGATTGCCCGCCAGCTGTCCGGCCAGGCCGCCGAAGGCCCGGCACTGGATACCCGCGTGGACCCGGCCAAGGCCAGCCGTGCCTACCAACTCAACGCACCGGCGCGCCCGGCACCGGCGCTGCCGCTGGAAGACGGCAGCCAGGCCGTGCGCCTGCTGCAGCAGATGGCCGCCGGCGCACAGGACGGCGCACAGGCCGCGCTGGCCCCGATGGCGCAGGCCCTGGACCTCATCGCCGGCCGCGAGAGCAGCAGCATGCATCGCTCGCTGGGCACCGAAGATCCGTACATCGGTGGCCTGCAGGGCGAGGACTGGGCCGCCAACAACGACCAGTGGGCGGCCACCGCCAGCAATCGCGGTACCGCGATCAGTCCTGCCGATGCGATGGCCACCCGTACCGCTGTCGCCCAGCTGGGTGCGCATACGCCGGAAGGCTTCGTGGCCAGCATCTGGCAGCACGCGCAGAGCGCGGCCAAGGAGCTGGGCGTGGACGCCCGTGCACTGGTCGCCCAGGCCGCGCTGGAAACCGGCTGGGGCAAGCGCCAGATCAAGCACGCCGACGGCAGCACCTCGCACAACCTGTTCGGCATCAAGGCCACCGGCTGGAACGGCCAGCGCGCCGTGGCCGGCACCCATGAGTACGTCGATGGCGTGCGCCGCAACGAGACCGCCAGCTTCCGTGCCTACAGCTCGCCGGCCGAAAGCTTCGCCGACTACGTGCGCCTGCTGAAGACCAGCCCGCGCTACCAGCAGGCTCTGCAGGCCGGCACCGACGTGCAGGGCTTCGCCCGTGGCCTGCAGCGCGCCGGCTATGCCACCGACCCGCGCTACGCCGCCAAGATCGCCGCCATCGCCGGCGGCCCGACCATCGAGCGCGCTGTCGCCGCCGTGGCCGATGCCGGCTCACGCCTTGGCCAGACCTTCGCCAGCACCGCGACCGCGGCGCTGGGTATCACCCGTCGTTGAGGAACCCCATGTCCAGCGTACTTTCCACCGGTACTGGTGCCCTGCTCGCCTTCCAGCGTGCGTTGGCGACCACCAGCCACAATGTGGCCAACCTCAATACCCCCGGCTACAGCCGGCAGAAGGTCGACTTCGCCACCGCCGATCCGCAGAACTACGGCTACGGCACGGTCGGCAACGGCACCCGCATCACCGACATCCGCCGCGCGGCCGACCAGCTGGCGATTTCGCGCCTGCTCGACAGCAGTGGCGAACTGGCGCGCCTGAAGCAGCTTTCAGGCATGGCTGACCGGGTCAATGCGCTGTTCTCCGATGCGGCCACCAATGTCTCGGGCGTGTGGTCGAACTTCTTCGACTCGGTCAGCGGCCTGTCCTCCAACGCCGCCGGCACCGCCGACCGCCAGAACATGCTCGATGGCGGCAAGACCCTGGCCAACCGTTTCGTGCAGCTCAACACGCAGCTGAACAACCTCAACAGTGAAGTCAACAACGGTCTGCTGGCCGGTGCCACCGAGGTCAACCGGCTGGCGCAGGAAATCGCGCAGATCAACGGGGCGATCGGCACCAACCTGGCCACCGCCGCACCGGATCTGCTCGACCGTCGTGACCAGCTCATCACCCAGCTGATCGGCTACACCGGCGGCACCGCGGTCATCCAGGACGGCGGCATCATGAACGTCTACACCGCCGGCGGCAACGCGCTGGTGGTGGGCACCACGGCCACCAAGGTCACCACCGTGGCCGACCCCTACCAGCCCGAGCGCCTGCAGCTGGCACTGGAAACCCAGGGCAACACCATCCGCCTGGACCCCAAGGCCGTGGGCGGCCAGATCGGTGGCCTGCTGGAGTTCCGCGATACGGTGCTGACCCCGGCCCAGGCCGAACTGGGCAAGCTGGCGGTGGGCCTGGCCGAGAGCTTCAACCAGGCCCATCACCAGGGCGTTGACCTGTACGGCCAACTCGGTGGCGACTTCTTCAACATCGGCAACCCGCGCGTCACCGGCAACACCAGCAACACCGGCACCGCCAGTCTCAGCGCCACCTATGGCGACCTGGGCAAGCTCGACGCGCAGAACGTGGTGCTGCAGTTTGACGGCAGCAACTGGAAGGCCAGCCGCGCCGATACCGGCGCCAGCATTCCGCTGACCGGCACCGGCACCGCCGCCGACCCGCTGGTGATCAACGGTGTGCAGCTGGTGGTCGGTGGTACGCCGGCCGCCAATGATCGCTTCCTGCTGCAGCCCACCGCCGGCGTCGCTGGCAGCCTGGAAGTGGCGATCACCGATCCGTCGCGGATCGCGGCCGCCGCTGCGGTGAAGGGTGCCGCAGCCACCGCCAACACCGGCACCGGCAAGCTGAGCGGTGTCACCGTGACCGACGCCAGCAATGCCAACCTGCGTAATCCGGCTGCGATCGTGTTCACCTCGGCCACCACCTACACCATCGACGGCGGCCCCCCGCAGACCTACACCCCCGGCCAGACCATCAGCGCCAACGGCTGGAGCTTCGTGCTCGACGGTGCGCCCAAGGTCGGTGACACCTTCAACATCACCCCGACCCCGGCCGGCTCGTCCGACAACAGCAATGCAACCCGGCTGGCCAAGGTGGAGAGCGCCAAGGCCTTCAACAGCGGCACGGTCACTCTCAACGGTGCACTGGGTGGGCTGACCACCCAGGTCGGCGCCGCTGCGCGCTCGGCCGAGTATTCGCTGGATGCGCAGCTGGTGATCAATGACAAGGCGCAGGCCGCACGCGATGAAGTGTCCGGCGTCAACCTGGACGAGGAAGCCGCTGACATGCTTCGCCTGCAGCAGGCCTACCAGGCGGCTTCGCAGCTGATCTCCACCGCCGACAGCATGTTCCAGACCATCCTGGGAGCCGTGCGCCGATGAGCACCCGTATCTCCACCGGAATGATGTACAACCAGTCGGTGTCGCTGATGATGGCCAAGCAGGCCAAGCTCAGCCACCTGGAGCAGCAGATCGCCACCGGCAGCAAGATCGTCAGCGCCAAGGACGATCCGGTCGGCGCCGGCGCCGCGGTCGGGCTTGATCGCAGCCTGGCAGCGCTGGAGCGCATGAAGCTCAACGCCGGCAACGTGCAGAACCGCCTGGGCGTGCAGGAAAACACCCTGGCCCAGGTCAACGACCTGATGACCCGCGTCAACGACCTGACCATCCAGGCCAGCAACCCGGCGCTGAGCGCGGCCGACAAGAAGACGCTGATCACCGAGTTGAACCAGATCCGCGACGGCCTGCTGTCGCTGGCCAACGCCGACGATGGCACCGGCCGCTACGTGTTCGGCGGCACCAACGACGGCGATCCGCCCTTTGCCAAGATCAACGGCAAGGTGGTCTACCGTGGCGACCAGACCCAGCGCCAGATCGAAGTCGGCCCGGATACCTACGTGCACGATGCGCTGCCCGGCAGCGAGATCTTCATGCGCATTCCCACCGGCGATGGCTTCGTCGACGGCAATGCCGCGGCCGGCAACACCGGCAATGGCGTGCTGACCAACATCACCCGCGATGGCAGTGACAGCTGGAACGGACAGTCGTTCAGCATCCGCTTCACCGCCGCCGACCAGTACCAGGTGCTGGACGGTGCCGGCAACGTGACCGGCACCGGCACCTACAAGGCCGGCGACAACATCGAAGTGAACGGCGTGCGCCTGCAGCTCACCGGCGCGCCCGCGGCCGGCGACAGCTTCAACGTCAAGCCGGCCACCAGCCGCGACATCTTCGACACCATGGACAAGCTGATTGCCGCACTGGATGCCGACACCGGCACCACCGCCAAGATGTCCGCGCAGCAGAACGAGTTGCAGAGCGCGTTGCGCGATGTCGCGCGTGCGTCGGAACGGATGATCGATTCGCGCGCCGCCGGTGGCGCGCAGCTGAAGGCGCTGGACAACGCGGCCGACATGCGCGAGGCCAACAGCGTGACCCTGAAGACCACGCTGTCGCAGATGCGCGACCTGGACTACGCCGATGCTTTGAGCCAGTACCAGTTGCAAAGCACCGCACTGCAGGCGGCGCAGACGATCTTCTCGCAGATGCAGTCGATGTCGTTGTTCAACAAGATCCGCTGACGCCGCTTCCGCGTCAGCCCTGAAAGGCCGCGATGCCCTGCATCGCGGCCTTTTTGTTTCTGGATGGCCCTGCTGCAGCACTCGCCGGGCGCGGCCCGCGCCATTGCTGCCAGGCCAGGCCATTCCAGGCCATTCCAGGCCGATTTTCCGTGATTTCCCTTCAAGCCCGGCCCGGCCCCGCCGATACCTTCATCAGCGCTGGACGGGCCGTGCCCGACCGCCCCTTCCGCGGCACTTCAACCTTGGCAACAGGGCGAAAACCCCGGAAAAAGAGCCTCCGGCAACGAATTACGGCTCCATTGGAATTCACGCCTAAAGGTTGTTGACAAAGCGCCGTTATTCATTTGGCAACGGCGAAGCACACAGCCACACAAAAAAACAGGCGGCGCTTCGTTTCATTCACCAACGGGTTCCATATAAGAGGAGACGACCCCATGGCACAGGTAATCAACACCAATACGATGTCGCTCAACGCTCAGCGCAACCTGAGCACCAGCGGCAGCTCGCTCGCCACCACCATCCAGCGCCTCTCGTCCGGCCTGCGCATCAACAGCGCGAAGGACGACGCCGCCGGCCTGGCCATCAGCGAGCGCTTCACCACCCAGATCCGTGGTCTGGACGTGGCCATCCGCAACGCCAACGACGGCATCTCGCTGGCCCAGGTCGCCGAAGGTTCGCTGAACGAAGTCGGCAACAACCTGCAGCGCATCCGCGAACTGGGTGTGCAGGCCTCCAACGCCACCAACTCGGCCAGCGACCGCAAGGCCCTGCAGGCCGAAGTGACCCAGCTGGTCAGCGAGATCGACCGCGTCGCCAAGCAGGCCGACTTCAACGGCACCAAGCTGCTGGACGGCAGCTTCACCAGCCAGCTGTTCCAGGTCGGCGCCAACGCCGGCCAGGCCATCGCCATCAACAGCGTGGTCAACGCCAAGGCCGATTCGCTGGGCGCAGCCACCTTCGCCAACGGCTACACCGGCACCGCGCTGGCCGTGGACAAGGCCGCCGCCGATACCACCTACTCCGGCCTGCAGGTCTCGGTGACCCCGCCGGGCGGCACCGCCACCACGGTCACCATCAGCGACTTCACGGTGAAGGCCGGCGAATCGATCAGCTCGGCCACCGCAGCGGCGATCAACAACAAGCTGGGTGAAACCGGTGTGGTCGCCTCGGTCAACGCCGGTGTGATCAGCCTGGCCTCGGTCAAGGATGGCCAGACCTTCGCCCTGGGCGTCAGCGCGGCCACCCCGCCGACCGGCGCCACCGCCGCCACCCTCGCCGGCCTGGGCCTGACCGAAACCAGCACCAACGGCGGCACCCTGACCGGTGCAGCGGCCAGCTTCGTCAAGGACCTGAACGTCACCACCGCCGAAGGCGCGCAGAAGGCGATGTCCATCGTCGACAAGGCCCTGGAGTCGGTCAACAGCGTGCGCGCCGACCTCGGCGCGATCCAGAACCGCTTCACCTCGGTGGTGGCCAACCTGCAGACCTCCTCGGAGAACCTGTCCGCCTCGCGCAGCCGCATCCGCGATACCGACTTCGCCAAGGAAACCGCCGAACTGACCCGCACCCAGATCCTGCAGCAGGCCGGTACGGCCATGCTGGCCCAGGCCAACCAGGTGCCGCAGAACGTGCTCAGCCTGTTGCAGCGCTGACATGAGTCGCCCCCGGGGCACGTCGGGGGCGCCTAACCCAACTCACGTGCAACCGCTCAAGGACCTCTCCTCATGGCACAAGTCATCAACACCAATACGATGTCGTTGAATGCTCAGCGTAACCTGAGCACCAGCGGCAGCTCGCTGGCCACCACCATCCAGCGCCTGTCCTCCGGTTCGCGCATCAACAGCGCCAAGGATGACGCCGCCGGTCTGGCGATCTCCGAGCGCTTCGGCACGCAGATCCGCGGTACCGACGTGGCCATCCGCAACGCCAACGACGGCATCTCGCTGGCCCAGGTCGCCGAAGGTTCGCTGACCGAAATCGGCAACAACCTGCAGCGCGTCCGCGAGCTGTCGGTGCAGGCGTCCAACGCCACCAACTCGGCCAGCGACCGCAAGGCCCTGCAGGCCGAAGTGACCCAGCTGGTCAGCGAAATCGACCGCGTGGCCAAGCAGTCCGATTTCAACGGCACCAAGCTGCTGGACGGCTCGTTCTCCAGCCAGCTGTTCCAGGTCGGCGCCAACGCCGGCCAGGCCATCGCCATCGACAAGACCATCGATGCCAAGGCCAACGCCCTGGGCGGCGCCCGCTTCGACACCAACTCGCTGGCCCTGGCCGACCCGGGCACCAACGCTGACTTCAGCACCACCGGCCTGTCCATCAACGGTGTGGCCATCGCCGATGTCTCGGTCAAGCAGGGCGCCGACGCCGCTGCCACCGGCAAGGCCTCGCGTGAAGCCCTGGTGACCGCGATCAACGCCAAGATCGGCGAAACCGGCGTCTATGCCGAAGTCAACGGCACCACCGGCGTCACCCTGACTTCGGTCAAGGACAGCACCAACGCCGACGGCTCGTTCAAGGCCATCACCGCCACCCCGGGCACCTGGACCGGCGCCACCGCGCCGACCTTCACCGCCACCACCGCTGCGGCGGCACCGGCGGCGAAGTACGCCAGCAACCTGGACGTCAGCACCGTGAAGGGCGCCCAGCAGGCGATGGAAATCGTCGACAAGGCCCTGGGTGCGATCAACAGCACCCGCGCCGACCTCGGTGCGATCCAGAACCGCTTCACCTCGGTGGTGGCCAACCTGCAGACCTCGTCGGAAAACCTGTCCTCCTCGCGCAGCCGCATCAAGGACACCGACTTTGCCAAGGAAACCGCCGAACTGACCCGCACCCAGATCCTGCAGCAGGCCGGTACGGCCATGCTGGCCCAGGCCAACCAGGTGCCGCAGGGCGTGCTCAGCCTGCTGCGCTGATCCGCTCGCCGCTCGATCTCCGGGCGCTGCATGATGCGGCGCCCGGATCCTGAAACACGTTCCACCTCCGCCAAAGGAAAAGCACCATGGCACAAGTCATCAACACCAATACGATGTCGCTGAACGCTCAGCGCAACCTGAGCACCAGCGGCAGCTCGCTGGCCACCACCATCCAGCGCCTGTCCTCCGGTTCGCGCATCAACAGCGCCAAGGACGACGCCGCCGGTCTGGCGATCTCCGAGCGCTTCGGCACGCAGATCCGCGGTACCGACGTGGCCATCCGCAATGCCAACGACGGCATCTCGCTGGCCCAGGTCGCCGAAGGTTCGCTGACCGAAATCGGCAACAACCTGCAGCGCGTCCGCGAGCTGTCGGTGCAGGCGTCCAACGCCACCAACTCGGCCAGCGACCGCAAGGCCCTGCAGGCCGAAGTGACCCAGCTGGTCAGCGAAATCGACCGCGTGGCCAAGCAGTCCGATTTCAACGGCACCAAGCTGCTGGACGGCTCGTTCTCCAGCCAGCTGTTCCAGGTCGGCGCCAACGCCGGCCAGGCCATCGCCATCGACAAGACCATCGACGCCAAGGCCGGCTCGCTGGGCACCTCGACCTTCGCCAGCGGTGCAACCGCTGCGCTGGCCGCCAGCACCGACGGCGCCCGTTTCTCCGGCACCGTGATGGGCGTTGACATCGGCACCGTCGAAGTCAAGGCCGGTGCCACCACCGCCGATGCCTCCAAGGCCGTGGCCACCGCCATCAACGCCAAGATCGGCGAAGCCGGCATCTACGCTGAAGCCAATGCCGACGGCACGCTGAAGCTGAGCTCGGTGAAGGAAGGCAAGGCCGTGGCCGCTGCCGACATCGCGCTGATGCGCAGCGATTTCGATGGCACCGCCAAGACCTGGGGTACCGCAGCCGCCGCCGGTACCTACACCGCTGGTGCCGATACCGCCGCCAACGTGCAGAAGCTGGACGTGAGCACCGTGCTCGGCGCACAGCAGGCACTGGAAGTGGTCGACAAGGCCCTGGGTGCGATCAACAGCACCCGCGCCGACCTCGGTGCGATCCAGAACCGCTTCACCTCGGTGGTGGCCAACCTGCAGACCTCGTCGGAAAACCTGTCCTCCTCGCGTAGCCGCATCAAGGACACCGACTTTGCCAAGGAAACCGCCGAGCTGACCCGCACCCAGATCCTGCAGCAGGCCGGTACGGCCATGCTGGCCCAGGCCAACCAGGTGCCGCAGGGCGTGCTCAGCCTGCTGCGCTGATCCACGGCAAGAAGGCGCCGCTACCGTCGAAGTGAATCGACGGTAGCGGCAACCTGGAAGCCAGGGTACTCGAAGGCGCGGGCCATGCCCGGCCCGGGAATCGTCCCGAACCGGCTTGGCATCGCCCGCCCCTGCGGACCTCTCTTTCAGCGCTGTACTCTTGACTGTACGTACCGGGCGGCTTCGTCTCCCCCCGATTGTCAGTAGCCTGATCCCTCCCCTGCTTTGGGGGAGGGTTTTTTGCAGACCCCCGGCAGCCTGCGGTGAACCCACCCGCACCCTGCCCCATCCCTCCTGCAACCTGCGTGCCAGAGCCCGCCGCCAGAGCGTTGGCACGGCGCATGCATCAACGAAGTCCTCAAGACCCAGCGGCGCAGGCCGCTATTTTCGTTGACGACGGGCCACTGCACCGCGGCCAGGCCCGGATACCAGGAGAAACGACGTGGCAGACTTTGGATACGGTGGCATTGGCTCGGGACTGAACATCTCGGACATCGTCAACCAGCTGGTCGCGGCAGACCGCAAGCCCGCCGACAATGCGCTGAACCTGCAGCAGTCCAAGACCAAGATGCAGTTGTCGTCGATCGGCACCGTCACCTCGGCCTTCGACAAGCTGAAGACCGCGCTGACCGCGCTGAAGGCCACCACCGCCTTCGACACCCGCACCGTGACCGCCTCGGGCAAGGCCGGCCTCAACAATGCCGAGGACGTGCTGACCGCCTCGGTGGCGCTGTACGACCTGGGCACGACCAAGGCCGCCGCCTCCAATGGCACGCACATCGTCGATGTGACTTCGCTGGCCACCGCCCACAAGCTGATCGCCGACACCTCGGTGCCGAAAACCGACACCTTCGGTGCCGGGACCTTGACGCTGACCGTCGGTGTCGGTGACAAGGCCAAGACCATGAACGTGGAGGTGGAAGACGGCGATACGCTGACCACCATCCGCAACAAGATCGATGCCGCAGGCCGCAAGGAAGGCGTACAGGCCACGCTGATCACCTCCGGTGACAACCAGTACCTGTCGATCGCCCAGGAAAAGACCGGTGCCGCCAACGCCATCAAGCTCGAGTACGGCGGCAGCGACCCGAAGCTGGGCGCACTGGTCGGCAGCCTGAAGCAGAACACCCCAGCCGCCGATGCCGAACTGACCATCGATGGCGTCAAGGTGGTCAGCGCCAGCAACACCGTGGCCGATGCCGTTCCGGGCCTTACCCTGAACCTGAAGGTGCCCGGCAAGAGCACCGTGGTGATCAGCACCGACACCACTGCGGCGACCAAGGTGATGCAGGAGTTCGTGACCGCCTACAACGCGGCGATCGCGGCGATCAACTCCGAAACCAAGTACGACGCCAAGACCAAGGAAGCATCGGCCCTGACCGGCGATGCCCAGATGCGCGGTGCCTCCAGCCAGCTGCGATCGGTGATGGCCGGCGTGCTGAAGGAGCTTTCCGCCTCCGGGCTGGACCCGAAGGCGATCGGCCTGCAGACCCGCGGCTACCCCAATGCCGACGGCAGCCTGGTGCTGGATACCACCAAGTTCGCAGCCACCCTGGCCGCCCAGCCGGAGAAGGTGCGCCAGGCGATTACCGGTGACACCGGCGGCGCTGGCCAGCTGTACTCGCTGGTGGACGGCTACGTGAGCACCACGGTCGGCAAGGAAGGCGCCTTTGTTGCACGCACCAAGGGCCTGAACACCACCCTGGACAACATCGACAAGCGTCGCAAGGACCTGGACACGCGCATGAAGAGCGTGGAAGAGCGCTACAAGAAGCAGTTCATCGCGCTGGACAGCCTGATGGGCAAGCTGCAGCAGAGCAACACCGCACTGCAGCAGCAGCTGGCGCAGTTGAATCGCTGACAACGCGTGTGCAGCGCTCAAGTTTGGCGCGCAACGCACCGATAACGGACGCAACAGCAATCATCGCCGGGCCGTCGGCTGCGATCACCCTGATCGCCCGGCGGCGCCCAGCGCAAGGAGAATCACGAATGTACGGTTCCAGCCGTCAGTACGCCGAGCAATACCGCCAGGTGGGTGTAACCAGCGCGGTCGCCGATGCCGATCCGCACAAGCTGGTGGCGATGCTGCTGGCCGGCGCGCTGGAGCGCGTGCGCCGCGCCCTGGCCAGCCTGGAACGCGGCGACCAGGCCGGCAAGGGCAAGGCGATCGGCGAAGTCTGTGCGATCGTCGGCCACCTCAACGGCTCGCTCGATCATGAGGCCGGTGGCGAGATCGCCGCCAATCTGTCCTCGCTCTACGACTACGTGCTGCAGCGCCTCACCGAAGCCAACCTGCACAATGACCGTGCCGCGCTGGACGAGGCTCTGCAGCTGCTCGGCGAGATCGACAGCGCCTGGAACGCGATTCCGCAGGAACAGCGCCGCCCGGCCGCGGTGGCACCATGAGCCTGCACGAACTGCACGCACAGCTGGATGCCTTCGAGAAGGCGCTGGGCGAAGACACGCTCGACCAGGCCGACAGCCTGCTCGATGGCCACGACAGCACCCTGCATGCCCTGCTCAGCCAACCGCTGACCGCGGCCGACCACGCCCCGCTCACGGCACTGTTCGAACGCCAGCAGAACCTGCTGGGCCTGCTGCGCCAGCGCCGCGATGCGGTGGCTGCACTGATGAACGATGGCCAGCGCTCTCTTCGCGCGGCGCATGCCTACCTGCAGGCAGAATCGCTGGTATGACCCTGCTGCCCACCACCTCGCTGCATCATCCGGCCGAGAGCGAACTGTTCGACGAGACCCTGAGCTGCGAGCTGGCCCTGCCGGCCGAGTTCCAGGCCGGCAGCGCGGCGGGCCGTACCAGCAGCGCCGAAGGGCTGCTGCGCAGCCTGGCGCTGGTGGAGGACAGCCGCATCGACGAGCACGAAGAACGCAGCGAAGCCAGCCTGCAGCTGCAGCGCGTGGAAGCCAAGCTCGACCTGGCGATGGTGCTGCTGGGCCGCCTGGTGCGCCAGCAGGGCCAGGAACTCACGCTGCGCCCGGTGCGCTGGTCACGCCGCGGCATCCGCCTCCAGCTCGGCCCACGCAGTGGCGCCAGCGCGGGTCAGGCCGGTGTGGTCCGCCTGCAACCCAGCGACTGGTTGCCCGATCACATCGACCTGCCGGTGGAAGTGGTGGCCGAAGCCGCCGACGGCAGTGGTGGGCATTTCCTGTGGCTGCGCTTCCAACGGCTGGGCGATGGCCTGGAGATGGCCATGGAGCGGCACCTGTTCCGCCTGCACCGCCGGCAGGTGGCCGAGGCGCGTCGCGCCCGTTGAATCGTGCCTGCGGGCGCGCGAAGGTCAACCCTTGGCGCGCCCGTTCAGCTAAGCTAAGGTGGGCTCCCCTGGACGGATCTGCTGCGTGCCTGTGCGAGTTCTCATCGTCGACGATCACACCCTCGTCCGTGCCGGCTTGGCGCGGCTGCTGCAGGGGTTTGCCGACGTGCAGCTGGTCGCTGAGGCCAGCAACGCCGAGCAGGCACTGCAGCTGGCCCTGCAGCACGCACCGGACGTGGTGCTGATGGACCTGTCGCTGCCCGGCCGGACCGGCCTTGAGGCGCTCAGCGATATCCGCCTGCGTGCCCCTGGCACCCGGGTGGTGATGATGACCATGCACGACGACGCCGCCCATGTCCGCGATGCGTTGGATCGCGGCGCGGTGGGTTTTGTGGTCAAGGACGCGGCGCCGCAGGAGCTTGAGCTGGCGCTGCGCGCCGCACATGCCGGCCAGGTGTTCCTGAGCCCGCAGATCTCGGCCAAGATGCTGGCACCGATGCTCGGCCGCGAGAAGCCCACCGGCATCGCCGCATTGTCACCGCGCCAGCGCGAGATCCTGCGCCGCATCGGCAAGGGTGAGAGCAACAAGGAAATCGCCGCCGACCTGGGCATCAGCGTCAAGACCGTGGAGACCCATCGTGCGCGCATGATGGAATCACTGGGCTGCCGCCGCGCCAATGATCTGCTGCTGCTGGCCGCGCGCCACCAGCACGAGCTGGAGTGATCTGCGCCAGCGTTGGTCGGCGGAAAAATGCCCGGTAGAGTCGACTGTCAGTCCACTTGCGCGCGGAGCGCGGGATGTTTGCTGGGGCCGTTGGACAGCAGTCGACTAACAGTCGACTCTACCGTCGGTCGGCTCTACCGTCGGTCGGCTCTCCCAACGCGCGACACCCTGCATTGGCGACGAAATCCCGTCACCCCGACGCGCCCCGACAGGAATCCGTACGCCGCCCACAGCGGATCCGGCGCCATCTCCACGGCGAATCAATGACTTGGCGGCGACCTTCGTCAATATCCCGCGCCCTTGTAGGGAGTTTCCCTACACGCTGTCGGGGCAACCACCAAACCCCTCAGGAACTCCCCGATTCCGCCTGCGCCGGATGAAAAGCAAGATGCGTTCCACAAGGCGCCGGGGAGCGGTGCCGGGGAACCACGATGAAGGCTGCACTCTCGACCCAGCTGGGCCAACAACTTCACCTCACCCCGCAGCTGCTGCAGTCGATCCGGCTGCTGCAGCTCGATGGCCTGCACCTGGAACAGGAAATCCAACGCCTGTTGGACTCCAACCCGCTGCTGGAGATCGAAGAGGCCGAAGCGCCCGCCGCCGACGCCAACGATGCCAGCGCCACCACGCTCGACACCGCTGCCTTCGACGAACTGCCCGAGTCGTCGATGTGGGATGTCACCGGCGCCAGCTGGCAGGACGGTGACGATGACCGCATGGCGCGCATCGCCGCAGGCGAATCGAGCGATCCGCAGCTGCGCGTGCTGCAGCGCCTGTCGCTGGACATGGACGATCGCCAGCTGGCGGTGGCGGCGTTCTGGTTGGACCATTGCGACGAGGCCGGCTATCTGCAGGCACCGCTGGACCAGCTGCATCTGCTGGCCAGTGCACAGTTCGATATCGCCGCCGACGGCGTGGAAGCCATCCGCCAGCAGCTGCTGCACGGCGAGCCGGCCGGCATGGCCGCGCAGGATCTGCGCGAGGGCCTGTTGGCGCAGCTGCGCAGCCTGCATGGCGTGGTGCCTGCGCGGCACCTGGCCGCACGCATCCTGGACGGCGCACTGGACGCGCTGGCCGCGCATGACTACCCCGCCCTCGCCCGCCAGCACGACGCCGAGATCGACGACGTGCGCGAGGCGGTGCGCCTGATCCTCTCGCTGCAACCGCGCCCGGGCGACAGCCTGCTGCCCGAGCGCAACGCCGTGGTGGTACCGGACGTGGTCGCCTGGCATGCCGACAATCAATGGAAGGTGGCGCTGAACCCGGCCACCAGCCGCCGCGTCTCGATCAACAGCCAGTACGAACAGGCGCTGGCCGACAGCAGCGAGGCCGCCCCAGCGCTGCGCGAGATGCTGCAGGAAGCGCGTTGGTTCAGCCGCGGCCTGTCGATGCGCTATGACACGCTGCTGCGCACCGCGCGGGTGATCGTCGAGCGCCAGGCCGCGTTCCTGGTGCGTGGCGAGGAAGCCATGGCGCCGCTGACCCTGAAGGAAGTGGCTGAGGAGATCGGCATGCACGAGTCCACGGTCTCGCGCATCACCACCGGCAAGTTCCTGCAGACCCCGCGCGGCACCTTCGAACTGAAGCACTTCTTCGCCGTGCGCCTGGAAGGTGCCAGCGTCTCCGGCCAGGCGGTCAAGGCCATGGTCCGGCGCCTGATCGACGCCGAGCCGGCCGGCCGGCCGCTGGCTGACGAGGCCATCGCCGGCCTGTTGTCGCGCCAGGGGGTGAACATTGCACGCCGAACCGTCGCAAAATACCGAGAACAACTGGATATCGCCCCGGCCCGCGAACGGCGCCGGCTCAGCGCCAGGCAACCGCAGCTGGCCCGGGTGGGCTGAAAAGGATGTTGGACATGAACAAGCTCACGGTCCTGCTGGTCGATGACCACGAGGGCTTCATCAATGCGGCGATGCGTCATTTCCGCAAGATCGACTGGCTGCAGATCGTCGGCAGCGCCGGCAACGGCCTGGAAGCCATCGAACGTTCGGAGACGCTGCGCCCGCAGGTGGTGCTGATGGACCTGGCCATGCCGGAAATGGGCGGCCTGCAGGCCACCCGCCTGATCAAGTCCCAGGACGATGCCCCCTACATCGTGATCGCCAGCCACTTCGACGACGCCGAGCACCGCGAACACGCACTGCGCGCCGGCGCCGACAATTTCGTCAGCAAGCTGTCCTACATCCAGGAAGTCATGCCGATCCTGGAAGGCCTCAGGGAGGATCGATCGTGAGCGAATCGCGCATCCTTGTACTGGACAACGACGCCGTGCGCGCCGAGCGCACCGTTGCCCTGCTGGAATTCATGGACTTTAATCCGCGCTGGGTCTCCGACGCGGCCGACTTCGACCTGGGCCGGCAGCGCCAGAACGACTGGATGGCGGTGATCGTCGGCAGCCTGGACGACAGTGCCGCCAGCACGGCGCTGTACCACTGGCTGGGTGGCAGCAGCCTGCCGCCACCGGTGCTGCTGGCCGATGGTGATGCCGCTGCCTTCGCGCAGCTGCATGGCCTGCACGAAGCCAACATCTGGCCGCTGGACACGCCACTGCGTCACGCGCAGATGGAAGCCCTGCTGCGCCGCGCCAGCCTCAAGCGCCTGGATGCCGAGCACCATGCCGGTGCCGTGCAGGACCAGGGACCGACCGGCAATGGCCCGGCCGTTACCGAACTGCGCACCATGATCGAGCAGGTGGCCGCGTTCGATACCACCGTGCTGGTGCTCGGCGAATCGGGCACCGGCAAGGAAGTGGTCTCGCGTGCGATCCACCAGCGCTCGCCGCGTCGTGATGGCCCGTTCGTGGCGATCAACTGCGGCGCCATTCCGGCCGACCTGCTGGAAAGCGAACTGTTCGGCCATGAGAAGGGCGCTTTCACCGGCGCATTGACCGCACGCAAGGGCCGTTTCGAAATGGCCGAGGGCGGCACCCTCCTGCTGGATGAAATCGGCGACATGAGCCTTCCGATGCAGGTCAAGCTGCTGCGCGTGCTGCAGGAACGCAGCTTCGAGCGGGTGGGCGGCAACCAGACCATCCGCTGCAATGTGCGCGTGGTCGCCGCGACCCATCGCAACCTGGAAACCCGCATTGCCGAGGGCAAGTTCCGCGAGGATCTGTTCTACCGCCTGAACGTGTTCCCGATCGACGTGCCGGCCCTGCGCGAACGTCGCGAAGACCTGCCCGCGCTGGTGGAAACCATCGCCGCGCAGCTGGCCCGCACCGGCCGTGGCGAAGTGCGCTTCACCGCGGAGGCCCTGCAGGCCCTGGCCGGATACGAATGGCCGGGCAACGTGCGCGAACTGACCAATCTGGTCGAGCGCCTGGCGGTGCTGCATCCGGGCGGGTCGGTGCGCGTGCAGGACCTGCCGGCCCGCTACCGTGGCGATACCGCACTGGCTGTCGCCCCGGCTGCGGCTCCGGCGCCGTCGGTGGCCAGTGAAGAACGCCTGGACCTGCGCAGCTTCTCGTTCCACACCCCGGGCAGCGGCAACCAACCGGCACTGGAACACGGGATTGCCGTCAATCGCCCGGCGGCGCCCGCAGCGCTGCCCGACGACGGCCTGGACCTGCGCAACCACATGGCCAACATCGAACTGGGCCTGATCAACGAAGCACTGGAACGCACCCAGGGCGTGGTCGCCCACGCCGCCCAGCTGCTCGGCCTGCGCCGCACCACCCTTGTGGAGAAGCTGCGCAAGTACGGCATCGAACGCGAGCAGGCCGAACTGGCCAGCTGAACCGCGTTGCCAGCATGAAGGGGGCACCAACGCCCGGGCTTGCCCGGGCGTTGGTGTTTCCAGAATCCGGGGTCAGATCCCTTTCCTGCGGAAAGGGATCTGACCCCATTGCATTTGCAGGTTTTCCTAAAGACAACGCAGCCGCGATGCGGAGCATGGCAGGAACACTCCAAGGAGGTTCCATCGTGCAACGCCTTACCCTGCTCACCGCCCTGCTCTGCCCAGCCCTGGCTGGCGCCGCCGACTGCACCCTGCCCACCACGCTGGACCAGCGTCAGTTCACCAACCTCAGCGACCCGCTGTACGCGCCGGACAACCCCAACGCCGGGCGCATGGTGCAGGTCAGCTTTGCCGGCAGCCAGTACGTGCTGGATGTCCTCGGCACCGACCTGCGCATCGTCGGCAGCTACCGCTACCAGCGCCTGGCCCCACACATCGCAGAGATCCGGATGAGCGAAAGCCACCCGGCCGGCGTCGCCCACTACACCCTGCTGCTGACCTGCCTGAGCGATCGCCAGGGCCGCTTCATCTACACCCAGCACGACGGCCCCATCCCACCGCGCCAGCGCCAGAATTCCGGCCACTGGACCCTGCACCCTTAGGCCAGAAAACCGACGCCGGTTAAATGGCGCCACGGAGGGGGGGCGTGAGCCGCATGGATGCGGCGATCGAGCCTCCATGGACGGATTTACGGCGTCCCCCGCAACCGGACCCACCCCGCCCCCCTCAGTAGACCGGCTTTTGACGTTGACATTGATTCGGCAGGGCGCGGGGTGCAACCCCGCAAAACACACCCCCACCCTCACTTCACTGAATCGAAAACCGGTTTCGGCACGGCACTTGCACCTGCTCCAGCAGACAACCCCATCCCCTGTTTCTGGAACCGTTGCAGATGTCCCACTCCGTCACGTCGATCCTTTCGCAGATCCGCTCCTATCAGACCCAGATGGGACAGCCGGCGCTCAACCCGCTGGCCGAAGCGCCGCGCAGCAATGCCCTGCCGGGAGCGGTCCTGGATGCCCCGCAGGCGCAGCCGGCCAGCTTCACCGACACCCTGCGCGGTGCGATCGCGGGCGTCAACGATGCGCAGCAGAAATCCGGCGCGCTGGCCAAGGCCTTCGAACTGGGCGACCCCAGCGCCGACCTGGCCAAGGTGATGGTCGCCTCACAGCAGTCCCAGATCGCCTTCCGCGCCACCGTGGAAGTCCGCAACCGTCTCGTCCAGGCCTACCAGGACGTGATGAACATGCCGCTGTAAGGAACGTTGACGCATGGCACTGACGCTTTCCAAGGACAGCCTGAACGCCGAGAAGGCCGGGCAATGGTTCGACCGCCTGCAGAGCCTGCAGATCACCCGTCGGCTGGGCCTGATGGCGATGATCGCCGTGGCGGTGGCGGCGGGCCTGGCCGTGTTCTTCTGGTCGCAGAAGCCGGGCATGGTGCCGCTCTACACCGGCCTGGACCAGAAGGCCACTGCTGAAGCCACCGACCTGCTGCGCGCCGCGCAGATTCCGTTCGCCCTCGATCCGGCCACCGGTGGCATCACCGTGCCGGAAAAGAACCTGCACGATGCCCGCCTGAAGCTGGCGGGCTCGGGCTTGACCGACAGTGGCAAGCTGGGCTTCGAGCTGATGGAACGCGACCCCGGCTTCGGCGTCAGCCAGTTCGTGGAAAGCGCCCGCTACCAGCACGCGCTGGAAACCGAGCTGTCGCGCACCATCAACACGCTGCGCCCGGTGCGCGACTCGCGCGTGCACCTGGCCATTCCCAAGCCCAGCGCCTTTACCCGCCAGCGCGACGTGGCCAGTGCCTCGGTCACCCTGGAACTGCGCGGTGGCCAGCAGCTGGAACGCAGCCAGGTCGATGCCATCGTGCACATGGTGGCGGCCAGCATTCCCGACCTGGCCCCGGAACGGGTGACCGTGGTCGACCAGAGCGGGCGCATGCTCAGCGTCAGCGATCCGAACAGCGAGGCGGCCGTCAACGCCGCCCAGTTCGAGCAGGTGCGCCGCCAGGAAACCTCGTTCAACCAGCGCATCCGCGAACTGCTGGAACCGATGACCGGCCCCGGCCGCGTCAATCCGGAAGTGAGCGTGGACATGGACTTCTCGGTGACCGAGGAAGCCCGCGAACTCTACAACGGTGAACCGCAGAAGCTGCGCAGCGAGCAGATGAGCGAGAACACCACCAGCACCCCGGGCCCGCAGGGCGTACCGGGCGCGACCAGCAACAGCCCGCCGGGCCAGCAGGCCGCGCCCGCCACCGCGCAGGCGCCGACCGAAAGCAGCAAGAACGCTACCCGCAACTACGAGCTGGACCGCACCCTGCAGCACACCCGGCAGCCGGCCGGGCGCATCAAGCGTGTCTCGGTGGCAGTGCTGGTGGACAACGTGCCGCGCGCTGGTGCCAACGGCAAGGTGAGCCCACAGCCGCTGTCGGCCGCCGAACTGACCCGCGTTGAAGCCCTGGTCAAGCAGGCGGTCGGCTTCAACGCCGAGCGCGGCGACACCGTGTCGGTGATGAATGCCCCGTTTGTGCGCGACACCACGCCGGTGGAAGGCCCGGCCTGGTGGGAGCTGCCCTGGGTGCACGATGCCGGGCGCATGCTGCTGGGCGCCGTGGTGGTACTGGCGCTGCTGTTCGGCGTACTGCGCCCGGCGCTGCGTGCGATCACCGGCCAGGGCAAGAAGAACGAGAACCAGGCACTGGAGCCGCACACCGCGGACGTGCAGCTGGTGGACGACGATGGCCTCCCGCTGCCGGCACTGGGCGCGGACCGGGCCAGCCTGGGAGGGCCGGATGCGCTGGCCCTGCCGGTGGACTCTTACGAGGAACGACTGCGGATGGCGCGTGAAGCCGTGAAGACCGACTCCAAGCGTGTGGCCCAGGTGGTCAAGGGTTGGGTGGCCAATGACTGAGCCGCAATTGACCGGCGTGCAGCGCGCGGCCGTGCTGCTGCTGTCCCTGGGTGAGCTGGACGCAGCCGAAGTGCTGCGCCACATGGAGCCCAAGGAAGTGCAGAAGATCGGCATCGCCATGGCCACCATGACCGACATCACCCGCGAGCAGGTAGAGCGTGTGATGGACCAGTTCGGCCAGGAACTGGGCTCGAAGACCTCGCTGGGCGTGGGCTCGGATGACTACATCCGCAACATGCTGGTGCAGGCGCTGGGCAGCGAAAAGGCCGGCAATCTGATCGACCGCATCCTGCTCGGCCGCAACACCACCGGCCTGGACGCGCTGAAGTGGATGGACCCGCGTGCGGTGGCCGACCTGGTGCGCAACGAGCACCCGCAGATCATCGCCATCGTGATGGCCCACCTGGAAACCGACCAGGCCGCCGACGCGCTGAAGCTGCTGCCCGACCGCACCCGCGTGGACGTGCTGCTGCGCATCGCCACCCTCGACGGCATTCCGCCGAACGCACTCAATGAGCTCAACGAGATCATGGAGCGCCAGTTCGCCGGCAACCAGAACCTGAAGTCGTCCAACATCGGCGGCGTGCAGTGTGCGGCCAACATCCTCAACTTCATGGACAGCGGCCAGGACCAGGCGATCCTGGGCGAGATCGCGCGCATCGATGCGCCGCTCAGTGGCCGCATCCAGGACCTGATGTTCGTGTTCGACGATCTGGTCGACCTGGACGACCGCGAGATGCAGCTGGTGCTGCGTGAGGTGAGCGGCGAGCGGCTGGGCCTGGCCCTGCGTGGTGCCGACATCAAGGTACGCGACAAGATCACCCGCAAC
The DNA here is from genome assembly GCF_059515225.1 of Stenotrophomonas sp. CS3K5. Taxonomy (NCBI): domain Bacteria; kingdom Pseudomonadati; phylum Pseudomonadota; class Gammaproteobacteria; order Lysobacterales; family Lysobacteraceae; genus Stenotrophomonas; species Stenotrophomonas sp. CS3K5. The sequence goes on from NZ_JCAKRX010000002.1 coordinate 519,759, forward strand.
ATGTCCCAGCGCGCGGCCGAGATTCTGCTGGAGGACATGGAAGCCCGTGGCCCGGTGCGCCTGTCCGACGTGGAAGGCGCGCAGCGCGAGATCCTGGCCATCGTCAAGCGCATGGCCGATGAAGGCACCGTCACCATCGGTGGCAGTGCGGAGGCCATGCTGTGAGCAACGTCGTGCGCTGGCTTGCCCCGGATCTGCTGGCCCGGCCCGAACCGGTGCTGGACCAGGAAGATGCCTTCGAGCTGACCGAACCGGATCCGGACCACGCACCGGAACCACCACTGCAGCTGCCCACGCTGGAGGAAATCCAGGCCATCCAGGACAGCGCCGAGAAGGAAGGCTTCGAGCACGGCCACGCCGAAGGCTATGGCCAGGGCCAGGCCGAGATCCGCCGGCTTGCCGCGCAGATCGAAGGCATCCTGGACAACTTCAGCCGCCCGCTGGTGCGCCTGGAAAACGAAGTGGTCGGCGCACTGGGCGAACTCGCGGTGCGCATCGCCGGTGCATTGGTCGGCCGCGCCTACGAGGCCGAGCCGGCGCTGCTGGCGCAACTGGTCGGTGAAGCCATCGATGCCGTCGGTGGCAGCAGCCGCGAAGTGGAAGTACGGTTGCACCCGGACGATATCGCCGCCCTCGCCCCCCTGCTCAGCCTGTCCCCGCAGCAGCGTCTGGTGCCCGACACCAGCCTCAGCCGCGGTGACCTGCGCGTGCACGCCGAAGCCGTGCGCATTGACGGCACCCTGGAAGCGCGCCTGCGCGGCGCACTGGACGCGGTGATCCGCCAGACGGGAGCCAGCGCATGACGCCCGAACCCCTGCCGTCCCCGCCGCCAGCCGACTGGGCGGTCGCACGCAACCTGCGCCTGGCCCGGCGCCTGGAAGGACTGCGCGTGGATACCACCCATGGCCGCGGCCTGATCCGTGAGGGCGTGCTGCGCCGCGCGGTCGGGCTGACGCTCGAAGCGGTCGGCTGCGAAGCGCCGCTGGGCGCCAGCTGCAAGGTGGAAGTGGTCGATGGCGGTTGGGTCGACGCCGAAGTGGTTGGCTTCGCCGGCGAACGTACCTACCTCATGCCCAGCGCCGAACTGCACGGCCTGCTGCCCAATGCACGCGTGGTGCCCTCGGCCCGCCGTGGCGGCGTGGAAGTGGGCGAAGGCCTGCTTGGCCGCGTCATCGACAGCGATGGCGTGCCGCTGGATGGCAAGGGTCCGATCCGCGCCGAAGGCCATGTCGGCATGGCCGGCGTGTCGATCAATCCGCTGGCCCGCGAGCCGATCACCCAGCCGCTGGACGTCGGCGTGCGCGCGATCAACGCGCTGCTGCCGATCGGTCGTGGCCAGCGTGTCGGCCTGTTCGCCGGCTCCGGCGTCGGCAAATCGACGCTGCTGGGCATGATGACCCGCTACACCGCCGCCGACGTGATCGTGGTCGGGCTGATCGGTGAACGAGGCCGCGAAGTGCGCGACTTCGTCGAAACCACGCTGGGCGAAGAAGGCCTGCGTCGCGCGGTGGTGGTGGCCAGCCCCGCCGACCGGCCGCCGCTGGCGCGCCTGCACGGTGCCTACCGCGCCACCGCCATCGCCGAATGGTTCCGCGACCAGGGCCTGAACGTCCTGCTGCTGATGGATTCGCTGACCCGCTTTGCCCAGGCGCAGCGCGAGATCGGCCTGTCGGTGGGCGAACCGCCGACCACCCGCGGCTATCCGCCATCGGTGTTTGCCAAGCTGCCGGCGCTGGTCGAACGGGCCGGCAACGGGGCCAAGGGCCGCGGTTCGATCACCGCGTTCTACACCGTGCTGACCGAGGGCGACGACCCGCAGGATCCGATTGCCGATGCTGCGCGCGCGATCCTTGACGGCCATATCCTGCTGTCGCGCCGCGTGGCCGACAGTGGCCTGTACCCGGCCATCGACGTCGAATCGTCGGTCAGCCGCGTGGTCACCGAAATCGCCGACGAGCCGTGGCGCCTGCGCATCCGCAAGCTGAAGCGGCTGGTCTCGGCCTACTCGGCCAACCGCGACCTGATTGCCATCGGCGCCTACCAGCGCGGCAACGATGCGGCCACCGACGAAGCTCTGGAACGCTGGCCGGAAATCATGGAATTCCTCGGCCAGGACGTTGCCAAGGCCGCAGATCTCCCGCATAGCCAGGCGGCACTGCAGCGCCTGGTGGAACATGAGAGTTAAGGCATGAACCAGTCCAAGCGCATCGACCCCCTGCTCAAGCGGGCCCAGGAACATGAGGACGCGGTGGCCCGTGACCTGGCCGAGCGCCAGCGCGTGCTCGACACCCACCTATCGCGACTGGACGAACTGCGCCGCTACGCCGAGGAGTACGCCAACGCACAGATGGCGGCCACCAGCCCGGCGCAGCTGCTCAATCGCCGCGCCTTCCTCGACCGGCTGGACAGTGCGGTGGAACAGCAGCAGGCCACCGTCAACGGCAATCGCGAAAAAGTGGAAGCCGAGCGTGCGCGGCTGATCCTGGCCAGCCGCGACAAGGCCGTGCTCGAGCAGCTGGCCGCCAGCTATCGTGCACAGGAAAAGGTGGTGACCGACCGCCGCGACCAGCGCGAGATGGACGATATCGGTGCCCGCCGTGCACGCCTGGTGCAGAACGAAGACCAGGACGGCAGTGAACAGGGAGGTCGCCCGTGATGCCTACCGCGCTTTCCGGCAGCGCCAGCGCTTCCACCTCGGCCACCGGCACCGCGGCGGGCCGTGGCCCGCGCAATGAAAGCAGCAAGGATTTCAGCCAGCTGCTGCAGGGCGGCCCCGCGCCATCGGCGCCGGCGAGGGCAGGCGATACCGCCTCCGCACCGAGCACGTCCGCATCGGGCCAGGCAGCGACCTCGGATGGCAACGGGCGTACGCGCAACGAGCGCACCGCAGAACCCGACGCGGCTGGCAGTGAACCGGCGACGGCGCCGCCGTTGCCGCCGGGCACGGCCGAGCCCTCCCCCGACAAGGACAAGGCACTGGCCAGCGACGACGCGCCGTGGCCCCCGCTGGGTCTGGCCGGGCTGGTGCTGGCCGTCGCGGTTCCGGTTGATCCGGCAACCGCCCTGCCCACCGCCCCCGCCGCCGTTGCCAGCAGCGGTAGCACATTGCCCGACACCGCAGTGCCGGCCACCACGCCGGCCTTGCCGATCGCCCCCACTGCCGGTGCACCGGCAGCGGCCACCGCGAGCACAACCGCCGCGCCCACCGCCGACGATGCCGGCGCCTTGCCCTTGCCGGAGCTGGTCCTGCCTGGCAGCAAGCGCGGTGAGCAGGGCGACGGCAGCGACCTGACCGCGATCGGCGACCGTGCCGCGACGCCGCTGCTGCATGCCCCCACCCCTGCGGCGCTGCAGGAACTGAAGTCGGCGCTTGCCACCGGTACTGCCATCTTCAACGGTGAACCGACGCCGAAGCCGGTACTGGGCGACGATGGTTTCGACCAGGCCATCGGCACACGCCTGGGCTGGCTGGCCGACCAGAAGATCGGCCATGCCCATATCCGGCTCAGCCCGGATGACATGGGCCCGGTGGACGTGCGCCTTCAGCTCAACGGCGACAAGGTGCACGCCAGCTTCAGCAGCCCGCACGTGGATGTGCGCCAGGCGCTGGAAAGCAGCCTGCCGCGCCTGCGCGAACTGCTGGGCGAACAGGGCTTCCAGCTGGCCCATGCCGATGTCGGTCATCAATCACCGGGCGGTGACGGTCAAGCGTCGGGGCAGGCCGGCAGCGGCGGCATGATGGGTGACGGAGAACCGTCGCCGGGCGACGCCGGGATGTCGTCCGCGCAGATGATCCGCCAGCGCGGGTTGCTGGACGCCTACGCCTGACAGGCGTGCCAACCAAGGTTGGCACCCACCAGAACAACGGTAGCGCCGGGCCATGCCCGGCGGAACGCCGGGAACCCGACGGAAATCCGTCGCACCCCTCGCCCCCGCCTTCGGCACACCCCTTGCATATCCCGGTGAAGCAACCCTCAGGAGCTTCACCCCGTGGCCGCAGCCGCTGACAAAACCAAGAAGACCGCCGAGAAGGACAAGGCCGCCAAGCCGCGCAGTCCGATCCTGATCACCGCCTTGGTGGCCGTACTGGCCGCCGCAGCCGCCGGTGGCGGCGTCTGGTTCTTCACCCAGTCCAAGCATGAAGAGAAGGCCGCGCAGGCCCCGAAGAAAGCTGCTGCGCCTGCGCCGGCCCAGTACTTCGCGCTGGATCCGGCCTTCGTGGTCAACCTCAATGGCCCGGTTGACGGTCCGCGCTACCTGCAGCTGGAAGTGCAGCTGATGACCCGCGATCCGGCCGCGCTGGAAGCGATCAAGACCCATGCGCCGGCCATCCGTGCACGGCTGCTGATGCTGTTCTCGCAGGTCAGCCCCGACCAGATCGCCGACATCGCCGGCAAGCAGAAGCTGCAGGCCGCCTCGCTGGCCGAAGTGCAGAAAGTGCTCAAGGCCGAGACCGGCAGCAACGGCGCCGACGATCTGCTGTTCACCAGCTTCGTGACCCAGTAAGGGCCCACCGATGAATGACCTGCTGTCCCAGGACGAGATCGATGCCCTGCTCCACGGTGTGGACAGTGGCGCGGTCGAGACCGATGCGGAACCGCCTTCGGGCGAGGCACGTTCGTACGATTTCGCCAGCCAGGACCGCATCATCCGCGGTCGCATGCCCACCCTGGAGATGGTTCATGAGCGCTTCGCGCGCCTGTGGCGCATCGGCCTGTTCAACCTGATCCGTCGCTCGGCTGAACTGTCGGTGCGCGGCATCGAGCTGATCAAGTTCAACGACTACATGCACTCGCTGTATGTGCCGACCAACCTGAACCTGATCCGCTTCAAGCCGCTGCGTGGCACCGGCCTGATCGTGTTCGAACCGACCCTGGTGTTTGCCATCGTCGACAACTTCTTCGGCGGCGACGGGCGCTACCCCACCCGCATCGAAGGCCGCGAGTTCACCGCCACCGAAATGCGGGTGATCCACCTGCTGCTCAAGCAGACATTCGCCGATCTGCGCGAAGCCTGGGCACCAGTGATGGATGTCGACTTCGAGTACATCAACTCGGAAATCAATCCGCACTTCGCCAACATCGTGACGCCGCGCGAGTACGTGGTGGTCTGCCGCCTGCACGTCGAGCTTGACGGCGGCGGCGGCGACATCCACGTCACCCTGCCCTATTCGATGCTCGAGCCGATCCGCGAGCTGCTCGATGCCGGCATCCAGAGCGACCGCAACGACCGCGACGAGAGCTGGGGCCAGACCCTGCGCGAACAGCTCAACGTCGCCGAGGTGACCCTGTCCAGCGTGCTGGCCAGCAAGCGCATGACCCTGCGTGACCTGACCCAGCTGAAAGTCGGCGACATCCTGCCGATCGAGCTGAGCCCGCAGGTGCCGCTGTGCGTGGAGAACATCCCGGTGTTCACCGGTGAGTTCGGCATCGCCAACGGCATGAACGCGGTGAAGATCACCGCTACCCATCCGCCGGGCACCCGTCCGCGCGTACCCGTCATCCAGGAAGACCCGCAATGAACGATATCGACGCCCTCGAACCCACCCCGGCCCAGTTCAGCAGCCTGCAGGCCGACGAGGCGAACGGCCCGGACCTGAACCTGGACGTGATCCTCGATGTGCCGGTGACCCTGTCGCTGGAAGTGGGGCGCGCGCGCCTGCCGATCCGCAACCTGCTGCAGCTCAACCAGGGCTCGGTGGTGGAACTGGAACGCGGCGCCGGCGAATCGCTGGATGTGTTCGTCAACGGCACCCTGATCGCCCACGGTGAGGTGGTGGTGATCAATGACCGCTTCGGCGTGCGCCTGACCGATGTGGTCAGCCCGAGCGAGCGGATCCGGAGACTGCGTTGATCGCGCTGGCCTCCACCCTGCTGGCGGTCGGCAAGGCCGCCACACCGGTCGGACAGCACGCGGCGGCCGCGCCGAGCCTGTTCGGCGCGGTGCTGGCGCTGCTGGCCGTGCTGGCCCTGGTCGTTGGCCTGGGCTGGCTGCTCAAGCGCATGCCCGGCAGCGGCTTCCGCCCGGCCGAAGGCATGAAGCTGGTGGCCAGCCTGAGCGTGGGCGCCAAGGAACGCGTGGTGGTGGTCGAGGTCAACGGCCAGCAGCTGCTGCTGGGCGTGACTGCCGGCGGCATCAACACCCTGCACACCCTGCCCGAACCGCTGCCGCCCCCGGCGCCGGTGCGCGTGCCGGATTTCAAGAACCTGCCGAATTTCGCCCAGCTGCTGCAGCAGCGGCTGCGCAAGGACCCCTGACATGCGTGTCACCCGTTCCCGTTTCGCCGCGCTGATGCCGTGGCTGATCCTGCTCACCCTGTGCCTGTTGCCGGCGCTGGCCTTCGCCGCGCCCGGCGCGCCGGCCACGCCACTGCCGGACATCAACGTGGGCAAGATCGGCGGTGCGCCGGTCAGCCTGCCGTTGCAGACGCTGCTGCTGATGACGGCGATCACGCTGATCCCGTCGATGCTGCTGGTGCTGACCTCGTTCACCCGCATCATCATCGTGCTGGGCCTGCTGCGGCAGGCGCTGGGCACCGGGCAGACGCCGTCCAACCAGGTGCTGCTGGGCCTGGCCCTGTTCCTCACTGCAATGATCATGCTGCCCACCTGGGACAAAGCCTGGAGCACGGGCATGGCGCCCTACCTCAACGGTGACATCGACTTCCAGACCGCCTGGACGATGACTACCCAGCCGCTGCGTGCGTTCATGCTGGCGCAGATCCGCGAGACCGACCTGATGACCTTTGCCGGCATCGCCGGGCACGGTACCTACGCCAGCCCCGACGCGATTCCGTTCCCGGTGCTGGTCGCCTCGTTCGTCACCAGCGAACTGAAGACCGCCTTCGAGATCGGCTTCCTGATCTTCATTCCGTTCGTGATCATCGATCTGGTGGTGGCCAGCGTGCTGATGTCGATGGGCATGATGATGCTGTCGCCGATGCTGGTCTCGGCCCCGTTCAAGATCCTGCTGTTCGTGCTGGTCGATGGCTGGGTGCTGACCGTGGGCACGCTGGCGGCCAGCTTCAATCCGGCCTGATTCAAGCCCGAAACGACCGTCGAGCATGGCTCGACGCTACATGAGCGTCGCCGGGCACGGCCCGGCGCTATCGATGGAAAGACCATGTCTCCCGAACTTGCCCTGACTGAACTGCGTGGCGGCCTGATCACCGTGTTGTGGGTGGCCGGCCCGCTGCTGCTGACCGTACTGGTGGTGGGCGTGGTGGTCGGCGTGGTGCAGGCCGCGACCCAGCTCAACGAACCGACCATCGCCTTCGTCGCCAAGGCGGCGGCACTGACCGCGGTGCTGTTCGCGCTGGGCAGCCTGCTGATCGGCCACCTGGTCGAGTTCACCACGCTGCTGTTCCAGCGCATCCCGCACCTGATCGGCTAGGACGCACGCCTCGATGGACGCCGCCACCCAGATGGCAGCCGACGGCCTGCAGGCCTTCGGCATGATCGGCACGGTGTTGTGGACGCTGCTGCGCATCGGTGCGGTGGCCATGGCCATGCCCATGGTCGGCACGCGCGCGGTACCGGCGCGGATCCGCGTGATCCTGGCCGCCACCCTGGCCATCGCACTGGCGCCGCTGCTGCCGCCGGTACCGGACTGGACCGGCTTTGACGCGGCCACCGTGCTCACCATTGCCCGCGAGCTGGCCATCGGGGTGGCCATCGGCTTCCTGTTGCGGCTGGTGTTCGAGGCCGGTGCGCTGGCCGGCGAACTGATCGCCCAGGGCACCGGCCTGGCCTTCGCGCAGATGAGCGACCCGCTGCGTGGCGGCACCTCCGGCGTAATCGGACAGTGGTTCTACCTGCTGTTCGGGCTGCTGTTCTTCACCGCCAATGGTCACCTCGCGCTGATCTCGCTGGTGGTGGACAGCTATCGCGCACTGCCGATCGGCACACCGTTGCCCGACCCGCATGCGTTCTTCAGCATCGCCCCGACCTTCCTGCTGACCGTGCTGCGCGGTGCGCTGACGCTGGCCATTCCACTGACGGTGGCGATGTTGGCGGTGAATCTGGCCTTCGGCGTATTGGCCCGTGCCGCGCCGGCGCTCAACCCGATCCAGCTCGGCCTGCCGGTGTCGCTGCTGCTGGGTCTGTTCCTGCTGGCGCTGTTGGCCGGGGAAATGGGCCCGCCGGTCCAACGCCTGTTCGATGCGGCCTTCCAGGCGGCCGACGCGGTCACGCGCTGACCCGCCCTCCTGTACCGTCGACCCATGCCAGTCGAGCATGGCTCAACGCTACAAGGGCAAAGCAAGCCAAGCATCGGCTCTACCCGGGGGCACGAGGGCCGGATTTCACGTCCTGCCGCTTGAAGTCCCCCCGGGTCTGCGCGTTAGAGTGAATACGCGGTGTCCAGGGGGGACACCGCACCTGGCCGGCGCGCCTGCGCGACGGCCTGCCTCACGCATGCCCCACCGTAGTTTCCGTCGACAGGCAGGTCCGGGAGACTGACGAATGCTGGTAGGCACGTACAACCCATGGCTGGTGGCGACCTCACTGCTGGTTGCCGTGATGGCTTCCTATACCGCGCTGGCCATGGCCGGGCGCACCGTCACCGCCCCCGGCAAGGGCGCGGCATGGTGGTGGCGGCTGGGAGGGGGCTTCGCAATGGGCCTGGGCATCTGGTCGATGCATTTCATCGGCATGCTCGCCTTCGATCTGCCCATACCGCTGGGCTACGACCTGCCGATCACCCTGCTCTCGCTCACCCTGGCCATTGCCTCCTCGGTATTCGCACTGTGGCTGGTGTCTCTGCGCACGCTGCCGCATCCACGCCTGGCTGGCGGCGCACTGCTGATGGGCACTGGCATCGCCGGCATGCACTACGTCGGCATGGCCGCCATGCGCATGCAGCCGGGCATCGACTACGACCCCGGCTGGCTGCTGTTCTCGCTGCTGGTGGCGGTGGCCGCTTCCTGGACCGCGTTGTATGTGGCGTTCCGCCTGCGCGCGCAGCGCACCCGGGTTGGAGACCGGCTGGCGGCGGCGGGCATGCTCGGCCTGGCCATCGTTGGCATGCATTACACCGGCATGGCGGCCGCGCGCTTCCCCGAAGGCAGCATCTGCGGCGCGGCGGTGGGTGACGGCCTGCAGAACGATTGGCTGGCGATGCTGGTGGTGGTGCTGACCGTGGCCATCCTGGCCGTGGTGCTGGTGGTGTCCTGGCTGGACCAGCGCGTGGAAGCGCAGCTGCTGCGCCTGCGCAATTCAATGTTGAGCACCTCGCTGACCGATGCGCAGCAGGAACTGACCCAGGCCGCCCTGCACGACCCGTTGACCCGCCTGCCCAACCGCCTGCTGTTGCAGCGGCGCATCGTGCAGGCATTGGCCGAAGCCGAACAGGGCGGCAGCCGCTTCGCGGTGATGTTCATGGACCTGGACGGCTTCAAACAGGTCAATGATGCCTATGGCCACCAGGCCGGCGACGCGCTGCTGGTGGCCGTGGCCGAGCGCACCCGCCAGCTGTTGCGCCCGCATGACCTGCTGGCGCGGCTGGGCGGCGACGAGTTCGTGATGGTGGTGCGAATCGAACACGATGAAGACCTGCCGACCCTGGCCCGACGCATCCTGCAGGCGGTCGGCGGCGGTCCACTGCTGCCGGACAACGAACTGCAGGTCACCGCCAGCATCGGCGTGGCGATCTGCCCGGACCATGCCGCAAGCGAACGCCAGCTGATGGCCTTCGCCGATGCGGCGATGTACCAGGCCAAGGAATCCGGACGCAATGCCTTCGTGCTGTTCGCCGACTGGATGAACGACAGCGCCGAGCAGCAGTTCCGCCTGCTGGCCGACCTGCGCCGCGCGATCGGCAGCGAGCAGCTGTTCCTCCACTACCAGCCCAAGATCCGCGTGGCCACGCAGAAGGTGGCCGGTGCCGAAGCCCTGATCCGCTGGCGTCACCCCGAGCACGGCCTGATTCCACCGGACCGCTTCATCCGCCTGGCCGAGCGCAGCGGTGCGATCAACGAGATCGGCCGCTGGGCGCTGGACCAGGCCTGCCAGCAGCTGCGCCACTGGCATGACGCCGGCCATGACGGCTGGTCGATGTCGGTGAACCTGTCGCCGGTGCAGTTCAGCTCGCCGCATCTGCTGCAGGACGTGCGCGAAGTGATCGAGCGCTACCAGATCATCCCGCGCCATCTGGTGCTGGAAATCACCGAAAGCACGGTGATGCGCGATACCGATACCAGCCTGCGCCTGCTGCAGGCGCTGTCGGCTCTGGGCGTGGGCATTTCCATCGATGATTTCGGGACCGGCTATTCCAGCCTGCTGTACCTGAAGCGGCTGCCGGCCACCGAGATCAAGATCGACCACGCCTTCGTGCGCGACCTGGAACACAGCGCCGAAGACGTGGTGATCGTCTCGGCGATCGTGGCGCTGGGCCACGCACTGGACATGGACATCGTGGCTGAAGGCGTGGAAACCGCCGCCCAGCGCGCCTACCTGGAGCGGCTGGGCTGCGACTACCTGCAGGGCTACCTGCTCGGCCGCCCGGTCGATGCCGCGCGCTTCATGCAGCTGCACGACCTGCCGCGGCCACGGGTGGAGCTGGCGCAGAACCCACCCCCTGGCGACAACGCTCCCTTGTAGCGCCGAGCCTGCGCTCGGCTCCCGCCGGGCATGGCCCGGCGCTACCATCGGGTATCGATCCGCGGTAGATCCAAGCCCTGCGTGGATGCGCCGTTCCACCACCCTCCAAGGAAGCGTCCGTGGCCCTACGCACCCCCCTTGCCGGCCTGTTGCTGGCCCTCGCTGTTGGCCACGCCGCCGCCGCTGATCTGCCCTGGTCATTGCCAGCCGATGCATCCCCCGTGCAGACCGACGCAGCCCTGCGAACACTGGGCACTGAGCTGCTGGAATCTGCCTCCCTGACCAATGCGCAGCGCAGCCACGCGCTGCTGGCGCTGGGCCGGGCCACCGAAGCACGGCCATTGATCCAGCAGGAACGCGCCGGCCTGGCAAGCGCCGGCGACAGCGCGGCGGCGCAGCGCTGGGTACCGATGCTGCTGCTCGCCACGGCCGGTGAGCAGGACGCAGCGGGGTATGCGCGTGCCTTCCACAACACCTTTGCCGACCTCGGCGACGTCGCCGCCGTGCAGGCGGAAACCGCGCTCGCGGTGGAACCTGCCACCGCGCAGGCGCAGCTGGCGCAGGCCATCGCCGCGCAGGCCGGCACCACCGCCCTGCCCCAGGGCGTCGCCCTGGAATTGTTGCGACTGCGTGCACTGCTGCGTGCACAGACCCTGGCCGCCGCCTTGGCCCCACCACTGGTCGCGGCCGAAGAACAACGCCGCTTCCTCATCGACGATGCGTTGCGCATCCCCGCCGGCGATGGCGTCGTGCTGTCGGCGCAGCTGGCCCGGCCCAGGGCCGCGCAGGCCCCCCTGCCGGCGGCCATGCTCTTCACCATCTACACCGATCCGGCCAAGAACCGGCTGAAGATGCTGCTGGCCGCTGCCCACGGCTACGCCGGCATCGTGGTCGACGCGCGCGGCAAGGGCCAGGGCAGCGGCAGCATCGCCCCCTACGAGCACGATGGCGACGATGCCAACGCGGCGATCGACTGGACCAGCCGCCAGCCATGGAGCGACGGCCGCGTGGCCATGTACGGCGGCAGCTACGAGGGCTTCACCGCCTGGGCCGCGGCCCGCCATCACCACCCCGCACTGAAGACCATCGTGCCCTACGTTGCCGCCATCCCCGGCCAGGGCCTGCCGATGGAGAACAACGTGTTTCTCAGTGCCAACTATGGCTGGGCCTTCTACGTGGCCAATGGCCCGATGCTGGACAACGACACCTACAACCAGAACGAGCGCTGGTCGCAGCTGCCGCGCCGCTGGTATGCCTCCGGCCGCCCCTACCGGCAGATCGACCAGGTCGATGGCACGCCCAATCCCTGGCTTCAGCGCTGGCTCGATCACCCGGCCTACGACGCCTACTGGCAGTCGATGGTTCCCTATGGCGACCAGTTCGACGACATCCGCATCCCGGTGCTGACCATCACCGGCTACTACGACGATGGCCAGATCTCGGCACTGCAGTACTTCAAGGACCACCTGCGGCACCGCCCCGATGCCGAGCATGCCCTGCTGATCGGCCCCTATGACCATCGCGGTGCGCAGTCGGCGATCAAACCGATGCAACTGCGCGGATACGACCTGGATGCCGTCGCGCAGTTCGACACGCCTGCACTGACCTTCCAGTGGCTGGACCATGTGCTGCGCGGCGCCCCGCGCCCGGCGCTGGTGCCCGACCGCGTGAACTACCAGCTGATGGGCGCCAACCGCTGGGGGCATGCGGCAACACTGGACGCCGCCGCAGGTGTTCACCACCGCTACTTCCTCTCGGCCGCGCCCGCTTCGGTCGATGGCTACCACCGCCTGCAGGAACAGCCGCCAGCCCCAGGCCAGCTGGGGCAGACCGTGGACCTGGCCGACCGCGATGAAATGCGGCATGGCTACTACCCGTTCCCGATCATCGAAGCTCAGGACGAAAGGGATACGGCGCTGTCCTTTGTCACCGATCCCGTTACCGGCCCGATGGATCTGGTGGGCAGTTTCTCCGGCGACCTGAAGGTGCGGATCAATAAACGCGACTTCGATTTCACCGTCACCCTGTACGAACTGATGGCCGATGGCCGCCGCGTGCAGCTGTCCTACTACATGGGCCGGGCCAGCCACGTACGTGACCCGACCACACGCCAGCTGCTGCCCCCCGGGCAGTGGACCCACCTGCCCTTCGACCGCACGCGCATGGTCGCGCGCCGCCTGGCCGCGGGCAGCCGCCTGTTGGTCAAGGTGGACGTACTGAAAGACGCCATGCATCAGGTGAATCACGGCACCGGCCGCGATGTCAGCGATGAATCGGCCGCCGATGCGGGCCAGCCGCTGCGCGTGGACTGGCACAGCCACAGCGTGGTGTCGATTCCGTTGCGGCCGGCAACGCCGGATGGATGATTGCGCCGGGCATGGCCCGGTGCCAGCCGTGCCGCCGCCCGCCGTCACGGAACGCTCCCTGCAACACCCTCCTGTAGATCCACGCCATGGGTGGATGAGCGACCCACCATCACGGAACGGTTCTTGCACGTACCCCGGCATCTCCTGCCGTAGTACCCGTGATGTCCGAGAACGAATCCGCCGGCGAAAAGACCGAGCAACCGACCGAAAAACGCCTGCGCGATGCCCGTGAACAGGGCAACCTGCCACGCTCGCGGGAACTGGGCACGGCCGCCGTGTTCGGTGCCGGCGTGCTGGCGGTGATGGCCATGAGCGGCTCGATCGGGCGTGGCGCCACGGCCTGGATGAAGCAGGCGCTCAGCCCGGAACAGAGCCTGCGGCAGAACCCGAAGGAACTGTTCGGCCACTTCGGCGACCTGCTGCTGCAGTTCCTGCTGGTGATCGCGCCGCTGGTGCTGGTCTGCCTGCTGGCCAGCTTCGTCGCACCGCTGGTGATGGGCGGCCTGCGCTGGTCGCAGAAGGCGTTGCTGCCCGACATCAACCGCCTGAACCCGATGAGCGGGCTCAAGCGGCTGTATGGCCCGGAGGCCATCGCCGAATTCACCAAGTCGCTGCTGCGCGTGGCCTTCGTTGGCGTGGCCGCCGGGCTGGTGGTCTGGACCGGCTTTGACACCCTGCGCGGGCTGATCCACCACCCGCTGGAGACCGCCATCACCGATGGCCTGGGCTTCACCCTGCGCCTGCTGCTGGCCACCGCCGGCGCGATGCTGGTGCTGGCCGCCATCGATGCGCCGTACCAGCGCTGGAACTGGATGCGCAAGCTGAAGATGACCCGCGAGGAACTGCGCCGGGAAATGAAGGAAAGCGAGGGCAGCCCCGAGGTGAAGGGGCGCATCCGCCAGCTGCAGCAGCAGATGGCCAACCGCCGGATGATGGAAGCGGTACCCACCGCCGACGTGGTGGTGGTCAACCCCACCCACTACGCGGTGGCGCTGAAGTACGAAGGTGGCGCGATGAACGCCCCCACCGTGGTGGCGCTGGGCGTGGACGAGACCGCCCTGCGCATCCGCGAAGTGGCCGACGGCAACAAGGTCGCCATCGTCTCCGCCCCGCCTTTGGCACGCGCCTTGTATCGGGAAGGCCAACTCGGAAAGGAAATCCCCGTGAGACTGTATTCGGCCGTCGCCCAGGTCCTGTCCTACGTCTACCAGCTGCGCACCTGGCGCACTGGCCCGATGCCGGACGCCCCGCACATCCAGGTGGATGAATTCGGCAAGGGAGGCCGCCCGTGAGCGCCCAGCCCTCGACCGGTTTCAACACCCGCCGCGCCCTGGAAATGATCCGCCAGGGCCTTGGCGCGCCGCTGATCGTGCTGGCCCTGCTGGCCATGGTGGTGGTGCCGCTGGCGGCGCCGGTGCTCGATGCATTGTTCACCTTCAACATCGCCATCTCGTTGATGGTGCTGCTGGCGGTGGTCTACGTGAAGCGCCCGCTGGATTTCACCATCTTCCCGATCGTGCTGCTGATCACCACCATGCTGCGGCTGGCGCTGAACGTGGCCTCCACCCGCGTGATCCTGCTCAACGGCCAGAACGGCCACGAGGCGGCCGGCAAGGTCATCGCCTCGTTCGGCGAATTCGTGATCGGCGGCAACTACGCGGTCGGCATCGTGGTGTTCGCGATCCTGACCATCATCAACTTCGTGGTCATCACCAAGGGGGCCGGCCGCGTCTCGGAAGTGACCGCGCGCTTCATCCTCGACGCCATGCCCGGCAAGCAGATGGCCATCGACGCTGACCTCAACGCCGGCCTGCTGACCCGTGAAGAAGCCAAGCTGCGCCGCGAGGAAGTACGCGAGGAAGCCGACTTCTACGGCGCGATGGACGGTGCCAGCAAGTTCATCCGCGGCGATGCCATCGCCGGCATCCTGATCCTGTTCATCAACATGCTCGGCGGCCTGGCCGTGGGCGTGCTGCAGCATGGCATGCCGTTCGGCGAAGCGGCCGCCACCTACACCCTGCTGTCCATCGGTGACGGGCTGGTGGCGCAGCTGCCGGCGCTGCTGGTGTCCAGCGCCGTGGCAATGCTGGTGACCCGTGCCTCGCGCTCTCAGGACATGGCCCAGGCCATGACCGGCCAGGTGTTCGGCCAGTACCGCGCGCTGGCGATCACCGCCGGCATCGTCGGCCTGGTCGGCCTGGTGCCGGGCATGCCCAACGTCGCTTTCCTGACGCTGGCGGCGATCCTCGGGTTCATTGCCTGGAAGCTGTACCGCAAGGAGAAGCAGCCGGTCTCCGACGCCGCTGCCGGCGCAGGCGATGGCGCCGCGCTGAACGCGCTGGGCCGTCCGGCCGCAGCGGCACCGACGGCGGAATTGAGCTGGGACGAGCTGCGCCCGGTCGATCCGCTGGGGCTGGAGGTGGGCTACCGTCTGATTCCGCTGGTGGACAGCAACCAGGGCGGCGAACTGATGGCGCGCATCAAGGGCGTGCGCCGCAAGCTGACCCAGGATGTCGGCTTCCTGATTCCGTCGGTGCACATCCGCGACAACCTGGAACTGCCGGCCAACGGCTATCGCGTGCTGGTGCACGGCGTGCCGGTGGCCACCGCCGAGATCCATCCGGACCGCGAACTGGCGCTGGACCCGGGCAGCGCCCTGGGTACGCTGGAAGGCATCGCCGGCAAGGACCCCGCGTTCGGCCTGGATGCCACCTGGATCCAGCCGCACCAGCGCGCCCAGGCCGAAACGCTGGGCTACACCGTGGTCGACCCGGCCACCGTGGTGGCCACCCATCTTTCGCACCTGATCCGCGAGCACGCCCCGGAACTGCTCGGCCACGAAGAAGTGCAGCACCTGCTGGCCAACCTGGCCAAGAGTGCGCCCAAGCTCGTCGAAGATCTGACGCCCAAGGCGTTGCCGCTGTCGGCCGTGGTACGCGTGCTGCAGAACCTGCTGGTCGAGCGCATCCCGATCCGCCAGCTGCGCAAGATCGCCGAATCGCTGGTCGAACATGCCCCCGGCAGCCAGGACCCGGCCGTGCTGACCGCCGCGGTGCGCACCGCGCTGGGCCGCTTCATCGTGCAGGAGATCGCCGGAATGTCGGCGGAGCTGCCGGTGTTCACCCTCAACCCGCAATTGGAACGTGTCTTGCAGGAGTCCACGCAGGGCAACGGCGCCGCGCTGGAACCCGGACTCGCCGAGCGACTGCACCAGAGCCTGGCCGACTGTGTCAGCAAGCAGGAAGCCCGCAACGAGCCCGCGGTCGTGCTGGTACCCGGCCCGGTGCGCGCCGCGCTGGCGCGCCTGGTCCGCCACAGCGTTCCGTCGCTGTCGGTCCTGGCCTACAGCGAGGTGCCGGAGGACAAGCGCCTGAAGCTGGTCGGAACGATCAGCTGACGCCGCCCGCCGATGCGCCAGAAAACAGACACCACTTCCGAACCAACGCAACAGACAGATACCAAGGGGAACCCGCACCGTGCAGACCACCGACCACCCGAGTTCCCCGAACGCCACCCCGCCGTCTTCGTCCCGTGACCACAGCATGAAAATCAAACGATTCGTCGCCGCCGACATGCGCTCGGCCATGAACCTGGTGCGCAAGGAGCACGGCCCCGACGCCGTGATCCTGTCCAACCGCCGGATCGAGGAAGGCATCGAGATCGTGGCCGCCGCCAACTACGATGAGAGCGCCGTGCAGCGTGCACTGGAAGCCTCGCGCCGTGACGTGGCGCCGCCGCCGGCACCGAAGCCGCGCACCGCCGCCGATGCGGTGATTGCCGCCGTCACCCGCCGCCGCAGCAGCACCCCGGCACCGGAACCGGTCGCCGCCACCACCTCGGCGGTGGCGGCCCTGGCCCGCGCCGCGGTCGGTGCCACCGGCCGCACCCTGGACAGCGCCGACGAGATCGTGCCGACCCGTGGCAGCACCGGCTTCGCCGCCACCCTGGCGCGCGCCGCCGTCAACGAACCGACGCTGCCGGAACAGATCTTCGCCCCGTTCGCCGAGCCCATCGTCGCGCCGGCAGCGGTGGCCGTAGCAGCACCCAACCGCGCCCGCTTCCAGATCGACCCGCCGCACGAAACGCATCACGAAAGCCCCGCCCCGGCAGTGCAGCCGCCGCCGCTGCCGACTGCCGCCGTGGCCGAGGCGCCGGCCGAATCGACCGTCAGCGAACCGGCACCGGTGGACGCCGACGACGACGCCAGCCCGGCGCCGATGCTGGCGCCGGCCCCGGCGCTGACCGTGGTGGCCCAGGACGACGCCGAGATCCGCCAGCTGCGCCAGGAAGTGGCCGGCATGCGCCAGGTGATCGAGCGCGAGATGAACCGCTTCACCGACGAGCGCCTGCGCGGCTGCCCGGTGCGTGCCACCGCCCTGGACCTGATGGATGAGTACGGCTTCGACGCTGGCCTGGCCCGCGACGTGGCCATGCAGATCCCACTGGAGACCGAAGCCCACCGCGGCCGCGGCCTGATGCTGGGGCTGATCTCGCGCAAGCTGCCGATCGCCCCGGTCGACCCGCTGGAAGAAGGCGGTGTGATCGCGCTGGTCGGCCCGACCGGCGCCGGCAAGACCACCACCATCGCCAAGCTGGCCTCGCGCTTCGCCGAGAAGCACGCCCCGCGTGACGTTGCCCTGGTGACCACCGACACCACCCGCATCGGCGCCCGCGAACAGCTGTACGGCTACGGCCGCCAGCTCGGCATCGCCGTGCACGAGGCCAACAGCGGTACCGACCTGGACCAGCTGCTGGAACGCCTGAAGGACTACAAGCTGGTGCTGATCGACACAGCCGGCCTGGGCCCGCGTGACCGCGCACTGGCCGCCCAGCTGCAGTGGCTGCGCGCCGCCCGCCAGGTGCGCACCCTGCTGGTGCTGCCGGCCAACACCAGTTTCGGCGACATGGACGAGGTGGTCCGCCGCTTTGGCGCGGCCAACCTGCAGGGGCTGGTGCTGAGCAAGCTGGACGAGACCGGCCGTTTCGGCAACGCGCTGTCGGTGGCCGTGGATCACAGCCTGCCGATCACCTGGGTGACTGACGGCCAGGACGTACCGGAGGACCTGCACCGGGCCAGTGCGGCCAATCTCGTACTTCGCCTTGAAGATTTGCGCCGAGCGGCCGATATGCCCTGCAACCCGGAGTTGAACCATGCCGTCGCGTGAGTACGCCAAGCTGACCAAGACCTTCCCGCTGTCGGCCACCCGCAGCGAGCCGCTCGGCCCTGTGCGCACCATTGCCGTGACCGGCGGCAAGGGCGGCGTGGGCAAGACCAACGTGTCGGCCAACCTGGCCGTGGCGCTGGCCGGCATGGGCAAGCGCACGCTGCTGCTGGATGCGGACCTGGGCCTGGCCAACATCGACGTGATCCTGGGGTTGAACCCCACCTTCACGCTGGCCGACCTGGTCGCCGGCCGCTGCTCGCTGGATGACGTCATCGTCGAAGGCCCGAACGGCGTGCTGGTGGTCCCGGCCGCGTCCGGCCGCCGGCACATGGCCGAACTGGCCCCGGCCGAGCACGTCGGCCTGGTCAACGTGTTCTCCGAACTGGAGCGCGAGCTGGACATCATGGTGGTGGACACCGCCGCCGGCATCACCGATGGCGTGCTGACCTTCTGCCAGGCCGCACAGGACACCGTGGTGGTGGTCTGCGACGAACCGGCCTCGATCACCGACGCCTACGCGCTGATCAAGGTGCTCTCGCGCGAGCGTGGGGTGGACCGCATCCAGGTGGTGGCCAACATGGTGCGCGACCCCAACGAAGGCCGCGTGCTGTACGAAAAGCTGACCCGCGTCTGCGAGAAGTTCCTGGCCGATGTCTCATTGAATTACCTGGGCTGCGTGCCGCAGGATGACTGGTTGCGCCTGTCGGTGCAGCGCCAGCAGCCGGTGGTCAAGGCCTACCCATCCAGCCCGGCTGCACTGGCGATCACCGAGATCGCACGGCGCACCGCGCGCTGGCAGGCGCCGACCGAACCGCGTGGCGGCGTCGAGTTCTTCCTCGAACGCATCCTCAAGCAGCGCGGGGTGGCCGCATGAAAGGCGCAGCCCAGTACCGGGAGGTCCAGCGCTCGGCGGCCAACGAGGTCATCGCCCAGCATTCGGACCTGGTGCGGCGCATCGCCCACCACCTGGCCGCACGCCTGCCGGCCAGCGTCGAAGTCGACGACCTGATCCAGGCCGGCATGATGGGCCTGATCGAGGCCTCGCGCAGCTACGACGCCGACCAGGGCGCCTCGTTCGAGACCTACGCGTCGATCCGCATCCGCGGTTCGATGATCGACGAGATCCGTCGTGGCGATTGGGTGCCGCGTTCGGTGCACCGCCGTGCACGCGATGCTGCTGCCACCATCCGCCGCCTGGAACAGAGCAGTGGCCGTGCCGCCAGCGCCACCGAAGTGGCCGCCGCGATGGACATGCCGCTGCCCGAATACCTGCGGCTGATGGAAGACGCCGCGCGCGGCCAGGTGCTGAGCCTGGAATCGCGTATCGAGGACCAGGGCGAACTGGATACCGTCGCCCAGGGCGGCCCGACCCCGCAGCAGGTGCTGGAGCGCGGCGAGTTCGGCCGCGAGCTGGGCAAGGCCATCGGCCACCTGCCCGAGCGCGAACAGCTGGTGCTCTCGCTCTACTACGAGCAGGAGCTGAACCTGAAGGAGATCGGTGCGGTGCTCGGCGTGAGCGAGTCGCGGGTCTGCCAGATCCACGGCCAGGCGGTGCTGCGCCTGCGTGGCCGACTGAAGATTTTCGAGGCGGTCGACGCCGGCCTTGAAGAATGAACATCCCCGAGGCGTCTGCCCCCGGCCGCCCGGAATGAACAACAAAGGAACTCTGCTTTGAACAAGAACATGCGCATCCTGATCGTCGACGACTTCTCGACCATGCGTCGCATCGTCAAGAACCTGCTGGGCGATCTGGGCTTCACCAACACCGCCGAAGCCGAGGACGGGCATGCCGCGCTGTCGCTGCTGCAGAGCCAGCCGTTCGATTTCGTGGTCACCGACTGGAACATGCCGGTGATGACCGGCATCGAGCTGCTCAAGGCGATCCGCGCCGATGCCAAGCTGAAGACCCTGCCGGTGTTGATGGTGACCGCCGAAGCCAAGCGCGAGCAGATCATCGAAGCCGCCCAGAGCGGCGTCAACGGCTACATCATCAAGCCGTTCACCGCGCAGACCCTGGAAGAAAAGCTGGGCAAGATCTTCGAACGCCTGGCGGCCAGCGCCTGATGGATACCACGGTCGACAAGAACGCCCTTGCCCTGCGCCTGCAGGAAGCCCTGGACGCGCTGGAGTCCGGTGACGAGGCCGCCTGGCGGCAGCGCATCGACGGACTGGTCGCGCTGCGCACGCAGCCGATGATGAGCGGTCTTTCGCGGCTGGCCCGCGAACTCGGCCAGGCGCTGGGTGAACTGCCGACCGTGCCCAGCGATGCCGGTGAACTGGACGACGCCTGCGCGCGCCTGGACCACGTGGTGGCGATGACCGAACAGGCCACCCACCGCACCCTGGACCTGGCCGAGGAATGCCGCAGCCTGACCGAGCAACTGCGCGCCGAAGGCCTGCAGCCGGGCCAGGACGCGCAGCTAGAGCGCATCCGCCACAACCTCACCGAGATCGCCCTGACCCAGAGCTACCAGGACCTGACCGGGCAGATCATCCGTCGCGTGGTCGGCATCGTGCGCCGCGTGCACGAAGGCTTCGGCGCGCTCGGCCTGCCGCCGGAACAGCATCGCACCGACCCGGAACTGGCCGGGCCGGCACTGAAGGGACTGGACCGCCACGCGGTCTCGCAGAACGACGCCGACGACCTGTTGTCGGATCTGGGGCTGTAAGCATGAGCGCGGTATCCGACGACATCACTGCCGATTTCATCATCGAGGCACAGGAAATCCTGGACCGCCTGGGCGAACAGCTGGTGTCGCTGGAGCAGGCGCCGCAGGACAGCGAGCAGCTCAACGCGGTGTTCCGCGGCTACCACACGCTCAAGGGCGGCGCCGGCTTCCTCGGCGTCACCGCCATGGTCGAGTTGTGCCACGCCGCCGAAGAAGCCCTCGGCATCGCGCGCGCCGGCCAGGCCGTGCTGCAGGCCCATCACTTCGACGCGGCCCAGCAGTCGCTGGATTACCTGCAGTCGATGCTCGACGCGGTGTCCTCGGGCACCGAGCCGGGTTATGCGCCGCCGGAGCTGATCGCACAGTTCGACATGCACGGTGGCGGTACCGCAGCCCCGACCGCCGCCGCACCCGCCGCTGCCGGCGGCGACCTGATCACCGAAGACGAATTCGAGGCCCTGCTCGACCAGCTGCACGGCGGCAACGCGCCGACCGCGGTCGCGCCGGCGAAGAAGGCCGACGACGGCCTGATCAGCGAAGACGAGTTCGAAGCCCTGCTCGACCAGCTGCACGGTGGCGCCGCGCCCGGCAGCAAGCCGGTCGCCGCCACGCCGGTCGCTGCGACGCCTGCGCCGCGCCCGGCGGCCGCCACCCCGGCAGCCAAGCCGGCCGCCAAGCCGCTGGCCGAAGCCGAGCACACCGTGCGCGTGGATACCAAGCGCCTGGATGCGATCGTCAACCTGATCGGCGAGCTGGTGCTGTCACGCAACCGCCTGAAGACGCTGCGCGCACGCCTGCGCGATGAAGAGCTGGACCGCGCCGTATCCACCCTGGACATCGCCACCGCGCGACTGCAGTCGGCGGTGATGCGCACCCGCATGCAGCCGGTCGGCAAGGTGTTCTCGCGCTTCCCCAAGGTCGCCCGCGATGTCGCCCGCTCGCTGAAGAAGGAAGTGGATCTGGAACTGATCGGCGCCGAGACCGAGCTCGACCGCAACCTGGTCGAAGCCCTGGCCGACCCGCTGGTTCACCTGGTCCGCAATGCCATCGACCATGGCGTGGAAATGCCCGAACTGCGCGAAGCGCAGGGCAAGCCGCGGATGGGCCATGTGCGCCTGTCGGCGCAGCAGGAAGGTGACTACGTCAGCATCGAGGTGCAGGACGATGGCGCCGGCATCGACCCGGAAAAGCTGCGCGCCAAGGCACGCGAGAAGGGCCTGATCGATCCGGAAGCCGCCGCCCGCCTGAGCAGCGAGGAATGCCTGCACCTGGTGTTCCTGCCCGGCTTCTCGACCAAGCAGCAGGTGACCGACATCTCCGGCCGCGGCGTCGGCATGGACGTGGTGCAGTCCCGTATCCGCGAACTCAGCGGCCAGATCCAGATCCAGTCGGAGCTGGGCCGTGGCAGCCGCTTCCTGATCCGCGTACCGCTGACCCTGGCGATCCTGCCGACGCTGCTGGTGCAGGCCGGCGAGGACGTCTACGCGCTGCCGCTGGCGCGCGTGATGGAAGTGCTGCACGCGCCGCGCACCTCGCTGGGCTGGTTCGATGGCCGTGCCGTGCTCGACCGCCGCTCGCACACCCTGCCGCTGGTCGATCTGCGCCAGTGGCTGGATGTGACGCCGGCCGCCTCCACCCTGCTGACCATTGTGGTGCTGCAGGCCGGCGAGGCACGCTTCGGGCTGGTCGTGGACCAGGTGCGCGGGCGCGAGGAAGTGGTCATCAAGCCGCTGCCCAAAGCCCTGCGCGGCCTGCGCGGTTATGCCGGTGCAACCTTGATCGGCGATGGTCGCATGGCGCTGATCCTGGACGTGGACGGCCTGCGATGACCCCCGCCGGGCCCCGCCCGGCGCCCCCAGAAACTGTGACTACCGTCTGTACACGAACGCCCGGTGTCTCAAGTCCCATTCACACAAGCCGATACCGGATCCATGGATAGACTCAGCCTCATTGGACTCTTTCTCGCCCTGGCCTCGCTGGTCGGTGGCAGCATCCTCAAGGGCGCCGGGCTGGCATCGTTGTGGTCGCCTGCGGCCTTTGTGATTGTCATCGTCGGCACCGTCGCGGCGATCCTGCTGCACACCTCACCGGCCGTGTTCAAGCACGCCTTCAAGATCGTGCGCTGGGTCGTGCGCCCGCCGAACAGCGATCGCCACGAGCTGATCCGCCAGATCGTGGAATGGAGCAACATCGCCCGTCGCCAGGGCCTGCTGGGCCTGGAATCGCAGGTGGAAGCACAGCAGGACCCGTTCCTGCGCAAGGGGCTGCAGCTGCTGGTGGACGGCGTGGAGCCCGAATCGATGCGGCACATGCTGGAAATCGAACTGGGCAGCCAGGAGCACCAGGACCAGGCCGGCGCCAAGGTATTCGAGGCGATGGGCATCTACGCACCCACCCTCGGCATCATCGGCGCCGTGCTCGGCCTGATCGCAGTGATGAAGAACCTGGCCGACCCGAGCAAGCTCGGCCATGGCATCGCCGCCGCGTTCACCGCCACCATCTATGGCATCGCCTCGGCCAACCTGCTGTTCCTGCCGATCGCCGCCAAGCTCAAGAGTGTGATCTCGCACAACACGCGCGACCGCGAAATGGTCATCGAAGGCCTGATCTCGATCGCCCAGGGCGAGAACCCGCGCAACATCGAAACCAACCTCTCCGGCTTCCTGCACTGACATGGCCCGCCGCAAGCACCACGAAGAGCACGCCAACCACGAAGCATGGGCGATCCCCTATGCCGACCTGATGACGCTGCTGCTCGCCTTCTTCGTGGTCATGTACGCGATCTCCTCGGTCAACGAGGGCAAGTACCGGATCATGGCCGACGCGCTCACCGACGCCTTCGGCGGTGCGCCGCGCACCATCAATCCGGTGCAGGTCGGCAACAAGCAGGTGCAGGGTGGCGGCTGGGACAGCCCGTCGGTGATCAAGTCCGGCACCAAGATCGGCCCTTCGGCGCCGGCACCCTCGCATGATCCGACGCTGCTGCCGTCGATGGCCTCGCAGATGCGCATGCCGGTGTCGGTGCACAACCAGGAACAGATCGCACGCGCCGAGCGCCAGCTCAACAGCATCGCCGACCGCCTCACCGCCGCGCTGGCACCGTTGATCGACCGCGGCATGATCAGCGTGCGCCGTACCGAGCTGTGGATCGAAGTGGAGATCAACAGCGACATCCTGTTCCCCACCGGCTCGGCGGCGCTGGACGTGCACGCCCGGCAGACCCTGGCCAGCCTGGCCGACGTGCTGCGCGATGTACCCAACAGCGTGCGTGTGGAAGGCCACACCGACAACGTGCCGATCGCCACCGCCACCTTCCCGTCCAACTGGGAACTGTCGGCCGGGCGCGCGGCCAGCGTGGTGCACCTGTTCGCCGACCAGGGCGTACAGCCGTCGCGGCTGGCGATGGTCGGCTACGGCCAGTTCCGCCCGCGCGAGGAGAACGACAGCGCGCAGGGCCGCAACCGCAATCGCCGGGTGATGGTCATCATCCTGGCCGACACCAGCCATTCGGTGGACCCGCTCGGCCAACGTCTGAACGCCGCCACCGGTGCCGTTGACAGGGCCACCCCCGAACAAGCCGCCGCAACGCCGGCTACCGCCCCCACTTCCCCCCTCGCGCCGGTGACGTTGCCACCGGTGCCGGCTGGCAGCCGCGTCGGCGCCGCCGTTCCCCCGGCAATGAAGGAGTAATCCGATGCGCATCTGGGCAGTCGCCAACCAGAAGGGCGGAGTCGGCAAGACCACCACCACCCTCGCCCTCGGCCGCGGCCTGGCCGCACTCGGCCATCGCGTGCTGCTGATCGACCTCGATCCGCATGCGTCGCTCAGCCGCGCCTTCGGCGTGCCGGTGGATCCGCCGCCGGCCGGTGTGCTTGAACTGTTCGGCACGCCGCCGGCCGATCTTTCCGGCCTGTGCCACGCCAGCAACATCCACGGCCTGGACTACGTCTGCGCACAGTCCGCGCTGGCCACGCTGGAGCGCCGCAGCGCCAACCAGCCCGGGCTCGGCCTGGCGCTGCAGAACGCGCTGGCGCGCCACCAGGGCCAGCACGACTACATCCTGCTGGACTGCGCGCCGACCCTCGGCCTGCTGATGATCAATGCGCTGGCCGCGGCCGACCGCCTGATCATCCCCACCCAGGCCGAGCCGCTGGCCCTGCACGGACTGGATGGCATGGTCCGCACCGGTGAGATGGTCGAGCGTTCGCGCCGGCGCCCGCTGCCGATTTCGATCCTGCCGACCCTGTTCGACCGCCGCACGCGCGCCGGCAACGAATCGCTGCGCACCATGCAGGATCGCCACGGTGCACGCGTGTGGGAAGACGCTATTCCGATCGACACCCGCATCAGCAACGCCGCCGGCCTGACCCTGCCGAGCATCGGTGAGGACTATCCGGGGCGCGGTCTTGCGGCCTACCGGCGTGCACTGAACTGGATTCTGGGTGAGGACGCGCGCGCGCTGGAGCAGGCGGCATGAACAGCACCGGCGTACTGGACGACTATCTGGACGAACTGCTGGGCGAAGCGATTGTTGCGGCGCCGGCTGCCGTGCCACCTCCCGGTAGCGCCGGGCCACGCCCGGCGGACGCGGCGGCACCGGAACGCGAGCCGACCTGGGACGATCTGCCGGCCGAAGTGATCTATGAGACCGAGACCGTCACCGCGGCCCCTGCCGTGGACAACACCGCGCTGGAAGCCGCCTTCCAGGCCGCGTCCGCGCCCGTCAGCGTGATCGATGCAGAGCGCGAGCCGACCTGGGACGATCTGCCGGCCGAAGTGATCTACGAAACGGACGCTGTCGTTGCGGGCCCGAGCGCGGACGACGCCCTGCTGGAGGCCGCTTTCGAGGCTGCCGCTGCACCGGCGGGGGCCCCGCCTTCCCCGCCAAGCGCCGCCTCTCCGGAACGCGAGCCCACCTGGGATGACCTGCCCGACGAAGTCATCCACGAAACCGCGCCAGCACCCGCAGCCGCCGTAACGACCGGCCCCGAGCCTACCTGGGATGACCTGCCCGACGAAGTGATCTACGAGACCGATGCGGCCGACAGTCATCGTCTTGCCCACACCGACAGCCCCGGCCTGCAGGCCGCCTTCGAGGCTGCCGCCGGTGGCGAGGACGTCGCCCCGCCCCCACCCGCGGTGATCGCCGCGCCGGCGCCCACTCCCCGCCCCGCAGCTGCACCGTCCGCACGCGCCGCCGTCGCCCCGCCCCCGCGCGTGGCACTGGACGCCCCCAGCGGCAACCGCCCGGGCAGCTGGCAGGAGTTGCAGGCCCAGGCCCACCAGCCCGCCAGCAGCCCGCATCCGCAGAACCGCCGTGCCGCCGAACGCACCTCGCGCTGGCTGCGCCTGCGCTGCGGCACCCAGGCCTACGCACTGGAACTGCTGAAGGTGCAGGAAGTGGTGTTGCCGGTGCCCTTGCTGCCCCTGCGTGGCACCGCACCGGCGATGCTCGGCATCATGAACCTGCGCGGCCAGGTGGTACCGGTGATGGACCTCGGCCTGCACCTTGGTGCCGCCGCCGCCGAAGACGACGCGCAGACCCGGATCGTGGTGCTGGAAGAAGACGGCGAGACCATCGGCCTGCGCGTGTCGGCGGTGGAAGACGTCGCCAACCTCACCGATTCGCAGATCGAACCGCCGGATACCGCGCGCATCTGCCAGATCTCCAACGACCTGTTCCGCGGCGTGGCACGCGTCAGCCAGCGGCCGATGATCCTGCTCGACGCCACCCGGCTGCTGAGCTGAGCCCCCAAAAGGGGACGGAGGGGGTTAAGTCGCAAACGCCCCTGCGATCTGCCCACCATCAGCCGCATCGACGCTCCGCGTCGATTCCTCTAAAGAACCCTGCCGGGGTGCCGTTATGGATCACGGAACCGTTTGTCCGGAGCAACGATGAGCACTGTCGAACTGGGTGAGGATCTCGGCATCGAGAGCAGCACCGAGCTCAAGAACCGCCTCGCCCCGCTGGTGGCGCAGGCAGGCGAGCTGACCCTGGATGCCAGCCAGGTCGCCCGCATCCACACGGCCGCGGTGCAGGTGCTGTGTGCATTCGTGCAGGCCCGCCGCGAGGCAGGCCTGGGCACCGGCTTCCACGGTTGCACTGCAACCTTCCGTGACGCCGCGCGCCTGCTGGGCGTCACCCAGGCCCTGGGCCTGGACGTACCCCATGACAACCTGAAATCTGTGGAGAACGCTGCATGAGCGCACGTATCTTGGTGGTGGACGATTCGGCGTCGATGCGCCAGATGGTTTCCTTCGCCCTCACCTCGGCCGGTTTTGCCGTCGAAGAAGCCGAAGACGGCGCGGTCGCGCTCGGTCGCGCCAAGGGCCAACGCTTCAACGCGGTGGTCACCGACGTCAACATGCCCAACATGGACGGCATCGCGCTGATCCGCGAACTGCGCCAGCTGCCGGACTACAAGTTCACCCCGCTGCTGATGCTGACCACCGAATCGGCCGCCGACAAGAAGTCCGAAGGCAAGGCCGCCGGTGCCACCGGCTGGCTGGTCAAGCCGTTCAATCCCGAACAGCTGGTCGCCACCGTGCAGAAAGTGCTGGGCTGATCGCCCGCCGCCGCTTCCCCTCTTCGCTTCCGGACCACCACTGCCATGAGCATGGACCTGCAACGCTTCCACGCCACCTTCTTCGAGGAGAGCCGCGAAGGCCTCGACGCGATGGAGGCTGGCCTGCTGGCCCTGGAATCGGGGCAGCAGGACGCGGAGATCATCAATTCGGTGTTCCGCGCCGCCCACTCGATCAAGGGCGGCGCCGGCACCTTCGGCTTCGACGCCATCGCCAGCCTGACCCACGTACTGGAAACGCTGCTCGATGAGCTGCGCGCCGGCAAGCGTGCGCTGGAGGGCCATGCCGTCGACGCCATGCTGTCCTCGGTGGACGTGCTGCGCGCGCTGCTGCGCGAGGCCGAGCATGGCCAGGCCGCCGACCCTGCCGCAGTGGCTGCGGTGAAGGCACGCCTGGAAGCGGTGCTGTCCGGTCAGGCCGCGGCAAGCGCCCCCGCGCCGGCAGCGGCCAAGGTCGACGACACGCCGGAAGCCTGGCAGATCGGCTTCACCCCGGCACCTTCGCTGTTCATGAGCGGCAACGACCCGCTGCGCATCATCCGCGAACTGGAACACCTCGGTTCGCTGCAGGTGGCCGCGCGCATGGAGCGCCTGCCGGGCTTCGCCCAGCTCGACCCGCTTGAAGCGCACCTGGCCTGGGACCTGGGTCTGGTCGGCAAGGTGCCGCGCAGCAAGATCGAAGACACCTTTGCCTGGGTGCTGGACGACTGCGAACTGGACATCCGTCCGGCCGCGCCGCCAAGCCTGGCCACCCAGGCCCCGGCAGCAACACAGATTGCCCCTTCCACCGCCTCCGCCGCCGCTCCGGCCGCCCCAGCCAGCCCGG
This sequence comes from Stenotrophomonas sp. CS3K5, assembly GCF_059515225.1. NCBI lineage: Bacteria > Pseudomonadati > Pseudomonadota > Gammaproteobacteria > Lysobacterales > Lysobacteraceae > Stenotrophomonas > Stenotrophomonas sp. CS3K5. The sequence continues at coordinate 547,967 of NZ_JCAKRX010000002.1, forward strand.
CCGCCGGCGCCAGCCAGGAAGCGGAGACCTCGATCCGTGTAAGCGTCGACAAGGTCGATGCGCTGATCAACCTGGTCGGCGAACTGGTCATCACCCAGGCCATGCTCAAGCAGGTCTCGCATGCCCTGGATCCGGTCCACGCCGAGAGCCTGTTCGCCGGCCTGGACCAGCTCGAGCGCAATACCCGCGACCTGCAGGAAGCGGTCATCGGCGTGCGCATGCTGCCGGTTGAAGCCGTGTTCCGGCGCTTCCCGCGCCTGGTCCGCGATCTGTCCAGCCGCCTCGGCAAGCAGGTGCGCCTGCGCACCGTCGGCGAAGGCACCGAGCTCGACAAGGGCCTGATCGAGAAGATTGCCGATCCGCTGGTGCACCTGGTGCGCAATTCGATCGACCACGGCCTGGAAATGCCGGACGTGCGCCGCGGCGCGGGCAAGGACGAAACCGGCACCATCACTCTGGCCGCGTCGCATCAGGGCGGCCACATCGTGATCGAGGTCAGCGACGACGGCCGCGGCCTGGATCGCAGCAAGATCCTGGCCAAGGCGCATGAACGCGGCCTGGCGGTACCGGACAATCCCACCGATTCGCAGGTCTGGGACCTGATCTTCCAACCCGGCTTCTCCACCGCCGATGCGGTCACCGATCTGTCCGGGCGCGGCGTCGGCATGGACGTGGTCCGCCGCAACATCCAGGCGCTGGGCGGCGAGGTGCAGATCGAAAGCAGCCTCGGCGCTGGCACCCGCACGCTGATCCGCCTGCCACTGACCCTGGCCATCCTCGATGGCATGACCGTGGCCGTGGCCGGTGAAACCCTGATCCTGCCGTTGGCCTATGTGCTGGAGGCGCTGCAACCGCAGCCCGAAGACATCCGCAGCATGGCCGGCGAAGGCCGCGTGCTGCGCGTACGCGGCGAGTACCTGCCGATCCTGTCGCTGACCGAGTACTACGGCTATGGCAGCCGCCGTGCCAACAGCGAATCGCTGGTGGTGGTGGTCGAAGGCGATGGCCAGAAGATTGCGCTGGAAGTGGACGAACTGGTGGGCCAGCAGCAGGTGGTGGTGAAGAACATCGAGAACAACTACCGCCGCATCGGCGGGGTCTCCGGTGCCACCATCCTCGGCGATGGCCGCGTCGCCCTGATCGTCGACATCGGCGGCCTGGTGCGCTCGCTGCGGATGCCGCAGGCCGCCTGATCCTGCTTGCAGGCTGTACAGAACCGCCGCCCTTTCGGGGCGGCGGTTTTTGTTTGCGCGCGCTCCGGCGATGGCGGCGGCGATGGGGTCAGCTCCCATTCCGCAGGAAAGGGAACTGACCCCGACTGATGGCGCCGCGCATTCCGTGAACTCCGTCGCCGCGTTGGTTTCGCGCGCAACCACATCATTCAAGCGAAAGCCCCGCCACTGCCGCACTTTCGCGCCGTCATCCCTACGCAACCGAATGTGATCTGCGTCCATAAAGTCCGTTCAAACCGCGCCGTTATTCCGCAATGACGGCCGTCACCGAACCCCCACCGGCACCACCGTTCGCGATGCCCCCCCCCCCAGCCGGCGCACCGCCGCCGGCACCCTGCCCACCTGGAGCACCCTGCATGAAGTGGTTCCAAGATCTGCCCATCGCCCGCAAGCTGGCCGTGGGGTTCACGCTCACCACGCTGATGACCCTCGTCCTCGGCGCCTTCGCCCTGCTGCGCCTGAGTGAAGCCAACAAGCAGCTCGGCGAGATGGCCGGCAACGATATTCCGTCGGTCCAGCACCTGGGCGAGGCGCGCTCGCAGCTGGGCGAGTTCCGCACCTACGAACTGGCCTTGTTGAGCATGCTCGACCAGCCCGACAAGGTGGCCGATTACAACAAGCGCATGGACGACACCGCCAGGACCGTGCATGAGGAACTGGCCGCGTACTCAGCGCTGCCGGCACTGGCCAAGGAACGTGAGCTGTATCGTGCCGCCAGCGCGCAGCTGGATCGCTACTTCGCCGCCAACAAGGCCATGCGTGAAGCCGTAGCCGCCGGTGACGGTGCCCTCGCCCAGCAGATCTCCGACGAGCAGTCACGACCGGCACGCCGCGATCTGTTTGCCGCGATGAAGACCCTCGGCGCCCACATCGCCGGCCTGATGGACGGCAAGATCGCCGATGCCAACGCCACCCACCGTACCAGCATGATCGCCATCGTCAGCTGCATCGTGCTGCTTTCGCTGGTGGCCGCCGCATTGGCCACGGTCATCTCGCGTGCCGTCACCGGTCCGCTGGGCAAGGCCGTGCATGCCATCCAGGCGGTCGCCCGCGGCGACCTGAGCGTCAGCACCCAGGCCACCAGCAAGGACGAAGCCGGCAAGATGCTGGCCGCCACCGCCGAAATGACCGCCACGCTGCGGCGCTTCTCCGAGCAGACCCAGCTGATGGCGCAGATGCATGCCGGCCCGGACATCGGCCACCGCATTCCGGAAGACTTCCCGGGCGTCTATGGCCAGCTGGCCGCCGGCATCAACACCGTGATCTTCGAACACCTCGATGCGATCCGCGATGCCATCGACGTGCTCAACCAGTACGCCATCGGCAATCTCGCCCCGGATGCACGCCGCCTGCCGGGCAGCCGCGCCATCCTGCATGAATCGATGGATGCGGCCAAGGCCAGCCTGCTGGCGATCAACACCCAGATCCAGCAGCTGGCCGCCGCAGCGGCCGCAGGCGACTTCAGCCAGCGCGGTGACGCCCAGCGCTTCCAGCATGATTTCAGGCTGATGATCGAGCATCTCAACACCATGATGCAGGTGGCCGACGGCAACCTCGGCCAGCTCTCGCAGTTGCTGCAGTCCATTGCCGCAGGCGACCTGACCGCGCGCATGGAAGGCCAGTTCAACGGCGTGTTCGCGCGCATGCGTGACGATGCCAACACCACCGTCGCGCAGCTGACCCAGATCGTCGGCCAGATCCAGGCCAGCGCCTCCAGCATCACCCTGGCCGCCGGCGAAATCGCCTCCGGCAACAGCGACCTGTCGCGCCGCACCGAGCAGCAGGCCGCCAACCTGGAAGAGACCGCTGCGTCGATGGAGGAACTGACCTCCACCGTGCGCCAGAACGCCGAACACGCCCGCCAGGCCAACCAGCTCGCCATTGGCGCCCATGGCGTTGCCTCGCAGGGCGGCGAGGTGGTCGGCCAGGTGGTCACCACCATGTCGGCCATCGAAGCCTCCTCGAAGAAGATCGCCGAGATCATCAGCGTCATCGACGGCATCGCCTTCCAGACCAACATCCTGGCGCTGAACGCCGCCGTGGAAGCCGCC